>NZ_QKYN01000137.1 GCF_003258295.1 Streptacidiphilus pinicola | reverse complement strand
GCCCGCCGTGGTCGGCCTGGCCTTCCTGGTGCTGCCCTTCGTCGGCCTGCTCGTCCGGGCGCCCTGGCGGGCCATGCCGCAGCTGCTCAGCGGCGACGTGGTCTGGCCCGCGCTGCGCCTGTCGTTGATCACGGCGACGGCCGCGACGGCGGTGTCGCTGCTGCTGGGCGTGCCGCTCGCCTGGCTGCTGGCCCGCACCGAGTTCCCCGGGCGACGGCTCGCCCGCACCCTGGTCACCCTGCCGCTCGTGATGCCCCCCGTCGTCGGCGGCGTCGCGCTGCTGCTGGTCCTCGGCCGCAACGGCGTCCTCGGCCGCTGGCTCGACAGCGCCTTCGGCATCACGCTGCCGTTCACCACGGCCGGCGTCGTCGTCGCCGAGGCGTTCGTCGCGATGCCGTTCCTGGTGCTCAGCGTCGAGGGCGCGCTGGGCGGCGCCGACACCCGCTACGAGGAGGCCGCGCTGACGCTCGGCGCCTCCCGGTTCCAGGTCTTCCGGCGGGTGACCCTGCCGTTGATCGCCCCCGGCGTCGGCGCGGGCGCGGTGCTGGCCTGGGCCCGTGCGCTGGGCGAGTTCGGCGCGACCATCACCTTCGCGGGGAACTTCCCCGGCACCACGCAGACCCTGCCGCTGGCCGTCTACCTGCAGCTGCAGGACAGTCCCGACGCGGCGGTGGCGCTCAGCCTGGTGCTGCTCGCCGTCTCGCTCGCGGTCCTGCTCGCGCTGCGCGGCCGCTGGACGACGGGAGCGCAGGCATGACCCCGCAGCCCTCCTCGCCCGCGCTGGACGCGCGGCTTGTCGTCGACCGCGGCGCGTTCTCGCTCGACCTGCCGCTGACCGTCGCCTCCGGCGAGGTCGTCGCCCTGCTCGGTCCCAACGGCGCGGGCAAGACCACCGCGCTGCGCGCGCTGGCCGGCCTCGCCAAACTGACCGGTGGTCACCTCCGGCTCGACGGCACGCTGCTGGAGGACCCGGCGGCGCGCGTCCGGGTGCCGACCGAGCTACGGCCCGTCGGTGTGGTCTTCCAGGACTACCTGCTCTTCCCGCACCTGTCCGCGCTCGACAACGTCGCCTTCGGACTGCGCGCCCACGGCCACCCCAAGCACGAGGCCCGCGCCCACGCACACGAATGGCTCGACCGTGTCGGCCTCGCCGACCTCGCGCGCTCACGCCCGCGCGCCCTGTCCGGCGGCCAGGCGCAGCGCGTCGCGCTGGCCCGCGCCCTCGCGCCCCGGCCGCGGCTGCTGCTCCTGGACGAGCCCATGGCCGCCCTGGACGCGCGCACCCGGCTGGAGGTCCGCACCACGCTGCGCCGCCACCTGGCCGCGTTCGAGGCGGTCGCCGTGCTGGTCACCCACGACCCGCTGGACGCCATGGTGCTGGCGGACCGTCTGGTCGTGCTGGAGCACGGCCGCGCGGTCCAGCAGGGGACGCCCGCCGACATCGCCCGCCACCCGCGCAGCGACTACATCGCGCGCCTCGTCGGCCTCAACCTGTTCCGCGGCACGGCCGGCGGCCACGAGGTTACCCTCGACGACGGGCCTGCCCTCGCCGTCGCGGACGCCGTCGACGGCCCGGTCTTCGCCGCGTTCGCACCGGCGGCCGTCACCGTCCACCGTGCCCGCCCGGACACCAGCGCGCGCAACCAGTGGCCGGTCACCGTCGTCGGCATGGAGCGCCACGGCGACCAGGTCCGCCTCGACCTCGCCGGGCCGCTCCGCCTCACCGCGGACCTCACCCCGGCGGCCGTCGCCGACCTCGCCCTCCACGAGGGCAGCGAGGTCTGGGCGGCGGTCAAGGCGTCCCAGACCCGCGCCTACCCGGCGTAGAGCCCGACCGTGGCGTGCCGTCCAGCGCGGCGGCTCCTCAGACGTCGGCCAGGGCTTCGGCCTCGGCCAGGTCTTCGGCGGCGGTCGGGCCGGCGACGGCCGGGGTCTCGTCCAGGACGCCGCGGACGAAGGGAAGCACCCACAGGGCGACCATCCCCGCGAAGGAGACCACCCCTCCGGCCGTCAGCAGGGTCACGCTGCCGAAGGCCGCGGACAGCGACGGCACCAGCATCAGGCCGAAGGGCAGCAAGGCCACGGAGACCAGGTAGTCGTAACTGAAGATCTGCCCGAGGACGGCGTCGGGCACCCGTGCCTGCAGCGTCGCGGACCAGCAGATGTCGCCGACGGACAGGCCGACGCCGCCGACCGCGGCGGCGGCCAGCAGCGCGGCGAGCGGCAAACCCGCCCCGAGGCCGAGGTCGACCGCGCCGAAGATCCCCACCCCGGCCACCGCGACGACCAGCACGCGCGCCACCCGCATCCGGTTGGCCAGGACCGCGCCGAGCAGCGTCCCCGCGCCGATCGAGGCCTGCAGGTAGCCCCAGGAGTGCGCGCCCCCGTACCGCTGGTCCACCACGAGGGCGCCGGCGACCAGAAAGGGTGCCCACACCATCAGATGCCAGACCGCCGCGTACGCGTCGACCGCGACGAGCCAGGGCTGGCTGCGGAAGTACCGCCAGCTGGAACGCATCTGCGCGAGCACCGAGTCGTCGGTACTGCCCTGGGCGTCGACCGCCACCCGCAGCATCAGCACAGCGGAGGCGGCGTAGCCCACCGCGCACGCGCTCCACGCCCCGGCCAGGCCCGTCAGCGGCGTCAGGGCGCCGGCCAGGGCCGGGCCGGCGATGCCGCTGAGGGAGCCGACCAGACTGCGGATGCTGTTCGCGGCCTGCAGGTTGGCCGGTGTGACGGTCCTTGGGAACAGCGCCCGGTAGGCCGGGAACAGCAGGGCCTGATTGGCGCCGTTGACCGCGGCGAGGGCGCAGAGCGCCGTCGCCGAGGCGGCATGGCTCCACAGCAGCGCCGCCAGCAGCACGCAGGTGACGGCACTGACGACGTCGGCCATGACGACCAGGCGACGGCGCGAGAAGCGGTCGCTGACGACTCCTCCGATGAAGAGGAACACCACTGCGGGCGCCGCCTCGGCCGCGAGGACGGCGCTCAGCGTACGCGGCCCGTGCGCGGTGGAGAGCACCGTCATGACGAGCAGCACCGGCACGGCCGGGCCGGCCAGCGCGGAGCAGATCCTGCTGGTCAGGAGGGTCCGGAAGGGAGGCTCGGGTGGGACGGAGAGCATCAGCGCGGTGTCCTTCGCGGTCAGGTGGGGCTTCCGGCGGCGCGGGCGATCCGTGTCAGCCGTGCGGTGAGCGACTCGTACTGGTCCTGCTCGGCGCCGACCCGCTCGAAGCGCGCGCCGCCCGCCGAGGCGGACAGCAGCAGCCCGGTGCCGTCGGCGCCGGGCGCCGCGCCGCTGCGGAAGTAGGGCTGCCTTTTTCCGGCGGTGGCCAGGACCGCATCGGTCCAGCGGAGTTTCTCCACGACCACGGGGACGTAGCCCAGGTGTACCCAGGACATGTCGGCGCCGTAGGAGAGCGCGGTCCAGCCGCCCTGGCGCGCGGCCACCGCGAGGGCCCGCAGGAAGGCCCGCCGGCAGTCGGCGAGCCCCTGCTCGAGGCTGTACACGTCCCCGACGAGCGTCCGGGTGAGGTCCAACTGCCTTCCCGTGACCAGGAGGTCCAGCCGTGACAGGTCCTCGGACCGCAGCAGCGCGCCGCCGCAGATCCGGCCGCCCTGTCGTACCAGCGCGACCACGGCGTGCGGCCGGGCCAGTTGTCGGAACCGGGCCAGGTTCTGCGCGCCGTGCGGGGCGCGCCCGCGTGCGTACAACTCCCGTACCAGGATCGGGAAGTAGAGCTCCTCCTCGAGCCGGTCCAGCCCGAACTCACGGACGCTGGTGAGTTCCAGGCGGAGCCCGTGCGCCCGCCAGGCTGCGAGAGAGGCGGACAACGCGAGACGGCTCTTGCGGTCACCGGGGTGCGGATCGGAGTGCAGGTCCCGCACGCAGTGCCACTCGGAGGCCAGCGGTCGGAAGCCATCGCGCAGCAGCACCTGCGCGGCCCAGGAGCCCGCCTCGGCCGAGACGAGCACACCGGCCCCCATGCTCAGCAGCAGTGCGCTCAACACCTCGGTCGGCTCGGAACCGAGGCGGTGGAGCTTGGCCGTGGGCCATGCGGTCCCCGCCCCCGTCTCGGCCCCCACCATCTTGGTCCCCGCCGTGCCGGTCACACGGTCACCCCAGCCGTTCCATGAGGTCCGTCGCCACCGCCGCCGACACCCGGTACCGACGCCTGCTCGGCTGGTGCGCGAAGACGAAGCCGCCGTTGAGCTGCCGGCCGATGATCCCCGGTCCGCGCAGATCGGCGGGCGCCTCCTGTTTCGCCGCTCCGGGCACGACGTAGGGGTAGCGGAAGGCGGGTGCCTGCGCGGCCGCCGAGTCGAGCAGCCGGGACAGCGCGTCCAGGGAACCCAGCTCGGCCAGGGACGACGGCAGGAAGACCAGCCGTCGGGCCATGTCCTCGGCCACCGGGCAGTCGCCGCTGAGGTCCGCGCCGGCCGGCTCCAGATACGGCGGGGTGACCGGGTGCGTGATCAGCGGGATCCGCTCGGCCATCGCGACCCGGTGCAGGTCGCGCGCCGAGACCGGGTAGTCGGCGGGCAGCAGGAACGGCACCACGACGGTGATGCCCGGGGTGTCCACCGCCCGCGGCGGAGCCAGCGGCTCCAGCGCCGTGGCCGAGGCGACGTGCTCCCGGAGCCGCTGTGCCTCCTCGACCTTGCTTCCGTGCTGCTCCTTGAGCCAGGAGACCTGGAGCTCCAGCGCCGAGGCCAGTCGGTCGGACGAGGTGTACCGCCGGGCGCGCCGGGTCCAGGTGAGGTTCTCGTAGTGGTGCCGCAGGATGCCGCGGAGTTCGTCGAAAAGGTCGCCGTCGTCGACCAGGAGCAGTCCGCCGCCGCCCGGCAGTCCGAGCGGCTTGGCCTGACCGAGGCTGATCACCGCGGCGGTGAAGCCGTCCGTCGCGCGCGACGCGGCGGGGGCACCGAAGATCGACAGGGTGCAGTCCAGCACCCGCGGCGCGAACGCCGCGCGCAGCTCCGGCGCGAAGTGGTGCGCTCCGACGGTGCCGCCCCAGGGCTGGATCAGCACAGAGGGGCTGCCGCCGGCCGGCTCGATCGGCTCGCCCCTGCGGTCCACGTCGTAGAACACCGGGCGTGCGCCCACCGCCTCCACAGCGCTGGTCAGCGTCCAGCAGCCGAGGCCGGGAACCCCCACGGCACTGCCGCGGCCCCCCTCCGGGCAGGAAGCGGTCAGCGCGTCGAGGATGAGGGAGAGCGCGGCGCTGCCGGAGTCCAGGAGCAGCATGCGGTCGTAGCCGAGCCAGTCCTGCAGGGCCTTTGGCGGGGTCGTGGCTTCGGCGGGGTCAGCGTAGGCAGGCATCGATCGACCTCATGAGGAGATGGGCCGCCGTGGCCGCGTCGGCTATGCCCGCGGTGTCGGCCGGTGCGAACTCGGTGAGCATGAACTGGCGCACGGGACGCCCGTGCGCGGCCGCAGCCTCGATCACGGCCATGAGCTCGCCCAGGCCGAGGCCGTCCGGGAGCGGGTTGGTGACGGCCGGCATGATGTGCGGGTCGAGCACGTCGATGTCGACGGAGAGCGCGGTGTACCCGACCTCGCGGGCACCCGTCGCGGCGGGGGCGTCCCGGGCGGCGAGGGCGTCCAGGGTCTCGCAGAGGACGTCGATCGACGCGCAGGCGACCCGGTTGCGTCCGGGCAGTCGCGGCGGTCCCGGCACCAGGTCCCGCTGCCCGTACTGCAGTATCGCCAACTCCGGCTCGTCGCGCTCCAGGTAGCTGATGAAGTTGCCGTGGTGCGGGTACTCGCCGGTCAGTGCTGCGGCGTCCTCGTGTGCGTCGAGGTGCACCAGCCGCCGCAGTTCCGCGTCCCGGCAGCTCCAGTAGGACAGCGAGTCGTCCCCGCCGAGCACCACGAGCAGTCGGCAGGACTGCCGCAGTTCGCGCAGCACGGCCGGGATCTGCTTGAGATCGCTCCCCAGGTCCAGCGGATCGAGGATCAGGTCTCCGAAGTCCGCCAGCCGCAGACCGGCCAGGATCGAACGCCTGGCAGCGAGGTCGTACCAGCCGTCCGCGCGGTCGCGGCCGGCCGGGGCCAGCGCCGCGGTGACCCGGCGGAGCCTGGCCGGGCCGTTCCTGGCGAGGCTGGGTGCCCGGCTGCCGACGTCGCTGGGTAGGCCGACCACGACGACGTCCCAGTCGCCGTCGGCCGACCACGGTTCCCCGCCCAGGAAGCGTCGGGCGGAGTGCTTGATCCTCATCAGTGGCCCGCCCCCACCAGCTGCGCGGGCTCCGGACGGGCGGACGCGAGCAGCGCCTCGGCGGTCGCGTACGCCTCCTCCAGCCACGGGCAGGCGGAGTCCAGCGACGTCGTGCCCTCGTTGCGGATCAGCGCCTCCAGCACGCGGTAGGGCACGTGCCGCAGCCGCACCTCGGCGAAGCGCAGGGCGCGTGCCCGCGCCGGGTTCTCCGGCTGGGCCTGCCGGGCGGCGGTGACGAGACGGTCGAGCAGGGTCTCGTGCCGCTCCAGGTACCGCGCGCGGAACTCGCCGCGGAACAGGTCCCGGATCCGCAGCACCCGTCCGTCGATGTAGAGGTCGTCGAGTTCCGGGAGCAGCTCCAGGTCGAACGGCTTGCCGCGCAGGTTCTCGTAGAACGTCCGCAGCGGAGTGCCGGGGTAGAGCATGAGCTCGGTGAAGTAGTGGTCGCTGTTGGGCTCGTCGACCAGGTCCGCGCGGCGCAGGAACACCAGGTTGAGCGCGAGGTCCTCCAGCGTCTGGTGCGGGTAGAACATGATGTAGTCCACCCCCACGCCGAGCCCCAGGCGCTGGAGCGCGCTGACGGCCTGGACGCTCTGGACCGCGGTGGCCGGCTTGCCGAAGTTCTTCTTCCCCAGGAAGTCCAGCTCCCGGTCCGAGCCGGCCTCGATGCCCATCTCCACGAACCGCAGGCCGCACTCCTTGAGGTACGGCAGCTTGTCCTCCAGGGCGATCAGGTGGCCCACCGTGGCCGAGGTGCTCCAGGTGAGGTCGGGAAAGGCCTCGTGCAGGGCCCCGGCGAAGGCGAGCACCCGCGACCGCGAGGTGAAGAAGTCGGCGTCCATGAAGTAGGCGTGCTCGAACGGCTCCTCGTCCATCGCCTCGCGCAGCCAGCCGACGAGCTGGTCGGGCTTGGCGCTGCGGTACTTGTCCGGCATGGCGATGATCGAGCAGAAGTAGCACTTCATCGGGCAGCTGCGGCTGGTGGTCAGCGCGACCGCGCTCCGGGTGCGCCGGTCCACGTGGTCGTTGTAGACCAGCCGGGTGGTCGTGCCCACCGCCACCTTGCTGCGGAACGGGTTCACCCACTCGTCGGTCTCCACGGTGGGTCCGACCGGCGGCAGCACCGAGGTGCCGTCCGCGGTCCGCACGCCCACGCCCGGGATCGGCGGCGCGTCGAACGGCAGGCCCTCCAGGTGACGCAGCAGCAGCTCGGTGAAGGGCCGCTCGCCCTCGCCCGCCACCACGGCGTCGAAGATGTGGCCGTAGCAGGCCACGAACTCGGACCACGCCAGCGTCGCGTGGGGACCTCCGGCGATCAGCCGGACGCCGGGCAGCAGCCTTCGCAGCTCCTGCGCCCACGCGATCACCGTGGGGACGTGGGAGGAGTAGACGGAGAAGGCGACCACCTCGACGCCGTGCGCGGCCAGCCGCCGCATGGGCGCGAGGTCGGCCTTCTCGTACCCGGCGAAGTCGTACAGCCGGACGTCGACCCGCTCGCCGAGCTTGTCCTCCGCGTAGGCGGCGATGTTCATCAGGCCCAGCGGAAGCACCAGCTGCGGGCCCTCGTCGTAGGGCGCCGAGACCAGCGCGACCTGGCAGGGCGACAACCGGGCCGGGGCAGGTTCAGCCGTCGTCGTGCCGGGCACCGTCGTGTCAGCGGGTGAGTGCAGCATGCAGACTCCCTCGTGCCTCATCGGCCGTGTCGAAGTACGTGAACAGGCCCGGATAGCGGCCGACCAGCCCGCCGAGCTCCTCAGCGGGCCGGCCGGAGGCGAGTCGGTCGACCATGGCCTCACTGAGACGGATGATCTTCTGCCCGTCGTCCGCGTAGACGTAGCCGATGTCGCGTATGGCCGCGACGTTGTGACCGAACCCCAGATGTCTCATGTTCAGCGCTCCCGGTCCGATCCGACCCGTCGACTGCGTGGATGTGCCCGGCGTGCGGGACAGGGCCTAGCTGTAGCTCCGGCCCAGGACCGTCTCGAAGCCGTTGTCGTCGGGGTCGATCTCCTGGACGCCGGTCTCACCGAAGGCCTCGGTCTCCGACTGCAGTTCGAGGATGCCGTCGATCGCGGAGGGGCTCGTCGTCACGGTGACGGACAGGCCGAGCTCAGCGTCGGTCTCGTGCGCGTTGTTCTCCATGTGTCCAGCCCTTCTGCTTGAAGCAGCCTGCGGTTGCGGCTCCTTGACGGTCCATGCTGCGGGTGCGAGGTCGCGTCGCACTCAGTTCCGCCTGGAGGCGCCGGGGTGCGTGGCGGATGGTTGCGGACGAGCATGGTCACGGAAGCAGACGCATCACCGAGGAGGCGGTTTCGATGAAGGCGATCGTGGTGACGGACGAGGCCGTGGGAACGGCTGGGATGACGCTGGTGGAGCGTCCGGTGCCGCAGGCGGCGATCAACGACGTGATCGTCGAGATTCACGCGTCCGGGTACGTTCCGACCGAGGTGGAGTGGGCCTCGACCTGGACCGACCGTGCGGGTCGTGACCGGGCGCCGTCGATTCTGGGGCACGAGCTGGCCGGCGTGGTCTCCGCGCTCGGTTACGGCACGACCGGGCTGTCGGTGGGACAGCGGGTGTTCGGCCTCGCCGACTGGCATCGCGACGGCACCCTGGCGCAGTACGTGGCGATCGAGGCGCGCAATCTTGCCCCCTTGCCGGGCGACGTCGATTTCACGGTGGGCGCGAGCCTGCCGATCTCGGGTTTGACCGCGTGGCAGGGACTGTTCCAGCACGGCCGTCTTCAGGCGGGACAGAGCGTGCTCGCGCACGGCGCAGCCGGCGCCGTGGGGACGATGGTGACCGAACTCGCACGCGAGGCCGGCGCCTACGTCATCGGCACCGGACGGGCCGCCGACCGCCAGAAGGCGCTCGATTTCGGCGCGCACGAGTTCGTCGACCTCGAGAGCGACACCCTCGAAGACGTCGGCGGGGTCGACGTGGTCTTCGACGTCATCGGCGGCGACATCCAGAAGCGATCCGCAGACCTGATCCGGGCGGGAGGGACACTGGTGACCGTCGTCGGGCCGCCGGAGGCGCGCCCCGCCCACGGTGTGGCGATCGATTTCGTCGTCGAGTCGGACCGTGCCCAGCTGGGGGAGATCGTCCAGCGGGTACGGGACGGACGGCTGCGCACGAACATCGACAGCGTCGCGGCCCTCGACGATGCCGTCGCCGCGCTCAACCCGACGGAGCGGCGCAAGGGCAAGACCATCATCCGCGTCCGCCCATGAACGATCACGCTGCTCCGTTTCAGTGGTCGGACCGAGGGGCGTCTTGATCGTCCCTTCGGGTAGCCTCGGCGTGTGAACCTCTACTGGCACGCGGTCCTGCCTCCGCTGCGCGCCTGACCGGGCGCACCCGTTGATGGCCTGACCTCCGAACACGGCCCGGCGACAGTCCGGGTGCCGTGGCGTGCGCCCGTTGCGAATCCGATTCCCCGAACGGTTCTCGACAACGGAAGTTCACGACTGTGACTGTGCCGAACCGCACGACTTCTTCTGCCTCTTCCTCCACGACGTCTCCGTCCGCCGCGCCCGCCTCCGTCCGCCCCGCGCAGCGGCACGACCTGCTGCGCGGGCCTGTCCCGGTCCTGGTCACCGCGCTGATCTGGGGTACCACCGGGACCGTCGCCTCCTTCGCCCCGGCCGGCGCCACGCCGGTCGGGGTCGGGGCCGCCGGGCTGGTGCTCGGCGGGCTGCTGCTCCTGCTCACCAGCCGCGCGGCCCGCACCCTGGTGTTCCGCTGCACCGGCGCGGAGCGCCGGCTGCTGGGGCTCGGCGCCGTCGCCGTGGCCGGTTACCCGCTCAGCTTCTACCCGGCGCTGGCGAGCTCCGGTGTCGCGGTCGCGACGGTCGTCGCACTCGGCAGCGCGCCGGTCTTCACCGGCCTGCTGGCGTGGCTGACGGGCGGTGCGAGGCCCACGGCGCGCTGGGGGACCGCGACCGCGGCGGCCGTCCTCGGCTGCGCGGTGCTGGTGCTCGGCCCCGACCTGGCCTCCGGCGCCGCGCCGGTCCACCTGCTCGGCGTCGGCCTGGCCGCCGTCTCCGGGTTGTCCTACGCCGGCTACTCCCTGGTCGGCGGTCGGCTGATCACCCACGGGCACGCCTCCGACGGCGTGCTCGGCACGATGTTCGGCGGTGCGGCGCTGCTCGTGCTGCCCGTGCTCGTGGTCCAGGGCGCGGGCTGGCTGGCGACCCCGCGGGGTGCGGCGGTGGTGCTGCACCTGGCGGTGGTCACCACCTTCCTCGCCTACCGCGTCTTCGGCTACGCCCTGCGCCGCACCAGTGCGCAGGTCGCGACGACGCTGACGCTGGCCGAGCCCGCGGTCGCGGCCGTGCTCGGCGTGGTGGTGCTCGGTGAGCGGCTGCCGCTCGTCTCCTGGTGCGGCTTGGCGGTGCTGGCCCTGGCGCTGGCGTTCCTGGTTGTCCAGGCACCCGCGGCCCGGCGCCGGGGTCACTGAGCCCGGCGGCAGAGCACCCGCGTGGACCGGCGCGTCGCCACGCGCCGGTCCGCGTCGCGGCCCAGGATGGACCGCAGGCGAACCGGGTGGCAGCGGATCCGACGGAGGGGCACGGCGCATGGGTGTGCGGGAACGGCTGCGGTCACGGCTGGGCTCGGGGCACGGGTCGACATCCGCGTCGCGGCCGGTGCCGCGGCGCCGGTTGACGGCGGCGGCAGCCGTGGCGACGGTGGCGGCGCTGATGGCGTCCTGCGGCAGCGGCAGTACGGCGGCGTCGAGCACGCCGTCCTCGCCCGGTCCTGCCTCCGCGGGCCAGGCCGGTCCGGCGGGTACGCCCGGCGCGGGTCTGAGCGCGAGCGCCTCCGGTGAGGCCGTCGTCCGCTCTGTGCCCTCGCCGTCGCCGTGGGCAGAGCAGCGGCTCGCGCGGGCCGTCAGCAACCACGGCGGCAAGACCGCGACGGCGCCCGCCAACCGGGTCACTGCCCGCGTCGGGGCGATCTTCGCGCACAGCGGCAAGGGGGACCACTTCTGCACCGGCAGCGTCGTGCAGAGCCAGGGGCAGAGCATCGTGGTGACCGCCGCCCACTGCGTCCACAGCGGCAAGGGCGGCGGCTACAACACCGACATCGTCTTCGTGCCCGGCTACCGTGACGGCACGGAGCCGCAGGGGGAGTGGCCGATCCGCAGCATCGTGGTCGACCAGCGCTGGATCGACTCCAGCGACGCGGATCTGGACGTGGCCTTCCTCGTGCTCGGCACGGTGCAGGACAAGCCCATCGCGTCGGTGCTGGGCGGCAACAGACTCGGCGTCAACTTCGGCTTCGGGCGCACCGTCGCGCTGACGGGGTACCCGGCGAACGCGGGCGAGCCGATCGCCTGCTTCAACACCACCTCGCAGCAGAGCGACCACCAGATGAAGATCGCCTGCCCGGCCTTCCCCGGCGGCACCAGCGGCAGCCCCTGGCTCACCGCCTTCGACCGCGCCACCGGCACGGGCACGGTGATCGGGGTCATCGGCGGCTACCAGCAGGGCGGCGACACCCCGGACGTCTCCTACAGCCCGTACTTCGACGACGACGTGCTCGCGCTCTACAACCAGGCCGTGGCCGAAGGCGGCTGAGCCGGAGCCCGTATAACGCGGCGGACCGACTCGATCAGCCGGCCGTGCGGCGCGCGGTCACCTCGATCTCGATCTTCATGCGCTTGTCCGACAGGGCGCAGCCCATCATGGTGGCGGCCGGCGGGGCCTCGCCGAAGCAGCGGAGCAGGACGGGCCAGCAGGACTCGAAGTCGGCGGGGTCGGGCAGCAGGTAGCGGACCCGCACCACGTCCGCGAACGTGCAGTCGGCCTGGGCGAGCGCGACCCCGATGTTGCGCAGGCACTGCTCGGCCTGCTCGACCACGTCGTCGGAGATGGTCATGGTGGCGTAGTCGAATCCGGTCGTCCCGGACACGTGCACCCAGTCGCCGTCGACGACGGCGCGGGCGTAGCCGATCTGCTTCTCGAAGGTCGATCCGCTGAGGATGTAACGTCGTTCCGTCATGCTCCGAACGCTAGGGGAGCTGCGGCGATACGTCTAATAGCGTCTGAGGCATGACCTGATATCTCTAGGACTATGTCACGTCCCGAGGTCCCGCTGCCGCAGCTCCACGCGTTCACCGTGCTCGCCGAGGAGCTCCACTTCGGCCGCGCGGCGGCCCGGTTGGGCATCGCGCAGCCGCCACTCAGCCAGCAGATCCGGCGGCTGGAGGAGAAGGTCGGGCACCCGCTCTTCGACCGCGGTTCGGGCGGGGTCGCGCTCACCGCGGCCGGGCGGGAGCTGCTGCCCGCCGCGCAGCGCGCGTTGGCCGAGATCGACGCAGGACTCCGGGCGGCCCGCAGCGTCGGCGGCGGAGAACGGGGTGTGCTGCGGATCGGCTTCGCCGCGTCCCTCGCCCTCACGGTTCTGCCGGACGTGCTGCGGACCTACCGGCGGCGATTTCCCGACGTGGAGCTGGACATCCGCGAGATGACCAGCTCACCGCAGCTGGACGCGCTGCGCGACGGCGCCCTCGACATCGGCCTGCTGCGTGAACCACCGCACGACACCCCGGAGTTCGGCTTCCGGACGGTACTGCGCGAGCCCTTCGTCGCGGTCCTCCCCGCCGGTCACCCCCTGGCGTCCCGCAGGGCCGTCCCGGTCGCCGAGCTGGCGGACGAACCGTTCGTGCTGCTGCCCCGGGCGGTCGGGCCCCAACTCCACGACCAGATCGTCGACCTGTGCGCGCAAGCCGGCTTCACGCCCCGGATCGCCCAACGCGCCGTGGAGTGGCAGACGATGGGCGCCCTCGTCCAGGCCGGGCTGGGCGTCACGCTGGCCCCGGCGAGCATCAGGCGCATCCACCTCGACGGGGTCGCCTACCGCCGGATCACGCCCGGGGACGCGCGCACCCGCGTCGCCGTCGCCTGGCGCCGGGACGACCACAGCCCGCTGGTCGCCAACCTGCTGTCCGTCGTCGGCGAGCAGGTGTAGCCGGACCGGCAGGGGGCGACCCGGATTCGGCAGGGCGGATCGGGCCCGGCGGGGTTCGAAGACGGTCCCTACGCCGTCCGCCCGCCCGCAGCCGTCGAGGCCGCCGCGGTCAGCGCGGTCAGGGCCGCGCGGATCGCGGGGCGGCTGTCGAGGTCGGCGCGCCAGGTGGCGTAGAGGTGCCGCTGGATCGACCGGCGGACCGGGAGCAGCCGGACCCCCGCCGGGGCCGGGCCACGGCCCAGCCGGGGCAGCACCGCGACGCCGAGACCCGCGGCGACCAGAGCCAGTTGGGTCTCGTGCTCCTCCGCGTGGTGGACGATGCGCGGCTCGATGTCCATGGCGCGCATGGTGAACACCAGCCAGTCGTAGCAGAACTCGCCCTCGCGCCAGCAGATCCACTCGTCCTCGGCGAAGTCCGCCAGCCCCACCTCGGCGCGGTCGGCCAGCGGATGGTCGGCCGGGACCGCCAGATCGACGGTGTCGGACATCAGCGGAGCCTTGAGCAGCCCGGCCGGGAGGGCGAACGGCCGGTTGGACCAGTCGACGAAGATCCCCAGATCCAGGTCGCCGCGGACCAGTTTGCGCACGCAACCCTCGGGCTCGGACTCCTGCACCCGCACGCGCAGCTCCGGATGCGCCGCGCGCAGCGTGGTCACCGCCTTGGGCAGCAGACCGCGCACCGCGGTGGGGAAGGCGCCGATCCGCAGTTCGCCGACCACCTCGCCGCGCTGCGCCTCCAGGTCGGCCCTGGCCCGCTCGACCTGGGCCAGGATCCCGGCGGCGTGCTCGGCCAGCAGCAGGCCGGCGTCGGTCAGCCGGATGCCCCGCCCGTGCTTGGCCAGCAGCCGCTGGCCGGCCTCCCGCTCCAGCTTGGCCAGCTGCTGGGAGATGGCCGAGGTGGTGATGTGCAGGCCGTCGGCAGCACCGGTGACCGAGCCGTGCCGGGCCACGGCGTCGAGGATGCGCAGGCGCTCCAGGTTCAACATGTAAGTGATCCTACGAGATAGCTGGAACAAAATCTCGCTTGTGCTTAGCTGTGCTGCCGACGGCCTGCACAT
>NZ_QKYN01000136.1:48040-48465 GCF_003258295.1 Streptacidiphilus pinicola | reverse complement strand
ACTTCCAGGTGCCGCTGCAGGCGCCCGGGCAGCCGGGTGGGCCGGTGCCGTTCCAGCGGCCGGACTTCGGGGGGCCGCAGGAGCCGCCCGCGGCGTATGCCGGGGGTGACGGAGGGTCGCGCCGGATGCCGACCGGGGTGCTGGTGGTGCTGGTGCTCGTCACCGCCGCGCTGCTCGGCGTCGGCGCGGTGTGGGGCCTCGGGCTGGGGCGCTCCTCGCACGGCAGCGCCGGGCCGAGCACCTCGCCCGTCGCGTCCGGGAGCGGAGGCGGCAGCCCGTCCGGCTCGGCCGCCCCGAGCGACTCGACGTCCGCGTCGGCATCGGCCTCTCCCGGCGCGTCCGCCAGTGCCGGGGCGCAGGCACAGGCGCAGGCCGTGGACAGCCTGCTGGCGCAGAGCAAGGCCGTGCGCCAGTCCATCGCGTCG
>NZ_QKYN01000136.1:0-47963 GCF_003258295.1 Streptacidiphilus pinicola | reverse complement strand
GAATGGGACCAGATCGCCGGACAGTACGGACTGCCTTCGTGGACGAAAAATGACTTCTGACGACCTCGGGCCGCAGCGCACCCAGCGCACCAGGACCACCACCTTCGTGCTGGTCCTGGCCGCACTGGTGCCGCTCTGCTTCGCGGGCTGGCTCGGCTGGCGCGCGATAGCGGGGGCGCCGGCCAGGGGGGGCGGGGTGGTGTGCTGGGGGGGCGTGGCGGGGGGTGTGGCGGGAGGGCGGGCAGGGCTCGGGCGGCGCCGCCGCCGGCAGCGCGAGCCAGGACGCGAAGCGGAGCGCCTGGCCCGCGCCGGGCGCGGACGCCTCGGGCACGCCCGGCCACTCGCCGAGCGCCGGCGGCAGCGCCTCGTCCTCCTCGTCCCCGGCGTCCGGCGCCCCGGGCGGCAGGCCGCTCGCGGGCAAGGTGATCGTGCTGGACCCGGGGCACAATCCGGGCAACGTCGACTACCCGAGCGAGATCAACAGCCTGGTCGACGTCGGCAACGGCAGCAAGGCCTGCGACACCACCGGCGCGTCGACGAACGCCGGCTACCCGGAGGCGCAGTTCACGCTGGACGTGTCACGACGGGTGCGCAGCATCCTGCAGGCCGAGGGCGCGACGGTGGTGCTGACCCAGGACGGCAACCGGCCGTGGGGGCCCTGTGTCACCGAGCGCGCGCAGATCGGCAACCGCGCCCACGCGGACGCGGCGATCTCGATCCACGCCGACGGCGCCGGCGCGTCCGACACCGGCTTCCATGTGATCATGCCTCAGGCGGTGGACGAGGGCGGCGCCGACAACACCGCGATCGTCGGTCCGTCGCACACGCTCGGCATGGACGTGCGATCGGCGTTCGCCGCGGCGACGGGCGAGCCGTTCGCCAACTACATCAACGGCGGTGTCGGCTACGACATCCGCAACGACCTGGGCGGCCTGAACCTGTCCACGGTCCCGAAGGTCTTCATCGAGTGCGCCAACATGCGCAACTCCGGCGACGCGGACAAGCTGACCTCCGCGTCCTGGCGCCAGGAGGCGGCCCAGGGCATCGCGAACGGACTCAGCCAGTTCGTCCTCCACGAGGGGCACTGATCGGGCTGATACGGTCGCAACCGATCCGAATCCGGCCCAACGGTTCCCAGCAGTCCACGACTTACGAGAGGTTCACGCGGTGAATCTGCGAACCGTCACCCGAGGTGACGCCGCGCTGGCGGCTTCAGCGCTGCTGCTGCTCGTCTCCTCCTTCTTCACGTTCTACCAAGCCGGTGTGGACGCGTGCACCGGGACGGCCTCCGCCTGCTCGACCAACGCGTGGAACTCCGCGCTCTTCCCGCTGCTGCCGGGCGTCGTGCTGCTCGGCGTGATCGGCCCGGTCCTGGTGCTGCTCGGCCGGCTGCTGCCGCAGGAGCCCTCCGCGCTCGGCATCGGCCTGCGCCCCTGGGGCGTGGTGCTGACCGTGGCCGCGGCGTGGTCCGCGCTCTGGGCGCTGTTCGGCGGCCCGACCGGTGAGCTCTTCGGGCACCCGGAGGTCTCCTCCAGCCCGCAGCTCGGCGCGTTCCTGGCGTTCCTGTTCTGCGCGGCCGACGTGGTGCTCGCGGTGGCCGGTCCGGTCCTGCCGGTGCTGGCCGCGCCGCTGCTGCCGGAGGCCAAGGCGCAGACCCCGCCCTCGCCCTACGCCCCCCAGGGCGGCGAGGGCCACCCGGGTGTCGCGGGCTTCGACGCGGCCGGCGGGCCGCAGCAACCGCATGTGGGCCACTTCAACCCGCAGCCGGTACAGCAGGGTCACCCGGGCGAGCCGTTCCACGGTCCGGAGAAGCAGGGAGCGACGCTGCCGCTGCCGACCCCCGGCGAGCAGGCGGCCGCGGGCGGCTCGGACTCGTCCGACGCGGCGACCGCGCGCCTGTCGCAGCCGATGCCGAAGGACGGCCCGCCCGGAGCGGCCTCGACCGTCCGGCTCGGCACCGGTCCGGCCCCGGCCGCCCAGCCGTCCGCCCAGCCGGCCGCCGAGCCGGCGGAGGCCGCGCCCGCGTTCGCGCCGTTCTGGTTCGCCGTCCCGGCGGCCCGGCCGCTGGCGCCGGAGAACGACCCGACCGGCGCGCCCGTGGGCGAACTGGTGCCCGGCACCTGGTACCTGGCGATCGCCCAGCGCGGCGAGGCACTGCTGGCGCGGACCCAGGAGGGCAAGAGCGGTCTGCTGATCGACACCACCGGCATCCAGCGCGGCTGAACCTGTCCCCCCGGCCGGAGGCTGGGGGGATTGTTCGTTTCGGGCCCCCTCGCTAATCTGACACACCGTCAGATGAGCGAGGGGGTTCCGTCATGCGGCTCGGTCTGGTCCTCGGATACTGGGGCGCCGCCCCGACGCCCGGTTTCGTCGAGCTGGCCCAGGAGGTGGAGCGGCTCGGCTTCGACTCGGTGTGGACGGCCGAGTCCTGGGGCTCGGACGTGTTCACCCCGCTGACCTGGATCGCCGCGCAGACCAGCCGGATCCGGCTGGGCACCGGCATCGCCCAGATGGCCGCGCGCACGCCGACGGCCACCGCCATGCACGCCCTGACGCTCGATCACCTCAGCGGCGGCCGCCTGCTGCTGGGCCTCGGCCTGTCCGGGCCGCAGGTGGTGGAGGGCTGGTACGGGCGGCCGTTCCCACGCTCGCCGCTGACCGCCGTGCGCGAGTACGTGGACGTCATCCGGCAGGCCCTGCGCCGCGAGAAGCCCGTGGCCCTGGACGGGCGTTACCACCCGCTCCCCTACCAGGGCCCCGACGGCACCGGCCTCGGCAAGCCGCTCAAACCGATCGTGCACCCGCTGCGCCCGGACATCCCGATCCTGCTCGGCGCGGAGGGCCCGAAGAACATCGCGCAGACCACCCGGATCGCCGACGGCTGGCTGCCGCTCTACTTCTCCCCCGAACGCTGGCGCGAGGTCTACGCCGAGCCGCTGGCCGGCGCGGGCGAGGGTTTCATGGTCGCGCCGCTCGTCCACGCCCGCGTCTGCGCGGACGTGGACGAGGGCCTCGCCCCGATCCGGGCCATGCTCGGCTTCTACATCGGCGGCATGGGCACGCAGACGCGCAACTTCCACGCCGACCTGATGGCCAGGATGGGCTACGAGGCCGAGGCCCGCCGCATCCAGGAGCTGTTCCTGGCCGGGCGTCGCGAGGAGGCCGTCGCGGCGGTCCCGGCCGCGTTCGCGGACGAGATCAGCCTGGTCGGCCCGCGTGAACGCATCGCGGAGCGGCTGGCCGCCTGGCGAGCGACGCCCGTCACCGACCTGCTGGTCACCTCACGCGACCCGCAGACGCTGCGGACGCTGGCGGAACTGGTGCTCTGAGCCCAGCTGCTCTGAGCCCCGCCGCTCCTCGACGCCGGATCAGGTCAGCGAGAGCCCGGCCCGCCACAGCTGCGGCACCCGCTCCTCGCCGAACTGCTCCGGGCCCGGCTCGCCCTGCGGCAACCGGCCGTTGAGCCAGAGCATCACGTCCCGTGCGCTGCCGCGCACGGCGGCGTCGGCCTTGGCGTGACCGTACTCCAGGGTGAACGCCTCAGCGGTGCGCCGCAGTTGCCACTCGCCGGGCACGTCCGTGCAGTGCAGGTGCAGGCTGTCACCCGCCCCGGCGAGCTCGCCACGGCTCGTGAAGGCGCGGGCGTCGAAGTCGGAGGCGTTGGTCAGCAGCTCGTCGATGTTGTCGGCGGCGAGCGCGGCGTCCGCCTCCGGCCGCACGCCGACGGTCAGTTCGGCGTCGATCCGGTGCACGAGCGACTCGTGCGCGATCCGGCGGCCCCACCAGCGCGTGCCGCCGCCGTGGGCCCAGCCCCACACCGCGACGTCCGGTCCGGCCTCGCGCAGCAGCGCCACCGTCCGCTCCGCCCCGGCCAGCAGCCAGGCGGCCTCGCCGCCCTCCGGCATCTCCCGGTCCGGCACCTCCCGGAAGGGCACCCGCTCCGCCGCCTTGCGCCCGACGGTCTCGCCGATCCAGCGGTACACCATGCCCGTGTGGAACAGCAGGTCCCGCAGCGCCCAGTCGGGACAACTCGGCACGGCCGCGCCCAAGTCCGCCCCCTGCGCGAGCTCCGCGGCCTGACGCGCGTGCGCGGCGGCGTGGTCGAGGTACTGCTCGTGTGAAAGCCACTCCATAGCCATGCCCCGGACGCTAGCAGCGACGTCGGGCGTGGATGTCACGGATTCGCTCCTCGGCGACACCTATGGTCAGGACGTTCGGACGAGGCGAGGAGCGGGGGGCGTGGAGGAGGTCGACACAGCGGGCGCGGCGGACGTCGTCGCCGGGCTGTACCGCCGGTACCGGTCGCCGCTGGTGTGGCACCTCCGGGCGCGCGGCGCGACCGAGGCGGAAGCGCACGACGCGGTCCAGGAGGCCTTCGTGGCGGCGCTGCGCGCCGGTTCGATCGACGACCCCGCCGCCTGGTACGGGTGGCTGCGCACCGTCGCGGCGCGCTGCCTCGCCCGGGCCCGGAGCGCGGCGGGTGGCGGCCGCGTGGCGGTCGAGACCATGGCCCCGGCGACCTGCCGGACCGGCCGACGGCGACGCCGGGTGTCGCCGACACCGTCGAGGCCCGGTCCCGCGAGGGCTACGTGCTCGCGTTGCTCGACACACTGCCACCGCGTCCGCGCGCGGTCCTCTGCCTCCACCTGGAGGGCCTCGGCACGGCGGAGATCGCCGCGGAACTGGGGCTGGAACAGCCGGCGGTCCGGCAGAACCTCTCCCGCGCGCGCCGCGCACTGCGGGCCCTGATCTCCGAAGGAGACGACCGTGAGCACTGACCGGCACGGCGACGACGCCGTGGACAAGCTCTTCCGCGCGGCCCGAGCGGGCTTCGTCCAACGCGCCGACGCCTCCTTCGACTTCGCCGCCGGATTCGCGGACGTCGTCGACCGGGCGCGGCTCACCCGGCCGAGCGCTGACGCCCTCTGTGCCCAGGCCGACCGCCTGGCCTCGGTGCTGGGTCTGCTCACGCCCGGTGCGGCGGGGCTCGCCCACGAGCAAGTGCGGCGCGCCAGGGAGCTGGTCTTCGCTTTCCGCGCGACCGTCTCCTCCTCCGCCGCGCCGCGGCCCGAAGGCCTGGCGGCGCTGCTGGACCAGGTCGCGGATCACCTCGACGCGGCCGATCGGCTCGTCCGGGCGCACGGCGGCACGACCTTGGCGCACGCCGTGCAGGAGACGGTGCGCGACCTCGGACCGGTCGCGGTCGATCCCTCCGCCGAGTTGGCGACGCTGCGCGGGCTGACCCGCGCGGCGTTCTCGGACGCCCCACCCTCCGGCCGGACCGCGCACCGCCCGGCGGCGAGGCGCGACCGCGCCGTGGGTGAGAACCGCGATGCCTGAGGCCCCGGCCCGGCCGCGGCCCGCCGCCGTCCGGGCGCTGACGGTGCTTCGGACGCGCGACTTCGGGCTCTTCTGCTGCGGCTACGCGACCTCGCTGCTCGGGTCGTCGATGGCGGGGGTCGCCGTGGCCTTCGCCGTCCTCGACGGTGGGGGCGGCCCGGCGCGCTCGGGCTCGTGCTCGCGGCAGTGCCGGTGACACAGCTGGCCTTGCTGCTCCTCGGCGGCGTCCTGGCGGACCGGTTCGGTCCACGGCGGATCATGCTGCTCGGTGACGCCCTGCGCTGCATCGCCCAGGCCGCCCTGGCGTGGTCGGTCCTGACCGGCCACGCGGCGCTGTGGGTGTTCCTCGGGGCGGCCGCCGTCCGGGGGTTGGGCGAGTCGCTGTTCAATCCGGGGCTCGGCTCCCTGGTGGTGCATGTCGTGCCGGGCGAACGTCGGGGCGATGCCAACGTGCTGCTCGGATTCGCCCAGTCCGCGGCCAGGGTCGTCGGGCCCGCTGCGGCCGGGGCGCTGATCGCGGTCGGTGGCCCCGGGCTGGTCCTGGCGGTCGACGCCGCCACCTACCTGGGCAGCGTGCTCGCGCTCGCCCTGCTGCACGCCGAGCCGAAGCCCGGACAACAGGCCTCGCTGCTCGGCTCGTTGGCCGAGGGCTGGTCCGCGTTCGCCTCCCGTCCCTGGCTGGTGGCCTCCACCGTCCAGTTCGTCTGCATCAACTTCCTGGTGTGGGGCCCGTTCCTGGTCCTCGGGCCGACGCTGGCCCACCAACAACCGGGCGGGGCACGGGCGTGGGGTCTGATCATGAGCGCCTACGGGGTGGGCGCGCTGCTCGGCGGACTGGCCGCGCTCGGACGGCGTCCCACCCGGCCGCTCGTCGTGGCGACGCTCGCGACCGTCGGCTACGGGGCGCCGTGCGCCCTGTTCGCGCTGGGCGCGCCGACGCCGCTGCTCGCGGCTGGCGCCACGCTGGCCGGAGTCGGGTCCACGGTGTCGGCGGCGCTGACCGACACCACGACCCAACGCCTCACGCCGGTGGGCGTGTTGGCGCGAGTGCGGACCTTCCAGACCTTCGGCGCGTTCTCGCTCGGTCCGGCGGCGCTGGCGCTCGCCGGACCGGCCGCCGCAGCGCTGGGCGCACGACCGGTCCTGGCGTGCGGAGCGGCCGTGGCCGCGGCGAGCGCGGCGGCGGTGCTGCTGGTGCCGAGTGTGCGGGCGGTCGACGGACGTGACGACGACCGCCCGTGAGGGGCCGGCGTTCAGTGCACGGCGGCGCAGCACTCCTCGGTCAGGCCGGACGGGAGGGCGTCGCCGCCGAAGACCGAGACGGTGGCCTCGTCGCCGCCGAGGGCGGCGACGGCGAGGAGGACGGCGCCGGCGGTCCAGGTGGTGCGCTCCTCGGGCCAGATCGCGTCGTCCTCGAAGACGAAGCCGGTCCAGTAGCCGCCGTCGGTGTGACGCAGGTGCTGGATGGACTGGAGGATCTCCACCGCGCGGGTGGACTCGCCGATCGCCCAGAGCGCCAGGGCCAGCTCCGCGCTCTCGCCGCCGGTGACCCAGGGGCGGTCGGAGACGCAGCGGACACCGAGACCTGGGACGACGAAGCGGTCCCAGTCGCGTTCGATCCGCTCCTTGGCGGCGGCGCCGCGCAGGGCGGTGCCGAGTACCGGGTAGTACCAGTCCATCGAGTAGCGGTCCTTGTCCAGGAAGCGCTCCGGGTGGTGGGCCACCGCGTGGCCGAGGCGCCCGGCGGCGAGCTCCCAGTCGGGCTGGGGCTCCTCCAGGTGCTCGGCGATCGCGAGGGCGCAGCGCAGCGCGTGGTGGATGCTGGAGCAGCCGGTGAGCAGCGCCTCGTCGGGGGCGGAGCCGTCCTCCTCGCGACGCCAGGAGACCGTGCCGTCCGCGCGGCCGAGCCCCAGCACGAAGGCCACGGCACGGCTGACGGTGGGCCAGATCCCCTCCAGGAAAGCGTCGTCACCGGTGGACAGGTAGTGGTGCCAGACCCCGACCGCCACGTAGGCGCAGAAGTTGGACTCGCGGTTGCGCTCGCTGGCGACGCCGTCCCGGTAGGCCGCATACCAGGAGCCGTCCGGGTTCTGACTGTCGATCAGCCAGCGGTAGGCGGCCCCGGCCGCGGCGTGCTCGCCCGCCACGTCGAGAGCCATGGCGGCCTCGACGTGGTCCCAGGGGTCGAGGTGGCCGCCGGTGAACCACGGGATCGCACCGTCGGTTCGCTGGTCGGCGAGGATGCTGCGGACGGTCGCGGCGGCCTGGTCGGCCGTCAGCACGCCGTCCAGGATCAGCGTCCTCACTCTTCGTCCTGACCCGTGCGGGGCTTGGTCGCGTAGGCGACGAAGCTCTTGCCGATGACGGGGTTGAGCGCCTTCTCGGTCAGGCGGGTGAGCTTGCCGATGACGGGGGTGCCGACGATGTCCCAGACCAGCAGCTGGTGGTAGGCGCGGACCGGCAGCGCCTTGTCGTTGTCGACGCCGACGGCGCACTTGATCCACCAGTACGGCGAGTGCAGCGCGTGGGCGTGGTGGGTGCCGTGCGGGGTCAGGCCGGCCCCGCGCATCTTCTCCAGCAGCTCGTCGCCGCGGTAGATGCGGATGTGGCCGCCCTCGACCTCGTGGTAGGCGTCGGACAGCGCCCAGCAGATCTGCTCGGGCAGCCAGCGCGGCACGGTGATCGCGATCGAGCCGCCCGGCTTGAGGACGCGGACCATCTCCGCGAGCACACCCTTGTCGTCCGGGATGTGCTCCATCACCTCGGAGATGATGATCTTGTCGAAACTGCCGTCCGGGAACGGCAGGTTGAGCGCGTCGCCCTCGACGGCGACCGCGGAGGCGCCGGCCGGGGCCTCACCCTCCAGCTCCATCGCGGCGAACCACTTGCGCACCTCGCGGATCTCGTCCGCGTTCTGGTCCAGGGCGACCACACGGCCGCCGCGCCGGTACACCTCGAAGGCGTGGCGTCCGCCGCCGCAGCCGAGGTCGAGCACCCGGTCGCCCGGGGCGATCGGAAAGCGGGAGAAGTCGACGGTCAGCACGGCCGGTGCTCCTTACGGTGACAGGCTCAGGGAGAGGTGAGAGGAGTGAGGGCGTCAGACGTAGCGCCAGCCGCGTCCCGCGCGGGCGTGTTGCCCGACGCCGGTCGCGATCGCCTCGCGGTAGCGCTCGACGGTCAGTTCGGCCGCGCGCCGCCAGGTGAAGCGTTCCAGCACCCGGGCCCGTCCCGCCGCGCCGATGCGGGCGCGCAGGTCGGGTTCGTCCAGCAGCCGGCCGAGCGCCGCCGCCAGCGCGCCCGGGTCGCCCGGCGGCACGGCGAGGCAGGTCTCCCCGTCCGGGCCGGCGACCTCCGGGATCGCGCCGCCGGTCGTGGCGACCAGCGGGGTGCCGGTGGCCATCGCCTCGGCGGCCGGCAGCGAGAAGCCCTCGTAGAGGGAGGGCACGCACGCCACCTGCGCGCTGCGCACCAGGTCGACGAAGGCGGCGTCGTCGATGCCGCCGCGGAACTCGACGGCGTCCTCCAGGCCGAGCCGCTTGATCGCGTCCGCGACCGGCCCGTCCTCGGGCCGCCTGCCGACCACGACCAGGTGCGCGTCGCGCTCGGTGCGGACCTTGGCCAGCGCCTCGACCAGGTACACCAGGCCCTTGAGCGGCACGTTGGCGCTGGCGGTGGTGACGATCCGGCCCGGCACCTCGGCGACGGACGGGTCCGGCGACCACAGGTCCACGTCCGCGCCGATCGGCACCACGTGGACGCGGCCCGGCGTGACGTCGAGGTGGTCGACGATCTCGCGGGCGGAGCTCTCGGAGACGGTCAGCACCGAGTCCAGCCGGGCCGCCACGCGGCGCTGCATCCGCGTGAAGCCGTACCAGCGGCGCACGGAGAGCTTCTTGAGCGTTCCCTCGGCGGCGTCGAGGTCCAGCTGCCGGTCGACGGTGATGGGGTGGTGGATCGTGGTGACCAGCGGGAAGCCGATCCGGTCCAGGCCCAGCAGGCCGTAGCCGAGGGTCTGGTTGTCGTGCACGACGTCGTAGCGGCCGCGGTGCAGGGAGAGGTGCCGCCGGGCGCGCAGGCTGAAGGTCAGCGGCTCGGGGAAGCCGCCGGTGCGCATGATCGCCGTCTCCAGCACGTCGACCGGCCCGCGGTACTCCGCCAGGGCGGGCGTGCGGAACGGGTCCGGGTCGCGGTAGAGGTCGAGGCTGGCGATCTCGGTGAAGGCCAGCCTGCCGGGTCCGTCGGGGTCGACGGCGTGGTGGTCGAGGACGGGGTAGGGCTGAGCGCCGAGCACGCGCACGTCGTGCCCGAGCCGGGCCAGTTCCCGCGACAGGTGTCTGACGTAGACGCCCTGCCCGCCGCAGAACGGGTTGCCCTTGTACGAGAGCAGCGCGATACGCAGAGGCGCGTCGTGGCTCACGGTCAACTCGACCCCTCTCCTGGGTCTCTTACTGGTCTCCCGATGCGGTCCCGGCCAGGGTAATCTAGAACACGTTCCAGCGTGGCGGCAGCGAGAGAGCTTGAAGATTACCGGTCCGTAGCTTTACGAAATCGGGCGGGGCGGGTGATTCGCGCCACGCCCGCGCAGTACGCCATCATGCGTGGGGTCCAGTGGTAGGCACGTAGGAGCTTCCGATGACGACCAGCCCGCGCCCGGCGGCGCCGCCGCTCACCGAGCGGCAGGAGGCGCGTCGGCGCCGCATCCTGCACACCGCCGCGCAACTGGCGTCGCGCGGCGGCTTCGAGGCGGTCCAGATGCGCGAGGTCGCGGAGCTGGCGGGCGTGGCCCTAGGGACGCTCTACCGGTACTTCCCCTCCAAGGTGCATCTGCTGGTCGCGACGATGCAGGACCAGCTGCAGATCTTCCAGGAGCAGACCCGCAAGCACCCCGTCGAGGGCGAGGACCCCGGCGCACGCGTCGCCGACACCCTGATGCGCACCTTCCGGGGGTTGCAGCGCGAGCCCCAGCTCGCGGAGGCGATGGTCCGCGCCCTCACCTTCGCCGACCGCTCGGTGAGCGCGGAGGTGGACCAGGTCAGCCGGATCACCGGCCAGCTGATCCTGGACGCGATGGGACTGACCGAACCCCCCACCCGCGAGCAGCTGGCCGCGGTGCGGGTCATCGAGCACACGTGGCACTCGGCGCTGGTCACCTGGCTCTCCGGCCGCGCGTCGATCGCCCAGGTCCGGATCGACCTGGAAACGGCCTGCAAGCTCCTGACCCTCTAGGGGCGCGAGGAACTGCGCGACAAGCCACCGTCGTGCGGATGGTCCTCAACGCGCAGGGCCATCCGCACGCCGGTGGCTTCTCGGGCAGTTCCCCGCGCCCCTGGCAGGTTGCGACGTCCCTAGTCCGGGAAAACAGGATCCCCCGTTTCCGCCATCTGGATCAGGATCGCCTCCACCGGGCATGTCTCCGCAGCGGCGAGGACGACCTCGGACGCGTCGATCTCCTCCTCGACCGGGTGGGACTGCCGGGCGGCGTCCAGCTTGAACGCGTCGGGCGCGCTGCTCGCGCAGAACCCTGCGCTGATGCAGACGCCGCGGTCGACCTCCACTCGCCAGCGGTCCCCCATCTCACTCACCCTCCGGGACGGGGTAGCCCTGGGGGAGGTTGATGGTCTTGTCCTCCAGGAAGCCCGACAGGCCCTCGGGGCCGAACTCGCGGCCCAGGCCGGAGTTCTTGAAGCCGCCGAAGGGGCCGTTGAAGTCGAGGCTGAAGCTGTTGACCGAGAAGGTCCCCGTGCGTACCTGACGGGCGACCTCCACACCGTGGGCCGCATCGCCGGCCCAGACGCTGCCGGAGAGGCCGTAGTCCGAGTCGTTGGCGATGCGGATGGCGTCCGCCTCGTCCTCGTACGGGAGCAGGCAGACCACGGGGCCGAAGATCTCCTCGCGGGCCACGCGCATGCGGTTGTCGACGGACCCCAGCAGCGTCGGCTCCACGTACCAGCCGCGTGGCTGCGCCGCGGGGACGCCGCCGCCGGTGAGGATCTTCGCGCCCTCCTCCTGGCCGATGCGGATGTAGTCGAGGTTGCGCTGCTGCTGGCGCCTGGCGACCAGCGGGCCGACCTGGGTGGCGCCGTCCAGCGGGTCGCCGACGACGAGGCCGCTGACGGCGGCGGCCATCTTGTCGGCGATCTCGTCGTAGCGGGAGCGCGGGGCGAGGACCCGGGTCAGAGCGACGCAGGCCTGACCGTTGTTCATGTACGAGGAGCCCATGAGGTTGGCGACGGCCGCGTCCAGGTCGGCGTCGGGGAGCAGGATCGCGGCCGACTTGCCGCCCAGCTCCAGGGTGACGCGGGTGAGGTTGCGGGCGGCGACCTCCATGATGCGCTTGCCCGCCGGGACCGAGCCGGTGAAGGAGATCTTGTCGACGCCGGGGTGGCCGACCAGGTACTCGCTGACCTCGCGGTCGGCCGGGAGGATGCTGAGCACGCCCTCGGGCAGCCCGGCCTCCGTAGCGATCTCGGCGAGGATGTAGGAGTCGAGCGGCGTCTCCGGCGAGGGCTTGAGCACGACCGTGCAGCCGGCCAGCAGCGCGGGCGCGAGCTTGGCCGCCGCCACGAACTGCGGGACGTTCCACGGGACCACGGCCGCGACCACGCCAACGGGCTCGCGGCGCACCAGCAGTGGGCTGAGCACACCGCTGCGGTACTCCTCGTAACGGAAGTTCCTGGCGATGGCGATCGCGGAGTCCCAGATCATCACCGGCCCGAAGGCCTGGGCCAGGATGCTCCACGAGTACGGGGAGCCGTTCTCGGAGCTGATCACGCGGGCGATCTCGTCGGCGCGCGCGGCGATGCCGTCCTTGATCCGGGCGCAGATCTCGATCCGCTCCTCCAGGCTCATCCGCGGCCAGGGGCCCTCGTCGAAGGCCTGACGCGCGGCGGCGACGGCTCGGTCCACGTCCTCGCGGGACGCGTGCGGGACGCGTCCGATGACCTCCTCGGTGTGCGGGGAGATCACCTCGATCACCTCGGCGCCGGCGGGCGCCACCAGCGATCCGCCGATGTAGAGCTCGCCGTACTCGGTCACGCCGTCGACCATCGGTCTCTCCTCCCGAACCGTGTCTCCGCGTCTCCGCGTCTGCCGTCCCACTCAATGAGAACTGATACCAGTTCTAGTTATAGGCGGCAATGGTCATGCAGTACGCTGCCGCGATAGGTGCACAGTGCACAGAACGCGTTGCAGTTCCGCGCCGAGGAGGCCGCCCGTGTCCGTTCCCGCACCGCAGTCTCAAACGGAGCAGCAGCACGAGCATCCCGACCGGCGCGCCTGGCGCGAGCGCGTGCTCCCGCCGGTGCAGCGGCTGGGCGGCGGCGTGTGGAGCATCCCCGTGCCGATCCCGGACAACCCCCTGCGCTACACCCTGGTGTACCTGCTGGAGAGCGACCGGGGACCGGTCCTGGTGGACACCGGCTGGGACGACCCGACGGGGCGCGAACTGCTGCGCGCGGGCGTGGCCGAGGCGGGTTTCGCCCTGGAGGACGTACACGGTGTTCTGATCACCCATCACCACCCGGACCACCACGGCCTGTCCGCGCACGTCCAGGCGAACTCCGGCGCGTGGGTCGGCATGCACGCCGCCGAGGCGGCGGTGGTGCGGGCGGTCCGGGAGATCCCGGCGGAGCAGTGGATCGACCGGATGACACGCTCGATGCGCGCGGCCGGCCTGCCGGAGGAACATCTGGCCGCGATGCGGGCCTGGGGCGACGATTCCGAGTCCGGTCCCGCGACGCTCGGCGCGGTCGTGCCGGACCGCGAGCTCGTGCACGGCGAGAGCGCCGGCGTCCCCGGCCGCGCGGTACGCGTGATGTGGACGCCCGGCCACACGCCGGGCCACGTCTGCCTGTTCCTGGACGAGAAGCCGCGCACCCGTCTGCTCAGCGGCGACCACCTGCTGCCGACGATCAGCCCGGTGGTCTCGTTGTATCCGGAGAACCCGCAGGACGAACCGACCGACCCCCTCGGCGACTTCCTCGACTCGCTGGAGCGGATCGCCGCGCTCGCACCGGAGGAGATCCTGCCCGCCCACCAGTACCGGTTCACGGACGCGCCGAGACGGGTGCAGGAGCTGCTGGACCACCACGCGGCCCGGCTCGCGGACCTGCACAGCCAGTTGCGCGGGCAGCCGATGACCCTGTGGGAGGCCGCCCAGGGCATGCACTGGAACCGACCGTGGTCCGAACTCGGCTTCCTGGCCCGGCACCTGGCGGTCTCGGAGGCGGCCGCGCACCTGCGCCGGCTGGTGAAGACGGGCATGGCCGAGGCGGTCACGGACGACGATCCAGTCCGGTACCACGCCCGATAGGGCCGGTCAGGACCGGTCGTCCGGCAGCCAGTTGCCGTGGAAGCCGGCCGGAACCCGTTGCGGCAGCGGCACCGTGGCCACGAGGGTCAGGTCGGAGGCGTCGAGGACGGTGAACGCGGAACCGCGGCCCTCGCGGTCGGACACGATGGTCAGCAGCCAGCCGTCGTCCTCCGCCCGGGCGCCCGCGGCGGGGACGAAGACGGCCTCCCCGGGGGCCTGTCCGGGCCCTGCGTCGTAGCCGCTGCTCGCGCCGGTACGCAGGTCGTACTTGACGAGCCCGTCCCCGGCGACGGCGTAGCGGTAGCGGCTGGAGCGGCCGACGAGCGTCTCGTTGATGGTGGGGAACTCCACCGACCGGTCGTCCAGGGGCTGTTCGACCACGCGGCCAGTGCGCGGGTCCAACGTCCACTGGTGCAGCCGGGGTTGGTCAGCCGCTCCGGACGGAGCCGCGCCCGCCCCGCCGATCCGCTCCCAGGAGTACAGGAAGCCGTCCCGGCCGTACCGCACGGCGTCCAGCAGGATGCGGCCGGCCGCGTCCTCGCGGGCGTTTCCGACGTGGAAGACGTAGCCGGGCTCGACCTCGAACCAGCGGACCGGGGACGCGCCGTGCTGCGCCATGACACCGATCCGGGCCGCGTACCCGTCGTCCCAGCGGTAGGGCATGCCCCGGCCCAGCCGGGCGGGGTCGAAGACGACCGGCAGGTCGAGCCAGACCACGTGGTGCTCGGTGATGGCGAAGTCGTGCATCATCGTCGGCCCGCCGACCGGGATCTCCCGGCTCTCCACCAACGTGCCGTCGGCGGCGGCGCGATGGTAGGTCAGGAACGGCGGAAGGGCGCTGTAGCCGAAGAAGTGCAGCTCCCCGGTGACCGGGTCCTCCTTCGGGTGGGCGGTCATCGCCGTGGTCAGCCGGCCCCCGAAGTCGTAGGCGCCGAGCGTCTCCAGTCGGTCGTCGACCTGGTACGGCAGACCGTTCTCCACCAGGGCGAGGATGCGCCCCGCGTGCCGGACGACGTTGGTGTTGGCGGTGACGGCCCGCAGGTCCGGCCCCTCGGGGCCGAGGAACGCCGCCCCCGCCAGCGCGGCCGTGCGCACCCAGCGGTTGCGGTACCAGAGCGCGCGTCCGCCCTGCAGCCGGACGCCGTGCAGCATGCCGTCGCCGGTGAACCAGTGGCCCGGGTCCTCACCGGGGCGCGGATTGGGTCCGTTGCGGAAGTAGCGGCCGTTGAGCTCGGGCGGCAGGGCGCCCTCGACGGGGAGGTCGCGGCCCTCGGTCTCGTGCGTGACGGGCGCGAGGTGGCCGGTGAGGTACAGCGGTGCGGTCATGGGTCAGCTCCCCTGGGTGAAGACGCCGACCTGCGCGGCCGGGCCGGACTGGGCTGCCTGCGCGGCGGCCCGACGGCGGGACTCCTGGTAGCGGACGGTGAAGACGGCCGGGACGACGAAGCCGGCGATCTGGATCAGCGTGGTGGCCAGGCTCGCGTGCGGGTCGGCGATGTCGACGGCGCCGGTGGCCAGCGCGGTGACGGTGAAGCTGGAGGCCCAGACGGCGGTGATCACGTTGTTGGCCCGCCGGAACTGCGGGGTGCCCCAGAACTGCTCCGGCACGGAGCGGCGGGCGATGCCCATCGTGAACGGGCGGGAGATCGCGAGCGAGCCCCAGGCGGTCACGGCCAGCCAGGCCGAGGAGAGCGCGCCGACGCCGTCGCGCAGCGGCGAGTGCGGCGCCACCGCGGCGAGGGCCGCGATCACCACGAAGAACACCGCGGCGCTCAGCTCGATGACGTTCTCGTCCAGGCCCTGGCCGGCGCGGCGACCGCGTAGCAGCAGCGCCAGGCTGAGCAGGACGGCGGTGATCGCGCCGGTCTCCCAACCGGCGGTGCCGCTGAGTACGGCGAAGGCGATCCAGGGGATGAAACCACGTACCGAGCCGGTCATAGCCACTCCTTCATCAACATGTCTGAGCTGACATGTCAAAACTAGAATGTCAGCGACGACCTGTCAACAGTGGAATGTCGGCGTAGGATGACGGCATGAGCCTGAGACACGCCGCACTGGGCCTGCTCGCACTCCGTGGGGAGGCGAGCGGCTACGACCTGCTGGGCATCTTCAACGAGTCGCTGGAACACGTGTGGCCGGCCACGCAGAGCCAGCTCTACACCGAGCTGGGCAAGCTGACCGACGCCGAGCTGGTGCAGGTGGTCGCGGAGGGCGGCCGCGGTCGCAAGGCCTACGCGGTCACCGAGGCCGGACGCAAGGAGTTCGAGCACTGGCTCCTGGAGGAGCCGCCGACGACGAACCGGCGCAACGACATGCTGCTGCGGGTCTTCTTCCTCGGCCTGGTGCCGCCGGAACAGGCCCGGGAGTTCCTGCTGGGTCGCGCGGCGGCCGCCGCGGAGATGCACGAGCGGCTGCGCGGCGTGGAGGAGTCCCTCACCGGCGAGCAGGGCCCACTGGCCGTCCACGGCCGGATCGCCCTGGAGTGGGGCCTGCGCTACAGCGCCATGCAGGACGAGTGGGCCCGCTGGGCCGCCGGGCAGTTGACCGCGGAGGGCGCGGCCGAACAGCCGGGTTAGGCTGTGCGCACCGCTGATCGAAAGGCCGCCTCCGCCATGCTCTCCGCGCTCCGCCGACCCGCCACGCACGCGGCCGCCGTCGTGCTGGCCGTCTCCGCTCTCTTCGGCGCGACGGCCCCCGCCGTCGCCGCCCCGGCGGCCCCGGCGGTATCCGCCGTGCAGGCGAACGGAACGCCCGTGACGCCGGGCGCGAACAGCAGCTCCTCCCCGGCGCCGACGCCCAAGAAGGCCGGCACCGCCACCAAGATCGGCGGCTTTGTCGCCCTCCTCGTCGCGGGCGTCGGCGGCGGCCTCTTCATCACCTGGACCCGCTCCCGGCGCGCCTCGCGCCCCTGACGGTTCACTCGAACGAGTCCGCTACAGCTGCGCGTCCAGGATGCGGGCCCACTGGCGGACGATGCGTTCGCGGCGTTCGCTGTCGTCGCTGAGGACGTCGGCGAGGCCGAGGCCGCGGGCCATGTCGAGGGTGGCCTGGACGGTTTCGCGGACGCCGGGGCGGGACTCGTCCGCGCCGAGGAGGGTGACGGCGGTGCGGTGGGTCTCTCGGCCGATGCGGGACTCGAGTTCGAGGACGCGCGGGCGCAGCTGGTCGTCCGTGCTGACGGCCACCCAGAGCTGCAGGGCGGCGCGGAACAGCGGGCTGGTGTAGAGGCCGACGAGCATGCGGACGACGGCCTCGTGGCGGCCCCGGCCGGAAGCCGGAAGAGCCGCGGCCCGAGCGTCCAGCTCCGCGCGGCGCTGGACGGAGACGTGCTCGACGGCCGCGGTGAAGAGGTCCTCGCGGGTCGGGAAGTGGTGCTGGGCCGCGCCCCGGGAGACGCCGGCCCGCTCCGCGACGACGGCGACGGTGCTGCCCGACCAGCCGACCTCGGCCAGGCAGTCCACGGCCGCCTCCAGCAGCCGTTGGCGGGTGGCTCGGCTGCGGTCCTGCTTGGGGGCGCGCGCGGAGGCGGAGGTTGCTGTCGACACGGGTGTTTCCTTTCCGTGAGGAACTCTACGTCGCCCCCGCGCGGGCCTGCGGCCGCGTTCGCTCAGTAGGACTTGGGCAGCCCCAGCGTGTGCTGGGCGACGAAGTTCAGGATCATCTCGCGGCTGACCGGCGCGATCCGGCCGACCCGGACGCCCGCGATCAGCGAGGCCAGACCGTACTCGGACGCCAGGCCGTTGCCGCCGAGCGTCTGCACCGCCTGGTCCACGGCCCGCACCGCGGCCTCCGCCGCCGCGTACTTGGCCATGTTCGCGGCCTCGCCCGCGCCGAAGTCGTCGCCCGCGTCGTAGAGGAAGGCGGCCTTCTGGGTCATCAGCCGGGCCAGCTCCAGCTCGATGCGGACCTGGGCCAGCGGATGCGCGATGCCCTGGTGCGCGCCGATCGGCTCCTTCCAGACCGTGCGCTCCTTGGCGTAGTCCACGGCGCGGTCCAGCGCGAGGCGGGCCATGCCCGCCGAGTAGGAGGCGGCCATGATGCGCTCGGGGTTGAGGCCCGCGAAGAGCTGGAGCAGGCCCGCGTCCTCGTCGCCGACCAACGCGTCGGCGGGCAGCCGGACGTCGTCCAGGAACAGCTGGAACTGCCGCTCGGGCAGATGCAGCTCCATCTCGATCGGCTGGTACTGGAAGCCGGGGGTCTCCCTCGGCACGATGAACAGGGCGGGCTTGAGCTTGCCCGTCTTCGCGTCCTCGGTGCGGCCGACGACGAGGGTCGCGTCGGCGGCGTCCACGCCGGAGATGAAGACCTTCTGGCCGCTCAGCACCCAGTCGGAGCCGTCGCGGCGGGCGGTGGTGGTGATCCGGTGGGAGTTGGAACCGGCGTCGGGCTCGGTGATGCCGAAGGCCATCCGGCGGGTGCCGTCGGCGAAGCCGGGCAGCCACTCCTGCTTCTGCGCGTCGGTGCCGAAGCGGGCCAGGATGCTGCCGCAGATCGCCGGGGTGACCACCAGCATCAGCAGCGGGCAGCCGGCCGTGCCGAGCTCCTCCAGGACGATGGACAGCTCCTGGATGCCGGCGCCGCCGCCCCCGTACTGCTCGGGCAGGTTGACGCCGAGGAAGCCCAGCTTGCCCGCCTCGCGCCACAGTTCGTCGGCGGGGCGGTGCTCCTTGCCGCAGGCGATCAGGTAGTCGAGGCCGTAGCGGCTGCCCAGCGCCCTTACGGCGGCGCGCAGATCGCGGCGTTCCTCGGATTCGACGAAGGTGCTCTCGTACGTCGCGGTCATGGCTGCGAGGTCCCCTCCTGCTCTTCACGGTCCACGGAGTTCACGGATTCGCCGATGACGGCGAGGAGCGCGCCCGTGTCGACCTGCTGGCCGACGGTCGCGCGGAGTTCGGTGACCACGCCGTCGGTCGGCGCGGTGATGCGGTGCTGCATCTTCATGGCCTCCAGCCAGAGCAGCGGCTGACCGGCCGTCACCACGTCGCCCACGGCGGCCTCGACGCGAACGACCGTGCCGGGCATGGGCGCGAGCAGCGATCCGGCGGCCGTCTCCCGCTCCGGCTCGGGGAAGCGCGGCAGCGCGGTGAGCGCGACGGCGCCCAGCGGCGAGTCCACGTGGACGAGGGCGGCTCCGTAGCGGGCGAGGCCGAAGGTCCGTCGCACGCCGTCCACGGCGAGCACGACGCGCTCGGGTGCGGCGCTGACCAGCGCGACGTCCGGGTACGCCTCGGCGTGCAGGCCGTCGCGGGTGAGGCGGTAGCGGACCTCGTGCTCGACGCCCTCGTGGGCGTAGCGCTTGACCTGCGGGTGCGCCGGCACATTGCGCCAACCACCGGCGATCGGAGTCCGGTTGGCGGCGGCGTCGCCGAGCGCGGCGGCCAGCGCGGCGAGCGCGACGGCGTCCTTGTCGGCCGCGCCCTCGCCCGGGTGACGCGTCAGGAACGCGGTGTCGACCTGCCCGGCCAGGAACTCCGGGTGGCGCAGCACGCGCACGAGCAGGTCGCGGTTGGTGGTCAGGCCGTGCACGCGCGCCTTGGCGAGCGCGCCCGCGAGGCGGCGGGCGGCCTCGGCGCGGGTCGGCGCCCAGGCGATCACCTTGGCGAGCATGGAGTCGTAGTGGACGCCGACCTCGCTGCCGCTGCCGACGCCCGCGTCCAGGCGCAGCCCGGCCCGCTCCCCCGCGCGCGGCGCGGCGAACTCGGCGGAGACGCCGGGGATGTCGAGCAGCGTGACGGTGCCGGTCTGCGGCTGCCAGTCGCGGGCCGGGTCCTCGGCGTACAGGCGGACCTCGATCGCGTGTCCCTGCGGCGCGGGCGGCTCGTCGCTCGGCAGCGCTCCGCCCTCGGCGACGAGGAGTTGCAGCGCGACGAGGTCGAGCCCGGTGACGCACTCGGTGACGGGGTGCTCGACCTGGAGACGGGTGTTCATCTCCAGGAAGAAGAACCGCCCGTCGGGAGCCAGCAGGAACTCCGCCGTCCCGGCGCCGACATAGCCGATCGCGCGGGCGGCGGCCCGAGCCGCCTCGTGCAGGCGCGTACGCGTCTCGTCGGGCAGCAGTGGCGCGGGGGCCTCCTCGACGACCTTCTGGTGCCGCCGCTGGATCGAGCAGTCGCGCTCCCCCACGGCCCAGACGGTGCCGTGCACGTCGGCGAGCAGCTGCACCTCGACGTGGCGGCCGGTCTCGACATAGGGCTCGACGAAGACCTCGTCGCTGCCGAACGCGGCCAGCGCCTCCTGTCGGGCCGTCGCCAACTCAGTGTCGAGCTGCACGAGTTCTCGCACCACGCGCATCCCGCGACCGCCGCCACCGGCGGCCGCCTTGACCAGCAGCGGCAGGTCCTCGTGGGTCGGCTCGCCCGCGACGGAGAGGACGGGGACGCCGGCGGCGGCCATCAGCTCCTTGGCGCGGGTCTTCACGCCCATCGCCGCGATGGCGGACGGCGGCGGGCCGATCCAGGCCAGGCCCGCGTCGAGGACGGCCTGGGCGAACTCGGCGTTCTCGGAGAGGAATCCATAGCCGGGGTGGACGGCGTCGGCGCCGGCCGCGCGGGCGGCGGCGATGACGAGGTCGGCACGGAGATAGGTGTCGGCGGGCGCGGCGCCGGGCAGCCGGACGGCGGCGTCGGCCTCGTGGACGAACGGCGCGTCCGCGTCGGCGTCGGAGAACACGGCGACGGTGGCGACGCCGAGCTCGCGGCAGGTGCGGAAGATCCGCCGCGCGATCTCGCCGCGGTTGGCGACCAGCACGGATCCGATCACGGCGGTTCCCTGGGTGTAGTCGTGGGTCATCGTCGTCACATCCGGAAGATGCCGTAACCACGCGCGCCCTCGATGGGCGCGGAGTGGATCGCGGAGAGGGAGAGCCCCAGCACGGTGCGGGTGTCGCGCGGGTCGATCACGCCGTCGTCGTAGAGGCGGCCGGAGAGGAACATCGGCAGCGACTCCGCCTCGATCTGCTGCTCCACCATCGCGCGCAGACCGGCGTCGGCCTCCTCGTCGTAGGCCTGGCCGCGCGCCTGCGCGGAGGCGCGGGCGACGATGGAGAGCACGCCCGCGAGCTGCTGCGGGCCCATCACGGCCGACTTGGCGCTGGGCCAGGCGAAGAGGAAGCGGGGGTCGTAGGCGCGCCCGCACATACCGTAGTGCCCCGCGCCGTAGGAGGCGCCGACGAGCAGGGAGAGGTGCGGGACCTTGGAGTTGGAGACCGCGTTGATCATCATCGCGCCGTGCTTGATGATGCCGCCCTGCTCGTACTCCTTGCCGACCATGTAGCCGGTGGTGTTGTGCAGGAAGAGCAGCGGGATGTCGCGCTGGTTGGCCCACTGGATGAACTGGGCTGCCTTCTGGGCCTCCTGGCTGAACAGCACGCCCTGCGCGTTGGCGAGGATGCCGACGGGGTAGCCGTGGATCCGGGCCCAACCCGTCACCAGGCTCGGCCCGTAGAGCGGCTTGACCTCGTCGAACTCCGAGCCGTCGACGATGCGGGCGATCACCTCGCGCGGGTCGAACGGTTGCCGCAGGTCGCCGGGGACGATGCCGAGCAGCTCCTCCTCGTCGTACTTCGGCGGCTCGACGAGCCCGGCGGCGGGGCCGGGGCCCTGCTTGCGCCACTCCAGCCGGGCGACGATCCGGCGGGCGCGGTGGATCGCGTCCACCTCGTCGGCGGCGAAGTGGTCGGCGAGGCCCGAGACCCGGGCGTGCATCCGCGCGCCGCCCAGCGACTCGTCGTCGCTCTCCTCGCCGGTCGCCATCTTCACCAGCGGCGGGCCGCCGAGGAAGACCTTGGACCGCTCGTCGATCATCACGACGTGGTCGGACATGCCGGGCACGTAGGCGCCACCGGCGGTGGAGTTGCCGAAGACGACGGCGACGGTGGGGATGCCGGCAGCGGAGAGCCGGGTCAGGTCGCGGAAGATCGCGCCACCCGGGATGAAGATCTCCTTCTGGCTGGGCAGGTCGGCGCCGCCCGACTCGACCAGGCTGACCAGCGGCAGCCGGTTCTCCAGCGCGATCTGGTGGCAGCGCAGCGCCTTCTTCAGCGTCCACGGGTTGCTGGCGCCGCCGCGCACGGTCGGGTCGTTCGCGGTGATCAGGCACTCGGTGCCGGAGATCCGCCCGATACCGGTCACCATGCCCGCGCCGACCGGGTACTCGCTCCCGTAGGCGGCGAGCGTGGAGAGCTCCAGGAACGGGGTGTCCGGGTCGATCAGCAGCTCGATCCGCTCGCGGGCGAGGAGCTTGCCGCGGGCGCGGTGGCGGTCCACGTACTTGGGGCCGCCACCGCCCACCGCCTTGGCGTGCTCGGCGTCCAGCTCGGCGAGCTTGGCGAGCATCGCCTCGCGGCGCTCGCCGAACTCGACGCCGCGCGGGTCGACGTCGGTGGTCAGGACGGTCACCGCCCCTCCTTCGGGTTCGAGTTCAACAGGGCCTCCGGGATGTCGAGATGGCGGGAGCGCAGCCACTCCCCGAGCGCCTTGGCCTGCGGGTCGAAGCGGGCCCGGGCGGCGACGCCGTCACCCAAAATCCCCTCGACGGTGAAGTTGAGCGCGCGCAGGTTCGGCAGGACGGTCCGGGTGACGGTCAACTCGGCAGTCTCCGGCAGGAGTTCCCGCAGGCGCGCGACCGTGAGGGTGTGCGCGAGCCAGCGCCAGCCGGCGTCGTCCCGCGCCCAGACGCCGATGTTGGCGCTGCCGCCCTTGTCGCCGCTGCGGGCGCCGGCCACGGCTCCCAGCGGCGCGTGACGGGTCCGGGCCGACGCGTCGGGGGGCTCGGGCAGTTCGGGCTCCGGCAGGGCTTCGAGCGCGCGGCTCACGGGCGCCGGCGGGATCTCCGCGCGCCGGCCGTCCGGCAGCAGCGCCGTGTGCCGGACCTCGGCGGGATCGGCGGTCAACGCCTCGAAGACGCCGTAGGGGCTCGGCTTCTGCGGCAGCCCGGCCACATGGAAGCCGGGGTATCCGGCGAGCGCCAGCTCGACCGGGACGGTCGCGGTGGCGCGCCGGACCAACTTGGGGTCCTGGTCGCGGACGACAAGGCGCAGCAGCGCGCTGGCCTCCTCCTCACCGGCGGCGTCCGCATGGTCCGTGCGGGCCAGGGTCCAGTGCAGCTCGGCGGGTTGTTGCTTGCCGAGCTCGGCGGCGAGCTGACGACGCGTCAACTCGGCCTTGGCCTCGATGTCCAGGCCGGTGAGGACGAAGACGGTCTCGCCGAGCCAGCCGCCGAGGCGGTTCACGCCCACCTTGAGTGTCGGCGGCGGCGCCTCGCCGCGCACCCCGCTGATCCGGACCCGGTCCGGGCCGTCGGGCTCCAGCCGGACGGTGTCGAGGCGGGTGGTGACGTCGGGGCCCGCATAGCGGGCGGGGCCGGTCTCGTAGAGGAGTTGGGCGGTGACGGTCTCCACGGTCACCGCGCCGCCGGTGCCGTCGTGCTTGGTGACGACGGCGCTGCCGTCGGCGTGGATCTCCGCGAGCGGGAAGCCGGGGCGTCCGAGGCCGCCCGGGATCTCCCGGAAGAAGGAGTAGTTGCCGCCGGTCGCCTGCGTCCCGCACTCCAGCACGTGTCCGACGGCGACGGCACCGGCCAGCCGGTCCCAGTCGTCCCGTGCCCACCCGAAGTGCGCGGCGGCGGCGCCACTGACGAGCGCGGCGTCGGTGACGCGGCCGGTGACGACGATGTCCGCCCCGGCGTCCAGGCAGGCGGTGATGCCCCACCCGCCGAGGTAGGCGTTGGCGGCCAGCACGCCGGGGCGTCCCGCCTGGAGGGCGGCGAGCATGTCGTCACCCTCGACGTGCGCGATCCGCGCGTGCCCGAGCCCGAGCGTGGCGGCGAGCTCCCGCAGCTTCTCGGCCAGCCCGGCGGGGTTCAGACCGCCGGCGTTGACGACGACCCGGACCCCGCGGTCGAGGGCCAGCCCGAGGCTCTCCTCCATCTGCCGCAGGAAGGTCTTGGCGTATCCGGCACCGGGGTCGGCCAGCCGGTCCCGCCCGAGGATCAGCATGGTGAGCTCGGCGAGATAGTCCCCGGTCAGCACGTCCAACGGGCCGCCGGTGAGCATCTCCCGCACGGCGTCGAACCGGTCCCCGTAGAACCCGGACGCGTTCCCGACCCGCAGGATCGATTCGGACACCTCTGCCCCTTCCGGCAAGCCCACCCGACGCGACGCGCCCAGCCTGGCAGCCGGAACAGAAACAATCAAGCGTGCTTGCTTGATTTTCTGGCCGAAGCAAGGGCGCGACCGAGAGGCCGCGCCCTCCTCCTCTTCCCGGCCCACCGGCCGCGCCGGGCGGGTCAGATGCGCTGGATGATCGTGCCCGTCGCCAGGGCGCCGCCGGCGCACATGGTGATGAGGGCGAACTCCTTGCCGCTGCGTTCGAGTTCGTGCAGCGCGGTGGTGATCAGCCGGGCTCCGGTGGAGCCGACCGGGTGGCCGAGGGCGATGGCGCCGCCGTTGACGTTGACCTTGGCCATGTCGGCCTTCATCACCTGGGCCCAGGAGAGCACCACGGAGGCGAAGGCCTCGTTGATCTCCACGATGTCGATGTCCTTCAAGGACATCCCCGCCTTGCCCAGCACCGCGCGGGTCGCGTCGATCGGGCCATCGAGGTGGTAGTGCGGGTCGGAGCCGACCAGGGCCTGGGCGACGATCCGGGCGCGCGGGGTGAGGCCGAGGGCGCGCGCGGCGCGCCGGGAGGCCCACATGACCGCAGCCGCGCCGTCGGAGATCTGCGAGGAGTTGCCCGCGGTGTGGATCGCCGTCGGCATCACCGGCTTCAGGCCGGCCAGCGCCTCCGCGGAGGTGTCGCGCAGGCCCTCATCGCGGTCGAAGAGCCGCCACATGCCCTGACCCGCCTGCTGCTCGGCCTCCGTGGTCGGCACCTGCACGGCGTACGTCTCGCGCTTGAACCGCTCCTCCGCCCACGCCTGCTGCGCCCGCTGCTGGGAGACCAGCCCCAGGTGGTCGACGTCCGCGCGGGTCAACCCGCGGTTGCGGGCGATGCGTTCGGCCGCCTCGAACTGGTTGGGCAGGTCGACGTTCCACTCCTCGGGGAACGGCCGCCCGTTGCCGCCCGCCGAGCCCGAGCCCAGTGGCACCCGGGACATGGACTCGACCCCGCAGGCCACGCCCACGTCGATCGCGCCCGCCGCGACCAGGTTGTGGACCATGTGGTTCGCCTGCTGCGAGGAACCGCACTGGCAGTCCACGGTGGTGGCCGGGACCTCGTACGGCAGGCCCATCGCCAGCCACGCGTTGCGCGCCGGGTTCATGGACTGCTCACCGGCGTGGGTCACCGTGCCGCTGACGATCTGCTCCACGACGTCCGGTTGGACGCCCGTGCGAGCCAGCAGCTCACGGAAGGTCTCACCCAGCAGGTAGGCGGGATGCAGATTGGCCAGCGCGCCGCCCCGCCTGCCGATGGGGGTGCGCACTGCCTCGACGATGACGGGCTCAGCGGCCATGACTGGTCCCTCCCGAGTGGCCCAGAACTGATACTCGTTCTAGTTCTGCGGACCTTTGTATGCGTCCGCAGACCCCGCGCGCAAGGCCCTTGCATCCACTAGAACGTGTTACTACCGTCAAGTGGAAATCTGACACTCCGTCAGAGCCACTCAGCGTCCCATCCCAGTCGTCTGAGCCCCAGGAGCCCCTCAGGAGGCCCTTGATGTCCTGTCCGGCCCTGCCCGACGGATTCGACCCGACCGATCCGGAACTCAACCAACAGGCCGTGCCGCTCCCCGAGTTCGCCACGATGCGCCGCACCGCGCCGGTCTGCTGGATTCCGCAGGCCGACGGCACGACAGGCTTCGACGACGGCGGCTACTGGGCGGTGACCCGGCACGCGGACGTCCGCGAGGTCTCCACCCACCCCGAGACCTTCTCCTCGCACACCAACACCGCGATCATCCGGTTCCACCCCTCGATCGACCCGTCCGGCATCGACGGCCAGAAGCTGATCATGCTGAACATGGACCCGCCGGAGCACACCAGACTCCGCTCCATCGTCCAGCGCGGCTTCACGCCGCGCGCCATCAACGCGCTCCAGGACACCCTGCGCGACCGCGCCGAGCGGATCGTCCACGCCGCGGTCAAGGAGGGCAGCGGCGACTTCGTCACCGACGTCGCCTGCGAGCTGCCGCTGCAGGCCATCGCGGAACTGATCGGCATCCCGCAGAGCGACCGCAGCAAGATCTTCCACTGGACCAACACCATGGTCGGCTACGACGACCCCGAACTGGCGATCAGTCAGGAGACGGGGATGCAGTCGGCGATCGAGCTGATGACGTACGCGATGGGCATGGCCGAGGAACGTAAGGCCTGCCCGGCCGAGGACATCGTCACCAAGCTGGTCAACGCCTCCGGCCAGGGCAACCTCAGCAGCGACGAGTTCGGCTTCTTCGTCCTGGTGCTGGCCGTGGCCGGCAACGAGACCACCCGCAACGCCACCTCCCACGGCATGCACGCGATGCTGACGCATCCGGAGCAGTGGGAGCTGTACAAGGAGCGCCGGCCGCAGACCGCGGCGGACGAGATCGTGCGGTGGGCCACACCGGTCATCTCCTTCCAGCGCACGGCCACACGCGACGTGGAGCTGGGCGGCGCGGAGATCAGGTCCGGGCAGCGGGTCGGCATCTTCTATGCCTCCGCCAACAACGACGAGGAGGTCTTCGACCGCCCCGACCGCTTCGACATCCTCCGCGACCCCAACCCCCACCTCGGCTTCGGGGGCGGCGGCCCGCACTTCTGCCTCGGCGCGAACCTCGCGCGGCTCGAGATCGACCTCATCTTCAACGCGATCGCCGACGCGATGCCGGGGATCCGTTTGAGCGGCGACCCACGCCGCCTTCGCTCTCCGTGGCTGAACGGCATCAAGCGGATGGAAGTGCAGTACGGGTAACCCTTCAGGGGCGGGAGGCTCTGCGCGACAAGCCACCCACGCGGGTAGAGCCCCGAGCGCGCAGGGCCATCCGCCACGGGTGGGTTCCTCGCGCAGTTCCTCGCGCCCCTGGATGGTGCAACTCACTCGTTCGGGCTTACCGGCGGGCTGGGCCCGCGTCAGCGGGGTTTGCTGGGGGCATGGCCCAGCAGCAGGCGGTTGACGCGCGTCCGCAGGAGCCCACGCCGGAGAGTGCCCGGAGGGTCCGGCTGGTCTTTCTCGGCGTGATGCTGGGCATGTTCCTCGCCGCGCTCGACCAGACCATCGTCTCGACCGCGCTGCCGACGATCGTCGGCGACCTGGGCGGGGCGAACCACCTGTCCTGGGTGGTCACCTCGTACATGCTGGCCGCCACCGCGACCACCCCGTTGTGGGGCAAGCTGGGCGACCTCTTCGGGCGCAAGCACATCTTCCTGATCTGCATCGTCATCTTCCTGGCGGGCTCCGCGCTCTGCGGCCAGGCGCGGAACATGACCGAGCTGATCGCGTTCCGCGCGCTGCAGGGCCTGGGCGGCGGCGGGCTGATGGTGCTGGCGATGGCCGTCATCGCCGACGTCGTGCCGCCGCGTGAGCGCGGGCGGTACCAGGGGGTGATCGGGGCCGTCTTCGGGGTGTCCTCGGTGGTCGGACCGCTGCTGGGCGGGTTCCTGGTCGACAACCTCAACTGGCGCTGGGTCTTCTACGTCAACCTGCCGGTCGGCGCGGTCGCCCTGTTCGTCATCGCGACCGCGCTGCACGCCAAGCGACCGGAGACGCGCCCGCGGATCGACTACCTCGGCACGGCACTTCTGGCGGCTGCCTCCACCTGTCTGGTGCTGATCACCAGCCTGGGCGGGACGACCTGGAAGTGGAACTCGGCGGAGGTCTGGGGCTGCGCGGTCGGCGCGGTGGTGCTCATCGCGCTGTTCATCTGGTGGGAGCAGCGGGCGCCCGAGCCCGTGCTGCCGCTGCGGCTGTTCCGCAACCGGATCTTCACGGTCTGCTCGGGGATCGGCTTCGTCATCGGCCTGTGCATGTTCGGGGCGCTGTCGTACATCCCGCTCTACATGCAGGTGGTCAACGGCAACTCGCCCACCGAGTCCGGGCTGCGGCTGCTGCCGATGATGGCGGGCGTACTGATCACCTCCATCGGCACCGGCCAGCTGATCTCCCGGACCGGGCGCTACAAGATCTACCCGATCATGGGCACCGCGCTGACCTGCGTGGCGCTGGTGCTGCTGGCGCAGGTGGACGAGAAGACCAGCGCGACGGTGATGGGCCTCTACATGCTGGTGCTCGGCCTCGGGCTGGGTCTGGTGATGCAGGTGCTGATCATCGCCGTGCAGAACTCCACGGACTTCGCCGACCTGGGCACGGCGACGTCCGGCGTCACCTACTTCCGGTCCATCGGCGGCTCCTTCGGGGCGTCGATCTTCGGGACGGTGCTGAACAACCAGCTGACCTCGAAGATCGCCACCGCGCAGAAGGACGGGACGCTCTCCCCGCAGTTCCCGGCGAAGCAGGTGCTGGCCAACCCGACCAGCGTGCAGAAGGCGCCGCCCGCGCTCAAGCCGCTGCTCGACCCGTTCCTGCACATCTTCGCGGTCTCGCTGCAGACGGTGTATCTGGTGGCGGCCGGCATTACGGTGCTGGCCTTCGTCCTGTCGCTCTTCCTGCGCGAGGTCCCGCTGCGCACGGCCACGCGCACCAACCAGGTCGAGGGAGCCGGGCCGCCCGCGTTCCGCAGCTCGGCGGAGGAGATCGAGGGCATGATCACGCGGCTCTCCAGCCGCGAGAACATCTGGGAGCGGTACGGGCGCGCCATCGACCGCTCCGGGATCAACATCTCGGTCCCGCAGGCCTACGGGCTGTTCCGGCTCCACCACGCGGGCCCGATCACCGAGGAGGAGATCTGCCGACGACTGAAGGTCAGCTCGGTCGAGATCCGCCCGAAGCTGGACGCGATGGTCGCTTCCGGGCGCGTCCAGCGCGACCCTGCCGGTGTGCTGACCCTGACTCCGGCCGGACAGGACGTCGTCCAGCGTCTCTCCGATGCGCGGCTGAACCAGCTGCGCGAGAAGCTGGAGGGTTACTCCCCCGAGCAGCACGCCGAACTGCTGGACATGCTGCGCACGTTGGCCGACGACTCGCTGGAGGCCCCGGCCCGGGTGCTGACCGACTGACGATCCGACTGACGATCTGCTGTTCGCCCGTTCGCACGGATGCTGCATAATCGCCCCGATCGACGCATCAGTCGAGCCATTCGGCACGTTCGCATGTGCGGCCCGAGCAGGGGGAATGATGGCGTTTCCGCCAGGTGACGGGGACGGCGGAGCCGTCGGTCAGGGCTCGGGCAGCGACGACGAGACGACGGTCCTGCCGCCGCTCGACGGCGACCCGGCGCTGGTCCGCCCGTACGTGCGCGCCGCCGAGGGGGACGCTCCCGTCCCTGAGGACGCCCCGGTCGGGCCCCGCGCGGACTCCCCGAGCGCGCCGCAGGTCTGGGCGGCGGACGTGGAGCACACGACCGTCCTGCCGCCGGTCCCACCCGGTCCCGGCGCACCGCCCCGGCAGACCGCGCGGCCGCAGGGCCGGCCGCCGACGCCGCGCGAGCCGCAGCCGGGGCCCTCGGGTCCGCGGCGCGGGAAGGTGCTCGCACTCACCGGCGGGGCGCTCGCGCTCGTCCTGATCGGGACCGGTGCGGCGCTGCTGACGCGCCCGTCCACGGGCGCACCCGCCGTCCAGGCCGCGGCGCCCTCCGTCGACGCGGCCACGGCGTCCGCGACGCCGTCCCTCAGCACCGTCGCGTCACCGAGCCCGAGCGCCTCGCACAGCCACGCGCCGAAGCAGAGCCCGTCGCCTCGCCACCGGCCCTCCCCGTCGGCGAGCCGTTCACCGTCGCACTCGGCCTCGCCCTCCAGCTCGCCGCAGTCGACCTCGCTGAGCATCGGCGCGTCCGGCCCGGCCGTGACGGCGCTGCAGCAGGACCTGCGTCAGCTCTGGATCGACCGCCGCCAGCCGAGCGGCACCTACGACGACCGCACCGCGCAGGACGTCAGCACGTTCCAGAGCTGGTACAACGTCCAGGGCGACCCGGCCGGCGTCTACGGGCCGAACTCGCAGGCGAAGATGGCCCAGGTGCTGGCGGGCAACGGCGGCAACAACGGGAACGGCTGAGGCCCCCGGCTCAGCCACGGCCCGCTCAGCCGTCGGCCCGTTGACCTTCAGCCCGCTCAGCCGGCGATCGCCGAGTAGATGCTGATCCCGGCCAGCACCAGCATGATCAGCGCGGCGCCGCGCTGGATCACGTGCAGCGGCACCCGCTGCATCAGCTTCTGCCCGCCCAGGATCGCCAGGCCGCTGACGGCGCAGAGGGCGAGCCAGCTGCCCAGGCCCACGGCGAGCCAGTCGCCGTACTTGGCGGCGAGGTTCGCGGTGGCGATCTGGGTCAGGTCGCCGAACTCGGCGATGGCGATCACGGCGAAGCTCGCGCCCGCCACGCGCCAGAAGCTGTCGGAGCGGGGGGTGCGGCCCTCCCCCTCCTCCTCGTCGTCCTCCTTGTGCAGCAGCAGCATCACTGCGCCGAGCACGAAGAGGCCGCCCACCACGGCCTCGAGCGCGCGGTGCGGGAGGAGCGCCAGCAGCCGGCCGGCGACGAGGGCGAGGGCGACCTGGCAGGCCATCGCGGCCGCGACGCCGGCGAAGACGTAGGAGCTGCGGTAGCGCGTGCCGAGCACCAGGCTGGCCAGCGCGGTCTTGTCGGGGAGCTCGGCCAGGAAGATGACGCCGAAGGTGATGCCGAAGACGGCGAAGCTGCTCACGGAAGGGTGGTCCTCAGGATCAGGTGGTGCCGACGCCGCGGAGCCCACGACCTCGGGGACGCTTCGGCGCGGCAGCCAGTGCGAACACGTGGTCGGGTACGACTGCTGCGGCCGAAGGTCTCGCCGACGCGGGCCGTTGCTGGCGGCTCGCGCCCCGGGCGCCGGGCGGGCCGTGAAGCCCGCCAGTATGTCGACGGTCCGGTCGGGGCTACTCCCCTTCGATCACCCCAGAGTCTACCCGAGCACCCTCCGAGAGAAGCAGACGATCCGATCAGCGCACCGTCGCGTCCCTCTTTCGACGGACAGAAGGGAACGGGTGTGCGCGTTTCTGCGTCCGTGCTTGCGTAAGCTCTGCATAAATGCCAGCCGGCCCCGGGGGAATGCCGTATGTCCGTCAACTCCATCCATCGCGTCCGAGCCGCCGCCATCACCGGACTCGCCGCCGTCGCGATCGGCGGCACCGCGCTCACCGGGACCGCCTACGCCAAGTCCGGCGCCTACGTCCAGGTGTCGGCCCACGCGGTGCGGATAGGGCAGAACATCCAGGTCACCGCGTCCGGCGGGGACGACTCGGTGCGCTATACCTTCGCCTGCCTGGACGAGCGGATCGGCAACGGCGGCTGGTTCGCGCTCGGCTGCTCCGGACGGCCGTGGTCGGCCTACGGGCGCTCGGTGCGGGCCACGTCGTTCGGGCGCGTCCAGTTCCGGGCGCGGCTGATCGCCAAGAGCCGCCCGACCGGAAACGGCTGGCTGGACCGGGTCTCGGGCAGCGTCGACGTCCTGGTCCGCTGACCCGCCCTCAGGGGCGCTCTCGACAAGATCGTGCGGCCGGGCGAGGGTAGCCGCATGGACTACACCTCACTCGGCCGCACCGGCCTGTCCGTCTCCCGGCTCTGCCTCGGCACGATGAACTTCGGTCCGCGCACCGAGGAGACGCCGGCGCACGCGATCATGGACACCGCCCTGGACCGGGGCGTCAACTTCTTCGACACCGCGAACGCCTACGGACAGCAGGTGGGCAAGGGCCGTACCGAGGAGATCATCGGCAGCTGGTTCGCGAAGGGCGGCGGCCGCCGCGAGCGGACGGTGCTGGCCACCAAGCTGTACGGAGCGATGCCGACGCCCGGCACCGAGGGCAGCTGGCCCAACGACGGCAAGCTCTCGGCGCTGAACATCCGCCGTGCCTGCGACGCGAGCCTGAAGCGCCTGGGCACGGACTACATCGACCTCTACCAGATGCACCACGTCGACCGGGCCACGCCCTGGGACGAGATCTGGCAGGCGATGGAGGTCCTGGTCCAGCAGGGCAAGATCCTCTACGTGGGCAGCAGCAACTTCGCCGGCTGGCACATCGCCACCGCGCAGGGCGCGGCCGCGCGGCGGAACAACGTGGGCCTGGTGGCCGAGCAGTCGTACTACAACCTGATGCAGCGGACGGTCGAGCTGGAGGTGCTGCCGGCGGCGCAGTACCACGGGCTCGGCGTGATCGCCTGGTCCCCGCTGCAGGGCGGGCTGCTGGGCGGCGTGCTGCGCAAGGCGGCCGAGAACGCGGACGGCACGCGCAGCGCGGAGCGGCTGAAGACCCTCGACCCGGCGCAGCTCGCCCAGCTGCAGCAGTGGGAGGACCTGTGCGCGAAGCTCGGCACCGAGCCGGGCACCGTCGCCCTCGCCTGGCTGCTGCACCAGAGCGCCGTCACCGCGCCGATCATCGGCCCGCGCACGGCGGAGCAGTTGGACACCGCGCTCGCCGCGGTGGACCTGGTCCTGGACGAGGACACGCTGGCCGAGCTGGACCGGATCTTCCCCGGCCACAAGCCCGCGCCCGAGGACTACGCCTGGTAGCAGGCCCGCAGGCGGGAGCACGGCCTACGATCGGCGCATGAGCGCTGAGCAGATCCCCTACGTCGCCTTCCTGCGGGCCGTCAACGTCGGCCGGCGGAAGGTGGAGATGGCCCGGCTCCGGGCCGAGCTCGACGGGCTCGGCCTGGGCCCGGCGCGCACCTACATCGCCAGCGGCAACGCCTTCTTCGCCACCGCAGGCAAGGACCGCGCCAAGCTGCGGGCGGAGATCGAGCAGCGGCTGGAGCAGGCCTTCGGCTTCGCGATCCCGACCGCCCTCTACACCCTCGCCGAGGTCGAGGAGGCCTACGCGGCCGCGCCGTTCGGCGCGAAACCGCCCGAGGCGCACGAGCGGTTCAGCCTGCTCTTCACGACCGGCCCGCTGGATCCGCAGGTGCTGCCGCAGGCCGGCAAGCGGGGCGACTGGGAGGTGGTGGGCCTGCACGGCGCCACCGCCTACCTGCACTACCGCGTCGTCGACGGCAAGGGCCCGGCCAACCCCGTGCCGCTGCTGGAGAAGGCCTTCGGCGTGCAGGGCACGGGCCGGTTCCACCACACCGTGGAGAAGATCATCGCATCGGCCCGGAAGGGCTGAGCCACCCCCACCGGCCCTACCCGGGGCTGACCGCGGCCCTCATCCTGGCGAGCAGCGCGCGCAGTTGCTCGCGCTCCGCGGGGCTCAGCGGGCCCGTCGCGACGGCGAGCGCCCGCGCGTCCTCCGCCTCGGCCTCGGTGTGGTGCCGCAGGCCCGACTCGGTGAGCGTCAGCAGGAAGGCGCGCCGGTCCTCGGGGTGACGCACGCGCTCCACCAGCCCGTCCCGTTCCAGGCCGTCCACGATCGCGGTGGTGGTCCGCGCGGCGACCCCCAGCATCTCGCTCAGGTCGCGCATGCGCAGCGGCTCGCCCTCACGGGCGAGGATCCGCAGGGCGCGCAGCCGGGCGACCGAGGCGCCGAGCGGGCGCAGCCTGCCCTCCACGTACGCGCGCAGCTCCGTCGTGGTGTCGAAGAGCTCGTCGATCAGGACGTCGCTGCTGCCGTGCCGTCGCTGCTTGCCCATCTGGCGCCCGTCCTCGAAATGTTTTGATGAGTACCCACATAGTGAGTACCCTCAGTACTTGTGACCACACTGCGTCAGCAGCAGATCGCCGTACCCGTCATGTACCTCGCGTCGGTGTTCCTCGTCATTGTCGACGGTGTCATCACCACCGTGGCCCTCCCCTCCATCGGCCACCACTTCCACCTCTCCCCCACCGCCCTCGACAGCGTCGTCGTGGTCTATCCCGTCTGTCTCGGCGTCACGGTGCCCGCCTCCGCCTGGCTGTTGGAACACTACGGCGGGCGGCGGATGCTGCTGCTCGGACTGACCCTGTTCACCCTCGCCTCCGCGCTCTGCGGGCTGGCCCAGAGCCTGCCGCAGCTCGTGGTCTTCCGCGCCGCGCAGGGCGCGGCGGCAGGCCTGCTCACGCCCGTGAGCCAGGGCCTGCTCTTCCGCACCTTCAGCCAGCGGGAGCAGGTGCGGCTCTCCCGCATCCTGATCATCCCTCAGCAACTGGCCCCCGCCCTGGCGCCGGTGCTCGGCGGCGTCCTGGTCGACAGCCTCGGCTGGCGCTGGGTCTTCCTGGTCAACCTGCCGCTCGGCCTCGCCGCCGTCGCCTTCGGGCTGGCCTTCCTGGACGAGCACCGGTCCGGAGCGGCTCGGGACCGGCACCTGGACACGACCGGGCTGCTGCTCAGCGGGAGCGGGCTGGGCGCGCTGATGTACGGCGTCTGCGCCGGGCCCGACCTGGGCTGGGGCGCGCCGGCCGTGCTGGCCACACTGCTCGGCGGCGCGGCGCTGCTGGTCGCGGCCGTGCGCCACCAGTGGCGGGCACGCCGACCCGCCCTGCGGGTCCGACTCTTCGAGGACCGGATGTTCCGCCGGGCGAGCCTGCTGGGCGCGCTCGGCCTGGTGCCCTTCCTGGGCGCGATGTTCCTCGTCCCCCTCGTGGTCCAGCAGTTGCAGAGCCGCAGCGCACTCGACTCCGGCACGGCCACCTGCACCGAGGCGGTCGGGATCCTGCTCACCGTGCAGGTCGTCGGCCGCGTCTACCACCGCGTCGGCCCCGGCCCGCTGGTCGGCGCCGGCCTGCTGGGCGTGGCCGCCGTCGAGCTCTGGGCGGGCGGCGCCACCGGCGCGGGCACCGGGCTGTGGACCTTCCGTCTCGTCATGTTCCTGCTGGGCCTGGCGATGGGCGCCGTCTACCTGCCGCTCACCGCCGCCTCGCTCACCACCCTCGACCGCGCGGACGCAGCCCAGGCCGCGACGCTGAGCACCGTCATGCGCCAGACCTCGGCGGCGCTGGCGCCCGCCGTCGTCACGGCCTCCCTGGTGCTGGGCACGCCGACGACGGGAGCAGCGGCCGGCCCGCCCGCCGGCGCCTACCGGCTGGCCTTCCTCACCCTCGGCGTCCTCGCGCTGCTGTGCGCCGCCTACGGGTTCAGGCTGGGCCGTCCCAGTCGAGCGTCGGCGGCAGGTGGCCCTCCAGCGTCAGCAGCCAGCGCTTCACCGACATCCCGGCCTCGCCGCCCCCGAAGCCGCCCAGTCCGTCCGCGGCGACCACCCGGTGACAGGGCACCAGCAGGAAGAGCGGGTTCGACCCCATGATCTGCCCCACCGCCCGGGCGGCGAGGTGCTGCTCCACCTCCGCCTCGAAGGCGCCGCTGCGCGCGGCCAACTGGCCGTAGGTGACGGTCTCGCCCCAGCCCACCGTCCGCTCCAGCGTCTGGAGCACCTGGCGCTGGACCCCGTCCGTCCAGCGCCAGTCGAGCGGCAGCTCGAACGCACGACGCCGCCCAGCGAAGTACTCCCCCAGCCGGGCGGCGACGCGCGCCGCCCGTTCGTCCCCGGCCGGCGCGGGCGCCCCGACGACCTCACCCCGCGTCTCGTGCAGCATGTCCCCCGGCCCGAAGGTGGCGCCTATGACGCCGCGCTCCGTCACCGCCACCCGCACCGGCCCGGTGGGCAGCGGCGTGAGCACGTCGACCCAGTGGACCTTCGTCTCCATACCCTGGACTCTAACCGGCACCACCGACAACCTCAGGTGCGCAGCCCCAGCACGCCCACGAGCAGCGGGCCGGTCAGCGGCAGCAGGAAGTTCGAGAGCGTGTAGGTGATGGTGTAGCCCAGCATCGGGACGCTGCTCTGGGCCACGTTCGTGACCGCCGTGATGGCGGGGGTACTGCACTGCTGACCCGCGATCGCGCCGATCAGGATCGGCTTCTCGATCTTCAGGAACCTGCGTCCGACGAGGAGCCCCAGGAACGCCGGGATCACCACCATGACGATGCCCGCCGCGGGCAGCAGCACCGGGTACTGCCTGAGCAGCGGGCCCGCGTCGGGGCCGGCCGCCATGCCGGTGACCGCGATGAAGACGGACAGGCCCAGGTCCTTCGCGGTCTGCGCGGCCACCGGCGGATACGCGCCGAAGGTCGGGCGCTGGGCGCGGAGCCAGCCGAAGACCAGGCCGGAGATGAGGCAGCCGCCGCCCGCGCCCAGGGTCAGGTTCGCCGACCCCGCGCGGACGTTGATCATGCCCAGCAGCACGCCCGCGCAGATGCCGAGCGAGATGTAGATGTAGTCCGCGCTGTCCTGCCGGACCATCGCGCCGGCCCGCCCGGCGAACCGCTGAGCGTGCCGCAGATGCCGCCCAGGGTGATCGGTCCCACGCGCAGCTTGCCCACGAGATATCCGAGGGCCAGACACACGAACAGGGCGAGAACCGCGTTCTCTCGCAGCAGACTCATGAAGCCCATTACAAGGGATTCGCCCGAATTGAGCTGATATGACATGCCGAAGGTTGATCTTCGGACGGCCTGCCTCGAGCGGGCTCCTTCAGTCCAGCGCCAGCGCCGCCGCCCCGATCAGCCCGGCGTCCGTGCCCAGCTCCGCCGCCCGCACCGTCAGGTGACGGGTGAACGGCAGCGTCGCGTAGGAGTGCAGGTGACGGCGGAGGGGAGCCAGCAGCAGCTCGCCCGCGCGGAGCACACCGCCGCCGAGGACCGCCACGTCGAGCTCGACCAGCGTCGCCGTCGCGGCGATCCCGGCCGCGAGCGCGCGTGCGGCCCGGTCGAAGGCGGCGAGCGCGACCCGGTCGCCGGCCCGCGCCGACTCCGCGACGGCCGCGGCGGATGCTGACCCCTCGTCACCGGCCGGGCGCCAGCCCTGGCCCACGGCCCAGGCGGCGATGGCCGTGCCGCTGGCCACCCGCTCCAGGCAGCCGCGCGACCCGCACGGGCAGGGCTCGCCCTCCAGGTCGACGGTGATGTGGCCGAGGTGACCGGCGTTCCCGGTCGGCCCCGGGTAGACCTTGCCGTCCAGCACCAGCCCGGCGCCGACGCCCGTGGAGACCACCAGGCAGAGCGCGTTGGCGAAGCCACGGGCCGCGCCGCGCCAGTGCTCGGCCGCGGTCATCGCGACCGCGTCGCCGCCCAGCGCCACCGGCGCGCCCGCCACCTGCGGCAGCGCGCGGACCTCCGCGACGAGCGGGAAACCGCGCCAGGCGGAGATGTTGACGGGGCTGACCGTGCCCTTGCCGATGTCGACCGGGCCCGCGCTGCCGACGCCCACCCGGTCCACCCGCGCCCAGCGCGGGTCCGCGGCGAGGTCGGCGACCACCTCGGCGACGGTGAGGAACACCTCCGCCGGATCGGTGGCCCGCGCCCGGGTCGGCCGCTCGACGCGGTGGTGCAAGGTGCCGTCCCGGCCGACCAGACCGCCCGCGATCTTGGTGCCGCCGACGTCGATCGCCGCGATCACGGCCGCGTCCCCCATGGCTGCGTCTCCCACCGCTGCATCATCCACGGCTGCGTCTCCGGGTGCCCTCATGAGCAGCGAGTCTGCTGCCCGTAACGGTTCGCTGTCCAACGGGCGTCCGACGGGTGCGGCGCGCCCACGCTCACGCCGCGCGGCGCCGGCCGACGTAGCGCAGGCCGTTGGCCCGGATCGCGCCGGCCTCGATCGCCGTCCGCTCCTCCTCGGCGGTGACGCCCGCCAGCGCGGTGTGGAAGTAGGCGTCGCGCTCCAGCAGCTCCGTCTCGAAGTCCGAGCCCTCCAGCGCGCGCAGCATGGCCGCTCCGGTCAGCAGGCCGTGCTCCCCGGCCCAGCCCTGGAAGTACTCCTCCCAGCTGCCGCCGGACTCCCGCCAGCTCTCGTGGTGCCCCGCGATCCACCACGCCGGGCTGTCCTCGGTCTGCTCCGCCGGGAGCCGGTCGAAGCACCAGCGCGCGGTCGCCTCGTCCATCTCCTCGCGCGCCCACTCGCGCAGCACGAGCAGCCCGCCAGGTCGCACCCGCGACGCGAGGGAGGCCAGCAGCGCGTCCAGGTCCTCGACGTGGTGCAGCGAGAGGCAGGCGACGACGGCGTCGTAGGGGAGTTCGTCGGCGTCGGGCCGGTAGTCCTCGTACCGGTCGCGGACGAAGCCGGGCCCCTCCGGCGCCTGCGGGTCCACGCCGACGGCGCGATGACCCTCCGCGCGCAGCAGCGGTACGAACCCGCCGAGCGCGCCGCAGCCGATCTCCAGCACCGACCCCGGGCCCAGCCCCGCGAGCTGCTCCCGCACGAACGGCCACACGAACGCGATCCGCTTCGCGTCCCCCGGGCGGGGCGCGGCGAAGAGCGGCTCGTCGACGTCGTGCGCGTGACCGTGGGTGTGGCCGTGCTGGTGCGTGCCGTGCGCCATCGCTGCTCCGTCCGTGGTGGTGCGGCTGACGGGTTCAGCCTGCCACAGCGCCCGGCGCGGTCCTGGCGATCCCGCGCAGGACCATGCCGCAACGGCGGGCGTAGAGACGCTGCATGACCGGGACCAGCCCGCCCAGCATCCGCGCCGCGCGGCCGCCGGGCCGGCTGAAGGCGATGACGTCGAACCACACGTCGCCCTTGGATGCGAGCGTGAGCAGGAACGCCTCCTCGCCGCACTCCGGGTGGCCCGCCAAGGTGCCGTAGGCCCAGCCGTAACGGCCGGGCTCGTCGACGACCCACACGATCCGGCACGGCGCGCGGACCACTCCCGCCAGCGTGACCGTGACGTCCGCGCCGAGTTCTGCGCGGGGCGCGGAGGCGGTGACGCCCACCGGGAGGCGGCGGTGCATCCGGAACGTCCCGAGTGCCTCGGCGGCGACGCGGAACGCGTCCGTGCCCTGGCCGATCCGGACCCGGTGGTACAGGCGGGAGTAGCCGGGGCGCAGGCCCCCGCCGTGCAGCGTGGCACCCACCTCGGGATAGCTGAACCCGTTCATCCTCCGGCCCCCTCCGAAGCGGCCGGCTCCGACCGGGCGGGCTCCGACTCGGCCAGGTCCGTGACGGCGGCGTCGACGCGGCGCAGCCAGTCCGTCCAGAACCGCTCCATCTCGATACCGGCCTCCAGCACCAGGTGCTGCAGCCGGGCCTCCGCCGTCTCCCGCCGGTCCGGCGGGAACTGACGGGTCTCCATCGCGCGGTAGGCGTCCAGTTGGGCCGCGTGCAGGTCCAGGTGGCGACGCACCTCCGCGCCCACGTCGCCGAGGCCGACGACGGCCGCGGCACGCAGCCGCAGCGCGAGCGGGTCGCGCAGCTGCCGCGGCGGGTCGCTGCGCGACACCCAGGCGGCGAGCTCGGCGCGACCCTCGGGCAGCACCTCGTACTCCTTGCGACGCCCCTGGGCCGGCGGGCCGGGGATGGCCCGGATCAGCCCGCCCTGCTCCAGCTTGCCGAGCTCCCGGTAGATCTGCTGATGCGTGGCGGCCCAGAAGAAACCGATCGACTTGTCGAACCGCCGCGTCAGCTCCAGCCCCGAGGACGGCTTCTCCAGCAGGGCGGTGAGGATGGCGTGGGGCAGCGACATGCCCCGATCCTAGGACGGCGCCACCTGCCCGGGGCGGACGGCGGGCCCCGTCGGTGTAGCCCACAGGCGTAAGCCCGCAGGTCGATGCCGGGAAGCGGAGCGGCCGTTAGGCTCGACGGCATGACCGCCGTACCCCGTCCTCCGCTGCTCTCCCGCATCCCTCCCGGGGTGTGGACGGGGCTCGGGCAGGCGATGGTGACGCTGCTGGTCATCCTCTTCGTGCTGAACCTGGCCCCGAATCCGCTGAGCATCCGCAACGGCACCGAGCACCAGGGTCCGCTGACGGTGACCGTCTGGATCGCCCTCGGCTCGCTGCTGCTGCGCCGCTACCCGCGCACGAGCATGGGGCTCTTCCTCGGCCTCGTGCTCTACACCAGCACCGCCGCGGACTACCCCGTCGAGGTGCTGGCCCTGCAGCAGACGCTGCCCGCGCAGCTCGCCCTGTGCTACGTCTGCGCCACCCAGCCGCGCAAGGTGAGCACCCCGGCCGCGGTGATGTCCTATGCGACGCTGCTGGGTTACGAGTTGGGCCGGGTCGGGCAGGGCATGCCGACGGACCGCCTGTACAACATCCTGCCGATGCTGCTGGTGCTGCTGCTCGCGCAGCTGATCGGCAACTCGGTCCGCACCCGGCGCATCTTCGCCGCCGCCAGCCGGGCGCAGGCCACCGAGCAGGCGATCACCGAGGAGCGGCTGCGGATCGCCCGCGAGCTGCACGACATGGTCGCGCACAGCATCGGCATCATCGCCATCCAGGCGGGCGTCGGCAGCCGTGTCCTGGACAGCCAGCCGGAGGAGGCCCGCTCCGCCCTCCAGGCCATCGAGGCGACCAGCAGGGAGACCCTCTCCGGCCTGCGGCGCACCCTGGTGGCCCTGCGTCAGGCCGATCCGGAACCCGGCAGCCAGCTCGCCCCGCTCGCCCCCGCGCCCGGCCTCGACGACGTCGAGAAGCTCGCCGCGACGACGACGGAGGCGGGCGTGCGCGTCGACGTCACCTGGCGCGGCGAACGCCGCCCGTTGCCCGGCGACATCGACCTGTCCGCGTTCCGCATCGTGCAGGAGGCCGTGACCAACGTGGTCCGGCACTCCGGCGCGCGCTGCTGCCGGGTGTCGATCGACTACGGGGACGAGCAGTTGGCGCTGGAGATCGTCGACGACGGGCGCACCGCGGGGGCCGTGCACGGTCCGCCGGGCGGGCCGGGTGCGCCTGCCGGGCACGGATCCGGCTTCGGCATCACCGGCATGCGCGAGCGGGTCAGCCTGCTGCACGGCGAGTTCAGCGCGGCGCCCCGCCCCGAGGGCGGCTTCCGCGTCGCGGCGTGCCTGCCACTGCCGCCGGGCCGCCAGGCGGAGCGCCCGGACCAGGCCGAGGCGCCGGCTTCGGCCACCGCCGGGTGACCGGAGCTGACATGATCAACATCGTGACGACGACTGAGGACGGTATGGACGACGGTACGAGCGGCGCGCCCGCCGAGATCCGGATCCTGCTCGCCGACGACCAGCCGCTGGTCCGCTCGGGCCTGCGGGTGCTGATCAACGACAACCCGGACCTCCAGGTCGTCGCCGAGGCCGGCACCGGCGACGAGGCGGTCGCCCTGGCCGCGAGCGTCCGGCCCGACGTCGCCGTCCTGGACATCCGCATGCCCGGCATGGACGGCATCGAGGCCGCCCGCCGCATCGTCGAGTCCACGGACCCGCCGCGGGTCCTGATGCTCACCACCTTCGACGACGACGACTACGTCTACGGCGCACTGCGCGCCGGCGCCTCGGGCTTCCTGGTCAAGGACATGGCCCTGGAGGAGATTCTCGGCGCGATCCGCGTCGTCGCCGCGGGCGACGCCCTGATCGCCCCCAGCGTCACCCGCCGCCTGATCGCGGAGTTCGCCAGCCGCCCCGACCGCGGCAAATCCGGCGCGCCGGTCCGCAAGCTCGCCGGCATCACCGACCGCGAGGTGGAGGTCCTCACCCTGGTCGGCCGCGGCCTCAGCAACAGCGAGATCGCGGAGACCCTGGTCATCAGCGTGGCCACCGCCAAGTCCCACGTCGCGAGGCTGCTGACCAAGCTGGACGCACGGGACCGGGTGCAGCTGGTGATCCTGGCCTACGAGGCCGGCCTCGTCTCCGCGAGGGGATAGCGGCACGCCCCTGAGGTCACGCCTCCGGGGTCACCTCGCGCAGGCCCTTCCACACCGGCTGCCGCAGGATCCCGCCCGCGGTGAGCTCCTGGTACTCGACCTCCGCCGTCAGGGCCGGCGAGGCCCAGTGCACGGTGGAGTCCGGCCGGCCCAGGTCGGCCGGGGTGCCCAGGAACGGGGAGACGTCCGTCTCCAGATGCCGCAACAGCACCAGCAGGTCCTCACCCTCGTGCACGCCGATACCCGAGCCGACCGCGCCGAGGTACCGCAGCGCGCCCCGCTCCGGCAGTCCGACCAGGACACTGCGCAGCCCGCCGCTGCGCGGCTCGCCCAGCCAGCCGCCGAGGCGGACGTCCAGGGACTGGCGGTGCTTGTGCTTGATCCACGCCCGCGAGCGCCGGCCCGGCTCGTAGAGGGAGTCGAGCCGCTTGGCGACGATGCCCTCGATGCCGTAGGCCTCCGTCCACTCCACCGCGGAGCGCAGGTCACCGAGCCAGGCGGGCGGCGTCCGGACGGGGCCGTGCTCCTGGTCGAGCGGCAGCTCGAGCAGCCGGGCACGGCGGGCGCTGTAGGGCAGCCGGGTGAGGTCGTGGCCGTCCCGGTTGAGCACGTCGAAGACCATCAGGGTCACCGGGGTGGAGTGCCGCGCGGCCTGGATCTGGGCGGGGCGGCGCAGGCTCATCCGTTCCTGCAGCGCGCCGAAGCTGGGTGAGCCGTTGACGCCGAGCGCCACCACCTCGCCGTCCAGGACGGCGGCAGTATCGCCCAACGCCTCTGCCACAGCGGCGAGTTCGGGGAACCGCTCGGTCGCCTCCGCACCCGTGCGGGAGCGGACGTGGACGGAGCCGTCGCCGGGGACGTAGACGAGCACCCGCATGCCGTCCCACTTCACCTCCGCCGCCCAGTGCGCCTCGTCGCGCGGCAGCGGCGCGGTCGTCGCCAGCATCGGCGCGTAGACGGGGAGGGCGGTCGGGGTGCGGGCGCGGGACATGGGGACGCGCCGCTCAGGAGGCGCGCCGCGGCGCGGACTTGCGGGCGGCGGCGGTCTTCTCGGCGGCGGTCTTCTTGGCCGCCGTCTTCTTCGCGGGTGGCTCCTTGGCCGTGGCCGCCTTCGTGCGCGCGGCCGTCCCGGCCGTCGTCTTCTTGGCGGCGGCTGCGGGCGCGGGCGCCGCGCGCTTGCGCGCCTTCGGGGCTGGCGCCTCCTCCGCCTCTTCTGTCCCGTCCGCGGCTTCGCCGGTGGCCTCGCCGCGGCTCGCCTTGGCCGCGGCCACGCTGGAGCGCAGCGCCGCCATCAGGTCGATGACCTCCGCGCCGCCCTCGGCCATCGGGACGGGGGCGGGGGTCGCGCCGTGGGCCTTCGCGGTCAGCAGGTCGTCGAGGGCGACCACGTAGGCGTCCTTCTCCCCGTCGAGGTCGAAGCCCTCGGAGAGGGTGTCCATCAGCGAGCGGGCCATGGCCAGCTCCTGCGGGCGCAGTTGGGCGTCCTCGGGGGCGAGGCCCTCCGCCGAGCGGATCTCGTCGGGCCAGCGCATGGTCTGCAGCACGAGCAGGTCGTCCTGGACACGCAGCACCGCCAGGGACTCCCGGGAGCGCATGGTGATCTTGGTGACCGCCACCAGGCCGGAGTCGCGCATCGCCTCGCGCAGCAGCGCGTAGGGCTTGGCCGGCGACTTGTCGCCGAGGCCCACGTAGTAGGGGCTGTCCCAGCGCAGCGGGTCGATCTGCTCGGCGGGGACGAAGGCCACCACGTCGATGATCTTCTTGCTGGGCACGGGCAGCGTCGCCAGGTCCTCGTCGGTCAGCACGACCACCCCGCCGTCGGGCGCGTCCCAGCCCTTGGCGATCTCGCCGTACTCCACCTCGCGGTCCTCCGCCTCGCAGAAGCGCTTGAGCCGGACGCGTGAACCGTCCTCCCGGTGGACCTGGTGGAGCACCGGGCCGGAGTGCGTCTCGGTGGCCGGATAGAGCTTGACCGGTACGGCGACCAGACCGAACGTGATGCTGCCCGTCCAGACGCTGCGAGGCATGGGCTGAACCTTTCGCGGGGTGCTGCACCCTTCGCTGGGTATTGACACGTTATGCCGCAAAAGGTACGAGTGCAGGTCGACGGTCGACCCTTGTTGCTGTCCCACTTGGACAAGGTGCTGTGGCCGGCCTGGACCAAGGCGGAGATGCTCGACTACTACGCCCGCGTGGCCGACGCCATGGCTCCTCACCTGCGCGACCGGCCCGCGTCGTTCCTGCGCGGCCCCGAGGGCATGACCGGCCCGCTCTTCGTCGCCAAGAACCCGCCGCCGCAGACGCCCGACTGGGTTCGGATCGAGGTGATCGAGGCCAAGGAGGGCCCGCGCGAGCACCTCGTCCTCGACGACGCCCCGAGCCTGATCGCCGCCGCGAACCTCTACTGCCTGGAGATCCACGTCCCCCAGTGGACGCTCACGACCGGCCGCGACGGCCACGACCGCCTCGTCGTCGACCTCGACCCGGGCGAGGGCGCCACGGCCGTCGAGTGCTGCGTGGCCGCGCTGCTGGTCCGCGAGGCCCTGGCCGCCGACGGGCTCGCCTGCTGGCCGGTCACCTCCGGCAGCAAGGGCCTCCACCTCTACACGCCGCTGCCGCCGACGACGGAGGACGCGGTCGTCGGCTACGCCCGCACGGCCGCGGAGCGGCTGGCGGCCGCCTACCCGCAGCTACTGGTGGCGCGGATGACCAAGGCGCTGCGCACCGGCAAGGTCTTCCTGGACTGGTCGCAGAACTCCACCTCGAAGACGACGTCCGCCCCCTACACCCTGCGCGCCACCCGCACGCCCGTCCCCGGCGTCTCCACGCCGCTGACCTGGTCCGAGGTCGAGTCGTGCCGGTCGGTGGAGGACCTCGCCTTCTCGCCCGAGGACGTCATCGCCCGCGTCGCCGCGCACGGCGACCTGGCGGCCGGACTCTGCGACCCGGCCGAGGCACGCGGCCTGCCGGGCTGAGCCCGCCGAGGCCACGTCGAGCGCGCACGCGGCGTGAGGGAGAGCACGTGCCGGCTTCCGCTCCCAGCGCGCGCCCGTGACCGCGCGCGCCCGCATCGCCGCAGCTCATCGGCACGTTGACGACCCCGGCCGATCACAAAGGATCCAGGCAGCCCTTCCGATTTCCTTACCAGCAGTGACCCACGGCCCGGCCAACACTTGCTAGATTGCGCAAGTCTCGCAACCGAGAGCACGTACGACGCGTCCCTCAGGTGTGCGGAGAGCTGCTCGAAGTGGCGTGGCACGAAGGGTGTGAAGATGACGGACGCTTGGGACCGACCCGCCGGGTCGGGCGGGCGCGCGGCCGGGGGTCGTCCCGGACCGAGGGTGCTGGACCCGGAGGAGTCGGCGGGACGCGGCGCGCGGCGCCGCGGCGTTCCGACCCAGCGGTCCGGTGGACAGCCCGGCGGCTGGGAGGACGGGCCCGCGCCCGAAGGACGTCGTCACCCGGCCGTCGTGGCCCTGGTCCTGATCCTGCCGCCGCTGGCCGCGGCGCTGGTCAGCGGCGGCACCGGCCTCGTCTTCTGGGCCGGCTCGCTGATCGGCGCGATCGGCGCCGCCGCGCTCTGCTCGCGTCCCGGCGTCTGGTGGGTCAGCACCGGCACGCCTCCGGTCGTGCTGCTGATGGCACTCGCGGGGCTGGTGGTCGGCGACTCGTCGGCGAAGAGCGCCAAGCTCGGCACCGACCTGCTCAAGGTCGTCGCGGGGGCGTTTCCGGTGATGGGCGCCGCGCTGCTGTGCGCCCTGGTGATCGGCGTGGCGCGGACGCTGTCCGCACGGTCCGCGCGCAACGTGAAGGGGAACGGTCGTGGGTAGCCGCAAGGGTGGGAGCACGGCGGCCTCCGGGGCCACCCGCGCCTCGGGCGCGCTGAAGGCGGGCCGGGCCGCCGCCGTGATCGGCTCCAGCGTGGTCATGGCGATCGCCGGCGTGAGCTGGTACGAGTACGGCCAGCTGACGGACGGCGTGACGCAGTCGGACGCGCTGGACGTCTCCTCCAAGAACGCGCCGCCGAAGCTGGACAACTCGATCAACATCCTGCTGATCGGCCTGGACAGCCGTAAGGCCAACGACGGCTCCGACCTGCCCGGCTGGTTCGTCCAGGACGAGCTGCACGCCGGCTCGTCCAGCGACGTCGGCGGCTACAACACCAACAGCCTGATCATGCTGCACATACCCGCCGACCCGAACCAGAAGGTCGAGGCGGTCTCCGTCCCGCGTGACGACTACGTCGAGACCTACAACGGCGACGGCACCGAGCAGGGCATGCACAAGATCAAGGAGGCCTACGGCCTGGCCAAGGCCAAGGCCATGCCGGGCCTTGAAGCCCAGGGCCTCAAGGGCGCCGCGCTGGAGCAGGCCAGCCGCGACGTCGGCCGGGCGGCGACGCTCACCACCGTGCAGAAGTTCCTCAACGTGCACATCGACCACTTCGCCGAGGTCAACCTGATCGGCTTCTACGACGTGGCGAAGGCGATCGGCCCGGTCACCGTCTGCCTCAACCACGCCACCTCGGACCCGGCCATGGAGGGCCAGGGCTCGGGGGCGAACTTCCACGCCGGCCTGAACGTGCTGCAGACCCCGGCCCAGGCGCTGTCCTTCGTCCGCCAGCGACACAACCTGACCAACACCGACGGCAACGGCAACGGCGGCGACTTCGCCCGCACCCACCGCCAGCAGGCGTACATCACCTCGGCCGAGACGCAGCTGAAGAAGAACGGCATGCTGTCCGACCTGGGCAAGCTGCAGGGTCTGATCGACACGGTCAAGAAGGACGTCGTCATCGACAACCGCTGGAACCTGCTGGACTTCGCCCAGCAGGCGCCCAACCTCTCCGGCGGCAAGGTCACTTTCAACACCCTGCCGATCACCGGCCAGCCGAACGTCTACATCCCGGGCGAGGGCACCCAGTCCGTCAACACCGTCAGCGTCGGCCAGGTTCAGCGCACCGTCGCCTACCTGTTCCGCGACGCCCCGTCGTCGTCCTCCTCGTCGTCCTCGTCGTCCTCGACGCCGAAGGCCGGCTCGTCCTCCCAGGCCGCCGCGCACGCGGTGGTCGACGTCCTCAACGGCGGCGCGAAGCCCGGCTCCGCGGGCACGGAGCTGGACGCGCTCGTCTCCGACGGCTACACGCGGGGCCACACCGGCAACCACGCGGCGGTCGGCGCCACCAAGGTCTACTACGGCGCGGGCGCCGAGTCCGCCGCCGGCCAGATCGCGGGCAAGCTGAGCACCCAGGCGACGGCGAGCGCCGCGATCGCGGCGGGGACGGTCGAGGTGGTCCTCGGCCCGGACTTCACCTCGCCGTCCTCCGGGTCGGGCTCAGGTTCGGGCTCGGGTTCCGGCGTGGGTGCCAGCCCCAGCAGCACCCCGCACCTGGTCTTCCAGGGCTCGGCGGTCAACGGCGGCGGCGACGGCATCCCCTGCGTCGACTGAGGACTCCGTCAGGAGCAACCGGGCACCGACTTACCGTTGTTGCTGAGCGCCACCAGCGCGCACAGCGTCGTGTCCGAGACCTTCCAGGTGCCGTTCTCCAGCACCGCCTTGCCCTTGGCGTTGGGCAGGGCGGGGCTGCCGCCCTGGCACAGGTTGTAGGTGACGTCCGCCGTGGTCGCGCTCGTGAAGTGCACGGCCGTCACGGTGACGCTCGCCTTGGCCGCGAGCGGGTTCCCGGCGAAGCCCTGCAGGACGGCGGTCAGCTGCTGACCGTTCTGCAGCAGCCCGACCTTCTCGGCGGCGGGCGTGGTGGGACTGAAGAACTTGCTGAAGTTCTGGGCGACGCTGGCGCCCGCAGCGGCGACATCACTGGGCCCAGACCCACTGACGGCCGGCGCCACCCCCGTCGCACAGGCCTGCGCCGCGGCCCCACCCGTGCCGGCCGGCGCGCTGGTCGCGGGTGCACTGGTCGCGGAAGCCGACGTGGCCGGGCTCGCACTCGTTCCTGCACCACCGGTACCGGAGCCGGAACTGCAGGCGGCCGCGACGAGCATCAGCCCTGCCACGAGCCCGCTCAGGAGCAGGGAGTGGCGCCGTTCAGTGGAATGGTTCGGGAGCATTCTCTCCACCACCTGATGGCTGCGTTGCCGATCGACGTACACCCCTATCGTCACCCCGCCACCGGCCTCCGGCACGCCCGAAATAAAGATTTCTTAAGGACGTCCGGTGAGGGTCACGATCTTCGAGTCCCCGTCCATGCCGTGCGGCACGAGCGCGGTGAGCACGACGTCGGAGTGGTGCGTCCAGGCGTCCACGCCCGCGTGCACGTCGTCCCCACAGACCTTGGCGACGGAGTCACCGCCGAGGTAGACGCCGAAGTGCATGGTGACGGCCTTGAGTTCGACACACCCCTTCGCCGACTCGACGGAGCCGCGCAGCCGGTAGCCGCCTCTCTCGCGTGTGACGGTCAGGTCCGCCACCCCGTCCGACGAGTCGTGGCCGGAGGCGATGCTCAGACGGACACTCTGCTGCGCCGGCCGACCCCGCTGCCCCCCAGGCTCGGCGACGGCTCCCCCAGCCAGGGTGAGCGCTGCGACAAAGGCGTAGGCGAGCTGGCGCACGACGGACTCCAGGTGCTCGAGAGTGGGGCTGCGACCAGCAGTCCTAACGCCCCGACCTGCGACAACGGCCACCGCCCGTACGGGTGATCTTGATCCACCGGCCCCCGGGTCCTCCCAAAACCGCCCACCGTTGTCCTCCCCCTCGACCTCACCCTCGCCTGTCTGCCGTCCTCCACCCACCC
>NZ_QKYN01000135.1:1147-1578 GCF_003258295.1 Streptacidiphilus pinicola | reverse complement strand
GGCCAAGGACGCGGCCCGGGTCGAGGCGGAACTCGCCAAACGCCAGAGCGACCGCCGTCGCGCCGCCGAGCAGCAGCAGCGTGAGCGCGACCGGGCGACCAAGGAGGAGGAGCGGGCCCGGCGCCAGGCCGAGACCGAAGCGCTGCGCCAGGAGGCCGAGTCACGGACCGCGGAGATCGGGGCGCACCTGGACGAACTCGATGCGGTGCTGCGGCGTCGCCCCGTGGGTCTCGAGCGTTGGCATTCGAAGATGGAGCGCCAGTTCGCATCGGAGGGGCCAGCCGGGTTGGCGGACGTGATCGAGAACCTCCTGCGCCGCTCCCCCGTGCCGTCGGGTTGCCGTGATCGGGCCGGCGCTGGTTACGCCCCCGAGTCGGCCCAGGTGCTGATCGAGGTGGATCTCCCAGCGCTGGAGATCGTGCCCCCGGTGG
>NZ_QKYN01000135.1:0-832 GCF_003258295.1 Streptacidiphilus pinicola | reverse complement strand
ACGAGACCTGGCGCACCCAGGGGTCACGCGACGAGGGCGTCGACGCAGTCGCCGTCAAACGCGACCCGCTCGGCGTCACGGTCTTCGCCATCCAGGCCAAGCGCTCTCGCAACGTGATCGACCCCAACACAGTGCGGGCCATGGCCGGCGTCATGAACGACGTCAACGCCAGCCACGCCATCGTGGTGACCACGTCCTGGTTCGGCAAGGCCAGCCACGACTTCGCCGCCCGCAACCGCATCCGCCTCATCAACGGACGCAACCTCAAAGCCCTCATGGCCGAGCACCTCGGCGTCGACGTCCTGATCGGGCTGCCCAAGCTCCCACCGCAATGGCGCCAGCAAGACATCACCTGATTGGTACCGACTCAGGCGTCTGCTTTCGAGCCCTTCGACGAGTCAGACTCCCGGGGATTCGATCCTTCGAAGAGTAGTCATAAAGTGGACCTATTGACGGCAAGCATCTACAGGGGTCGAGGTGCCGAACGCCAACCAATAGCGTGCGGACTGCGTCCCGATGGTTGGGAGCGCTGGCCAAATCCATCGAACTTCCTTGAGCCCAAAGCGGAATGACTGGGGGTCAAGGGGTCGCAGGTTCAAATCCTGTCGTCCCGACCAGCGTTTTCGCAGGTCGGAGGCCGTTTCCACCAAAGGGTGGAGACGGCCTTTTCGTTGTCTTCATGCCTGGTGGTCGCAGTGTGGTCGCAGCCCGCGGCGGCCACGTCGACCAACTCTCGCAATTCGTCTGGCCTGGAATCGGTTTGAGCTCGATCAGCTGATTGCGGCACCCTGTGGGTGATCTTGGTGGCTAATTCGAAGTTAGCTTCTTGGTA
>NZ_QKYN01000134.1 GCF_003258295.1 Streptacidiphilus pinicola | reverse complement strand
TCACCCTGCCCTACGCGGCGGCGCGCGGTGGTGACGGCCGCCGCGTAGGGCAGGGTGAGCTCGTCCAGGTCGGGCGTGGGGGTCTCGGCGTCGTCCGGCGAGCCGGGGCGGATCGCGAAGGCGGTCGCGGTCCGGCCGGCCGCGCGTCCTGGCTCGCCCTGCTGCGGCTCGGGGGTGGGGGGAACGGGCGCACCGGGCCGGATCCGGACCGGGCCGCCGCGCAGCGCGGTGCGCGCGGCGCTTCTCGCCGCGGTGCGGAGTCGGCCGCTCCCGGGGGTGTACTGCGTGGGTATCCGCCCGTGCGGCTGCTCGCCGCGTCTGGGGAGCGGCGTGCTCTGGGAGGCGTCCTGCCCCTCAGGATTCTTCGCAGACCCTGTCGTCATGCGCCGGAATCGTACTGGGTGCGAGTGTGAGCCCGGACAGTCCGGTCTGCGAACAACCGACCGGTCTGCGAAAAACCGGTTTGGTCCGCGCGTCGGCCGGGACCACAATCGCTGCCCATGGGACACGTCGAGATCTCTCACCTGGAGTACTACCTGCCGGACGGGCGGGTGCTGTTCGGCGACGCGTCCTTCCGGGTCGGCGAGGGCGCGGCCGTCGCGCTGGTCGGGGCGAACGGCGCCGGCAAGACGACGCTGCTGCGCCTGATCGCCGGGGACCTGAAACCGCACGGCGGCACGGTGACCGTCAGCGGCGGGCTGGGCGTGATGCGCCAGTTCGTCGGCACCACCGGTCGGGAGGCCAAGCAACAGGACGACGGCGCCGAGGCGCCGCTCGCGCCGGACGCCTCGGTCCGCGATCTGCTGGTCTCCGTGGCGCCCACCGAGGTCAAGACCGCCGCACGGGCGGTGGACGCGGCCGAGCTGGCGATGATGACGCAGGAGGACGAGGAGACCCAGCTCGCCTACGCGCAGGCGCTGGCGGACTGGGCGGACGCGGGCGGCTACGAGTACGAGACCGTCTGGGACGTCTGCACCATGGCCGCCCTGGGCACCCCGTACGAGCGTGCCCAGTGGCGGGCGCTCAACACCCTCTCGGGCGGCGAGCAGAAGCGCCTGGTGCTGGAGTCGCTGCTGCGCGGCCCGGACGAGGTACTGCTGCTGGACGAGCCGGACAACTACCTCGATGTGCCGGGCAAGCGGTGGCTGGAGGAGCAGCTGCGGGAGACCCGGAAGACGGTGCTCTTCATCTCGCACGACCGGGAGCTGCTGAACAACGCCGCCAAGAAGATCGTCAGCGTGGAGACGGGCGTCGACGGCAGTGAGATCTGGGTGCACGGCGCCGGCTTCGCGACCTACCACGAGGCTCGCGAGGAGCGCTTCGCCCGCTTCGAGGAGCTGCGGCGCCGCTGGGACGAGAAGCACGCCCAGCTGAAGAAGCTGGTGGTGGAGCTCCGCGAGTTCGCGAAGCGGTCGCCCGACATGGCCTCGCGCTACTCGGCCATGCAGACCCGGCTCAGGAAGTTCGAGGAGGCCGGCCCGCCGCCGGAGCCGCCGCGCAAGCAGGCGGTCACGATGCGGCTGAAGGGCGGGCGCACCGGGGTGCGGGCGTTCACCTTCGAGCAACTGGAGCTGACCGGGCTGATGAAGCCGTTCGACCTGGAGGTCTACTACGGCGAGCGGGTCGCGGTGCTGGGCTCCAACGGTTCGGGCAAGTCGCACTTCCTGCGGCTGGTCGCCGGCGAGCCGGTCGCGCACGCGGGGGCGTGGAAGCTCGGCGCCCGCGTCGTCCCCGGCCACTTCGCGCAGACCCACGCCCACCCCGAGCTGCACGGCCGCACCGCGCGGGAGATCCTCGAGTCCGAGCACGCGCTGGACCGCAAGGCGGCGATGAGCGTGCTGCGCCGCTATGAGCTGCACCACCAGGAGGCGGTCCGCTTCGAGAACCTCTCCGGCGGCCAGCAGGCGCGGTTGATGATCCTGCGTCTGGAGCTGTCGGGCACGACGGCGCTGCTGCTGGACGAGCCGACGGACAACCTGGACCTGGAGAGCGCCGAGGCGCTGCAGGAGGGCCTGGAGGCCTTCGACGGCACCGTGCTGGCCGTCACACACGACCGCTGGTTCGCCCGTTCCTTCGACCGTTTCCTGGTGTTCGGCGCGGACGGCCGGGTCTACGAGGCCCCCGAGCCGGTCTGGGACGAGGGTCGGGTGGCACGGGAACGGTGAACGGGGACGTAGACTGGTGCACAGCTTGTGGATAACCAGCGTGGTGCGTGGGCGGCGTTTTGACCCGCCCGGCGCCGTGCCGGTATTCTGCGAGTTCGTTGTGCGTATTGGCTCGCTCTATCTCACGTGAGAGGTCGGTACGCCGGTCCGCCAGGCCGATGAGCGGCGGCACTGAACACCCGATTGCGTCCGGGTCCGGTGCAGAGGCTGCTCCGATCGTCCCGGTGGTCCTGTCAGGCACACACTCACTGAAAAGCGAAGGCTACGACCGTGCGTACGTACAGCCCCAAGCCCGGCGACGTCCAGCGTCAGTGGCTCGTCATCGACGCCCAGGACGTCGTCCTGGGTCGTCTGGCCTCCCAGGCCGCCTCTCTCCTCCGGGGCAAGCACAAGCCGGTGTACGCGCCGCACGTTGACATGGGTGACTTCGTCATCATCGTCAACGCGGACAAGGTGCACCTGTCCGGCAACAAGAAGACCCAGAAGATGGCCTACCGCCACTCTGGCTACCCGGGTGGTCTGCGGTCCGTCCGCTACGACGAGCTGCTGGACAAGAACCCCGAGAAGGCCGTCGAGAAGGCCATCAAGGGCATGCTGCCGAAGAACTCCCTGGGTCGTCAGATGCTCTCGAAGCTGAAGGTGTACTCGGGCGACCAGCACCCCCACGCTGCCCAGCAGCCGGTGCCGTTCGAGATCACCCAGGTCGCTCAGTAAGACCGGCCACCAAGAATCTGACGAGAAGAACTGAGGACAACCGTGGCCGAGACCACTGCTGAGCTCCCCCTCGAGGTCGAGGAGACCTTCGAGGTCGAGGAGACCGAGTACACCAGCGAGTCCCTTCCCTCCCGCTTCGGCGAGGCCCTGCCGGGCGCCGGCCTGGGTCGCCGCAAGGAGGCGATCGCCCGCGTGCGCATCGTCCCCGGCACCGGCCAGTGGAAGATCAACGGTCGCACCCTGGAGGAGTACTTCCCCAACAAGGTGCACCAGCAGACCGTGAACGAGCCCTTCAAGATCCTGGAGCTCGACGGTCGCTACGACGTCGTCGCCCGGATCAACGGTGGCGGCATCTCCGGCCAGGCCTACGCCCTGCGTCTCGGTGTCGCCCGCGCCCTGAACGAGGCCGACGTCGACGCCAACCGCCCGGCCCTGAAGAAGGCCGGCTTCCTGACGCGTGACCCGCGTGCGGTCGAGCGCAAGAAGGCCGGTCTCAAGAAGGCCCGCAAGGCGCCGCAGTACAGCAAGCGCTAGTCGCACCCGCTCCGCCGCATGGGGGAGCTGGTTTTCGCCACGCCCTGGGAGCACCCTGTGTTCCCAGGGCGTGGTTCGTTCATACCCGGCGTTACGCGTTACCCGGAAGGTTTTGCAGTGGGACGACTCTTTGGTACCGACGGCGTTCGCGGCCTGGCGAACGTGGACCTGACGGCGGAGATGGCGCTGGGCCTCTCGGTCGCCGCCGCGCACGTGCTCGGGGATCTGGGCGCGTTCGAGGGCCATCGCCCGGTGGCCGTGGTCGGTCGGGACCCGAGGGCCTCCGGCGAGTTCCTGGAGGCGGCGGTCGTCGCCGGGCTCGCCAGCTCCGGCGTCGACGTGCTGCGCCTGGGCGTGCTGCCGACCCCGGCCGTCGCCTACCTGACCGAGGCCCTGGGTGTGGACTTCGGCGTGATGCTGTCCGCCAGCCACAACCCGATGCCGGACAACGGCATCAAGTTCCTGGCCAAGGGCGGCTACAAGCTCGACGACGCGATCGAGGACGCCATCGAGGCGCACTACGAGCGCTTCGGCGGCGAGGAGTGGTCCCGTCCTACCGGCGCCGCCGTGGGTCGCGTCCGCGACCACGAGGCCGGTCTCGACCAGTACGTCCAGCACCTGCTCGGTGTGCTGCCGAACCGCCTGGACGGCCTGAAGGTCGTCATCGACGCCGCGCACGGCGCCGCCTCGGTGGTCTCCCCGCAGGCGTTCCGCGCGGCCGGCGCGGAGATCCTGGCCGTCATCGGCGCCGAGCCGGACGGCCTCAACATCAACGACGGCGTCGGCTCGACCCACCTCGGCCCGCTGCGCGCGGCCGTCCTCGAGCACGGCGCCGACCTCGGCATCGCCCACGACGGCGACGCCGACCGCTGCCTCGCGGTGGACCGCGAGGGCAACGAGATCGACGGCGACCAGATCCTCGCGGTGCTGGCGCTCGGCCTGCGCGAGGCGGGCGCGCTGACCAAGGACACGGTCGTCGCGACCGTCATGTCCAACCTGGGCTTCAAGCTGGCGCTGGAGCGCGAGGGCATCGACCTGGTGCAGACCTCGGTCGGCGACCGCTACGTGCTGGAGTCCATGAAGGAGCACGGCTTCACGCTCGGCGGCGAGCAGTCCGGCCACGTGATCCTGCTCGAGCACGCCACCACCGGCGACGGCACCCTGACCGGCCTGATGCTGGCGGCCCGCGTCGCCGCGACCGGCAAGCCGCTGGCCGAGCTGGCGGGCGTGATGACGCGCCTGCCGCAGGTCATGATCAACGTCAAGGGCGTGGACAAGTCCCGTGCCTCCCGGGACGAGGAGCTGCTCGCGGCGGTCGCCGCGGCCGAGACGGAACTGGGCGGCACCGGTCGTGTCCTCCTCCGTCCCTCCGGCACCGAGCCGCTCGTTAGGGTCATGGTGGAGGCCGCCAACCACGAGCAGGCGCAGAGCGTCTGCGAGCGGCTGGCGGAGGTTGTCAGGCAGCGGCTCAGCTAGGCGAGGGAAGTACCGAAGTGACGCTTCGTGAGGAATACGCAGGGCTCCGGGCGAAGGGGCTGAAGCTGGATCTGACGCGGGGCAAGCCCTCGCCGGAGCAGCTGAACCTGTCGAACCGGATGCTGGAGCTGCCTGGGGAGGGCGACTACCTCGCCGCCGACGGGTCGGACACCCGCAACTACGGCGGGGCGACCGGGCTGCCGGAGCTGGCCGCGCTGTTCGCGCCGCTGCTCGGCATCCCGCAGGGCCAGCTGCTGCCGCTCGGCAACGCGAGCCTGCAGATCATGCACGACGTCATCGCCAACGCCCTGCTGTCGCCGGTGCCCGGCGCCGCGCGCCGGTGGGTGGACGAGGACGAGGTCGTCTTCCTGTGCCCGGTGCCGGGCTACGACCGGCACTTCGGGGTGTGCGAGCGGTTCGGCATCAAGATGCTCCCGGTCGCGCTCACCGGCGAGGGCCCGGACATGGACGAGGTCGAGGCGCTGGTCGCCGCCGACGCGCGGATCAAGGGCATCTGGTGCGTCCCGGCGTACAGCAACCCTTCCGGCGAGACCTACAGCGCGGAGACCGTGCGCCGCCTCGCGGCGATGACGACCGCCGCGCCCGACTTCCGGATCTTCTGGGACAACGCCTACGCGATCCACGACCTGACCGAGGAGCGCGCCGAGTTGGCGAACATCCTCGAGGCCTGCGCGCAGGCCGGGAACCCGGACCGGGTCTTCGTCTTCGCCTCCACCTCGAAGATCACGCTGGCCGGCGCGGGCGTCGCCTTCTTCGGCTCCTCGGCGGCCAACGTCGCGTGGCTGAAGGGGCTGATGGCCAAGCAGACCATCGGCCCGGACAAGGTCAACCAGCTGCGGCACGTGCGCTTCTTCGGCGACACCGAGGGCGTGCTGGCGCACATGGCCAAGCACCGGGCGCTGCTGGCGCCGCGCTTCGAGACGGTCGAGCACGTGCTGGAGCGCGAGCTCGGCGGGCGCGGCATCGCGCGCTGGAGCCGGCCCGCGGGCGGGTACTTCGTCAGCCTGGAGGTGCCGGACGGCTGCGCCGCGGAGGTGGTGCGGCTGGCGAAGGAGGCCGGTGTCGCACTCACCCCGGCCGGTGCGGCGTTCCCGTACGGGCACGACCCGCGCGACCACCACATCCGGATCGCCCCGAGCTACCCGTCGCTGACGGAGCTGCGCGAGGCGATGGAGGCCGTGGCGCTGTGCGTGCGCCTCGCGGCCGAGGAAGCGAAGTCGCGCTAGCGGACGCGTGACAGGCGGGAGCGGGATCGGATAGCGTCCGCGGGCGTTGTCCGATCCAGCTCCGGGGGCCGTCATGCTTCTTCACTTCACCGCGCATCCGTTCTTGGCGTTGTACGCGCTGTTGCTGCTGGTCAGCGGCATCGGTTCGATCGTCATGAGCGTGACGAACCTGAGCGGGCAGAGCATCGGCTGGCGGATCTTCGGCGTGGTCGCCGGCCTCGCGTTCGCCGGCTACGGCGTCTACATGGGCTTCGTCTTCGACGGCGGCGAGTACATCATCTCGTTCAAGGCGATCATCCTGCCGTTCGCGCTGCTGGCGAGCCTGGTCGCGCGGATGCGCCGCGGCAAGCCGGCGGACGCGGCCGCGCCGGTGCAGGGTTTGTCGCAGCAGTCGGTCACGCCGTACTACGGGGTGCCGCCGGAGCAGGCCCCGTACGCGCAGCAGCCGTATGCGCCGCGGCCCGCCCCCTACGGTCAGGCGCAGCCGTACGGGCAGTTCCCGCAGTACCAGCCCGTCCAGCCGCCGGTGCCGCCCGCTCCGCAGGGGCCGCAGGGCTAGAGCTTGCGCAGGCTGACCCGCTGGACCTTGTGGTCCGGGCCCTTGCGCAGCACCAGGTCGGCGCGGCCGCGGGTCGGGGCGACGTTCTCGACGAGGTTGGGGCGGTTGATCGTGCGCCACAGGTGGCGGGCGTAGTCGAGCGCCTCGTTCTCCGGGACCTCCGCATAGCGGCGGAAGTAGGACTCCGGGTTCTGGAACGCGGTCTGACGCAGCTTGCGGAACCGCTGCAGGTACCAGGCCTCGATGTCGTCCGGTCGGGCGTCGACGTAGATGGAGAAGTCGAAGAAGTCCGCCACCGCGACGCGAGTGCGCCCGTCCTGCCCCGGCAGGGCGGGCTGCAGCACGTTCAGGCCCTCGACGATGAGGATGTCGGGGCGGTGCACCGTCAGCCGCTCGTCCTCGACGATGTCGTAGACCAGGTGCGAGTAGACCGGCGCGGTGACCTCGTCCTTGCCCGACTTCACGTCGGCGACGAAGCGGGTCAGCGCGCGGCGGTCGTAGGACTCGGGGAAGCCCTTGCGGGCCATCAGGCCGCGGCGGCGCAGCTCGGCGTTGGGGAGCAGGAAGCCGTCCGTGGTGACCAGCTCGACGCGCGGGTGCTCGGGCCAGCGGGCCAGCATGGCCTGCAGCAGACGGGCCGTCGTGGACTTGCCGACGGCCACGGAGCCGGCCACGCCGATGACGAACGGCGTGCCGGACTGGGTGTGGGTGTGCTCGTTGCTGTCCAGGAAGTCGTTCAGCGCGCCCCGCAGCGCGCCGGTGGCCGTCACGTACAGGTTCAGCAGCCGTGACAGCGGCAGGTAGACGTCCTGGACCTCCTGCAGGTCGATGACGTCGCCGAGGCCTCGCAGCCGCTCCAGCTCGGCGGCGGTCAGCGGGAGTGGGGTGCGCTCGTGGAGCGCGCTCCACTCCGCGCGGGCGAGGTCGACGAAGGGGGACGCGTCAGCGCGGCGGTGGGCTTCCAGCGTTGGGGGCACCGTCCTATTGTCTGCCGAGTGCGGCGGGGTCCGCGCCGAGAGATATGCCACAGCGTCGGCTGACGTTCACTTCAGGACGTTGTCGAGGAAGGCGTTGAGCTTGGTGTTCAGCCGCTCGATCTGCTCCTCCTGGGTGAGCGACTCCTCGAAACGCGCGCCCGGTTCGGCCTGCTTGAGGCCCCGGACGTAGAGCGGGCAGGCGAGGTCCGTGCACATGTAGAGGCCGACCGAGTTGCCCTCCCGGCCCGCCTTGCCCGCGCGTCGCGCGGTCAGCAGCGAGACGCCGCTGCGCGGGTGGGTGGTCAGGCAGAGCGAGCAGAGGCTGCGCTGCAGGAAGCCGCGCTGCGGCGGCGGGAAGCGCAGCGCGATGCCCACGAGCGAGCCGTCCGGCCGCTCGGCCACCAGCGCGCAGCGGTCGGGCGCGCCCGGGTCGCGCCAGCCGAGGAAGTCGAGGTCGGCGAAGGGGCGCTCGTCCAGGTCGCGGGGGACGTGGAGGCGCGCGGCCTCGCCCTTGGTGCAGTTGACGAAGGAGCCGCGGATCTGTGGTTCGGTGAGCTGCTGCATGATCTCGACGGTAGAGTTTCCTAGGAGTCCTAGGCAAACGAATAACTGCTTTAGCTGGAGCTGGAGGGTGCTTCCTTGGCACGCATGGGCCTGACCGCGGACCGGGTCGCCCGCGAGGCGGCGGATCTGGCCGACGAGGTCGGCTTCGACAAGCTCTCCGTCGCGGCCCTCGCCCGCCGCGTGGGCGTCGCGGACGCCAGCCTGTACGCGCACGTCCGCAACCTCGCCGAGCTGCGCGAACGGGTCGCGGCGCTGGCCGCGGGCGAGCTCGCCGACGCCCTCGGCGAGGCGGTCGCCGGCCGCGCCGGCCGCGAGGCGCTGGTCGCTTTCGCGAACGCGTACCGGGACTTCGCCCACGGCCGGCCCGGCCGCTACGCCGCGACCCAGCTTCCGGTCGACTCCGAGGGCGGCCACCGCGTCGTCGCCGCCTGCGCGGCGCTGCTGCGCGGCTACGCGCTGGACGAGACGGCCCGCATCGACGCCATCCGGCTCCTGTGCAGCATGCTGCACGGCTGGGTCACCCTCGAGGCGGCGGAACGCTTCCGCCTCGACCGCCCGATGGACGCCTCCTGGCGGGTGGCACTGGACCTCTTGGACGGTGCGCTGATCGCACTCACCCAGGGGCGCGCCCCTGACGGGGCTGATGTCCGCTGACACGGGTCCGTTGATCGCATCAGCCTCATGTCAGCGCTGTCCTCCACCGTGGTCCCGACGACATGGAAGGAGACCGCGATGGAGTTCGCGATCCGGGCAGAGGGCCTGGTCAAGACGTTCGGGACGACGCGCGCGCTGGACGGGGTGGATCTCGTCGCCCGCACCGGGACCGTGCTGGGCGTGCTGGGGCCGAACGGGGCGGGGAAGACCACCGCCGTGCGGATCCTGGCGACGCTGCTGCGTCCCGACGGTGGGCGCGCGCAGGTCGGCGGGTTGGACGTGGTCCGGGACGCCGGCGCGGTGCGCGCCGCGATCGGGCTGACGGGGCAGTACGCCGCCGTCGACGAGATGCTGACCGGCACCGAGAACCTGGTCATGATCGGCCGCCTGCTCGGCCTGCCGCGGCCCGCGGCGAAGGCCAGGGCCGCCGAGCTGCTGGCCGGGTTCTCGCTGACCGACGCCGGCGGCCGGGCCGCCGGGACCTACTCCGGCGGCATGCGCCGCCGCCTCGACCTGGCCGCCTCGCTGGTGGGACGGCCCGGCGTGCTGTTCCTCGACGAGCCGACGACCGGCCTCGACCCGCACAGCCGCGGCGAGCTGTGGGACGTCGTGCGCGGCCTGGTCGCCGACGGAGTCACCGTGCTGCTGACGACGCAGTACCTGGAGGAGGCCGACCAGCTCGCCGACGAGATCGCCGTGATCGACCACGGCCGCGTCATCGCGGGCGGTACGCCGGACCAGCTCAAGGCGCAGGTCGGCGGGCAGACGCTGGAGCTGCGTCCGGCGCGGCCCGCCGAGCTGCCGCAGGTGCGGGCGGTCCTCGCGGCCGTGTCCGGGCGGGAGCCCGAGCTCTCGCCGACCGGGCTGCTCAGCGTCCCGGCGCGGGACGACTCCGTGATGCCGGCCGTGGTGGCCCGGCTGACCGACGCCGGGCTCGTCGCCGGCGAGCTGGCGCTGCGCGGCAGCAGCCTCGACGAGGTGTTCCTGACCCTGACCGGCCACCGCGAGCCGGCGACCGACGAGCCGAACGACACGATGAAGGTGGGGGTCTGACCCATGGCCACAGTGACACTCCGCGCCCAGGCGCCCGCCCGACGCGTCGGCCTGCTCGCGGGCCTCGAACACACGGCGACCCTCGCCTGGCGCAATCTGGTCCAGATCAAGCACAACCCGATGGAGCTGATGGACCTGTCCATCCAGCCCGTCATGTTCCTGCTGCTGTTCACGTACGTCTTCGGCGGGCAGATGTCCGGGTCGACGCACGCCTACCTGCAGTTCGCGCTCGCCGGGATCATCGTCCAGAACGGGCTGTTCGCGACCCTCAACACCGCGGTCGGGCTCAACAACGACATCCAGAAGGGCGTCTTCGACCGGCTGCGCAGCCTGCCGATCGCCCGGTCCGCGCCGCTGGCCGGACGGGTCGCGGCGGATCTGCTCAAGCAGGTCTGGTCGATGGCGCTGATGCTGGGCCTCGGCCTGGCGCTGGGCTTCCGGCCCGGTGCCGGCGTCCTCGGGGTGCTGGGTGCGACGCTGCTGATGGTGGTGTTCGCCCTGGCGATGTCCTGGCTGTCGGTGCTGATCGGCATGCTGGCGTCCAGCCCGGAGAAGGTGCAGATGATGGCCTTCGTGGTGATGTTCCCGCTGACCTTCTCCTCCAGCGCCTTCGTCTCCCCGGCCACCATGCCGGGCTGGATGCAGGCGTGGGTGAAGGTCAACCCGGTCACCGCCCTGGTGGACGCGATGCGCGCGCTGCTGAACGGCGGCCCGCTGGCGGCGTCGTTGACGCACAGTCTGCTGTGGGCGGCGGCGCTGGCCGCGGTCTTCTTCCCGCTGGCGCTCAGGGCGTACCAGGGGCGGGCCTGAGCGCGAGCGGCACGACGTCGCCGAGACCGAGCAGGTCGAGCAGCTCGATGCGCGGGGCCGAATGGCCCCGCGCATAGGCCTGCTCGAAGCGCTCCGCGCCGAGGGCGGCGCGGGCGGCCGCGCCGTTCGCGGTCACCTCGGGGGAGGAGCGGTCCGGCACGCCGCGCTGGCCGTGGGCCGAGCCGAGCAGGAAGGCGGCGCGCTCCGGGTCGTCCTGACGCAGCGCCAGATCGGCGAAGCCCTGCAGCGCCGCCGCCACGATCGGTCCGTCGTAGGACTCGGCGGCCGAGCGCAGCGCCTGGGCGTGCGCGTCGGCGGCCTCCTCGATGCGGCCGCAGCGGGCCAGGGTCAGCCCGAACTCGGTCAGCAACAGCGACTTCATCTGCGGCAGCCCGTTCAGCCGCAGGTGGAGCAGGCCGAGTGCCTCCTCCAGCAGCGGCAGCCCGCGTTCCGGGGCGTCGGTGCGCCGGTAGGCGCTGGCCAGCGCGCTGTGCGCGACCAGCAGCGGCGACCACGCGCCGCTGCTGCGCACCGTCGCGACCAACTGCTCCAGCTCCGCGACGGCCTCGGGGTCGTCCGCGTGGGCGTAGCGGGCGGCGATCATGCGGGCCCGGTAGTCGGGGGCGTCGGCGTTGACGCCCATCCGCTGCTCGAAGTCGATGGCTTGCTCCCACAGCGCGAGGGCCGCGTTGACGTCGCCGCGCCACAGCGCGTAGTCGGCCAGCCCCGAGCAGCAGAACGAGCGGCCCCACAGGTCGCCCACCTGGCGGAACTCCTCGGCGGCGGCCCGCAGCGCCTCCTCGGCCTCCGCGGCGCGGCCGTCGTTCTGCAGCGCGAAGCCGAAGAAGAGCCGTCCGGCGGCGCGCACCCACGGGTGCGGCACCTCGAAGAGGGAGCGGGCGAGGTCGGTGACGCCCCAGTCCTGCTGCTCGAAGAGCGCGGTCATGATGTCGAGCAGCGGCAGCAGCGGGTGCGCCGCCGGGTCCGGCAGGGCGTCGCGCAGTGTCGTGGCGCGGCGCAGCAGGTGCAGGGTGGCGCTCGGCAGCCAGTCGGTGTCGAGGGCGTACAGGGCGGTGATGCCCGAGGCGACGGCGCGCGGCAGCGCCGGCACGTCCGCGGCGGGCAGCTCCAGCGCCTGCGCGACCAGCGGCAGGTTCTCACCCTGCTCGCCGCGCCGCCACAGGTACCAGCCGAGCCCGGCGACCAGCCGGTTCGCGGTGTCCGCGTCGCCCTGCTCGACGGACCAGCGCAGCGCCGCGATCAGGTCGTCGTGGACGCTGGTGAAGGCCGCGAGGGCGGCGACCTGCCCCGGCCCGTAGAGCTCCGGCTCCTCGCGCTCGGCGAGCGCGAGGTGGTGGGCCGCGTGAGCGTCGCGGGTGGCCGCGGTGGCGCCCTCCTCGTCGAGGCGCTCGGCGGCGTAGACGCGGATGGTCTCCAGCAGCCGGAAGCGGCCGGCATCGGTGCGGACCACGAGGGACTTGTCGACCAGCGAGGCGAGCACGTCGAAGACCTGGTCCTCGGTCAGGTCGCGGGTGGCGCAGATCCGTTCCAGGGCGTCCAGGTCGGCCGGGCCGGAGAAGACCGAGAGCCGTGCGAGCAGTGCCCGTTCGGGCGCCTCCAGCAGGTCCCAGCTCCAGTCGACGACGGCGCGCAGGGTGCGGTGACGCGGGAGTGCGTCGCGGCTGCCGCCGGTCAGCAGCCGGAACCGCTGGGCCAGGCGGTCGGCGATGCCCTGCGGGTCCAGCGACCGCATCCGCGCGGCCGCGAGCTCGATCGCGAGCGGCTGGCCGTCGAGCGCGCGGCAGACGGTCACCACCGTGGCGAGCTCGGGGTCCGTCGGTGCCCAGCCGGGCCGCACGGCGGCGGCCCGGTCGAGGAAGAGCCGGACGGCCGGATAGTCGTCGACGGCCCGGTCGCCCGCGACCGAGCTCGCCGGCAGGTCCAGCGGCGGCACGGGCCGCAGCTGCTCGCCGGTGATGGCCAGTGGTTCCCGGCTGGTGGCGAGGATCCGAAGCTGGGGGCAGGCGGCCAGCAGCCGCGCGGACAGCGCGGCGGCCGCGTCGATCAGGTGCTCGCAGTTGTCGAGGATCAGCAGCAGCTCGGTGGTGCCGATGGCGTTGATCAGGCGCTCGGTGACGTCCGCCGGGTTGCCGCCCGGAAGCGCCCGGGTCGGCGTGACCTCGCGCCGGTGCAGCGTCGCCGCGACCGCGCCGGGCAGGTCCGCGGCGTCCTTGACGGGCGCGAGCTCGACCAGCCGCAGCGGGGTGGGGTGGCTGCGCGCGGACTCGACCGCCAGCCGGGTCTTGCCCGCGCCGCCGGGACCGATCAGGGTGACCAGCCGTGCGGTCGTCAGGTCGGCCCGGACAGCGGCGACTTCGCCGTCGCGGCCGAGGAAGCTGGTGAGTGCGGCGGGCAGCGCGTGCGCGCCCGGCGTCGGGGCGGTGGTCGGTGTCGGCGCCGGTGCGGCCAGGACGGCCAGGTGGGCGTCGCGCAGCAGCGGGGACGGGTCGGCGCCCAGCTCCTCGGCCAGCACGGTGCGGGCCCGCTCGAACTCGGCGAGCGCCTCCGCGTCCCGTCCGGCCTGGTGCAGCGCGCGCAGCAGCTGGGCGCGGGGGCGTTCACGCAGCGGGTCGGCGGCCACGGCCGCGCGCAGCGCGGGGATGTGCGGCTCGCCGCGCCCGGCGTCGAGGTCGGCGTCGACGGCCTCGTCCTCGGCCGACTGCCGCAGCGACAACAGCCGCAGGACCTCCTCCGGATGGCCGGGCAGATCGGGTTCCCCGCGCCAGAGGGCCAGCGCCCGGCGGTGCTCGCCGGCCCGCAGCAGCCGGGAGAACTGGGCCAGGTCCGTGTCGAGGGTCAGCCGGTACCCGGCCGGGGTGAGCTCGACCGCGTCCCGGCCGAGCGCGGCCCGCAGCCGTGAGGCGAGCGCCTGCACCGCGTTCCCCGGGTTGGCCGGCGGCTCGTCCGGCCACAGCGTCTCCGTCAGCGCGCCGACGGAGACGGGCCTGCCCTCGGCCACGGCGAGGGCGACGAGCAGGGTACGGAGTCGCCCGCCCTTCAGCTCGGCGGCCGCGCCGTCCGGGCCGTCGAGGGACAGAGGTCCGAGAAGTCGAATCCGCACGGGACCAATTGTGCCGGGCCGGCGCCCCCATCAACCGATCGGTTGATGCCGGGCATCAACCGAAAGGCTCGCCGGAGTATCCCGACGGTCGATCCGCGGCCCGGCCCGCGCGCGGGAACGTAGGGGTGTACCTGGGAACGGACGAGGGGAGCGGACGTCGTGGCGGTCATCGAGGTGGAGCGGCTGCACAAGCGCTACGGGGACGAGGTCGCCGTGCACGACGTCTCGTTCGAGGTCGAGCGGGGGGAGATCTTCGGGGTCCTCGGGCCGAACGGCGCCGGGAAGACCACGACGGTCGAGTGCCTCTCCGGGCTCCGCAGGCGCGACGGGGGACGCGTCTCGGTGCTCGGCCTGGATCCGGTCACCGAGCGCGACGCGCTGCGGCAGGTCCTGGGTGTACAGCTCCAGCACAGCGCGCTGCCCGAACGGTTGAGGGTGCGTGAGGCGCTGGAGCTGTACGCCTCGTTCTACCGGCGGCCGGCCGACATCGACGGGCTGCTGACCAGGCTCGGCCTGACGGAGAAGGCCGGCGCCGCCTACAAGAGGCTCTCCGGCGGCCAGCAGCAGCGCCTGGCCATCGCGCTGGCGATGGTCGGCAGCCCGCAGGTGGTGGTGCTGGACGAGCTGACGACGGGTCTGGACCCGCACGCGCGCCGTGCCACCTGGGAGCTGGTCGAGCAGGTCCGCGACGCCGGGGTCACCGTGCTGCTGGTCACGCACTTCATGGAGGAGGCCGAGCGGCTCTGCGACCGGGTCGCGCTGATCGACGCGGGGCGGGTCGTCGCCGTCGACACCCCGGCGGGCCTGGCCGCCCGCGCCGGGCGCGAGCAGCGGATGCGGTTCCGCCCGTCCGAACCGCTGGCCGACGCCGAACTGCTGGCGCTGGCCGAGGTGACGCGGGTGCTGCACCACGGTCCGCAGCTCGAGGTCGTCGGCACCGGCAACCTCGTGCACGCGGTCACCTCGCTGCTGGCCCGGCGGCAGATCATCGCCGGCGACCTGCGCGTCGAGCAGGCCACCCTCGACGACGCCTTCGTCTCGCTCACCCACGCGACCACCTCTGGAGCCACGTCATGACCACGGCCACGCCCACCGCGCCCGTCCGGCCCACCGTCGGGATGACCCGGCGGGGCTTCACCCGGCTCACCCTCACCCAGGCCAAGCTGCTGTTCCGTGAGCCGGCCGCGCTGGTCTGGATGCTGGTGCCCGTCGTGCTGGTGCTGGTGCTGGGCAGCATCCCCGGCTTCCGCACCCCGCAGGCGGGGCTCGGCGGGCAGCGGGTGATCGACGTCTACGTGCCGACGTTCGCCTCGATGGTGCCGCTCTTCCTCGCGCTGACGGCGCTGCCGATGACCTTGGCGAGCTACCGCGAGAAGGATGTGCTGCGACGGCTCTCCGTCAGCCCCGTGCCGGCCTCCGGCGTGCTGGGCGCGCTGGTCACCGTGGTCGCGGCGCTGGCCCTGACCGGTGCCGGGCTGGTCGCGGCGGTCGGGGCGCTGGTCTTCCACGTCTCGGCCCCGGCCCACCTGCCGGCGGTGCTGGCCGGCTTCGCCCTGGGCGGTGCGGCGGTGCTGGCGCTGGGCCTGGTGGTGGCCGCGCGGGCCCGCACCGCGGCGGCCGCGAGCGGACTGGGGGTGCCGATGATGGTGCTGAACTTCTTCGCCAGCGGCCTGTACGTCCCGGTCGCCGAGCTACCGCACTCGGTGCAGCAGATCTGCGCGGCCATCCCCTTCGGCGCGGTCACCGCGATCTGGTCCGGTCAGGGCGTGCTCTGGCAGCACCTCCTGGTGCTGGCCGGCTGGACCGTAGCGGGCGGCCTGACGGCGGTGCGGCTGTTTCGTTGGGAATGACGCAGCGTTGGGAGTGACGCAGCGTTGGGAATGACGCAGCGGTGGGAGTGACGCAGCGTTGGGAGTGAGCGAGCCGTTGGGATGATGAGGGCCGTGACCGTGACTTCCGAGACCGCGACAGCGACCGACCCGGTGGACCAGGAGAGCGAGGACCGGCGGCTCCGGACCCTGCGCTGGACGCCCTACTTCGGCCTCCTGATCGCGGCCCCGCTCGCGCTGGCGGTCGGCCCGACGGACGGGCCGCGGGTGGAGCTGGTGCTCGGCCTCGCCTCGGCCGCCGCGCTGTGGCAGCGCCTGATGTTCGTCCGCGAGGCCGACCGGGAGCGGCAGCCGGTCAAGGCGATCGTCTTCTACGCCGGCCTGCTGGTCTGCATCGCGGCGCTGGTGACGGTCAGTCCGTTCTTCGGGTTCTACGGGTTCACCGGCTATCTCCAGATCGGCCTGCTGCCGCGGCGGCTCTGGCTGCCCGCCGTCACCGTCACCGCCGCGCTGATGGCGACCACCCAGATCGGCGGCGTGCAGAACATCCGCCAGGGGCTCATTCCGTACCTGGCGCTGTTCGTGGTCAACCTGGTGGTCGCCGGCACGCTCACCTACCAGAACCTGGCGGAGGACGAGCGCAGCCGCCACCGGGCCCGGCACATCGACGAACTGGCGGAGGCCAACCGACGGCTGCGCGAGGCGCTGGAGGAGAACGCGGGCCTGCACGCCCAGCTCGTCTCCCAGGCGCGGGAGGCGGGCGTGCTGGACGAGCGGCAGCGGATGGCCGGGGAGATCCACGACACCATCGCCCAGGGGCTGACCGGCATCGTCACCCAGCTGGAGGCCGCCGCGCACGCCGACCACGACCCGGAGCGCCGCGCCCGGCACCGCGACCTCGCCCACCGGATGGCCCGGGAGGCGCTGGCCGAGGCGCGCCGCTCGGTGCAGGCCCTGCGTCCCGGCCCGCTGGCCGAGGCGCAGCTGCCGGAGGCGGTCGGGGAGATGGCCGAGCGCTGGGCGCAGTCCTCCGGCGTCCCGGTGCGGGTGGAGGTGACCGGCAGCGCAGTGCCGCTGCTGCCCGCGGTGGAGGTGGTGCTGTTCCGGGTGGCGCAGGAGGGGCTCGCCAACGTCGCCAAGCACGCGGCCGCGAGCCGGGCCGGCGTCACCCTCTCCTACACCGACGAGGTGGTGCTGCTGGACGTCGTCGACGACGGCGTGGGTTTCCGGGTCGGCTCGGTCGGGGCGGAGAGCTACGGACTGACCGCGATGCGGCAGCGGCTGCGGCAGATCGGCGGCACGCTGGAGATCGAGAGCGCCCCTGGGGAGGGCACCGCGCTGAGCGCGCAGATACCGGTCATCGGGCCGGAGCCCGTGCTGTTGTCGGGAGACAATGACGCGTGACCATACGTCTGCTCATCGTCGACGACCATCCGATCGTGCGGGACGGACTGCGCGGCATCTTCGCCCAGGACCCGGACTTCGAGGTGGTCGGCGAGGCCGCGGACGGCGCCGAGGGTGTCGAGCGGGCGCTGGCGCTGGCCCCCGACGTGGTGCTGCTGGACCTGCGGATGCCCGGCATGGGCGGTGTCGAGGCGATCCGGCGGCTGCGCGAGCGCGCGCCCGAGGTCCGGGTGCTGGTGGTCACCACCTACGACAGCGACGCAGACGTGCTGCCGGCCGTCGAGGCGGGCGCGACGGGCTACCTGCTCAAGGACGCCCCGCGTGAGGAGCTGGTCAAGGCCGTGCGCGCGGCGCACCAGGGGCAGGCCGTGCTCGCGCCGACGGTCGCGCAGAAACTGCTCGGGGCCGTCCGCGCCCCGCAGCCGCAGCCGCCCGCTCTGCTGACGGACCGAGAACTGGAGATCCTGCGCCTGGTGGCGGCGGGCACCAGCAACAAGGAGGCCGCGAAGCGGCTCTTCATCAGCGAGGCGACCGTCAAGACGCACCTCCTGCACCTGTACGGCAAGCTCGGCGTCCGCGACCGGGCCGCCGCGGTGGCCGCCGGATACCAGCGCGGTCTGCTGAGCTGAGTGTGAGGGGCGCAGTGTGACCCTCGTCGCAGTTTCGGCCCACGACCGGAGGCGAGGGCTCCGCGGGTGGGCCTTAAGCTGGGGCGATGTGCGGAATCGTTGGTTACGTGGGCGAGCAGCCCGCCCTGGACGTCGTTCTGTCCGGGCTGCGGCGCCTGGAGTACCGGGGATACGACTCGGCCGGTGTGGCCGTGCAGACCCCCGAAGGCGACCTCGCGGTCGCGAAGAAGGCCGGCAAGCTCGCCAATCTTGAGGCGCTGCTGGCCGAGTCCCCCCTGGCCGCGGGCACGGTCGGGATAGGCCACACCCGTTGGGCCACCCACGGCGGTCCGACCGACGCCAACGCCCACCCCCATGTGGGCGGCGCGGGCCGGGTCGCGGTCGTGCACAACGGGATCATCGAGAACTTCGCCCGGCTGCGCGAGGAGCTGACCGAGCACGGCCAGGTCCTGCTCTCCGAGACGGACACCGAGGTCGTCGCGCACCTGCTGGCCGAGGCCGTCGACGCGCAGCGGGCAGGCGGCGCGGAGCTGGACCTCGCCGAGGCCATGCGGGCGGTCTGCCGTCAGCTGGAGGGCGCGTTCACCCTGGTCGCCGAGCACGCCGACGCCCCCGGCGTCGTCGTCGCCGCGCGCCGCAACTCGCCGCTGGTCGTCGGCGTCGGCCAGGGCGAGAACTTCCTCGCCTCCGACGTGGCCGCCTTCATCGAGCACACCCGCGAGGCCATCGAGCTGGGCCAGGACCAGGTCGTCGAGCTGCGTCGCGACGGCGTGACGATCACCGACTTCCACGGCAAGCCGGGCGACTTCCGCGAGTACCACGTGGACTGGGACGCCTCGGCCGCCGAGAAGGACGGCTACGACTACTTCATGCTCAAGGAGATCGCCGAGCAGCCGAAGGCCGTCGCCGACACCCTCCTCGGCCGCATCGGCACCGATGGCCGGCTCACCCTCGACGAGCTGCGCATCGACGACCAGGTGCTGCGCGAGATCGACAAGGTCGTGATCGTCGCCTGCGGCACCGCGTTCCACGCGGGCATGATCGCCAAGTACGCGATCGAGCACTGGACCCGCATCCCCTGCGAGGTCGAGGTCGCCTCGGAGTTCCGCTACCGCGACCCGATCCTGGACGCGCAGACGCTGGTCATCGCCATCTCCCAGTCCGGCGAGACCATGGACACCCTGATGGCGCTGCGTCACGCGCGCGAGCAGGGCGCCAAGGTGCTGGCGATCTGCAACACCAACGGCTCGACGATTCCGCGCGAGTCCGACGCCGTGCTCTACACGCACGCCGGCCCCGAGGTCGCGGTCGCCTCCACCAAGGCGTTCCTGACCCAGCTGGTCGCCTGCTACCTGGTCGCCCTCTACCTCGGCCAGGTCCGCGGCACCAAGTGGGGCGACGAGATCTTCGAGATCATCCACCAGCTCGCCGACGCCCCGCGTCAGGTCGAGCAGGTGCTGGAGACCATGGAGCCGGTCCGCGAGCTGGCCCGCTCCCTGGCCGACGCCAAGTCGGTCCTCTTCCTCGGCCGCCACGTGGGCTTCCCGGTGGCGCTGGAGGGCGCGCTCAAGCTGAAGGAGCTCGCCTACATGCACGCCGAGGGCTTCGCGGCGGGCGAGCTGAAGCACGGTCCGATCGCGCTGATCGAGGAGGGCCTGCCGGTCGTCGTGGTCGTCCCGTCGCCCCGCGGCCGCTCGGTGCTGCACGACAAGATCGTCTCCAACATCCAGGAGATCCGCGCCCGTGGCGCGAAGACCCTGGTCATCGCGGAGGAGGGCGACGAGGCGGTCGTGCCGTACGCCGACCACCTGGTCCGCATCCCGCAGACGCCGACGCTGCTGCAGCCGCTGGTCGCGACCGTTCCGCTGCAGGTCTTCGCCTGCGAGCTGGCCACGGCCAAGGGCCACGAGGTGGACCAGCCGCGCAACCTGGCCAAGTCGGTGACGGTCGAGTAGACCGTCCCCCGCCTGACAGAGTGGGGTCCGGACGCAGCACGCGTCCGGACCCCTTCGTCGTTCTTTGGGAGCAGTCGAATGATCATCGGAGTCGGCATCGACGTCGCGGAGATCAGCCGCTTCGAGGAGTCGCTGCGCCGCACCCCGGCGATGGCCGACCGCCTCTTCACCGCGCACGAGCTGCTGCTGCCCAGCGGCCAGCGCCGCGGCATCGCCTCGCTGGCGGCGCGCTTCGCCGCGAAGGAGGCCGTGGCCAAGGCCCTCGGCGCGCCCGGCAACCTGGAATGGACCGACGCCGAGGTGCGCACCGAGTCCACCGGCCGCCCCGTGCTCAACATCCGCGGCACGGTCGCGGAGTGCGCGGCGCGACTGGGTGTGAAGTCGTGGCATCTCTCGCTCAGCCACGACGCGGGCGTAGCGTCGGCCGTGGTGATCGCCGAGGGGTGAGGAGCGCGCAGCGATGCGTCGAGCACATGCGGTCGAGTGGGTCCGGGCGGCCGAGGGCGAGCTGATGGCCCGTCTGCCGGAGGGCACGCTGATGCAGCGGGCGGCGGCGGGCCTTGCCGCGACCTGCGCGGAGCTGCTGCGGGACGGAGCGCCGGGCCGCGTCTACGGGAGCCGGGTGCTGGTGCTGGCCGGCAGCGGCGACAACGGCGGCGACGCGCTCTTCGCGGGCGCCCGCCTGGCCCGTCGCGGCGCGCGGGTCAGTGCGGCGCTGCTCGCGCCGGAGCGCGTGCACGCGGGCGGGCTCGCCGCGCTGCGCGCGGCCGGCGGCCGGGTCACCGAGGACCCGGCGGAGGCCGAGCGCGCGGACCTGGTCCTCGACGGCATCGTCGGCATCGGCGGTCGCGGCCCGCTGCGGGACGCGGCGCTGCCGTGGGTGCACGCGGCCGGGCAGGGCGCGGCGACGGTGGTCGCGGTGGACCTCCCCAGCGGCGTGGACCCGGACACCGGCGCCGTCCCCGGCGCAGCGGTCCGCGCGGACGTGACGGTCACCTTCGGCACCCACAAGCCGGGTCTGCTGATCGACCCGGGCGCGTCGTACGCGGGCGTGGTGCGGCTGGTCGACATCGGCCTGGCGGAGGTCCGGGGGACGGGCTCCGCGCCCTCCGACCCGCGCCGCGCGCGGGGAGGTCGCGCTCTCGGCACGGAGCCGCTTGCCCCGCTGTTCGACGGGCACGTCGTCGAGGCCCTGCAGCAGGAGGACGTCGCGGCGCTGCTGCCCGAGCCCGACGCCGAGAGCGACAAGTACCGGCGCGGCGTCGTCGGCATCGCCGCCGGGTCGGCGCGCTACCCCGGGGCGGCGGTGCTCGCGGTCGGGGCCGCGCTGCACGGTGGGGTCGGCGCGGTGCGGTACGCGGGCGCCGCGGCGCGGGAGGTGGTGCGGGCCCACCCCGAGGCGCTGGTCGGCGAGGGCGGTCCGAAGGACGCGGGACGGGTGCAGGCGTGGGTGGTCGGCCCCGGTCTCTCCCAGGACGCCGAGGCCGAGCGCGCCGTCACGGAGGCGCTCGACGCGGACGTCCCGGTGCTGGTCGACGCGGACGGACTGCGCCTGCTGGCCCGGCGCGGCTCCGCTCCCGCGAACGCCCTGCTCACCCCGCACGCGGGGGAGGCGGTCGCGCTGCTGGCCGGGATCGGGGTGACCGCGACGCGCGACCAGGTGGAGGCCGAGCGCCTGCGCCACGCCCGCGCGTTGGCGCGCGGCTACCGCTGCACGGTGCTGCTCAAGGGCAGCACCACCGTCGTCACCGGGCCCACCGGACCGGCCCGCGTCAACGCGACCGGCACCGCGCAGCTGGCCACCGCCGGCAGCGGTGACGTCCTGTCGGGCCTCGCCGGTGCGCTGCTCGCCGCCGGACTGAGCCCCGTGGACGCGGGCTCCGTCGCCGCCTACCTCCACGGCCTCGCCGGCCGCCTCTCCTCCGACGGTGCGCCCACCACCGCCACGGCGATCACCGCCGCCCTCCCGGAGGCCTGGCGACGCTCGCGCTAGCGGTCACTCGATTGGTGCAACCAATCGCCCTTCCGGACGGTCTTCACAGCAGGAGGCCGGTTACGGGTACCGCCGAAGGCGGGAAAGTGGGGGCGAATTGAAGCGTTTGAAGGCGCGCTTTGCGGCTGTCGCGCTGGCGACGGCCGGACTGCTCGGTGGGGTGGGCGCCGTGGGGGCGGGTCAGGCAGACGCGGCAACCAGGGCGACCTGGTCCCCGACGCACTGTCTGACGAACGTGGGCCGGGTGGCCTGCGTGGATCTGACGCATCAGCGGATGTGGATCCAGGACGGCAAGAAGATCATCTTCGGCCCGGTCAAGGTGCGCACCGGCCGCCGCGGGTACGCCACCCGTGACGGGCTGTTCCACATCTACTGGCGCGACCTGCACCATGTCTCGAACCTGTACCACGTGTCGATGCCGTACTCGCAGTTCTTCTCCGGGGGACAGGCGCTGCACGCGGTCGGCATCCCGATGTCGACGCCGCCCGGCTCGCACGGCTGCGTCAACATGACCATGCACGACGCCGCCGTCGCTTGGAACCTGCTGCGGACCGGCGACGCCGTCGACGTCTACGGCCGCAAGCCCGGCACCTGAGCCCGGCGCGGCCGGCGGCGGCCCGTACCGAACCTTTGCGCGACGCGCACACTGTGGCGCCCGTCACCTTTGGACGGGCGCCCTCGTGCTTCTGGGAGACTGTCACCCGATGGACACTGCACTGCGAGCCGAAGCCCTGATCGACCTGGCGGCGCTGCGTGGCAACCTCGCCGCGCTGCGCGAGCGCATCCGGCGCACGGGGTCGGCCGAGATCATGTCCGTGGTCAAGGCGGACGCCTACGGCCACGGCGCGGTGCCGTGCGCCCGCGCGGCCCTGGCCGCGGGCGTCCGGTGGCTCGGCACCGCCACGCCGGAGGAGGCGCTCGCGCTGCGCGCGGCCGGGATCGGGCCCGAGCAGGCCCGCGTGCTGTGCTGGCTGTGGACGCCCGGCAGCCCCTGGCGTGACGCGGTCGCGCAGGACCTCGACATCGCCGTCAGCGGGCTGTGGGCGCTGACCCACGTGCTCGACGCGGTGCGCGCCGTCGGCCGCCCGGCGCGGGTGCAGCTCAAGGCCGACACCGGCCTGGGCCGCAACGGCGCCCAGCCCGCCGACTGGCCCGAGCTCGTCGCCGCCGCGCGCGCCGCCGAGGCGGAGGGGCTGATCTCCGTCACCGGCGTCTGGTCCCACTTCGCCTGCGCGGACGAGCCCGGCCACCCCTCCATCGCCGCCCAGCTGGAGGTCTTCCGCGAGGCGCTCGCCGTCGCCGAGGCGGCCGGCCTGCGCCCGGAGGTGCGGCACATCGCGAACTCCCCGGCCACGCTGACCCTGCCGGAGTCGCACTTCGACCTGGTCCGGGTGGGCCTGGCCCAGTACGGTCTCTCGCCGGTGCCGGAGGCGGGTTCCCCCGCCGACTTCGGCCTGCGGCCGGTGATGACGCTGCAGGCCCGGATCGCGCAGGTCAAGCGCGTCCCGCAGGGCCACGGCGTCTCCTACGGGCACACCTACACCACCCCGGGCGAGACCACGCTCGCCCTCGTGCCGGTCGGCTACGCCGACGGCGTCCCGCGCCACGCCAGCTCGTCCGGGCCGGTCTGGCTGGCCGACAAGTGGCGCACCGTCGCCGGACGCGTCGCCATGGACCAGTTCATCGTGGATCTCGGCGGCGACTCCGCCGAGGTCGGCGACCTGGCCGTGCTTTTCGGCACCGGCGACCACGGCGAGCCCACCGCGGAGGACTGGGCACGCGCGGCAGGCACCATCTCCTACGAGATCGTCACCCGGATCAGCGCGCGGGTGCCGCGCAGGTACGTGGGCGGGCTCGACTGATGGCCGCCGACGAGGGCGGCCCCGGGCTGGCCTCGGGCGCGGGCGAGGTGGTCCGTCAGGTCCGCGACGTGGCGGGCTCCGTCGTCGGCGACGTCGCCGCGGGGCGCTGGCGCCGGGCCGGCATCGTCGGTGTCTCCCTCGGCGTGGTCGCGGCGGGCGCCGCCGCGGGCGTGGCCATAGAACGTCTCTCCGTCGGTCGCGAGATGCGCCGCCGCGCCGAGGCCGAACTCGACGCGGCGGCCGCCTTCGGCTCCCTGCGCGGCACCCCGTTCCGCCTGCCCGCCCCGGACGGCACCGAGCTCTACGCCGAACTCGACGGCACCGGCTGGGCCGGCACCGAGGCCACGGTCGCCCGCGAGGCCGCCGGCCCAGCCGGTGCCGTCG
>NZ_QKYN01000133.1 GCF_003258295.1 Streptacidiphilus pinicola | reverse complement strand
TTCCTGGCGGGCGGCCAGGGCAAGACGATCACGGTGTCCTCGCTGGCCGCCCGCCAGGAAGGTGTTCACCGGGGACGGCAGGAAGTGCGTCAGCGGGCCGGAGGCCTTGCCGGCGAGGCTGACGCCCATGCCGAGCGGGATCGCGAGGAAGACGCCGTTGGGGGTGCCGAGCAGCACGCCGCCGATGGTCTTGGCCCCGCCGTTTCCGGTCAGGCCGACCACGACGCCCGCGAGGGCGCCGACGACGCACGCGCCGACGTAGACGGTCGTGATCGCCGAGGCGACCGGCCGCACCGTCCGGGCCAGACCCTGCCAGCCGACCGGCAGCGGCGCGCGGCGGGACGCCACGACGGCGAAGGCCAGCACGACCACGACCCAGAGCAGCCCGATGCCGAGCGTCGGCGCGAGGTCGACCTTGAAGCCGACCGTCGGCTTGGTGTTGCCGCCGACCACGCCGCCGAGCAGGCCGCCCAGGCCGCCGAGCGGGTCGTCACCACCGCCACCACCGGAACCTGAACCCCCGCCACCGCCGCCGGTCAGCGAGGAGACGTCCACCGACACGGTGCCGTTGCCGGACCAGGCGACCACGGCCAGCAGCACCAGGAAGGCGACGACCGCCCCGGCGGCCCGCGCGCCCAGTTCGGCGAGCGTCAGCGCCGTGACCCGCCGCAGTGAGCGGGTGAAGAGCCAGCCGAGGACCACCGCGCCGACCAGCGTCAGGCCCAGCGGCATGATGTCGATCGAGCCCTGAGCCGCCGCGGCGTCAATTCCGAAGACCGACACGTCACCGGTGGGGCTGATCTTTCCGCCGACTGCCATCGCGACCAGCGCCGCCGTCACCGGGCCGAGCTTGGCGTGCGCGTCCAGGCCGAGCAGGTGCACCCCGAGGGCGCCGACGGCGGCCATCGCCACGAACGCCCAACTGGCCGACATGGCGGCGGAGACCACACCTCCCAGCAGACCGCCGCCGCCACCCGTCCCCGGCGCGCCAGGCGCCGGACGGCCGTGCTGGTACACCGTCATCTCGTCCACCATCCCCGTTCGTCACGCGAACGACAGCAACGTCCGCCCCCAGGCGTCAGGTTGCCACACGGTCACGGTCCGGCGTCAGCAGGACGGTTCCGGTTCTGCGTTCGGTGACCGAGCTGGAATGATTCCCCCAGTCGTTCGGCATCCCTACACTGCCCAGGCAAGGGCGGGGCAACATCGGGGGAACTACATCGTGGGGCAGGCAACAGTGCCGCAGTTGGTACTTGAACTCAACGGACAGCGGTCGACGCTGGAACCGGGTCGTACGTACAGCGTGGGCCGGAACCCGCAGTGCGATTTCACGATCAACGACGCGCGGGTGTCGTGGCAGCACGCGACGATCTCGTTCGCCGGCAACGCCTGGCTCTTCCAGGACCTGGGCAGCACCAACGGAACCTTCCAGGACGGGCGTCGCACCACCCAGGTCAACCTGGGCGGCAGCGCGGTGATCACACTGGGCAACGCGGAGAACGGGCCGCGGCTCAGCTTCACCGGCGTGCCCAGCCAGGTTCCGGCGGCGCAGCCGGGCGGCCAGGCGCCGGGCGCCGAGTGGCACGAGCAGCAGACCTCGCGCGTCCAGCCGGGTCAGCTGCCGCAGCAGCCCGGCTACCCGCAGCAGTCGCAGCAGTCGCAGCAGTCGCCGCAGTACCAACAGCCCCAGCAGTACCAGCAGCCGCAGCAGGGCTACCCGCAGCAGTACCAACAGCCGCCGCAGGCCCAGCCGGGCGGCTACGGCCAGCCGCAGCCCGCCCAGCCGTTCCCGCAGCAGCAGGGCGTCGGTGCCGCCGCCGGCTACCCGGCCGCGCAGGGCGGCTACCCGCAGCAGCCGCAGCAGGGCCAGCCGCAGTACAACGCGGACCCGCTCTACGGCGCGCGCAACCCCACCATGGTGCGCAACCTGACGGCCGGCCTGAAGACCATCCGCATCGGCCGTGGCCTCGACAACGACCTGGTCGTCTCCGACCTGCAGGTCTCCCGCCACCACGCCGAGCTGCGTCAGCTCACCGACGGCCGCTACGAGATCGTCGACCTCGAGAGCCACAACGGCACCTACCTCAACGGTCAGCCGATCTCCCGTCAGGTGCTGACGGCGCAGGACATCGTCGGCGTCGGCCACTCCACCTTCCGTCTGGTAGGAGACCGGCTCGAGGAGTTCGTCGACACCGGTGAGGTCTCCTTCTCCGCCCGCCACCTCACGGTCGAGGTCGAGCACAAGGGTCAGAAGAAGATCCTGCTCAACGACGTCAGCTTCGCGGTCCCGGAGAAGTCCCTGATCGGGGTGATCGGTCCCTCCGGTTCCGGAAAGTCGACGCTGCTGCGCGCGCTCACCGGCTACCGCCCGGCCGATCGCGGTGACGTCCTCTACGACGGCCGTAACCTCTACAAGCAGTTCGCCGAGCTGCGCCAGCGCATCGGTCTGGTGCCGCAGGACGACATCCTGCACTCGCAGCTGACGGTCCGTACGGCCCTCGAGTACGCCGCCGAGCTCCGCTTCCCCGGCGACACGGAGGCGTCCGAGCGCAAGCGCCGCGTCGACGAGGTGCTGGTCGAGCTGCACCTGGAGAAGCGCGCCGACAACCGGATCACCGCGCTCTCCGGCGGTCAGCGCAAGCGCGTCTCGGTCGCGCTGGAGCTGCTGACCAAGCCGTCGCTGATCTTCCTGGACGAGCCGACCTCCGGCCTGGACCCGGGCATGGACCGCGACGTCATGAAGATGCTGCGCGACCTGGCCGACGAGGGCCGCACCGTCCTGGTCGTCACCCACTCGGTGGCCGAGCTCGCGCTCTGCGACCGGCTGCTGGTGATGGCGCCCGGCGGTTCGGTGGCGTACTTCGGTCCGCCGAAGGAGGCCCTGCACTTCTTCCAGTGCGAGACCTGGGCCGATGTCTTCCAGGCGTTCGAGAACCACGCCGAGCACGACTGGGGCGGCCGGTTCCGCGGCTCGGTGCACTTCCAGATGTACGCCGCCGACGTCGACGCCGTGCAGGCCCAGTCCGCGGGGATACAGCAGCACCAGTCGCAGCCGCCCAAGCAGCAGAGCTGGGGCTCGCAGCTGTCCACCCTGGTCCGACGCTACATCTCGGTCATCGCGGCCGACCGCGGCTATGTCGTGCTGCTCTTCGCGCTACCGCTGATCATGGGCGCGATGAGTGCCGCGATCCCGGCCAAGTTCGGTCTCGGACCCTCCGATCCACCCCAGGCCGGCAACCACGACGCCGCGACCGTGCTGCTCCTGCTCGCCGTCAGCGCCTCCCTCACCGGTGCGGCCAACGCGGTGCGTGAGCTGATCAAGGAACGGGTGATCTACGAGCGCGAACGCGCGGTCGGCCTCTCCCGCTCCGCCTACGTGGCCTCGAAGATCATCGTGTTGGGCGCGATCACCGCACTGCAGTCGATCATGGTCGCCATGATCGGTCTGCTGCCGCGCAAGCTGCCCAGCTCCGGTCTGCTGGTCTCCGGCTCGCCGCTGCCGGAGCTGGTCCTGGTCGTGATGCTGCTCGGCATCACCTCGATGACGCTCGGCCTGGTCGTCTCCGCGCTGGTGAAGACGGCCGAGAAGACCATGCCGCTGCTGGTGCTGATCGCGATCATCCAGGTCGTCTTCTGTGGGTCGCTGATCCCGGTCCACGGCCAGATCGGCCTGGAGCAGCTCGCCTGGCTGGTCCCGTCCCGCTGGGCGGTCGCGGCCCAGGCCGCCTCCATCAACCTGCTGCAGATCCAGGGCCTCGGCTCGGACGGCAAGCCGGCGAACGACCCGCTGTGGACCCACACCATCGCCCAGTGGGGCATGGACGTCGGCGTGCTGGTGCTGCTCGGCGTGATCTGCAGCGTGCTGGTCGCCCGACTGCTGCGCCGCCACGAGCCGGAGGTCATGCGCAGCCGCTGACCCGGCCGGGGCAGGACGTACGTGGGGGGCGGGGACCGACGGTCCCCGCCCCCCACACGTTCTCACCGGGCCAGGATGAGGTGCAGATCGCCGAACTCGTGCCAGAGGTAGCCCTCCCGCAGCGCCTCCGCGTAGCTGCGGTCCAGCAGCGGGCGGCCGCCCACCGCCTCCAGCATCATCAGGTGCGAGGCGCGCGGCTCGTGAAAGCCGGTCAGCAGCCCGTCCACCGCGCGCACGCCCCGCTCCGGGGTGATCACCAGCTCGGTCCAGCCCGAACGTGCCCGGACCGTGTCGTCGGTGCCCTCCGTGTCCACCGCCGACTCCAGCGCCCGCACCGCCGTCGTGCCCACGGCGATGACGTGCGACCCCGCCGCCCGCGCGTTGTTGACCACGCGTGCGGTCGCCTCCGGCACGTCGAACCACTCCGCGTACGGCGGCTCGTGCGACTCCACCGAGGCCACGCCCGTGTGCAGGGTGATCGGCACGACCAGCACGCCCCGGCTGACCAGCCGGGTCACCAGCTCCGCCGTGAACGGGCGCGCCGCGCTCGGCATCTCCGCGCTCCCCGCGCCCGCGGTGGCCACCGGCTCGGCGAAGACCGTCTGATAGGCGGCCAGCGGTCGGTCGGCGCTGGTGTACGCGTACCGGATGGCCCGCCCGTACCGCGCCAGGTACGCCAGCGGCTCCGCCGCCCCGAAGCACGCCCGCCACAGCCGACTCGAGCCCCCCGCGCGGTCGCCGACCCGCGACAGCAGCGTCAGCCGCGCGCCGCCGGTCACGCGGACCGTCACCAGTGAGCCGTCGTGGTGGCGTTGCCGGGTGCTGCCGTGGCCGTCGGGGGAGCGCAGTTCGACGACCCACTCGCTCTCGCCGCGCCGGGTCGAGAAGTGCACCACCACCGGCTCGCCGGTCTCGGTGATCCGGCCGTCCAGCGCCGCGGGCAGCGTCGCGGAGGTGTTGACCACCAGCACGTCGCCCGGCTGGAGCAGGTCCGGCAGCTCGCGGAACGCGTGGTGCGTGACGACCGGGGCGGCGCCCGGCACCCGGCGTGCCGTCAGCAGTCGCACGTCGTCCCTCCCGTCGGCTCCCCGCTCCTCCGGTGGGGCGTCCGCCTCCAGCTCGGGTGGCAGCTCCCAGTCGCCCAGCCCCTCCACGAACCCGGCGTCGTCCTCCGCCGTCACGTCCGCCGTCCCCACCCCGGTCCCGGTCCCGGTCCCGGTCCCGGTCACCGTGCCGCCTCCGCCACCGTCTCGTCCGCCACTGCCCCGTGCGGCACCGTCTCGTCCGGCCGCAGTCCCGCCGCCGTGTAGCGGCCGCTCGGGAGACGGGAGTCGAGCAGCGCGAGCAGACCCGGCACCGCGCCCTCCTCCGGCAGCGGGGACTCCGCCGCCGCGCCCGCGTCCGCGGCCCGGTACATCGCGGTGTCCATCTCGCCCGGGTCCACCCACCACACCCGCAGCCGCGGGTCCCCGTCCGCCAGTTCGGCGGCCAGCGAGCCCGACCAGGCCTCCAGCGCGGCCTTCGTGGCGCCGTAGCCGCCCCACGTCGGGTAGGCCTCGACGGCCGCGTCCGAGGTGATGTTCAGGACCGCCCCGCCGGAGGCCCGCAGCAGCGGCAGCGTCTCCTGGAACAGCCCCAGCGGCGCCAGCACGTTGACCTCGACCGCGCGACGCAGCTCCTCCAGCGACAGCTCCGCCACCGCGGCGAGCCCCCGGCCGCCCAGCACCCCCGCGTTGTTGACCAGCAGGTCCACACCGCCCAGATCGCTCGCGGTGGCGGCCAGCGCGGTCCGGTGCCGGGCGTCCGTGACGTCACCCACCACCGGGTGGATCCGCGGCCGGCCGGCGGCGAGCTCGTCCAGCGCCTCCGCGCCGCGCCCGTCGACGACGACTTCCCAGCCGCGCTCCGCCAGTGCGAGCGCCAGCGCCCGGCCCAGTCCGCGCGACGCCCCCGTCACAATGGCGACTGCCATGGCCTTGCCTCCCGTGCGATCCCTGTGCTTCTTGCCCTGTGCTTGTTGACACAGCCGAAGCTAGGCCGGGCACGGTCCCGCCCACCTCGGCCACAAGCCGCCGCGACCCGGGTCCCTTGGTCCTAGGTCCGAGGCCCTCCGCCCGCCCTCCCCGCGCCCGATGCCCTTGGCGATCACCGGGCGGTACCGTGACGGCATGTCGACGAACGCGTCCCGGGCCGCTGCGGCCGGTCCACCGGAGCCCGGCGGTCCCGAGGGTGGCGACGGCTGCTTCGTCGGGATCGGAGCCATCAGCACCGCCATCCTCGCGATGAGCCGCCACCTGGAGGTGCGCGAGGTGCTGCAGCGCATCGTCACCTCCGCGCGCACCCTCGTCGGCGCCGAGTACGCCGCGCTCGGCGTCCCCGACGACCACGGCGGCTTCGCGCAGTTCGTCGTCGACGGCGTCAGCGACGCGCAGTGGCGCGCCATCGGCCCGCTGCCCCGGCAGCACGGCATCCTGCTCGCGATGCTGCACGAGCCCGAACCGACCCGGCTCGACGACGTCCGTGCCGACGAGCGGTTCGGCGGCTGGCCCCGCGCCCACCCGGACATGCGCGCCTTCCTCGGCGTCCCGATCCAGGACGACGACGAGATCGTCGGTGCCCTCTACCTGGCCAACCCGGTCGGCCGCGAGCACTTCTCCGCCTACGACGAGGAGCTGCTCCGGGTCCTCGCCGCGCACGCCGCGCTGGCCCTGGTCAACGCCCGTCTCTACGAGCGCAGTCGTGAACTCACCCTGGCCGGCGAGCGCGCCCGTATCGCCCACGAGCTGCACGACGCCGTCTCGCAGAAGCTGTTCTCGCTGCGGCTGACCGCGCAGGCCGCGGCCGCCCTCGTGGACCGCGATCCCGCCCGCGCCCGCGCCGAGCTGGGCGAGGTCGCCCGGCTCGCCGCCGAGGCCGCCGAGGAGCTGCGGGGTGTCGTGGTCGAGCTGCGTCCCGCCGCCCTCGACGAGGACGGTCTGCTGCCCACCCTCGCCTCCCAGGTCGCGGTGCTGAACCGGGCCCACAGCGCGCACGTCGCCTTCACCCACGACCGCGTGGCCGCGCTGCCCGCCGCCCAGGAGGAGGCGGTGCTGCGCATCGCGCAGGAGGCCCTGCACAACGCCCTGCGCCACTCGGGCGGGACGTCCGTCGCGGTGGAGCTGCGCAGCGCGCCCGGCACGAAGGGCGCCGACCGTGGCGCGCGGTTGCGCGTCACCGACGACGGCAAGGGCTTCGACCCGGACGGCGTCCGCCGTGCCGGCCGCCACCTCGGCCTGGCCTCCATGCGGGACCGGGCCGCGAGCGTGGGCGGCTCGCTGAGCATCGAATCGTCCCCGGGAGCGGGGACCGTGGTGGAACTGGAGGTCCCCGGTGGGTGACGCGACCATCAAGGTGCTGCTGGTCGACGACCATCAGGTCGTCCGGCGCGGGCTGCGCACCTTCCTGGAGATCCAGCCGGACATCGCCGTGGTCGGCGAGGCCGGCGACGGCGCCGAGGGCGTGGACCTCGCGGAGTCGCTGCGGCCGGACGTCGTGCTGATGGACGTCAAGATGCCCGGCACGGACGGCATCGAGGCGCTGCGGATGCTGAAGGAGCGGGGCAACCCCGCCAAGGTGCTGGTCGTCACGAGCTTCACCGAGCACCGCACCGTGGTCCCGGCACTGAAGGCCGGTGCGGCGGGCTACGTCTACAAGGACGTGGACCCCGAGGCCCTGGCCGGCGCGATCCGCAGCGTCCACGCGGGCCACGTCCTGCTCCAGCCCGAGCTCGCCGAGGCGCTCCTCTCCGACGACGGCACGGGCCGCGCCCCCCAGGGCCGCGGCGGCACGCTGACCGAACGCGAGCAGGAGGTCCTCGGCCTGATCGCGGACGGCCGCTCCAACCGCGAGATCGCCCGGGCGCTGACGCTCTCGGAGAAGACGGTCAAGACGCACGTCTCGAACATCCTGATGAAGCTCGATTTGCAGGACCGGACCCAGGCCGCGCTCTGGGCGGTCCGCAACGGGATCAAGGGATAGTTCCTCGCGCCCCTCAGGTCCGCTCGTCCACCGCGGCGTTGTAGGCCGCGACTCTCGCCTTCCGCGCGGCGCGTTCCAACGGTCTGAGCGCGTCCGCGCGCTGGGACATCTCGGCCGCGCTGACCGCCGCGCCCTCCGTGGCCGACGCCAGAGCGACCAGCGCCGAGACCCGTCGCGCGCTCTGCAGGACCCGGACCGCGCGGGCCGGGTAGCCGGGGGCGAGCAGTTCGTCCGGCTCCTCCGCGCGCCGGCGCAGCCGGGCCAGCGCTCGCTGGACCTCGGGGCCCGCGCCCGCGACGTCCAGGCGCATCAGCGACTCCGTCGCCTCCCGTATGCCCTCCGCCAGCTCTCGCTCCGCGTCCCGCAGCGCGGGGACGTCCGCCGGGGTGCCGGGACTGACCGGCAGCGTGTGCCAGGTGACGGCGAGCACGCCGTCGTCCTCGTGGTCCGCGCCGTGCCACAGTGCCTCCGGCACGAAGCCCCAGGGCGTGCCGACCGCCAGCACCGCCTCGCCGGTCTCCAAAGCGCGGGCGTTGAAGTCCGCGGGGCCGGTCAGGCCGAGCGGGTGCCCGGGCGTCGGCAGGGCCAGCCGCAGGCCCGTCGCGCCCAGCGTGCGCAGGCGTCCCAGGGCCAGCGTCAGGCCGACCCCGTCCGCGCCCGGAAGGCCCCTGACCACGTGGGACTGGTCGTCGCCGCGCACCGCGTCGGCCGTGTCGTCGGGGGAGGCATGGCCCCTGAACCAGGCGTTGCCCCAGGCGACAAGTCGGGCGGACCGGGGCTCTTCGTATGCTTCGTGCGCTTCCGTCTGCGGCATGGGGCAAGCCTACGGAGCGTCCGGACATCTCCGTGGCGTAGGTTTGGACCGGCTCGGCAGGCTGTGGCCCTGAGCAGGTGCCATGGGCGAGCGCGTGAGGCGAGGAACAACTCTTCTTTTCATTGGGGAAGGCGTACGCAATGAGCGACGTGCTGGAGCTGGTGGACGTATCCGTGATCCGGGACGGCCGCCCGCTGGTGGAGCAGGTGTCGTGGTCGGTCGCGGAGGGCGAGCGCTGGATCGTCCTCGGGCCCAACGGCGCCGGCAAGACCACGCTGCTGCAGGTGGCGTCCAGTTACCTCTTCCCGAGCGCCGGCACCGCCTCGATCCTCGGCGACAAGCTCGGCAGCGTCGACGTGTTCGAGCTGCGCCCCCGGATCGGCCTGGCCGGCGCCGCGATGGCGGACAAGCTGCCCAAGCGGCAGACCGTGCTGGAGACCGTGCTCACCGCCGCCTACGGCATGACCGCGCACTGGCGCGAGACCTACGAGCAGGCCGACGAGTCCCGCGCCCGGCTGCTGCTGGACCTGCTCGGCATGGCCGAGTACACCGAGCGCAAGTTCGGCACCCTCTCCGAGGGCGAGCGCAAGCGCACCCTGATCGCCCGCGCGCTGATGACCGACCCGGAGCTGCTGCTCCTGGACGAGCCCGCCGCAGGTCTCGACCTCGGCGGCCGGGAGGACCTGGTGCGCCGCCTCGGCGCGCTCGCCCAGGACCCGATCGCCCCGGCCATGATCATGGTGACCCACCACGTCGAGGAGATCGCGCCCGGCTTCACCCACGTGCTGATGATCCGTCAGGGCAAGGTGCTGGCCGCCGGCCCGATGCAGGAGACGCTGACCCCGCGCAACCTCTCGCTCTGCTTCGGCCTGCCGCTCACCCTCGAGCACCAGGACGGCCGTTGGGCCGCCCGCGGCCTGCCGATGGCCAAGTGACAATCGTCCCCGCCTCAGTGATCTTTCCCCAGGTGGCCTGACGGGGAGCCACCTGCACAACTACCATGGGCGCCGTGGAGAGTTGGGCATGGTGGCTGATCGTTGCCGTGCTGCTGTGCGCCCCGGTGGTGCACACGGCGCTGCTCGAGTTCGTCATGTTCGGGATCGGAGCCGGCGCGGCGTCGCTGGCCGCGGGCCTCGGCGTCGGGGTCGTGTGGCAGTTCGTCGTGTTCCTCGTCACCACGCTCTCGCTCCTGCTGCTGGTCCGGCCGGTGACCAGGCGTCAACGACGCCAGTCCGCCACGGTCCGGCACGGGATCGAGGCGCTGAAGGGGGCGGAGGCCGTGGTCCTCGAGCGGGTCGACGAGCACGACGGCCGCATCAAGCTCAAAGGGGAGGTCTGGTCGGCCCGCGCGCTCGGGGTCGGACAGAGCTTCGAACCGGGGGAGAGGGTCAGCGTCGCCGAGATCGACGGCGCGACGGCCATCGTCCTGTAGAAACGCCGAAAGCCGAATTGCCCGCTCCGAATCGGGTAGTGAGTCGGAGTAGGCGCGCGCGTCAGTTCAGTAGCAGTCAGGCCAGTAGTCGCACAGCGTCAAGAGCATGCGGGTCGTCGAGGGAGTCCCTGTGGATGTCGTGATCATCGTCCTCGTCCTGGTGGCGGTGTTCGTCTTCGTCATGCTGCTGCGGACGATCCAGGTCATCCCACAGGCGCAGGCCGCGATCGTGGAACGCTTCGGCCGCTACACCCGCACACTCAACGCGGGCCTCAACATCGTGGTGCCGTTCATCGACACCATCCGTAACCGGCTCGACCTGCGCGAGCAGGTGCAGCCCTTCCCGCCGCAGCCGGTGATCACCCAGGACAACCTGGTGGTCAACATCGACACCGTCATCTACTTCCAGGTCACCGACCCGCGCGCGGCCACCTACGAGGTGCAGAGCTACCTCCAGGCCATCGAGCAGCTGACCATCACCACGCTGCGCAACATCATCGGCTCCATGGACCTGGAGTCCACCCTCACCTCCCGCGAGACCATCAACGCGGGCCTGCGCGGCGTCCTCGACGAGGCCACCGGCAAGTGGGGCATCCGGGTCAACCGTGTCGAGCTCAAGGCGATCGAGCCGCCGACCTCCATCCAGGACTCGATGGAGAAGCAGATGCGCGCCGACCGTGACAAGCGCGCGGCGATCCTCCAGGCCGAGGGTGAGCGGCAGTCCGCGATCCTCAAGGCCGAGGGTCAGAAGCAGGCCGACGTGCTCAAGGCCGAGGGTGAGGCGCAGGCCGCGGTGCTGCGCGCCGACGGTGAGGCGGCCGCGATCCGCACCGTCTTCGAGGCCATCCACTCCGGCGACGCCGACCAGAAGGTGCTCGCGTACAAGTACCTGGAGACCCTGCCGCAGATGGCCCAGGGCGACGCCAACAAGCTCTGGATCATCCCGAGCGAGGTCAGCGACGCGATCAAGGGCGTCGGCGGCGCGTTCCAGAGCATGGCCCCCAAGATCCCCGGCGCGCCCACCCCGGCCGACGCGGGCGTCAAGGCCGCCAACGGCAGCCCCGGCGCGGAGCGCCGCACCGAGCGCCCGGAGCTCGACCCGGAATGACGGGTTCGCGTCGCGTCCGGGAGTAGCGTGCTTCCCATGGGCACTCGCGACCTCCTCAGCGACCAGCAGATCACCGACGGCCTCCTCACCCTGCCCGAGTGGCGGCGCGAGGGGGCCTCGCTGTTGCGCACCGTGCAGGCCAAGGACTTTCCCGCCGCGATCCGCGTCGTCGACGCCGTCGCCGTGCAGGCCGAGGCGATGGATCACCACCCCGACATCGACATCCGCTGGCGCACGCTCCACTTCACCCTGTCGACCCACTCGGCCGGTGGAATCACCGCCCTCGATCTGAGGCTCGCCGCACTCATCGATACCGCCGCGGCCGCGGAGGCATGAGATGCTGACTCGCGCATCGGGCAGGCGGGAGTGGTTCGACAGCCATGGAACGAGCAGACGAGACCGGTAACGGTCAGGAGCAGCAGTACTGGCAGCAGTCGCAGCAGCCGCAGCAGCCGTACGAGTCCTACGGTCAGCACGGTCAGCAGTCGTACGACTACTCCTCCTACGGCGAGTACGCCAACCAGGGCTACGACCCCGCCGCCTACCAGCAGCAGCCGCAGTACGACTACGGGCAACAGGGCTACACCCAGCCGTATCCGCAGCAGCAGTACGGCTACGAGCAGCAACAGCAGTACGGCTACGACCAGAACCAGACCGGCCAGGCGTCGTACTACGAGACCCCGTACCAGTACGCCGACCCCCAGTACGTCGACGCACAGCACGCCGACCCCCAGTACGCGCAGCAGCAGTACCCCTACGAGTACGACTACTCGCAGCAGCAGACGTACTACGCCGACCCGTCCGGCGCCGGAGCCACGGAGGCCACGCCGTACTGGGCGACGCCCGAGGAGGCGCTCGCGGCGGACACCCCGATCCCGGCGCAGGCGTCCGCGCCCGAGCAGGAGTCGATCCCGGACGCGATGGAGGAGGAGGCCGCCCGGCCGACCGGTTCGACCGGTTCGACTGGTGTCCGACGCGGTGGCAGGGCGCCCGCCGACGGGCTGAAGGAGAGAGTCGTCGACGCGGCCCTCGGCCGCGGACCGGGTGTCAACCGCAAGAGCTACCTCACCCGACTCGCCGTCGGCGGCGGCGCGCTGGTGATCCTCGCCGGCGCGGGCTATGTCGTCATGGGCAACGGATCCGGTGGCGGCCGGCCCAGCGCCGCCACCGGAGCACAGCCCCAGGCCGACATCGGCGTCAACCACAGCAAGGCCTGGGCGGCCCCGGCCGCTGCGGGAGCCACCTCCGGCAACAGCAGCAACGGCAGCGGCGGCAACGACGGCCTGCTCGGCGCGTGGGTCACCAGCGACGCCGTGATCCGCGGCGACGGCGAGGGCGTGTCCGCCTACTCCGCCACCGACGGCCACAAGCTGTGGAGCGTCAGTGCGCCCAGCTCCGGGGCGGTGCCCTGCGCGATGTCGCCGACCGTCAACGCGGCCGGCGTCGGCGCGGTCCTCTTCCAGGCGCAGCCGGGCAACAACCAGGCCTGCAACCTGCTCTCGGCCGTCGACACCGGCACCGGCCAGACCAAGTGGAAGGCCCAACTCCCGTCGGGCGGCGGCACCAACTACGGCGCGTCCGTCATGGCGGGCGACACCCGCGTCGTCGCCGTCTCCGACTCCGCCGTCGTCGGCTACGACGCCACCGGGGGCAAGCAGGCCTGGAGCTACGCCGGGCCGGGCAAGTACTGCGCCCTGTCCGGCAACGGCGACGGCAGCTCGCTGCTGCTGCAGAGCACCTGCGCCGACACCAGCCCCAAGCAGCAGGTCATCTCACTCGACCCGGACTCCGGCAAGCTCCGCTGGTGGCGCGGACTGCCGCAGAACGCCTCCTCCTACACGGTGCTGTCCGCGAACCCCGCCGTGGTCAGCGTGCACATGAGCGACGCGAGCCAGGACACCGTCCTGTCGTTCTCCGACAAGGGGGACAGCCAGGGCACCATCGCGGTCGCCCAGACCGGCGGCAGCATCGACTCCACCCACGGCAGCTTCGACCCCGACCCGGCCCTCTTCTTCTCCGGCACCACCATGGTCGCCGCGGTCAACCCCCCGCCGCAGTCCGCGAGCGCGGCCTCCGGGCCGACCGTCATCGCCGCCTACAGCCTGCTCACCGGCAAGGAGCTGTGGCGCACCACCGCCCACGAGAACGGGGTGGCCGCGCCGGTCGGCATCGACGGCTCGGACGCGGTGGTCGCCACCGACGAGCGCGTCGGCCAACCGGCCCGGCTCAGCAACTTCGATCTCACCACCGGCACCGAGACCGTCGGCGGCACCTTCCCCCAGGGCACCGGCTCGCTGCTCGGCTCGGGCCGGGTGCTGCTGCGCGGCAGCCTGGTGGTGGCGCTGCCGGAGTACACCGGCAGCTACAACACCTCGGCCACCGCCTGGAACGCCGCGCACTGAGGTCAGCCGGCCTCGGCCAGCTCGTGGCTGCCGCCCCAGACCTCGCCGCCCCGAGCCGCGGTTCCCGGCATCGCGCCCGGCTCCGCGCCACGCAGGTCCGCGCCGCTCAGGTCCGTGCCGCTCAGGCCCAGCGCGGCCACCAGCGCGGCGTCCGGCGTCGGCTCGAACGGGCGGCACAGCAGCCGCATCCCGGCCTGCTCCGGCGTCCGGTTCGCCTTGCGGTGGTTGTCCGCGGCGCAGGCGGCGACGGTGTTCAGCCACGTGTCCTGGCCGCCGTGCGAGCGCGGCACCACGTGGTCGACGGTCGTCGCCCGCTTGCCGCAGTACGCGCAGCGGAACCCGTCCCGGGCCAGCACCCCGCGCCGCGACCAGGTCGCCCGTTGTCGGAACGGCACCCGAACGTAGCGTTTCAGCCGGACCACCCGTGGCATCGGTATCTCCAACGAGCTACCGCGCACCCTGCGTCCGGCATGGGCCCGCTCCACCACGGCCTTGTCCTGAAGCACCAGCACGACCGCACGCTGCAGCGTCACCGCCGCCAGCGGCTCGTACGTCGCATTGAGCACCAGCGTCTTACGCATTTCCAGCCACCTGCCTTCGGCCCCCGGACCGCCCCCGCTGGACGGTGCGCGTCCACTGTGCGGGGCGGCCGGATGCCGGGACAACGTAATTTCAGTGGCCTGGGGGTAAAGAGGCTGTGTCAGCCGCCACCGGCGCACGGGCTCCGGGGACCGGGCGCTACGGGTGCGCGTACGTCGAGATCAGCTGCGCGCGGCCCAGCGTGTGGAAACGCAGGTTGAAGCCGACGACGGCGGGGGTGGCGTCCGCGTCCGGGCCGAGCTTCTCCTGGTCCACGGCGTAGACGGTGAACACGTAGCGGTGCGCCGGGTCCCCGGGCGGCGGGGCGGCGCCGCCGAAGTCGCGGGTGCCGTAGTCGTTGCGCACCTGGACCGCGCCCGCGGGCAGGCCCTCGAACGGGCCCGTGCCGGCGCCGGCCGGCAACGAGGTCACCTCGGCCGGAATGTCGAAGACCGACCAGTGCCAGAAACCGCTGCCGGTCGGCGCGTCCGGGTCGTAGCAGGTCACCGCGAAGCTCTTGGTGCCGGCCGGGAAACCGGACCAGCTCAGCTGCGGGGAGGTGTTGCCGGCCGCGAACACGTGCGCATCGGGCAGCACCCCGCCGTCGGTCAGGTCGTCGCTGACGACCGAGAACTCGGCCACCGGCGGATGGAAGTCGTGGGGGAGCGGGCGCCGCCTGGGCTCCGACATGTCGTCACTCTCCTTGGGACGTCAGGTATGTCAGGACGCTGCAGAACTCTGGCGATCAGCCTAATCTCGCCGTGTGACCCGACCACAGCCCGCCACACTGGACCCGGCCGACCCGTGCTTCCTGGACCGGCCCTCGCCCACCGTCGCGCCGGACCTGCTCGGCCGGATCCTGGTCAGCGAACGCCCCGAGGGCCGCGTCGCCGTGCGACTCACCGAGGTCGAGGCGTACACCGGGCTCGACGACCCCGCCTCGCACGCCTACCGGGGACGCACCGCCCGCAACGCCGTGATGTTCGGCCCGCCCGGCTTCGTGTACGTCTACTTCACCTACGGCATGCACTTCTGCATGAACCTGGTCACCGGCCCCGGCACCACCGCCGGAGCCGTGCTGCTGCGCGCCGGCGAGATCGTCGAGGGCGTCGAGCTGGCCCGCGGGCGCCGCCGCTCCGCCCGCCGCGACACCGAACTCGCCCAGGGCCCGGCCCGGCTCACCCAGGCGCTCGGCATCGCCCGCGAACAGAACGGCGAACCGCTGCCCGGCCCCGTCTTCCGGCTGCTGCCCGGCACCCCGGCCGCCCCGGAGCTGATCCGCCAGGGTCCGCGCACCGGCGTCGCCCAGGGCGCGGACACGCCCTACCGCTTCTGGCTGGACGGCGACCCCACGGTCAGCCCCTACCGTCGGCACGTCCCGCGACGGGCGTCGCGCACGTCACAGTAGTTCGCATTGGAACCGCAGGGTCCTTTATCGTCGGATATCGGAAGAAGCACCGCAGACCCTCGGGGACCACGCCCCTCGACGAACGCAGGGAGCCACGCCCCCATGGCCGGACAGTCCAAGAAGCAGGCCGCCGACCGCCGCGCCCGCATAGCCGAGTTGCAGGCCGCCGAGCGGGCGCGGGACCGCCGCAACAAGATCTTCCTCGGCGCCGGCGCGCTGGTCATCGCCGCAGGCGCCGTCGTCGGCATCGTCGCCGCAGTCGACCACGGAGGCAGCGCGAGCGCGAGCACCGCCGGCAGCGCCACCTCGGTGAACTGGGCCGCGCCCACCGACACCGACGCCGCCGTCAAGGCCGCCGGCCTCAGCATGCTCACCGCCGAGGGCACCGCCGAGCACATCCACGTCCACCTCGACGTGTGGGTCAACGGCCAGAAGACCACCGTGCCCGCCCTGGTCGGCATCAACGAGAACGCCCAGACCATCAGCCCGCTGCACACCCACGACACCACCGGCGTCGTGCACATCGAGTCGCCGGTCGTGAAGGACTACGACCTCGGCCAGTTCATGACCGAGTGGGGCGTCCCGCTCAGCTCGACCCAGCTCGGCCCCGAGAAGACCGACGCGACCCACACGCTCAAGGTCTACGTCAACGGCAAGGAGACCAGCGGCGACCCGTCCAAGCTGGTGTTCCACGCCCACGACGAGATCGCGATCGTCTACGGCACCGCGGGCGACAACGCGAAGATCCAGATCCCGAGCAGCTACACCTGGCCGAGCGGTCTCTGATCCGCCCTGATTCTGGGACGGATTGGCCAAGGAGGGGCCCGGTCGGGGAGGCTGTAGCCGACCCGGCCCTCGGGCGAACGACGGAACCTTCTAAGGAAGAGACGAGACCGTGACCGACATCGTCGACGAACTGAAGTGGCGTGGCCTGCTGGCCCTGTCCACCGACGAGGACGCACTGCGCAAGGCATTCGCGGACGGTCCGGTCACCTTCTATTGCGGCTTCGACCCGACCGCGATCAGCCTGCACCTCGGCAACCTGGTGCAGATCCTCACCATGAAGCGGATCCAGCTCGCCGGCCACAAGCCCCTCGGCCTCGTCGGCGGTGCCACCGGCCTGATCGGTGACCCCAAGCCGACCGCCGAGCGCGTGCTCAACGACCCGGAGACCGTCGCCGAGTGGGTCGGCCGCCTGCGCGGCCAGATCGAGCGCTTCCTGGACTTCGACGGCCCGAACGCCGCCCGGATGGTCAACAACCTCGACTGGACCTCGGGCATGTCGGCGATCAACCTGCTGCGCGACGTGGGCAAGTACTTCCGCGTCAACAACATGATCGCCAAGGAGGCCGTCTCCCGGCGCCTCAACTCCGAGGCCGGCATCAGCTACACCGAGTTCTCCTACCAGGTCCTGCAGGGCATGGACTTCCTGGAGCTCTACCGCCGTTACGGCTGCATGCTGCAGACCGGCGGCAGCGACCAGTGGGGCAACCTCACCGCCGGCACCGACCTGATCCGCAAGGCCGAGGGCGTCGCCGCCCACGCGCTGGCCACCCCGCTGATCACCAAGGCCGACGGCACCAAGTTCGGCAAGACCGAGTCCGGGACGGTCTGGCTCGACCCGGAGCTGACCACGCCGTACGCGTTCTACCAGTTCTGGCTGAATGCCGACGACCGTGACATCTCCAAGTTCCTGCGCATCTTCAGCTTCAAGTCCCACCAGGAGATCGAGGAGCTGGAGCGCTTGACGGAGGAGGCCCCCTTCAAGCGCGCCGCCCAGCGCGCGCTCGCGGAGGAGCTCACCGTCCTGGTCCACGGCCAGGAGCAGCTCGACCGTGCCGTCGCCGCCTCAAAGGCGCTGTTCGGCCAAGGGGATCTCGGCGAGCTCGACGACCGCACCCTCGCGGCCGCCGTCGCGGAGCTCCCGAGCGCCCAGGTGGGTGAACTCGGCGAACTGGTCGACCTGTTCGTCGCCACCGGTCTCTCGGCCAGCCGTTCGGCCGCCCGACGCACGATCGGCGAGGGCGGCGCCTACGTCAACAACGCGAAGATCGAGGACGAGGCGGCGGTCGCCGCCCCGACCGACCTTCTGCACGGCCGCTGGCTCGTGCTGCGCCGCGGCAAGCGCAACCTCGCCGCGGTCGAGCTGCTGCGCTGACCAGCCCTCTGAGCTGCAGGTTCGCCCGAATGGGGGAGATGTGACCCGCATCTCCCCCTTCGTGTTTGACGTAAACCTGGGCAGGGGCTAATGTTGGTCGAGTCGCCTGAATCGGACAGATGCGTCGTACGGAGCGTCGCTCCGCCGCACCAGTCCACACGTGACCACCCGTAGTTGATTCACTCACTTGATCGATCTCGTAGGCACCGGTTTCTCTGGGGCCAAGCGAGTTCTATTTGGCGTGCGAATTGACGCGCGGAGGCGGATTTCCGGGATTCCGGAAAATGCGCTAACGTAACGGAGGTCGCGAACGAGCGACTCCCCACTATCCAGCGGGGAAGCGGAAAAGCCGCCCGGCGGATCTGCTAAGCTGGATAACGAAGGAAGCGCCCGGAGG
>NZ_QKYN01000017.1 GCF_003258295.1 Streptacidiphilus pinicola | reverse complement strand
CAGCGTCGCCAGCGTCCCCGCCGCGCCCATGTGAGCGACCACCGACACCGCCAGCACCACCGCGGCCCCGCCCAGCAGCGCGAGCGCGCCGGCGAGCCCCGCGCGCAACACCTCGTCGGCCTCGTCGCGCCGCGACGCGCACGTCCGCACCCACTCCAGCCCCCTGGCCGGGCCGCCCTCCGGCGTCGGCACCGGCCACACCCCGAGCCACTCCCCGCGCGCCCGCAGCGCGTGCCAGCCCGCCGCCACCCCCCACTCCCCCGTGCTGCGGCGTGCGCCCGTCAGCGCCGCGAACAACGCGAGCAGCCCCACCCAGAAGAGGTCCGGCAGCGGCTCCGTCCGCGGCGCGCTCCCCAGCCCCAGCAGCGCCGCCGGCACCGCCACCCCGAAGTATCCGAGCACCACCTCCGCCCGCCGGCCCGTACGCGCCGCCGCGTGGTGCACCAGCCCCGCCGCGAGCGCCGTCACCAACAACGGCGCGACACCGAGCGTCGCGTGCCCTGCCGCCCCGTCCCAGTGGAGCGGGCCGCCGTGCGCAAGCAGCCAGAGCGCGCCCGCGAGCCGCGGAACCGCCGTCAGATCCCCGTCCGCGTACGGGGTCGCCACCCACAGCAGCAGCACGGGCACCGCCACGATGCCCCACCCCGCGGCGGCGGCGCCGGCACCGGCGAGGAGAGCGGGTCGGTCGAAGAGTGCCATGGTCCAGGGTCGGCACGTGACACGCCCGATCTGTCGCAAAACATGCAGTTGTCACTCTTTGCTCCAACAATTCATATATGCGACTGAGCCTCACCATGGCCTCGACGACCCCTACGGGGCTCGCATGACGCCGCCTCCGGAGTCCCCCAACCCTTCGCGCGCCCGCACCAAACGCCAAGCCCAGGCCGCCCGCAGGGCGTCGCGCACCCGCGCCGACACTCTGTCAACCCGACGCGGGACAGCATCCGACGCCTCGTCAGTGACTCCGAAGAGTGACGACGGCGCGAAGCGCGCCGCGAAGCGAGACTCCGGCGACGCCCCGTCAGGGACCGCCGCTGTCGCGGCTGTGACGCACGGCGGCGGCTCTGACCCCCGACTCGGCCCGAGTGCAGAGGGCAAGGCTGAAACCGGGAGCCAGGCCGGAACTGGGAGCAGGGCAGGCACCGGGGGCCGGACCGGGGCCGCGGCCGAGGTCGGGTCCGGCGCCGAGCCCGAGCGCGGCGGGAAGCGGGCCGGCGCCCAGCCGGGCACCGGCCACCCGGGCGGGGCCGCCATGCCCACAGCGCAGCAACGGGCCACTGTGGGAGACGCTGCGGCAGCGGGTGCCGCGGAGGCGGCCATGTCCGGCCAGGAGGCGACGCCCCCGGACGGACCGGATCGAACCGGCGCCCCGTCCTCGCCCGCACCACCTTCCCCCGCGCCGACCCCGCCTCCTACGCGGGCAGGCGATGGCCCGTGCGACGCCGGGGACGCGCCGTCGCTGTCGTCGCTCACCCCGGTTCCCGGCGGGGGACGACACAGCGGGGGTGGGTCCGGGCACGCGGCGGTGGCCGGGACGCGGAGCGTCGAGGCCCAGGCGGTCGGGCACGGCGCCGGACGGGAGGGGGCGAACGGCACGCCACTCGGCCCGCGCTCCGCCGCCCCCACCCCACTGCCCCAACCGTCACGCGCCGTCCCGGCGACCCCGGAGGCCTACGACGCGCTCCACGCGGCCGCCGCGCCACGACTGACCTGGCAGACCTACCTGCTCACCCTGGACCGCCGCCGCGCGGCGCACTGCGTGCGGCGGGCCTTCCAGCTCGCCTGGTCGGACTGGCAGACCGTCAGCGCCGACCCGTCGCCGGAGGGCTGGCTCCGCGCCACCGCGTTCGACCTCGCGCTGTCGCCCTGGCACGTCGCCGGACCGCACCTGCGGGACGCGATCCACCTGCCTCACCCCGGGTCCAAGGGAGCGGCGTCCGCCGACTCCGCCGCTGCGGATCTGCCGCTCCCCGAACAGGACCGCCAGCTGCTCAAGGCGCTGGCACACGTACCGCACACCCAGCGCCGGGCGCTGGTCCTGCACGACGTCATCGGCCTGGACTGGGCCCAGACGGCGGCCGAGGTCGAGGGCAGCACACCCGTCACCTTCGGGCGCGTCGTCCGCGCGCGGCGCGGTCTCGCCCGGAGTGTGCCGGGGATCGCCGGCACCGACGCGGAGGCACCGGGCTTCGGACGCCGGCTCGGGGCTCGCCTCCGGGCGGCTGCCGAGCGCGCCTGCGCCGAACCGGACGGACACTCGCGCGGGAGCGCACAGAGGCAGGCGCACGCGACCGGCCACATCCCGGGAAAGGGGGGCGCCGGCTCTGCCGGCCTCACCCGCACCCGCGCGCGCCTGCACGACCGCGGCCTGACCCTGGCCGCGGGTGCGCTGACCCTGGCGACGGCCGGCTTCCTGGGCGCGGGTCTCGTCTGGGGCACGCCGCTGCACCCGGCGGAGCATCCGGTCGTGCCACACCCCACCCGCGCCACCGTCATCGGGACGGCGGGGAGTGCGACCACCGACGAGATCCAGCCACCCAAGGTCCCCGCGCCACCGCTCACCCCGTACACCACGGGCCCGGGGCTCGTGCAGAAGTCCCCGGGCAACTCCGTCGACGCCCGCAAGCCGGGCAAGGGGAAGGGCGCCACGAACGCCGGCAATCCGGCGGCCCCGGGCGGCTCGGGTGGCTCGGGCGGTTCCGGTGGTGGCGGCCACGGCTCCGGCTCGGGGGCCGGCGGCGCGAACGCGCACGCCCAGCACGCCCACCCGCACCAGCCACCGGCCAAGAAGCACCACTGACCCGCGCCGTGGACGCGAAAGGGCCGCCCCCGCGCAACGCGGGGACGGCCCTTCGAGCTCAGCTCAACTCGGCTCAGCTCGACGCAGTGCCGTGCAGTGATCAGCCGATCAGCTGACGCGCCAGGCGAGCGGTCTCGGACGGCGTCTTGCCGACCTTGACGCCGGCGGCCTCGAGGGCCTCCTTCTTCGCCTGCGCGGTGCCGGAGGAGCCGGAGACGATGGCGCCGGCGTGGCCCATGGTCTTGCCCTCGGGCGCGGTGAAGCCCGCCACGTAGCCGACGACCGGCTTGGTGATGTGCTCCTTGATGTACGCCGCCGCGCGCTCCTCGGCGTCGCCGCCGATCTCACCGATCATCACGATGATGTCGGTGTCGGGGTCGTCCTGGAACGCCTGCAGCGCGTCGATGTGGGTGGTGCCGATGACCGGGTCGCCACCGATGCCGACGGCCGAGGAGAAGCCGATGTCGGACAGCTCGTACATCATCTGGTAGGTCAGGGTGCCGGACTTCGACACCAGACCGATGCGGCCAGCCTTGGTGATGTCGGCCGGGATGATGCCCGCGTTGGACTGTCCGGGGCTGATCAGGCCGGGGCAGTTCGGGCCGACGATGCGGGTCTTGTTGCCCTTCTGGTTGTTGTACGCCCAGAAGTTGGCGGTGTCGTGGACCGGCACGCCCTCGGTGATGACGACGGCCAGCGGGATCTCGGCGTCGATGGCCTCGATGACGGCGGCCTTGGTGAAGGCCGGCGGCACGAAGATGACGGAGACGTCGGCGCCGGTGGCCTCGATGGCCTCCTTGACGGTGCCGAAGACGGGCACCTCGGTGCCGTCGACGTCGACCTTGGTGCCGGCCTTGCGCGGGTTCACGCCACCGACGATGTCCGTGCCCGAGGCCAGCATGCGGCGGGTGTGCTTCATGCCCTCGGAGCCGGTCATGCCCTGGACGATGACCTTGCTGTCCTTGGTGAGGAAGATAGCCATTTCGGTTCCCCAGCCCTTACTTCGCAGCCGCGAGCTCAGCGGCCTTGTCGGCCGCGCCGTCCATGGTGTCCACCTGCTGCACCAGCGGGTGGTTCGCGTCGGTCAGGATCTTGCGACCCAGCTCGGCGTTGTTGCCGTCCAGACGGACGACCAGCGGCTTGGTGACGGCCTCGCCCTTGCTGGAGAGCAGCTCCAGGGCCTGGACGATGCCGTTGGCGACCGCGTCGCACGCGGTGATGCCACCGAAGACGTTGACGAAGACGGACTTGACGTCCGGGTCGCCCAGGATGATCTCCAGGCCGTTCGCCATGACCTCGGCGGAGGCGCCACCGCCGATGTCGAGGAAGTTGGCGGGCTTGACGCCACCGTGGTTCTCACCGGCGTAGGCGACGACGTCCAGGGTGCTCATGACGAGACCCGCGCCGTTGCCGATGATGCCGACCTCGCCCTCGAGCTTGACGTAGTTGAGGCCCTTCTCCTTGGCCTTCGCCTCGAGCGGGTTCGCGGCGGCCTTGTCCTCGAGCGCCTCGTGCTCCGGCTGGCGGAAGTCGGCGTTCTCGTCCAGGGAGACCTTGCCGTCAAGGGCGACGATCTTGCCCTCGCCGGTCTTGACCAGCGGGTTGACCTCGACGAGGAGGGCGTCCTCCTTGACGAAGACGACCCACAGCTTCTGCAGGACCTCGGCGACCTGGTCGGCGATCTCGGCCGGGAACTTGGCCGCGGCGACGATCTCGGCGGCCTTGGCCGGGGTCACGCCCTCGACCGCGTCCACGGCGATCTTGGCGAGCGCCTCGGGGTTCTCCTCGGCGACGACCTCGATCTCCACGCCACCCTGCACCGAGGCCATGGCCAGGAAGGTGCGGTTGGTCCGGTCGAGGAGGAAGGAGACGTAGTACTCCTCCTTGATGTCCGCCGTCTGGGCGAGCATCACCTTGTGGACCGTGTGGCCCTTGATGTCCATCCCGAGGATGGCGCGGGCCTTCTCCACGGCGTCCGCCGGGTCGGCCGCCAGCTTGACGCCGCCGGCCTTGCCGCGGCCACCGACCTTCACCTGAGCCTTGACGACGGCACGGCCGCCCAGGCGCTCGGTCACCGCGGCAGCGGCCTCCGGGGTGTCGATGACTTCACCGTCCAGCACCGGTACACCGTGCTTGGCGAAGAGGTCCCTCGCCTGGTACTCAAAGAGGTCCACGCGCGTCCGTCCTTGTGATCGCGACTGCTTGTCTTCCCAGCGTGCCGCACGGACCGCTCCGGCGGGGTACGCGGGCCCTGGCAGGGGCCTCGCGTCGACGCCATCGCTACGGGGAGCACACGGCGGCGTGGCACGCGGCATGTCCGTCTCGCAGGTTATCGCCGTCCGGGGGGCGGGGTTCACCTGGGAGGCCTCCAGCGCCGGTGATAACCATCACAACGGGGGTACGACCGGTGACCCGCCGGGCTCGGGACGGGCCGGCGCCAGGCCGTGACCGGGCTGCCACCGGGCCCGATGCCGGGCCCATTCCGGGCCGATGCCGGGGGCCCATGCCGGGCCGATGTCGGGCCGACACGCCCGGGGACCGGCCCGCTCCCGCCCCGCCTCGCGCACGCCCGGGCGACCGTCCGGGCCGGTCGCCACCGGTGCGCATGCATCCGTGGCGAGCGGGAAGATCGGGATCACCGGAACCGCCCGTACGGCACGGGCGCGCCCGGTATAACGGATACGTCACAGCGAACGGTGGGTCGCCACCACCTGTGCCCCTGGAAGCGGACGCACGATGCAGAGCAGTACGCACAGACCCGGCCTCGGTACCGGCTGGACCGAGGAACCTCCCGAACCGGACCCGTCCTCACCGGCCCTCCCGGAGCCTTCCGCGCCCTCGATGTCTCCTTCACCGCTCTCAGCATCGGACCTCTCGCCCTCGCAACTGGGCGCCGCCCGCTCCACCTGGCCCATGGACCGGCAGGCCGCCGCCACCTTCTGTGCCGAAGCCGAGTCGGTGACCAGGGCCCGCCTGTTCGTCCGGATCACCGGAGCCATGTGGCGGCTGCGCCCCGAGACCCTCGCCGACACCGAGCTGTGCATGTCCGAGCTGGTCGGCAACGCCGTCCGCCACACCGCCAGCCACCGCCTCCACTGCCGCCTGTGGAGCGCGCGAGGCCTGCTCTTCGTCGAGGTCGACGACGAGCAGGGGAGCGACATCCCGCACGTCGAGCAGCCCGGCGACGACGACGAGTGCGGCCGCGGCATGCTGCTGATCGACACCTTCGCCACCGCGTGGGGCTCCCTCCCCCGCCCCGGCCAGGTGGGCAAGACCGTCTGGGCCGCCCTCCCCCTCCCCCGCTGAGAGCTCAGCCGACAAGAGCTCTACTCGTCACGGCTCGGGGATCGGCAGCGGGCGCCTCTGCAGCGCCGCGGCCATCACCTCGGGAAACAGGTCCGGTGTGCAGGCGAAGGCCGGTGCGCCGAGCGCGGCCAGCGCCGCCGCGTGCTCCCGGTCGTAGGCCGGCGCGCCCTCGTCGCTCAGCGCCAGCAGCGCGACGAACTCCACCCCGGCCGCCTTCATCGCCGCCACCCGCTTGAGCATCTCGTCACGGATGCCGCCCTCGTACAGGTCGCTGATCAGCACCACGACCGTGTCGGCCGGCCGGGAGATCTTCGACTGGCAGTAGGCCAGCGCCCGGTTGATGTCCGTCCCCCCGCCGAGCTGGACCCCGAACAGCACGTCGACCGGATCGGACAGTTCCTCCGTCAGATCCACGACGGCGGTGTCGAAGACCACCAGCCGGGTGCGCAGCGACGGCATCGAGGCCAGCACCGCGCCGAAGACCGACGAGTGCACGACCGAGGCCGCCATCGAGCCGGACTGGTCGATGCAGAGGATCACCTCCTTCTTCAACGCTTGGTGCGCCCGCGCGAACCCGACCAGCCGCTCCGGCACGACCGTCCTCTGCTCGGGGAGGTAGTTGCGCAGGTTGGCCCGGATGGTGCGGTCCCAGTCGATGTCACGGTGGCGCGGCCGGCTGGTCCGCGCGCTGCGGTCCAGCGCCCCGCCGACCACGGACCGGGTCTTCGTCGCGATGCGCCGCTCCAGATCCGCGACCACCTTGCGGACCACGGCCCGGGCCGTCTCCCGCGTCGTCTCAGGCAGCGCCTTGCCGAGCGATATCAACGTCCCGACCAGATGCACGTCGGGCTCGACCGCCTCCAGCATCTCCGGCTCCATCAGCAGCCGGGTCAGGCCCAGGCGTTCGATCGCGTCCTGCTGCATCACCTGCACGACGCTGGTCGGGAAGTAGCTGCGGATGTCGCCCAGCCACCGCGCGACCTGCGGCGCCGACCCGCCGAGCCCACCGCTGCGCGACCCGCCGCCCGTGGCGGCCGCGCCCGGCGCGTAGACGGCGGCCAGCGTCCGGTCCATCGCCGCGTCCCGGCCGCTCAGCGCGCACCCGGTGCCGTCCGATTCCCCGCCCAACACCAACCGCCACCGCCGCAGCCGCTCCTCACGCGCTGCCCCTGGGGTGTCGGCGGTCTGGTGGGACGTCTGCTCGGAGGTCGGGCTGACGGTCGGGAGCGTCATGAGGACTCCTCTCACTTCTCACTGATGCTCAGGGTTCCGAGAATCAGCCGGACGGTCGCGAGAGCCGGTCCGGCCTGCGCGGTGTCCAGCTCGGTGGCGAAGCCGCGCGGCGCCTCGCCCGGCGCACCTGCGGCCACGTCCCGGCCGCCCGCCCGGATCAGCTCGCCGACGCCGCGCCGCACGCCGGTCTCCAACCGGGAGAAGGTGCGTCGCAGCAGCGGCAGCACGTCCGGGAAGGCAGCGGCCGGGATCGCCGTGATCCACTCGTCGACGAGCCGCAGCAGCCGCTGGTCGTGGACCAGCAGCACGCCGCTCCCGGCGAGGAACCCGTCCACCCAGGCCGCGCCCTCGGCCGGCGGCACCCCGGGCGTGAGCGCCAGCCCCAGCAACCGGGCCGCCTCCTCGTCCGGCAGCCGCCCGTCGTCCAGCAGCAGCCTTGCCGCCCGCCCACGGACCACGGCGGCCGCCGTCTCCCGCGCGACGAGCGTCCGCAGGCACGCCTCCCAGCGCGCCTGCACACCGTCTGCGCCTGCGTCTGCGCGCGCGTCCGAGCCACGACCTGCGCCTGCGCCCGCATCGGCGGGTGACCTGTCCTCGCCCGCCCTGGCCGCGGCCAGCAGGCCGATCGCCGCGTGCGTCGCGGCGACCTGCTCGGCGAGCGGCTGCGCCGCCGCCGGGTCGAGTGCGGCGGCCGCGGCCGGGAGGCCGATGCAGACGCGGGTGGCGAGGGAGTCCGCCAGCTCGGCGAGGAGCGCGGTGCCGGTCGCCCGTACGTCGCCGTAGCGCAACGAGCGGACCAGAGCCGGCAGCGCCTCAGCGAGGTGGGCGACATCCGTGTCCAGCGCGGCCCGGTCGGACAGGCACCGCAGCACGATCGGCAGCGCCTCGGGCAGCCGGGCGAGCAGGCAGCGCTCCGCCAGCGCGGTGACGTCCGCCAGCTTCCGCGCCTCGACCGCGCGCGACGCCGTCCTGGTCGAGGCGGCCGCCTCGACCGTCGTGCCCCACACACCCGCCTCGGCCACCCGGACCGCCAGCTCCGGCTCCCAGGCCAGCTCCCAGCTCTCCCGGAACGTGCCGGTCGAGCGGGTCTGGGAGGCGGTCGGCACCGCCCAGTCGATACCGAGCAGTGCCAGCCGGTGCAGCAGCCGGCTCCGCTCGGCGTCCAGGTCCTTGCGCAGGTCGAGCTCGAGGACCCGCACCCGCGCCTCCGGTTTGAGGCGCAGCGACCGTTGAAGCCGCGTCAGATCACGCTGCAGCGGCACCGCGGGCGCCGCCTCCGGCACCTGGCCCAGCGCGTCGCCGACGATCAGCCGGTCCTCGATCAGGCGCAGCGGCACATCCGAGCCGTCACAGAGCACCGCCCGTGCCGCGTCGGTCGTCTCCGTCAGCCCCGCGAGCGGACGGCCGCGCACGGCCGCCAGCGTCTCGGCGAGCCGCACCGCCTCGATGACGTGCGCCGAGGAGACCGGGTGGTCCTCCTCCCGCAGCAGCGCCGCCATCCTGGTGAACCAGCGCTCGACGACGTGCCGCCCGCCGGACTCGAAGAGATGCTGGTACCAGCCCGGCGAGGCGATCCCCGCGCCGTAGCCCGTGTGTTGGGACAGCCGCCGGTGCGTCCACGGCACCCAGGTGACCTCCACCGCGGCCTTCGGCAGACCCCGCAACAGCGCGTTGTCCGCCGCCACGGACACCTTCGCCGAGAGAGCCGGCACGTGCCAGGCCCCGCAGACAACGGCGATCCGCTGGTGCCCGGCCCGGGAGGCCGCGCGTATCTGCTTGCGCATGTACGCCTCGCGGCGTGCGTCCTCCGGCACCTCGGGTGCCTGCTCGCGCAGCACGGTCATCGCCGTCGCGAGCGCCTGGAACGGCGCCATGGCGTCGGGCGCCGCGCGGGCCCCCGCCGCTCCGGGAACGGCTCCCACGTCCGGCCCCACGTCCGATCCGTCGCCGCTGCCGCGCGCCTGGTGGCCCACGTGCTCGACCACGTCGTCCCACCAGCGCTCCGCGTCCTCCTGCCCTGCGGCACGCGCGAGTTCGGCGATCGGATCGAAGCGCGCGGCGTGCCGCTCCTCGCCCTCGTGCGCGTCCTCGTCCGCATCACACTCGTCCGCGTCACCCTCGGCACCGTCGTCGCTGGAGACGGAGTCGCGGGCGGCCTCGGCCTGGGCGGCGAGCGCGAAGGTGTGCGCGGCCGGCAGGTCGATGAATCGGACCGGAACCTCTGCGTCGAGTGCGTACCGCAGCGCGACCCACTCCGGGGAGAACGCGGCGAACGGCCAGAACGCGGCACGGGCGGGCTCGTCCACGACGTGCGCGAGGAGCGCGACCGGCGGCGTCATCTCCTTGCTCGCCGCCAGCGGCAGCAGCGCGTCCGCCTCCGGCGGGCCCTCGATCAGCACGACGTCGGGCCGGAACTGGGCCAGCGCCGCCCCCACGGCCCGCGCCGAACCGGGCCCGTGATGGCGCACCCCGAGCAGTGCCGTCGTCGTTCCCTTCACCCCCCTCGGCGAGGACGAACCATGTGACGAAGTGGAAACCTGTGTCGAAGCCAAAGCAGGAACCCCCCGTTCCTAGAGCGCCGCCGCGTCGCGGCACGAGCGGTAGAAGTCCTTCCAGTCCGTGCGTTCGCGCACCACGGACTCCAGGTACTCCTGCCAGATCAGACGGTCCGTCGCCGGATCCCGCACCACGGCGCCGAGCAGGCCGGCCGCCACGTCCCCGGCGCGCAGCTGCCCGTCGCCGAAGTGCGCCGCCAGCGCGAGCCCGTTGGTGACGACGGAGATCGCCTCGGCCGTGGAGAGCGTGCCGGAGGGCGACTTGAGCTTGGTCCGCCCGTCGGCGGTGACCCCGGCGCGCAGCTCACGGAAGACCGTGACCACCCGCTGGATCTCCGTCAACGCGCTGGGCGGCTCCGGGAGATCGAGCGAGCGGCCCAGCTCGGAGACCCGGCGGGCGACGATCGAGACCTCGTCGTCCAGCGTGGCCGGCAGCGGGAGCACCACCGTGTTGAAGCGGCGGCGCAGCGCCGAGGACAACTCGTTGACCCCGCGGTCGCGGTCGTTCGCCGTGGCGATCAGGTTGAAGCCGCGGACCGCCTGTACCTCCTCCCCCAACTCCGGTATCGGCAGGGTCTTCTCGGAGAGGATGGTGATCAGGGTGTCCTGCACGTCGGCCGGTATGCGGGTCAGCTCCTCGACCCGCGCGGTCTTGCCCTCGGCCATCGCGCGCAGCACCGGGCTCGGCACCAGCGCCTCCCGGCTCGGCCCCTCGGCGAGCAGCCGGGCGTAGTTCCAGCCGTAGCGGATGGCCTCTTCGGGCGTGCCGGCCGTGCCCTGGACGAGCAGCGTCGAGTCGCCGCTGACCGCGGCCGCGAGGTGCTCGGACACCCAGGTCTTGGCGGTGCCCGGCACCCCGAGCAGCAGCAGGGCGCGGTCCGTGGCCAGCGTCGTCACCGCGACCTCGACGATCCGGCGCGGGCCGACGTACTTGGGGGTGACGACCGTGCCGTCCGGCAGGGTGCCGCCCAGCAGGTAGGTGGCGACCGCCCAGGGCGAGAGCCGCCAGCGCTCCGGACGCGGCCGGTCGTCCGCCGCCGCGAGCGCGTCGAGCTCGGCGGCGTACGCCGTCTCCGCGTGCGCTCGGAGCACAGCCGGAGCCTGGTCGGACGGCCGTGACACGGATGATGACAGGGACGTGGACATACTTCTCCTCGAAGAGAGAGGCACCAGGGCGTCGAAAGGGCGACAGGAAGCGACAGAAGGAAAGTGAGCAGGTCAAAGGCATTGGAAGGGCGCTCGCTGTGCGAAGCGCCGCCTGCGAGAACAACTCTGCACCCTGGGTCTGACAATCGCGCCGGCCTGTGGACAACCCAGCCCGTGGACGGCTCGGCGGGTTGTCAGTGGGCCCCTCTAACGTCGAGTGCATGAACGATCGCTGGACTACCGATCACGTTCTCTCCCTCGCTCCTGACGCCTCCTCACAGAAGGCCGCGGCCAAGCTCGGCAGGCCCGATCCCTGGTCGGGCACGGGCGCGAGCGCCGAGGCGGTCTGGGGCGCGTGCAAAGGCAGCGGGTCCCGCCCGTACCAGACGGTCGTCGCCCTGGACGGGCCCGCGTACCACTGCTCCTGCCCCAGCCGGAAGTTCCCCTGCAAGCACGCTCTCGGTCTGCTGCTGCTCTGGTCCGCCGACACCCTGACCGGCGCCGGCGCGCCGGAGTGGGCCGAGTCCTGGCTGTCGGGGCGGCGCAGGCGTGCCGAACGAGCGAGCGCCGACATGCCCGGCGACGCGGCATCAGGAGGCGCAGCACCAGGAGACGACGCCGGCTCGTCGCAGGCCGGGCCGCGGGACGAGGCGGCCGCAGCGGCCAGGCGCCAGCGGCGTGAGGCCCGAGTCGCCTCCGGCGCCGAGGAGTTGCTGGCCCGCCTCGCCGACCAGCTGCGCGGCGGCCTCGCCGAGGCCCCATCGCGCGGCTACGCCTTCTGGGACGGCGTCGCGGCCCGAATGGTCGACGCCCAGGCACCCGGGCTCGCCTCCCGCGCCCGCGATCTGGGCGCGCTTCCGGCCTCCGGCGCGCAGTGGCCCACCCGCCTGCTGGAGGAGTACGCGATGCTCCACCTCCTCGCCACCGGCTACCAGGGCCGCGACGCCCTCCCCGCACCGCTCGCGGCCACCGTCCGCTCCCGTGTGGGCTTCACCGTCGACAACGCCGAAGTCCTGCGCACCGGCCCGTTGGTCCGCGACCGCTGGCTCGTCCTCGGCTCCCGGGACACCTCCGACGACCGTCTGACGACGCGTCGCCTCTGGCTGCGGGGCACTCAGTCCGGTCGGGACGCGCTGCTGCTCTCCTTCGGCCGGCCGGGCGTCGCGCCGGAGCTGTCCCTGCCCACCGGCCTGGAGCTGGACGCCGAGCTGGCCTTCCATCCCACGGCCCCGGCCCTGCGCGCGGCTCTCGGCCCGCGCCACGCGGCCCCTGCGGCGCCCTCCGCACCACACCCGGCGGGCGGCTCCGTCGACGCGGCGCTGGGCTCCTACGCGGCCGCTCTCGGCGACGACCCGTGGCTCGATTCCTGGCCCGCCGTCATCACCGAGGCCACCCCCGTGCCCACCGACCACGGCTGGCAGCTCGTCGACGCCACGGGCGCCGTGCCGCTGTTCACCCCCTCGCCGTGGCGCTTGCTGGCCGCCTCGACGGGCAGGCCGCTCACCGTCTTCGGTGAGTGCGGCCACCGCGGCTTCCACGCCGTCACCTGCTGGACGGACAACGGTCCGCTGACACTGTGACGGCGCGGGTTGCGGCGTCCCCTCCGGCGTGTCTCGGCGGGTCACGTCGCTGCTGCGGCACCACCCCCGAGCCGCGCGCGCCCAACCCGCCCGGCCGAGCCGCCCGGCCGACCCACATGGCCGACCGCGCTCACTGACCGAGCTCACGGACCGCACCCGCTGACCACGCACGCCGGCCACCGGCCCGCGTCAGCGCGGCGAGCTCTCTCCTCTCTGAAAGGACCGCAGTGACCACGACTGCTGACACCAGGCCGGCCGGATCCTGGACCGACCTCGTCGAGGACGCGCTGCTCGGCACCAACCGCCGGCCGAGTCCCGGTCTGCTCGACCACGCCGCCCTGGCGACGGTCGCCCGGCGCGCCGGGCTGCGACCCGCCCCCGCACCGGAGCTACCCGCGCCCGCGCCGTTCGACGAGCGCGCCGCGCTTCCCGCGCCGGCGGTCCGGCGGCTGGCCGCGCTGCTCGCGGAGAACAGCAGCGAACTACTGCCCCAGTGGCTGGCCACCGCACGCGGCCGCGGCTTCGCCGCGCCTCCGGAGCTGCTGCCCGCGCTGCTCGACGCCGCCCGCCAGCGCAGTGATCTGCGCGGCGACGCCGTGGCCTTCGCCGGACCGCGCGGCCACTGGCTCGCGGCCCTCAATCCCGACTGGCGCTACGCGCTCCGCGTCCCGCTCGAGGAGAGCCCCACCGAGCCGCACCCGGCGGGGGCGGACTCGGCAGCCGGGCCCACGGGTGGGGCGGACGCCGTCTGGCAGGAGGGCCTCTTCGCCGAACGGGTCACCCACCTCACCCGGCTCCGACGCCGCGATCCCGCGGCCGGCCTGGCGCTGCTGCACTCCACCTGGAGCAGCGAGCGCGCGGAGGACCGCCTGCTCTTCCTGGACGCCCTGCAGGAGGGGCTGAACCTTGACGACGAGCCGTTCCTGGAGGCGGCGCTCAGGGACCGGGCCAAGAACGTCCGGGCCACCGCTGCCGAGCTGCTCTCCACGCTTCCCGGGTCCGCACTCGCCGCGCGGATGGCCGATCGTGCCCGGCAGGCGGTCAGGGTCACCGAGGACGGCGGGCTGCTCGTCGAGCCGCCCGACAGCTGCGACGCGGCCATGCAGCGTGACGGCATCGCCGCCACCTCGCCGACGGGGCGCGGCGACCGGGCCTTCTGGCTCGGGGAGATCGTCGCGGCGACGCCGCTGTCGTGCTGGGTGGAGCTGGCCGGCTCCTCGGGAGACGCGAACGCCGCAGACGGAGCGGACGCACCCACCCGGGTGCTGGGCCGCGCCGTCACCCCGGCCTGGGCCGACGAACTGCGCGAGGCCTGGGCACGGGCCGCCGTGCGCCAGCACGACGCCGCCTGGGCGCGGGCGCTCCTGGCCGAGCGGCGCGGGGAGGAGAACGCGCGGGCCGCATCGGGCGGCGCGCCGTCGCGCCTGCTCTCCGTGCTGCCCGCCACGGAGCGGGCGTCGTGGACGGCCCGGTTCGTGGCGGAGCACGGGCTCGCCGAGGCGTTCCAGCTGCTGGTGACCTGCCCGGCGCCCTGGCCGGAGGACCTCTCCGGCGCGGTGCTGGGCGCCTTGGCCCAAGCCGCCGGCACCGGTTCCTATCCGTGGAGCCACAGCGGGGTGCTGGGCGTCGCCGAGCGCTGCCTGCCCTTCGCGGCAGCGGCCCGGATCGACGCTCTGGCCGGCGAGGCGTCCTCCGCCTGGGCGGAGGTCCTCACCCGGCTCGCCGACACGCTGCGTACGCGCGCGGCGATGCTCGCCGAGCTGGCGCAGGACTGAGCCGCCCGCGCCCAACTGCGGCTGCAACCGGAGCTACGACTGTGGCTCCGTGGGACGCTCGGGTCAGGCCGTCGCGCCCGCGCGCAGGTGGGACTCGACCCAGCTGACGACGGCGTGCGTCGGCGTGCCCGGGGTGAAGATCTCGGCCACGCCGAGCGCCTTGAGCTCTGGGATGTCGTCGTCGGGGATGATGCCGCCGCCGAAGACGACGATGTCCTCCGCGTCGCGCTCACGCAGCAGCTCGACGATCTTGGCGCAGAGCGTCATGTGTGCACCGGAGAGGATGGACAGGCCGATACCGTCGGCGTCCTCCTGGATCGCGGTGTCCACGATCTGCTCCGGGGTCTGGTGCAGGCCGGTGTAGATGACCTCCATGCCGGCGTCGCGCAGGGCCCGCGCGATCACCTTGGCACCGCGGTCATGACCGTCGAGCCCGGGCTTGGCCACCACAACGCGGATCGGGCCGGACACGCCCATCTTCTGCCTCCTGCGTTTCTGCGTCCTTGCAGCGCTTGCGTTAACGGGCGTTACCACCCGGTGGTGGAACGTTATCGCCAGCAGGCCCCAAACGCCGTTTCGGCGACCCAAGCGAGGGGAGAATCACATCGATTCGCGCGTTCTCCCACCCGTTCGCCGCTCGTCTTCCGCTCGTTCGCCTGCCGGCTCGCCACCGGTTCTCAAGCCAGTCTGCACCCGTCCCGGGGACCCTTCTTGTCACCCGGGCCTCTTCTTCACACCCTTGTGTCCGTCGTTCGCCGCGCGCGGGGCCCGCACCAAGGGGGAGGTGGGAGCCGTGAGCATCCCGTTCTGTCGTGCCGCCGCACTCGCCCGCGGCGTCGGTCTCGAGGGGGCCGCCCTCACCGGCCATCTGCTGCTCTACCCGGGCGGCATCGCGCCGGAGCGACGCCCCTCCCGCGACGATCTGCACTGCGCGCACCCGTCAGGTTCCGGGCACAGACCGGTACTGCTGATCCACGGACTCTTCGACAACCGGGCCGTCTTCACGGTGCTCCGAAACAGCCTGCTCGTCCACGGGTGGGACCATGTCCACGCGGTGAACTACAGTCCGTTCAGCCTCGACATACCGCGCGCGGCGGTTCTCCTCGGCCGCCACGTCGAGCGCCTGCACCGCGTCTACGACGGCGACCCGGTGACGATCATCGGCCACAGCCTGGGCGGCGTCATCGCCCGCTACTACGTGCAGCGACTGGGCGGCGGCGCACTGGTCCCACGCGTCGTCACGCTGGCCACCCCGCACCAGGGCACCGAGACGGCCCGGCTGCTGCACCCGTTACCGATCGTGCGACAACTGCGCCCGAACAGCGAGGTACTGGCCGAGCTGAACAGGCCCGCGCCGGGCTGCTATACGCATTTCCTGTGCATCTCAGGTGATTTGGACCCATTGATCCTGCCGCCGCGCAACGCCACGCTGAACCATCCGGATCTTCATGCAGAGAATCTGCTGATCCGGAATGCAGGCCACCTCTCCCTTCCGATCCACGGCGAAGTGCTCGCACGGGTTCGCGAATGGCTCGCACAAACTCAAGATCCGATTGCCGAAAGCGATATGACCAGTAGTCAGATCGCTTGATCGGGCAATTCGCCAGGCGGGCGACAAAGAGTCGGATCCCTTGTTCAAGCTCCACCCAGAGGGATACAGTCACGGTCACTTTCCCGCTGTCGAGGTGGATAGGATCCCGTGACCGCTGACACCAGTTGGTACGGCCAGCAGGCACTGGTTCACCCCGACTACAACCACCAGCCGTACGCGCCCTACGGGACCTACCCGGACGGAAGCCACCCGGATCCGTACGCGGGCCGCGCGCAGCACGGCCACCCACAAGAGTACGGCTACGCCCAGCAGTACGGACACCAACAGCCGCAGGGCTACGGGCAGCAGTACGGATACGGACACGGCGGGTACCACGACGCGGGTTACGCCGCCCAGCCCGACTACTACGCGGCGTACCACGAGCCGACCCTGGTCACCACGTTCGAGGGCTACCCGGGCCACGTCGACCACGGCGCTTACCACGGTTACGAGGCCCAGCACGGTTATCCGCCGCACCCCGCCCAGCCGGACTACAGCGCCTATGACACCGTCGCCGACGTCTCGTTCACGAGCGCGCTCGCCGACTCCTGGAGCTACGCCGAGACGGCACCACTGACCCGGTTCGACGAAGCGGACGCCCTGCCGGTCGAGGGATTCGGAAGGACGGACGGCCCCGAGGACCACACGGACCCTGGCGACGTGGCCTTCGACGACCCCGAGGCGCCGCAGCCGGACGAGGTCTGTCCCGGCGGGCGCGCCGGCCGACGGCGCGGCGCGCGGCGCCGCTCGGCGGTGCTGACCATCGCGGTCCCGTCCATCGCGGTAATCGGGGTCGCCGGCGCCGCCGCCGCGACCATCGGTCCGCTGCGCGCGCACCACCACGACACGACGGCAGCCTCCTCATCCAGGACCGAAGCCGCCGCCCAGGCCAAGGCGCAGGCGCTGGCCACCTCGGAGGCGCGCGACGCCGCCCAGCGCGCGGCCCGCGACAAGGCTCGCACCGCCCTGCAGTTGCGCGAGGCCGCCGCCCGCAAGGCCGCGGCCGAGGCACCACGCTTCGTCCTGCCGATCTCGTTCCACTCCGGCCTGAGCGCCCTGTTCGGGCAGGCCGGCACGCACTGGATGCAGCTGCACACCGGGATCGACTTCCCTGTCCCCGAGGGCACGCCCGTACACGCCGTCACGGGCGGGACGGTGACGACGGAGTGGAACCCCTTCTACGGCTACATGGTGAAGCTGACCGCGCCCGACGGCACGGTCACCTGGTACTGCCACCTCAGCTCGTACCGCGTGCGCAGTGGGCACGTGAAGGTCGGCGACATAATCGCCTACTCCGGCGACACCGGGAACTCCACGGGTCCGCACCTCCACTTCGAGGTGCACCCCGACGGGGGCCCTGCCGTCGACCCGCTGCCGTGGCTGCTGGCCCGGGGCCTGGACCCGCGCTGAGCGCGTCCACCGGCCCCGGCCCCAGTCGGCGCTACAGCTTCTCGACCGGCGCGTAGCGCAGCAGCAGCTGCTTGGTGCCCTCGGCGCCGAAGTCGATCGTCGCCTTGGCGTCGTCCGCCGGGCCGGCGACGGAGACCACGGTGCCCAGTCCGAAGCGGTCGTGGGTGACGCGGTCCCCCACGGCCAAGGTGATCATCGGCCGGTCGTTGACCCGGCCCTTGCTCTTGCCCCAGCCCGCCGCCGGCGAGGAACGTCGACCGGCCCCGGCCCCGCCTCCAGCGCCCGAGCCACCGCCGTAGCCCGAGCCGGAAGCGGCGGATCGACTCCCGTAGCCGCCCGGCATCGCCGCGGCAGCCGTGCGGCGCTCGTCGACCAGCGTCGTCGGGATCTCCTCCAGGAACCGGGAGGCGGGGTTGTAGGAGGGCTGGCCCCAGGCGCTGCGCAGCACCGCGCGCGAGAGGTAGAGCCGTTCTCGGGCGCGGGTGAGGCCGACATAGGCGAGCCGGCGCTCCTCCTCCAGCTCCTTGGTGTTGTTCATCGCCCGCATGTGCGGGAAGACGCCGTCCTCCATGCCGGTGAGGAACACCACCGGGAACTCCAGGCCCTTGGCGGTGTGCAGGGTCATCAGCGTGATGACGCCCCTGCCCTCGCCGTCCTCGTCCGGGATCTGGTCGGAGTCGGCGACGAGCGCGACCCGCTCAAGGAAGCCGGGCAGGCCGGTCTGGACCGGCTCGCCGTCGGGACCCTCCAGCGGCTCCTCCTGCTCGAACTCCAGGGCCACGGCCGCGAGTTCCTGCAGGTTCTCGACGCGCGTCTCGTCCTGCGGGTCGGTGGAGGCCTGGAGCTCGGCCAGGTAGCCGGTCTCCTCCAGCACCGCCTCGAGGATCGCGGCGGGACCGGCACCCGACTCGACGACGCCGCTCAGCTTGGCCATCAACTCGTTGAACTTCTTCACCGCGTTGGCGGAGCGCGCGGCCATGCCGTACGCCTCGTCCACGCGCAGCAGCGCCTGCGGGAAGGAGATGCGCTCTCGGCTCGCCAGCGCTTCGATCATCGCCTCGGCCCGCTCGCCGATGCCGCGCTTGGGCACGTTCAGGATGCGGCGCAGCGGCACCGCGTCCTCCGGGTTGGCCAGCACCCGCAGGTAGGCCAGGACGTCCCGGACCTCCTTGCGCTCGTAGAAGCGCACCCCGCCGACGACCTTGTAGGGCAGGCCGACGCGGATGAACACCTCTTCGAAGACACGGGACTGCGCGTTGGTGCGGTAGAAGACCGCGACGTCGCCCGGCTTGGCCTCGCCCTTGTCGCTCAGTTTGTCTATCTCGTCGGCCACGAACTGAGCCTCGCCGTGCTCGTCGTCGGCGACATAAGAGATGATCTTTACGCCCTCGGCGCCGGCTGTCCACAGGTTCTTCTTGCGCCGGTTGCTGTTGCGCTCGATGACCGAGTTGGCCGCGCTCAGGATCGTCTGCGTGGAGCGGTAGTTCTGCTCCAGCAGGATCGTGGTGGCGTTCGGGTAGTCCTCCTCGAAATCGAGGATGTTGCGGATCGTCGCGCCGCGGAAGGCGTAGATCGACTGGTCCGCGTCACCGACCACGCAGAGTTCGGCGGGCGGGATCTCGGCCAGCTGCGCCTCGGCGGGGTTCACGAACTCGCCGTCGACGGTCATCTTCGGGCCCTGGCCGCTGGCGCCGCCGGTGAGTTCGCGAACCAGCATGTACTGGGCGTGGTTGGTGTCCTGGTACTCGTCGACCAGGATGTGCCGGAACCGGCGACGGTAGTGCTCGGCGGCGTCCGGGAAGGCCTGGAGCAGGTTGACCGTGGTCATGATGATGTCGTCGAAGTCCAGCGCGTTGGCCTCGCGCAGGCGCCGCTGGTAGAGCGCGTAGGCCTCGGCCAGCTTGCGCTCCATCGGGTTCTCGGCCTTGGCCGCGTAGGTCTCCTCGTCGATGAGCTCGTTCTTGAGGTTGGAGACCTTGGCGCTGAAGGACTTCGGCGGGAACTGCTTGGGGTCGAGGTCCAGGTCGCGGCAGCACAGCGCCATGAGGCGCTGCGAGTCGGCCGCGTCGTAGATCGAGAAGCTCGACGTGAAGCCGAGCCGCTTGCTCTCCCGGCGCAGGATGCGGACGCAGGCGCTGTGGAAGGTGGACACCCACATGGCCTTGGCCCGCGGACCGACCAGCGCCTCGACGCGCTCGCGCATCTCCCCGGCGGCCTTGTTGGTGAAGGTGATCGCCAGGATCTCGCCGGGCTGCACCCGCCGCGCGGCCAGCAGGTAGGCGATGCGGTGGGTGAGCACCCGGGTCTTGCCGGAGCCGGCGCCCGCGATGATGAGCAGCGGGGAACCGGCGTGCACGACGGCCTCGCGCTGCTGCGGGTTCATCCCGTCGAGCAGCGTCTCGGCGTCGATGACCGGGTGGGCCGTCCCGTTGCGGTAGTACGACGCCGGCACCGGCTCGGCCGGGTCGAAGGTCTGGAAGAGCCCGCTGGGGATCTCCTCCTCGTAGCCGCCCGCCTCCCCGTACGCGTCGCCGAAGGCAGGGCCGAAGTCGCCCTCGTAGGGGGGCTCGTCCGCGGCGGGTGGCGGAGTGGGCGCGGGGGCATCCAGGCCGGGCAGGGGGATGTCGTCAAAGAGGCTGCTCATCACCCACGAGTCTAGGACGCCCCACGGACAGCCCGGGACGGCTTCACCCCACCTGGCTCCTGACCTCGGCGAGCAGCCCGTCGCAGCCCGCCTCGCAGAGCCGGAGCACCTCCTCGAAGCCCGCCTCGTCGCCGTAGTAGGGGTCGGGAACGTCGAGCTCCCCGGCATCGGCGCCGGGATCGTAGGAGCGGAGCAGGCGGATCTTGGCCGCCTCCTCAGGGGTGCGGGCCAGGCGGCGCAGCACGCGCTCGTGCCCCTGGTCGAGCGCGATCACCAGGTCCAGCCGGCGGAACCACTCGGGGTGGAACTGCCGCGCGACGTGCCCGCTGCCGTATCCGGCCTTCCGCAGGACGCGGACCGCCCGCTCGTCGGCCGGGTCTCCCTCGTGCCAGGAGCCGGTGCCGGCGCTGTCGACCGCGACGAGCCCTTCCAGCCCGGCCTCCGCGAGGCGTTCCCGCATGACCTGCTCGGCCATGGGCGAGCGGCAGATGTTCCCGGTGCAGACGAAGCAGATGCGCATCACAGGCACCATGTTCCCCTGCTGCCCCGAGGCCGTGCCCCGCACCGGGCGGGAGCAGACGCCGAAACTCGCAGGACAGCCCGCTTCGACCGCCCCTACCGTCGCGGTATGGAAGACAACAGAACGATGGTCCGGAATTCCAAGTTCCTCTCCCGGGTCCTGCGGCACGAACCGGGCCTGGTCGGCGTACGGATGGACGAGGCGGGCTGGGTGGACGTGGCCGAACTGCTTGCGGCGGCGGGCGCGCACGGCCGCCCGATCACCCGGTCCGAGTTGGAGCGGATCGTCGCCGAGAACGACAAGCGGCGGTTCGCGTTCAGCGCGGACGGGCTGCGGATCCGGGCCAGCCAGGGCCACACGGTGCCGGTGGAGCTCGGCTACGAGACGGCCACGCCGCCCGCCGTGCTCTACCACGGCACCCACCCGGGTGCGGTGGACGCGATCTGGCGCGAGGGGCTGCGGCCGATGCAGCGCCACGCCGTCCACCTCTCCCGGGACCGGGCGACGGCCGAGCGGGTCGGCGGCCGACGCGGCCGCCCGGTGCTGTTCACCGTCGACGCGGCGGCGATGTCGACGGCGGGCTTCGTGTTCCAGGTCAGCGCGAACGGGGTATGGCTGACAGAGCGTGTCCCGCCGGAGTACCTGGGATCCGGTTAGCTACTCTCGCCCTCCCGTTCGGCCGCGCGCCCCTCGCGCCGCCACCCCCGCCGCCTGCGCACCCGATGCGCCCACCCGTCCATCGCTCGAACCCGTTCACGAACGACGGTCCGATCGTCGGATTGATTCACTGGGCGATCGTCAATCGGTCTCCATTCGCCTTGGAATGGACCTGAAGCAGCAGCCGGAACGGTCCGCTCCGCGCACTTCCGAGCAGGCTCGTCAACCAGGGGGCGAGCGCCACCCGCTGGGGCTAGCGTCGCCGACCAACACCTCTCCCGGCGAAGGGAACGCCCTCGTGGCGTCGCACCGAAAACCCAGGACCTCCCCGCTCGCGGGCCACGCGGCCCGCACCGCCGCCACCTTGGCGACGGCCGCAGCGGCCTCGGTCGCCGCGCTGGCCCAACCGGGACAGGCCGACCCCAAGCCGACCGCCGACCAGGTCAGGGCGCAGGTCGACGCGCTGTACCAGCAGGCCGAGCAGGCGACCCAGCAGTACGACGGCGCCGCCGCGGCCGCACAGGCCCTGCAAGCACAGGCCAACCAACTGCAGCAACAGGCCGCCGTCACCGACGACCAGCTCAACACGCTGCGGGGCCGCCTCGGCGGCATGGCCGCCCTCCAGTACCGCAACGGGGCTCTCGACCCCGAGCTGCAGCTGCTGATGTCCGCCCACCCGGACGACTACCTGCAGCAGGCCGGCGACCTCTCCCAGGCCCTCGCCTCCCAGACCGGCCTGGTCCGCGAGTTCGAGGCGCAGGCGCGCAGCCTCGCCGCCCAGCGCTCGGCCGCCCGGACCAAACTGTCGGCCCTGCAGGCCGAGCAGCGACGCCTGGCCGCCGCCAAGGAGCAGATCCAGCGCAAGCTCGCCGCCGCCCAGCAGCTGCTCGACAGCCTCGACGCGGCCACCCGGAACTCCGTCACCTCCTCGCTGGACGGCGCGGGTGCCGCCGGTACCGGCGTGCAGCCCCCGGCCGACTTCGGCTCGGTCGTGGCCACCGGCCGCGCCGCCCTCGCGGTCTCCTTCGCCCGCGCCCAGGTCGGCAAGCCCTACGTCTGGGGCGCCACCGGGCCGGGTTCCTACGACTGCTCGGGCCTTGTGCAGGCCGCCTGGGCCACCGCCGGCGTGGCGCTGCCCCGTACCACGTACGACCAGATCAACGCCGGTCAGCGGGTCTCGACGGCCGACCTGCGGCCGGGCGACCTCGTCTTCTACTACCCCGGCGTCACCCATGTCGCCATGTACGTGGGCAACGGCGAGATCATCCACGCCCCGCACCCGGGCGCGTCGGTGGAGTACGCCCCGATCGGTGAGATGCCGATCGTGGGGGCCGTACGGCCGGGCTAGGGTCGATCCCATGGCTCCTCCCCGCCCGCGTTCGACCGGTCAGGCGGGCCCGGTCCCCGTGACACTCGTCCACGCCTGCCTGCGCGACGGGACGGGCGGCAGTCCGACCGCCGTCGTCGCCGACACCGGTGTCCTCGACGACGAGGCGCGCCGCCGCATCCCGGCTCTGTCCGGCGCCTCCCACGCCGTCTTCGTCGGCGCGCGCCCGGAGGCCGGCGGCGCCACCGCCGTGCGGTTCTTCACCGCCGAGGGCGAGCTGCCCGCCTGCGGTCACGGCACCGTGGCGGCGCTCGCCTACCTCGCCGAACAGGCCGGCACGCAGGAGCACGAGCAGACCCTGCGCTCCACGGACGGCCGCCTCATCCATGGCCGGACGACCCGTCAGGGCGCGCTCGTCCAGGCCGAGTTCGACGCAGGTCCGGTGGCGCTGCGCGAACCGACCACCGAGGAACTGGGCCTGCTGCTCCCGGCACTCGGGCTGCCGCTCGTCGCGACGGCCCGGATAGCCACGCTGGGGCGCCCTCGCCTACTGGCCCGGGTGCAGAGCCGGGCCTCACTCGAGGCGCTGGCCCCGGACCTGCGCGCGCTCGAGCAGGCCTGCCACGACCTCGACCTGCTCGGCTGCTACACCTACGCCGCCCCCACCTTCCCGGGACAGCGCTACGCCGCGCGAATGTTCGCGCCCGCCATCGGTGTGCCGGAGGACATCGCCAACGCCAACAGCACCGCCTGCCTGGCCGCGCACCTGCACGCGAGCGGCACCCTCGGCGGCGGATCACCCGAGGCGGGGCGACCGGTCACCGGGCCGGCCGTCGACATGGGCGACTCGTTGGGGAGCCCGGCCACGATCACGACGAGCGTCACCCCGGGCAGGGGATCGTCGCCGGTCGTGCGCGTAGGTGGCACCGCGCTGGTCACAGGCGTCGGCACGAGCACGCTTCGACGCGGCTGAACAGCGTGCGGGCGGGCTGCCGCCGCCCTGGCGGCCCTCACCACCCGCAGGCCGCGCCCTCCGCTACACCAACCGGCGGGCCGTCGCCCAGCGCGTCAGCTCGTGACGGTTGCTCAGCTGCAGCTTGCGCAGCACCGCGGAGACGTGGCTCTCCACCGTCTTGACCGAGATGAACAGCTGCTTGCCGATCTCCTTGTAGGCGTAGCCGCGGGCGATCAGGCGCAGCACCTCGCGCTCGCGCTGCGTGAGCCGGTCCAGGTCCTCGTCGACCGGCGGGGTGTCGGTGGCGGCAAAGGCGTCCAGGACGAAGCCGGCCAGGCGGGGCGAGAAGACCGCGTCCCCGTCCCGGACCCGGAAGACGGCGTCGACCAGGTCGGTACCGGTGATGGTCTTGGTGACGTAGCCACGGGCTCCGCCGCGGATGACGCCGATCACGTCCTCGGCCGCGTCGGAGACCGACAGCGCGAGGAACTTGACGCCCTCCAGGGAGGCGCAGCGGCGCAGCACCTCGACGCCCCCGCCACCGGGCAGGTGGACGTCGAGCAGCACCACGTCAGGCATGGTGGAGGTGACGACGGAGACGGCCTGCTCCACGTCCGCCGCCTCGCCCACCACGTCGACGTTGGTGCGCTCGGTCTGGCCGATCTCCGCGCGGACTCCGGTGCGGAACATCCGGTGGTCGTCGACGAGGACGACCCGCGCCGTGGGCTTGTCCATGTTCGCGCCGCTCATCCGCTCGCCCTCTCCATCTCCAGCTCGACCTCGGTGCCGCCCGCGGGGGCCGGGCGGACGCGGGCGTGCCCGCCGTTGCGCTGCATCCGCCCGATGATCGAGCCGCGCACGCCCATCCGGTCCTCCGGTACCGCGTCCAGATCGAAGCCGGGCCCGCGGTCACGGACGAACACCCACACCGTACTGCCCTCGACCTCCGCGTAGACGGAGACGGGCTCCCCGCCACCGTACTTGGCGGCGTTGACCATGGCCTCCCGGGCGGCCTGGAGCTGGGCGCCGAGTCCATCGTCCATGGGGGCGTCGCCCACGCAGATCACCTCGACCGGCACGCCGTGGAGATCCTCCACCTCCGCCGCGACCTTGCGGACGGATTCGGCGAGCGTCTCCGGGGTGCCCTCGTCCTTGGGCTCGCCGGAGCGGTAGAGCCACTGGCGCAGGTCCCGTTCCTGGGCCCGGGCCAGACGGGCGACCTCCTTCGGGTCGTCCGCGTGACGGAGGATGAGCGTGAGGGTGTGCAGCACCGAGTCGTGGATGTGGGCGGCGACCTCGGCCCGCTCCTGGGCCCGGATGCGCTCGCGGCGCTCCGCGGTCAGGTCCTGCCACATCCGCAGCAGGTAAGGACCCGCCAGGAGGAGCACCCCGGCCAGGACCACCAGGACGGCCTGCATGACCTTGCCGAACTCCGCCAGGGAGCCGGAGACCACCAGGAAGCTGATCACCCCGCCGGCGACCAGCACCACCCCCGCGCCCAGCCGCAGCGTGACCGCGCCCCTGCTGCTCTCGTCCAGCGAGAACCAGCGGGCCCAACGGGCGTCGTCCACCTGCCGCCAGACCAGGGCCACACCGGCCCCGGAGATGATCACCGGCCAGAAGTACGGGTCGTCCTGGCCGGCGGTCAGCACGTTGATCATCACGAGGATGCCGGCGAGCACGGCCACGAGCACCAGCAGACGCCCGCGGTCCCGTGCGCCGGTCCCCGCCCCGGCCGGGGCGACCTCGCCCTCGGTGGGGTCGCCCCGGAAGAGCTGCTGCAGTGCGGTCCGGGCGCGCCTCAGCGCACCGGGCCGTCGCTCGTCCAGGGCTGTCTCGGCGGCCCCCGAGGACCGCCCGGACACGCCGGCTCCCCCGGCCCGGCCCATGGGCACCACGAACCAGAAGGCGGCGTACAGCACCAGGCCCAGCCCCTGGCCCAACGTCAGCACGACGAAGGCGGCCCGCACCCAGAGCACCGGGATGCCCAGGTGGGCGGCGAGGCCGCTGGCCACGCCACCCACCACGCGCCCCTCGGGGCGGCGGTAGAGCTTGCGGACCGGCGCCGCGGACCCTGCGGCCGGATCGGTCCGCGGGTCCGGGCGGTCGGGGTTGAGCTCGCTGGTTGCCACGGGTCGATCGTCACACGACACGCAAGGGAAAAGCATCAGGGTCGACCCCGAAGGTCGCCCTGGTTCGGCCGCGGCCCTGTGTCAGGGTTGAACTAAGGGTTCGACCAGGGAGATGCCGGATGGGCACAGACACCGACGGCCTGCAGGATGGGGGCATGGACGCGACCACCAGCACGCAGCCCCGACCGGACGGCGACAGCGTCACCGACGGCAGCCAGGAGCCCGAGCGCTCCCGCCCGCCGCTCGAGCGCAGTGCCAGCCACCGCGTCGTGACGGGTGTGTGCGGCGGGCTCGGCCGCCGGCTGGACATCGATCCGCTGGTGTTCCGCGTCGTCATCGCCGTGCTCTGTCTGTGGGGCGGTGTCGGGCTCTTCATCTACGGCGTGGCCTGGTTGATGATCCCGATGGAGGGCACGGGCAAGAACGAGCTGCAGCGTCTGATGTCGGGCCGGGTGGACGGACAGTCGCTCGGCGCGGTGCTGGTCACCGTGCTCGGCACCGGCATCTTCTTCTCCTACATGGGTGCAAGGGACCACGTGTTCCCGCTGCTGCTCATCGCGGCGCTGGCCTTCGCGGCCCTGCGCTACGACCCCAAGCGGCACCAGTTCCCGCCGCGCGAACCGAAGACCCCGGTCGCACCGGAACCGCCCCCGGCCGCACCGAACTGGTGGCAGCGACCCGATCCGCTGCTGAAGGCCGCCGCACCGGCGGTCCCGGCCGACGAGGCGCCCGACCTGCTGTCCTCGGGCCCGCTGCCTGCGGGTACGGCCCCGGCGGACCTTCCGCCGACGGACGGCCCGTCCTGGGGCGCCTCGCTCACCGACTCGCCCGCGAGCGCGTCCGGCATGGACGAACCGAGCGCCTGGGCCTACGCGGGGCGTACGACACCGCCGCCCCCGGCCCAGGCCGGGTCCCGGGCCTCCGAACCGGAGTCCGCGGCTCCGCGCCGGGTCCGCGGTCCCTGGGGACTGCTCACCCTGTTGCTCGCGGCGGGCGCCGCCGCCGTCGTGTACGGCGTCGGCAAGTCCCACCACGAGGTGAATGCCGTGGCCGTGCTGGCTTCGGCCCTCGTGGTCCTGGCCCTGGGCCTGGTGGTCAACGGGTTCCTGCGCCGACGGGCGATCGGCCTGACCGTGGTGGCGCTGCTGCTCTCCCTGGCCACGGTCACCGTGGGAGCCGCCCCGTGGCAGCACTGGTCCCGCACGACCTGGGCCCCGGTCTCGGCTGCCCAGCTCCAGACGGGCTACTCGCTGCACTACGGGGACGCCACCTTGGACCTCACCCAGGTCCTGCCCGCCTCGGGCCAGACTGTCTCCTCCCACGTCAGCCTCGGAGCAGGATCGCTGCAGGTCCTGCTGCCAGGCGACGGGGCGGACAGCCCCGAGGTCAAGATCAACGCCCAGACGGGCGCGGGGCAGCTGAGGCTCCCCGACGGCACCCGCATCTCGGGCGTGGGCGACTCACGCACCATCGACCTGAACCAGTCGGGGGCGGCCGGCCACGGCACGATCCAGCTCGATCTCCAGATCGGCGTCGGCCAGTTGGAGGTGGTCCGATGACCACGCCGCTCCGCCCCCGACGGGTCCAGCTCTTCCCGGTGCTCGCAGGGCTCCTCTTCCTGCTCGTCGGGGTGCTCTACCTGCTGCAAGCGGGAGGGGCCTTCCGGCTCGCCAGCTGGGTGGTCCTCCCCCTGGGAGCCGGCGGCCTGGTCCTGGCCGGCCTGCTGGCCGCCGTCTACTCCCGGCGACCGCGCCGCGAGGCCAGCCAGGAGTCCACGGAGAGGTAGGGCGTGCCCGCGAGAACCAGCGGCAGCCAGGCCATCAGGTAGATCAGGTCGTTGCCCAGGAAGTACGGGGACACCTGCCAGCTGACGGTGAGAAAGAGGCTCAGGTTCAGCAGCACACCGCCCACGGCGGCGACCCGGCCGAGGAGACCGAACAGGATGCCGAGGCCGGCCGCCAACTCACCCACCGCGAAAACGACCGCGAAGGCGGTCGGCGCCTTCAGGGCGAGATCCAGCAGCGGGCCGATGGGGCTGGACCCCTTGACCCCCTGGGTCATGGCGGCGAAGGACGTCGGGTCCGAAAGGCCGCCCAGATAGTGCGGGTCGGTGTACTTGTAGAGGGCGGCGTAGACGAACGTCACCCCCAGGAAGACCCGCAGCGGGAGCAGTGCATACGTGGTGCCCTGTGCCTTCAGACGCTGCAGCGTCAGCGTTCCACCCATGTCGACTGCTCCCGGCCTTCCTCGACGCACGCTTCCCGTTCCCCGACCCGTCCTGGGGTTACTACGCTGCGGCACCCGTTCGGGTTCACGGCCGTGTACCGCTGCGGACACGCCGGAACGGTACGCGGCCGGTTGCCGGGGCGAGCGGGCGGGGTCAGTCCTCGTCGTAGGCGCCGACCAGCGCGTCAGCGTGGCCGGTCGTGAGCGGCTGGTAGTTGACCCAACCGGCCAGATCGCTGCCGATCTGGTCGCGGGTCAGCACCGCGCTCTGGTGGTCGATCGACACGGCCTTGCCGGCGGCCTGGGCCAGGAGCTGCACCTGGCAGGAGCGCTCCATGGTGATGAACCACCAGGCCGCCGCGTCGACGGTGGTCCCCACTGTCAGCAGCCCGTGGTTGCGCAGGATCACGGCCTTGTGCCGGTCCAGGGCAACGCCGATACGGCGGCCCTCCTCCCGGTCGAGGACGACTCCGGTGTAGTCGTCGAACAGGGCGTGGTCCTGGTAGAAGGCGCACACGTCCTGGGTGATCGGGTCCAGCAACTGCCCGAGCGTGGAGAAGGCGCGCCCGTGGGTGGAGTGGCTGTGGGCGGCCGCGACGACGTCGGGGCGGGCGGCGTGCACCTCGGAGTGGATCGCGAAGGCGGCCTGGTTGACGTGGTGCCGCCCGTGGACAACCCGGCCGTCGTGGTTGACCAGGAGCAGATCGCTCTGCTTGATCGTCTTGAAGGACATTCCGAAGGGGTTGACCCAGAAATGGTCGGTCCACTCCGGGTCGCGCGCGGTGATGTGCCCGGCGACGCCCTCCTCGAATCCGAACTTGCCGAACAGCCGCAGCGCCGTCACGAGGCGGGCCTTGCGATGGGCCCGCTCCTCCTCGACGGTCTGGAAGGTCGGCGGCATGGCGAAGTGGAGCTGGTCCACAGGGATCGGCTGCGGGGGTGGGTTCGTCATGACCGGAAGTTACCGCCGGGTTGCACATTGCACCAGAGGACCGCCCACCCCTTCCGGGCCCAACGGGGACGGGCCCCAGCCGGGAGCGGCTGGGGCCCGTCGGGGCCTACGGGAGGCTCACTCCCACTCGATGGTGCCCGGCGGCTTGCTGGTCACGTCGACGACGACACGGTTGACGTCGCGCACCTCGTTGGTAATCCGGGTGGAGATCCGCTCCAGCACCTCGTAGGGCAGGCGCGACCAGTCGGCGGTCATCGCGTCCTCGGAGGAGACCGGGCGCAGCACGATCGGGTGGCCGTAGGTGCGGCCGTCGCCCTGGACGCCGACGGAGCGGACGTCCGCCAGCAGGACGACCGGGCACTGCCAGATCTGGCGGTCCAGGCCGGCCGCGGTCAGCTCGGCGCGCGCGATGGCGTCGGCGTCACGCAGCAGGTCGAGCCGCTCCTTTGTGACCTCACCGACGATGCGGATGCCCAGGCCCGGGCCCGGGAAGGGCTGCCGCTGGACGATCTCCTCCGGCAGCCCGAGCTCCTGGCCGACCATCCGGACCTCGTCCTTGAACAGCTTGCGCAGCGGCTCGATCAGCTGGAACTCCAGGTCCTCCGGGAGCCCGCCAACGTTGTGGTGCGACTTGATGTTCGCGGTGCCGGTACCGCCGCCCGACTCCACCACGTCCGGGTAGAGCGTGCCCTGGACCAGGAACTCGACCGGCTGGCCGGTGGCGCCGGCCTCGGCGATGATCTCCACCTGGGCCTGCTCGAAGACGCGGATGAACTCGCGACCGATGATCTTCCGCTTCTCCTCGGGGTCGGTGACCCCGGCGAGTGCGGAGAGGAAGCGCTCCTCGGCGTCGACGACCTTGAGCTTCACGCCCGTGGCCGCGACGAAGTCCTTCTCGACCTGCTCGGTCTCGCCCTTGCGCATCAGGCCGTGGTCGACGTAGACGCAGGTCAGCTGGTCGCCGATGGCGCGCGCCACCAAAGCCGCGGCCACGGCGGAGTCGACACCGCCGGAGAGGCCGCAGATCGCGCGCTTGTCGCCGACCTGGGCACGGATCGCGGCGACCTGCTCCTCGACCACGTTGTGCGTGGTCCAGGTCGGGGCCAGGCCCGCACCGCGGTAGAGGAAGTGCTCCAGCACCTGCTGCCCGTGCGTGGAGTGCATCACCTCGGGGTGGTACTGGACGCCGTACAGGCGCTTGGCGTCGTTCTCGAACGCCGCCACCGGGACGACGCTGGTGGACGCAGTCACGGTGAAGCCCTCGGGCGCCGCCGAGCAGGCGTCACCGTGGGACATCCACACCGGCTGCTCGGCCGGCGTGCCCTCGAAGAGGGTGGAGCCGGTCTGCGAAACGGACAGCGGGGTGCGGCCGTACTCGCGCGCTCCGCTGTTGTCGACGACGCCGCCGAGGGCCGTGGCCATCAGCTGGAAGCCGTAACACATACCGAAGACCGGCACGCCGGCCTCGAAGAGTGCCTTGTCGACGGTGGGGGCGCCGGGCTCGTAGACCGAGGACGGGCCACCGGACAGGATGATCGCCTTGGGGTTCTTGGCGAGCATCTCCGAGACCGGCATGCTGTGCGGCACGATCTCGCTGTAGACACGGGCCTCACGGACACGCCGTGCGATGAGCTGGGCGTACTGCGCGCCGAAGTCGACGACGAGAACCGTGTCGACGGCGGTGTCCGCGGGGTCGGGGGTCGCTGATGCCACAGTGCGGCCTTCCGGCGGTTGCTATGGGGGGTCGACCCTCATTCTAACGGTCGAGCCGCCGACCCCCTGCCACGACGAGGGCGGCGATGATCACACCCGCCCGCGGCACAGCTCCAGCAGCAGCATCGCGACCTCGGTGCCCGGACCGCCGAGCTGCGCGCGGTAGCGGTCGAGGATCTCCATCTCCCGGGTCAGCGAGAGCCGGGGCCCGCCCACGGCGATCCGCGCCGCCTGCACCTCGGCCGAGGTGGCGATCCGGCGGCGCACCGCGTCCAGGATCTCGGCGTCCAGCGCGTCGATCCGTCCGCGCGCCTCGGCGATGACGGCCTCGGCGGCCTCCTTCGTCAGAGGCTCCGCTGTCAGGGGTTCCGCTGTCTCCCCGGCCTTGGGCGCGATGCGGCTCGGGGCGTGATTCACGGGGCTGGTGACGGTGTTCATCTCTGGGTCCTCCGGGGTCCGGCTCCGGCTCCGAGGGCCCCGGCGGCAAAAACAAAGACGCCCTGGGCCATCGGCCCGGGGCGCCTGCAGGGTCTGCGTCAGTTCAGACGGCATCACCATGGCGACCGGAGCCTCCGGTGCCATAGCTAAAGATGTACGCCATCTGGAACATGCGCCGATCCTAGCGCGTGACCCGCCGCAAGGAGAATCGTTGTCCCCCATGACCGCACGGGGTGGTTGTCCCCGCCAGGGACAAGCACCAGCCTCCTTCCGGGGCGGTCGTGCGGCAGGCAGGACCACGCGTGGGAGTGACCCAGTCCGTGGACGCGATGAGGCGTGTGCTGTGGCGCGCGCCGTGGGACCTCGCGGCCACGCTGTGACCGGACAGCAGGGGACAGCGGCCCGGTTGCGACTGCGGAGAAGGGGTGGCCGGCGAGGGGGACGCCCGGCGTCGGCCACCCCCGATCTCGCCTGTCCCTTCCCGTGTCGCCGTCCCCGCCAGCCCGGGGTGGCGCAACGCCACCCGGCGCACAGCGGACTCCGCGCTACCGGTCTCTCACCATGAGTCGATCCTTGCGGAGCGTGACGAAAATCGACAAGGCCGAAGTCTGTCGAACTGGTTGCGCCGAGTAGGCCATATCCCCCACGATGCTGGTGAGGGGGTGGACCACAGGCATCGGGGGCGCCCGGCAGCAGGCCGGTCCCTGAAGCGGTAGGAGGCTGGTCACCGACAGCATTCGGTGACACTCGGTAGCGAGACGGCCTCAAGCTGAGGATGACGGGCGCACACACCCACCGCGCGCCCCTTGCTCAGCAGTGACCCGAAAGCCGACCGGAACCACATGACCGACGGCGCCCTCCCCCGGTGCCGTTGCCACAGCACCGACGTTGCCCTGACGTCGCGTGCTGACAGCAAGGGGCCCCGTCTTCCCCCGCGGGGCCCCTTGCCAATCCGGCGAGCCGATCGGAATCAGAGCGACACGTGGCCCTCGTCGTCCGTGGACGCGTCGGGCTTGAGCGGGATGGGGAGCTGGTTGAAGGCGTAGTAGACGGCCAGCGCGAAGTGCAGGCCCAGGGTGAGCACCGGGGAGACGAAGGACAGCCCCACCAGAATCGGGTAGACGACGGTACCGAGCGCGAAGCGGCGCCGCGTCTGCCGGGCGGCCTCCACGTCCACGCGCCGGTCGAAGAGATGCCCGGTCCGGGTCAGCCACCACCACAGCGACTGGAAAGCCAGCGCGTGGACGACCATGAAGCAGCTGAAGACGGCCACCGCCACCTCGGCCGGGCCGGGTTGATTCAGCCAGTCGGAGACCAGGGCCGTCGGGAACGGCAGCGCGGCCACCACCAGGAGCAGCACCAGGTTGATCACCAACAGGCCGCGGTCCACCCGGGCCACGTAGCTGAAGACGGTGTGGTGGTTGAGCCACATGATCCCGATGACCAGGAAGCTGACCAGATAGGCGTCGTAGGCCGTCCAGAGGTGGCCCAGTTGGGACCAGGCATCCTTCGACGTGGTCACCTGACTGGGGTTCACCACCGTCAACTGCAGGACCAGCAGGGTGATGGCGATGGCGAAGATGCCGTCACTGAACGCCTCGACGCGGCCGGATTCGTTCATGGCCCGCAACTCTAGACGCCGCAAGGGAATTGTGGGGTGCTCGTGGCCGGGTGCGACGGCTGTGGCTGACGCGTCGACACATGTACATGGCACAATCGCGCCTCAGTTCCAGCGTTGCCGTCGCCGAGGAAGGCCGCCGCGAAGATGACCACACCCCAACAGCCCGGCCCGCACATACCCGGCTTCGGCCCAGCGGCAGGCTACGGGGCTGAGCCCACCCAACCGCTGCCCACCCAACCGCTGCCGGCGCAGCCCTACGGGGAGCCGTACACCGCGCAGCCCTATGGCGAGCCCGCGTACCAGGCGGCAGCCGGGGAACCGGACTGGTCGGTGATGGCGGATCACTACGACGCCCAGGCCAAGCGGAAGCGGATCCTGGCCGTCGCGGGCGGCGTGCTCGCGGTCGGACTGGTCGGCGGCGTCACCGCGTTCGCCTGGAACTCGGCGAAGTCGACCGGTCCGACCGCCGGCGCGGCCCCGACGGCCAGCGTCCCCGCGTCGCCGAGTGCGAGCGCCGCGCCGTCCGTCTCCCCCTCGCCCCAGGTCAGCACGCCGCCGGCGCTCCATCCCGACCAGCTCTTCGCCGCGTCGCTGAAGATCGGCGGCAAGCCGTTCAGCCGGGTCGCGACCGACGTGCAGACCGTCTGCTCGAAGGCGGTCGGCGGTGGCCTGGCCGGTCTGCTGACCGGGCAGCACTGCGAGCAGGTGCTCCGCGCCACCTACAGCTCCGGCAAGGTCTCGGTCACGGTCGGGGTCGCCGCGCTCCCCGACGTGAGCGAGGCCATGGCGACCGCCACGCAGTTCCGCGGGAAGATCAACCCGCTCTGGCACAAGGGCGACGTGGCCTTCTGCAAGAAGGTGGCCTGCGCGCAGAGCCACGCTGTCGAGGGCCGCTTCCTCTACCTGACCATGTCCGGCCCGAACTCCGGCGCGGTGGGCGTCAAGGATGCCGCCGCGATCGCGGCCGGCCACGCCGCGGCGTCCTCGGTCCTGGCGCGGTTGATGACCCTGCACTGAGCCCCCGCTGACGCTCCCGGCCCGGAACGCGTCGCGGGCCGGAACGCCCCCTCGGCGTCCCGGCCCGCAAGACTCGGCAGCGCGCTCGGTGCGCGCTCCCCCGCTACTCCACCTCGGCGGTCTCGGCGGTCTCCGTTGCCTCCGCGGCCTCGCGCGGCGGCACCTGGGGCACCGCCAGCAGCGGCAGTCGCAGGGCGCCGAAGGCGGTCTCGGGGACGACCGGGTGCGTCGGCTCGACCGGGGCGACGCGCTCGTAGGGCTCGCCCTGGGCCGGACGCGGGTCCGCCTCGCCCTTGTTGGGCCAGAACGCCATCGCGCGCTCGGTCTGGGCGGTGATGGTCAGCGACGGGTTGACGCCGAGGTTGGCGGAGACCGTGGAACCGTCCGCCACGGTGATGCCCGGGTAGCCCCACAGGCGCTGGTAGGGGTCGACGACCCCGCGCTCCGGGGACTCGCCGATGGCGCAGCCGCCCAGGAAGTGTGCGGTCAGAGTGCGGCCCATCAGGTCTCCGACGTTGCCGCCCGGGTAGCCGCCGATCTCGGTGGCGATCGCCCCGGCCGCGACCTCCGCGGCGGGGATGAACTTGGGGTTCGGCGCCCCGTGGCCCTGACGCGAGCTCAGCTGGCCCTTGAGCAGGCCGCTCTGGCGCCGGGTGACGACGATCGAGTTGTCCAGCGACTGCATCACCAGGCCGATGATGGTGCGCTCGGACCAGCGACGCTTGTCCATGATCCGGATCATCAGGTCCGGGCGCTGCAGGCCGCGCCCGACGGCGCGCAGCAGGCGCGGCAGCCGACCCTCGCCGGGCACCTGGAGCGTCGTCATCAGGCTCATCGCGTTCGAGCCCTTGCCATAGCGGACCGGCTCGATGTGGGTGTGCTCGTCGGGGTGGACCGAGGAGGTGATCGCGACGCCCTTGGTGAAGTCGGCGCGCTTGCCGTAGCGGCGGTCGGTGGTCATCGCGCCGACCAGCGCCTCGGAGTTGGTGCGGGTCAGCTCGCCGAGCTTGGCCGAGATGCCCGGGAGCACGCCCTCGTCGCGCAGGCGGTGCAGCAGCTTCTGCGTGCCGTAGGTGCCGGCCGAGACCACGACGTGCTTGGCCCGGACGGTCCGGAAGCCGTTCTTGGCAGGGTTCTTGGACCGCGAGTCGGTGCGCTGGGTGTCGACGGCGTAGCCGTCGCCGTCGACCCGGATCGCGGCCACCGTCGTCATCGGGAGGATTTCCGCGCCCGCCTTCTCGGCGAGGTAGAGGTAGTTCTCCGTCAGCATGTTCTTGGCGCCGTGCCGGCAGCCCGTCATGCACTCGCCGCACTCGGTGCAGGCGCGGCGCTGCGGGCCGACGCCGCCGAAGTACGGGTCGTCCACGGCCGCGCCCGGCTCGGCCTTCGCGCCGGCCCCGCCGCAGTCCTGGCCGTCGCCGAAGAAGACGCCGACGGGGGCCATGTGGAAGGTGTCGCCGTAACCGAGCTTCTCGGCGGCCGACTTCAGGTGCACGTCCGACGGCGTGACAGTGGGGTTCTTCCGCACGCCCAGCATCCGCTGCGCCTGGTCGTAGTAGGGCGCGAGCTCCTCGGACCAGTCGGTGATGTCCTTCCACTGCGGGTCCTGGAAGAACGGCTTCGGCGGCACGTAGAGCGTGTTGGCGTAGTTGAGCGAGCCGCCGCCGACGCCTGCGCCGCCGAGCACCATCACGTTGTCCAGCACGTGGATGCGCTGGATGCCGTAGAGGCCGAGGGCGGGCGCCCAGACGTAGTTCTTGGTGTCCCAGGAGGTCTTCGGCAGCGTCTGTGCCGTGAACCGACGACCGGCCTCCAGCACGCCGACCTTGTAGCCCTTCTCGGTCAGCCGCAGGGCCGACACCGAGCCGCCGAAGCCGGAGCCGACCACGACCACGTCGTAGTCGTAGCCCGCGTCGGCCGTCGGCTTCGGCTTCCCCTGATCCTGAGAACTCATCTACGCGCCCGCCTTCGGATGTGTGTCGGTGGTGGAACGGGTGGGCCTGGTGGGCCTGGTGGGGGCCCGATGGACCTGGTGGGGGGTCCGATGGGCCTGGTGGAAGCCCGGTCGGCCTACTTGAAGCGCAGGGCCTTGAGCATGCCGAGCGACTTGCCCAGCAGCTTCGCGTAGCCCTCGTCGTCCAGGCCGAAGGACGGCGTCATCTGCATCACCCGCTGCACGGCGACGGTCTGCACCTCGGTGTACTTGAGGATGCCCTCGGAGCCGTGGCGGCGGCCGATGCCGGAGTCGCGCATGCCTCCCATCGGCGCGGCCACGCTCGCGTAAGCCGGCGCGTAGCCCTCGTTGACGTTGACGGTGCCGGTGTGCAGCCGGGCCGCGACGGCCTTGGCGTGACGCAGGTTCTTGCTCCAGACACTGGAGTTGAGACCGTAGGAGGTGCCGTTCGCACGTGCGACGGCCTCCTCCTCGTCGTCGAACCGGTAGATGGAGACGACCGGGCCGAAGGTCTCCTCGTTGCAGACCGCGCTCTCGGTGGTGACGCCGTCGAGGATGGTCGGCTCGAAGAAGAGCGGGCCGACGTCGGCGCGCGGCTTGCCGCCGGTCAGCACCTCGGCGCCGTTCTTGACGGCGTCCTCGACGTGGCGGGTGACGGTGTCGAGCTGACGCTGGGAAACCAGCGAGCCCATGTCCGCGCCCCAGGCGAGGCTGTTGCCGAGCTTGAGGGCCTTGGTGCGGGCGACGAACTTCTCCAGGAACGCGTCAGCGACCGAGGAGGCCACGTAGAGGCGCTCGATGGAGATGCACAGCTGACCGGCCGAGGAGAAGCAGGCGCGGACGGCGCCCTCGGCGGCCTTGTCCAGGTCGGCGTCGGCCAGGACCAGCATGGCGTTCTTGCCGCCGAGCTCCATGGACGCGCCGATGAGGCGCGCCGCGGCACGCTGCGCGACATCGCGGCCGGTGCGGGTGGAGCCGGTGAAGGAGACATAGTCGGCGTGGGCGACGACCTCGGGGCCGACGACGGGACCGTCGCCGATGACGATCTGCCAGACCTCGGCGGGCAGTCCGGCCTCGATCATCAGCTCCCGGGCGCGCAGCGCGGTGAGAGCGGTCTGCGAGTCGGGCTTGGTGACCACCGCGTTGCCCGCGACGAAGGCCGGGACGGCGTCGCCGGTGAACAGCGCCAGCGGGTAGTTCCACGGGGAGATCTGGCCGATCACGCCCTTGGGCTGGCGCAGTTCCAGCACCTGGGTCAGCACCGGGAAGACACCGCCGCGGCGGCGCGGCTTGAGGTAGCCGGCACCGGCGCGCCCGTAGTGGCGGGCCTCGATCGCGGAGGCCAGCACCTCCTCGAAGGCGTGGGCGCGGGTCTTGCCGGTCTCGACCTGGATCAGGTCGAGCAGCTCGTCCCGGTGCTTCAGCACCAGGTCGTGGAAGCGCAGCAGCACGGCGGCGCGCTCGCGTACCGGCCGCTTGGCCCAGTCGAGCTGGGCGGCGCGGGCCCGCACGAAGGCGGTGGCCACGTCGGCCGGGGACGACTCGGGGATCTCTGCCAGCACGTCTCCGGTGAACGGGCACCGGCTGGTCGCCAGCGTCGGCTGGTCTCCCGTCACGACGGCGCTGACCAGGCGCGTGACCAGCTGTGGCGGCACCGCGTCGGCGACGCTCCGCGCCCCGGAGGTGGCCACGGGATTGCCTTGGACCGCGGTGCTGCTGCCAGTGCTGATGTCAGTCATGCCAGGCAGCGTAGGCCGTTTCGGGCCGTTGCGATACCCACCAGTAACAGAAAGCGTTCCGGTTACGAACTGTTTGTGGGCGCATAGGTGGCACGAGAAAGCACCCCGCCCCGCCTCATCGGGCCAGCTCCGCCACCACCGTGCCGACCGCGCGGTGGAAGGTCGGGTAGGCCCAGATCGTCGAGGCGAGCTCATCGAGCGGGATGCGGGCCGAGACCGCCAGCGAGAGCAGGCCCAGGACCTCGCCGCCGGTCGGGCCGGCGGAGGTCGCGCCGATCAGGACGTCGCCGTCGGCCACGAGCTTGATGAAGCCCGCGTTGCCGTTGGCGCCGTGGATGTAGCCGCGGCTGCTGCCGGACAGCTCGGTGGTGGCCGTGCGCACCCGGTGGCCGTCCGCCCGGGCCTGGGCCTCGGTGGCGCCCACCGCGCCGATCTCCGGGTCCGTGAAGGTCACTCGCGGCACCGCGTGGTAGCGGGCGGGCGCGCCGCCCCGGCCGAGGATGGCGCGCACCGCCACATCCGCCTGGTACATCGACATGTGCGTGAAGGCGCCCTTGCCGGTGATGTCCCCGATCGCCCAGACCCCCACCGGCCAGACGCCCGGCGTGCCGACGACGCGCAGCCGCTCGTCGACCGGGACGGCACGGGCGTCCGAGGAGAGGCCCAGCACCCCGCCGCCGATGCGGTCCACCGCGATCCGACGGCCGGTGGCGACGAGCAGCCGCTCCGCGGAGAAGCGCTCCCCGCGCTTGCAGAGCATCTGGAAACGTCCGTCGCGGTACTCGATGCCCTGCACCTCCACCCCCGTGTGGACGGCGACCCCGTCGGCGCTCAGCACCCGCGTCAGCAAGTCCCCGGCCTCCGGCTCCTCGCGGCCGATCAGCCGCGGGCCGGCCTCGATGACGGTGACCGCGCAGCCGAGCCGCTGCCAGGCCTGGCCGAGCTCCAGGCCGATCGCGCCGCCACCGAGGACCAGCAGCGACTCGGGCAGCTCCTCGGCCTCGATCAGCTCCCGGTTGGTCCAGTACGGCGTGGCGGCCAGGCCCGGCACGGGCGGGGCGACCGGCTCCGATCCGCTGGCCAGCACGATGGCCTGACGCGGCCTCAGCTCCGTCTCCCGGCCGTCCGCGCCGAGCACGGTGACCTCACCCGGGGCGGTGAGCCGGGCGGTGCCGCGCAGGAAGCGGCCGCCGCGGGCGGTGAAGCGGTCGACGGCGATCTTGTCGTTCCAGTCGTCGGTGGCCTCGCGCACCCGCCGCGCCACCGGTCGGAACTCGGGATGGACCCGCACGATGCCGGCCATACCGGGGATCCGGCGGGCCTCGCCGACCAGGTCGGCCGAGCGCACCATGATCTTCGACGGGATGCAGCCCCAGTACGGGCACTCGCCGCCCACCAGGCGCTCGTCCACGCCGACCACGTCCCAGCCCGCGTCGGCCAGCCGCCCGGCCAGGTCCTCACCCCCGGGCCCCAAACCGATGACCACCGCGTCCGGGGTCTCTCGCACCGTTGCGGACATGACGGCCTCCCGGTGAGCGGGTGAACTTCAGGGGATGGCTCGGTTCACACCACGGTACCGGGATGCGGGTGCTACGGCACTGTGAGCGTCTGCAGAACTTCCTCGAAGCGCTCGTAGCCGTGGCCCCAGTCGTCGACCGGATACGACACGAAGACGTCGTACTCGTTGCCGTCGGGCGCCTTGTAGAACTGCTCGATGCCGTGCCGCTGCTGCCCGGTCTTGAGATCGGTGAACAGGAAGTCCAGTTGCGCGCCCGGGCTGCCCTTGTACGTGTTGCCGCCGAAGTGCAGCTCCTGGTAGCTGCTGTCGTGGGCCTTGATCTGCTCCCGCAGCCACTCCGCCTGCTCCATGGCCGTGCGCGAGTTGGCGATGGTGACGCCGAAGCGGATCAGGTGTTTCCCGCCGTCCGGGGAGTAGTCGATCGATCCCGGGGCCTTGGCCGCGTTCCTGGTCCAGGCCGGGCTCCCGACCGGGAGGCCGAAGCTGAAGCCGAAGCCGTCGTGGACCAGCTGGTAGCCCGACGGAATCGTGCCCGGGGCGCCGGACGCGGAGGGCGACGCCACCGCCGACGGCGAGGTGCTCGGCGGCTGCTGCGTGTTCGTCCCGCTGCTCTGATGCCTGTGGTTGTACCAGTAGGTGGCCCCGGCGCCACCCGCGCCCGCAACCAGCGCGGCGACCAGCAGCCACGCCCAGCGGCGCCCACGACGCGGCCGCCGCGCCTGCCCCTGACCGGCGCCCGGCACCGTGGCCGTCGCCTGCCCGGGGACCGGCTCCCGGGACGTGCCGTATCCGGACTCGTATCCGGACTCGTGCCCGGCCGCGTTCGTCGTGTGGTGCGTCGCGCGGTGCGTCGAGCGCACCGACTCGTCGGCGTAGAGCGGACCGCCGAGCGCGCGCGGCGCGCCCGAGGCCGACGCCGGGACGTGCCCGCCCGGCTTGGCCGGGACGCGGGCCGTCGGCCCGGTCGGGATGCCGCCCGCGAGCCCCTCGGCCGCGAGCGGAGCCGCCTCCCCGGACATCGCGCCCCCGGACATCGAAGCCGCAGACACCGCGGTCCCGTCGACCGCCGTGCCGAGCACCGTCGCGCTGTAGGCGGCGTCCGGATCGGTCTCCGCGCCGCCCTGCCGGTCCACGGCCGGCACGGACTGCGTCGGGGTGCGCAGCGGGCTCGCGCCCAGGCTCTCCAGCGTGATGTTGGTGGTGTGCCCGGCCGCGATGTTCTCCAGCATCCGGAGCACGTCCGCCGAGCCGGGGCGTTCCTGCGGTTCCTTGGCCATGAGCGCGGACAGCACCGGCGCCAGCGCCCCGGCGTTGCGCGGTTCCGGCAGCGGGTCGGTGACCACGGCCGCCAGCGTCGTCAGCGGCGACTCACGGCGGAACGGGGACTGGCCCTCCACCGCCGCGTACAGGGTCGCGCCGAGCGCCCACAGGTCCGACTCCGGGCCGGGACGGCCGCCGTGGACGCGCTCGGGGGCCAGGTAGTCGGGCGAGCCGACCAGGTCGCCGGTGCGGGTGAGCGCCGAGTCGCCGACGAAGGTGGCGATGCCGAAGTCCGTCAGCACGACGCGGCCGGTGCCGCGCTCCAGCAGCACGTTGGCGGGCTTCACGTCGCGGTGGATCACGCCGACCGCGTGGGCGCGTTCGAGCGCGGCGAGCACCTGCGCACCGATCCGCGCCGCCTCGCGCGGGTCGATCACGCCGTCCTGCTCGACCAGTTCGGACAGCGAGCGCCCGTCGATCAGCTCCATCACGATCCACGGCTTGCCGTCCTGCTCGACGACGTCGTGGATGGTGATCACACCCGGGTGCTTGATCCGGGCGGCCGCGCGGGCCTCCTGCTTCATCCGGGACTGGACGATCTGCAGATCCTCCTCGGCCAGGTGCCCGACGGAGAGCTCCTTGACCGCGACCTCGCGGTCCAGCATCTGATCCGTCGCACGCCAGACCGTGCCCATGCCGCCACGCCCCAGGCGCGCGCCGAGCAGGTATCTGCCCGCGAGCACGCGGCCCGCATCCGTGCCCACCGTCTGCCCCCTCGTCGCGGCTCCTGCCGAACGCTCCAGTTCCGCGGCAGGGACCGCGGTACCGCGCACCCTATCCCGATCGTCGAACACTCCGGCGTCCCGGGCATGGCCTTGAGACCGGGATGTGACGCTTCGGCAGCGGATGACACGTCGTGCGCCCACGCCCCGGTTCCAGAGCGCCCGCCCCGGTTCAGCCCTTGAGCGTCGCCGCCAGCGCCAGAGCGACCAGAACCACAAGGATAATCGCACCCACGAGCAGCGGCCCCAGCAGGACGTTGCGGCGTCGCGGCGCGGCATGGTGGTGCGGGTGCGCGGGCCCGGCCTGCTCGACGAGCTCGCGCGAGGCCCGCGAGCGCTGCGCCGGGAGATGACCGGGGCGCGGCACGGGCAGGCGGGTGCCGGTCGGCAGTTCGGTGAAGCCCGCCACCCCCGGCGGCAGCGCGTCGAGCTGCGCCGCCCGGTCCAAGGGTTCCGGGGCGCGCAGCAGCAGTTGGCGCAAGGTGGCCCGGGTCTGGGCGAGGCCCGGACGACGTGCGGGGTCCTGGTCCAGCAGGCGGTCCAGCAGCGGACGCAGCGGCCCGGTCGGTCGGGTGTCCGGCCGGAAACCGGCCCGGACCGCGTCGAAGAGGTCGTCGACGCCGGTCTCCGGATACGGCGGCACGCCCGTCACCGAGCGGTAGAGCAGCACCCCGAGGGCCCACGCGTCCGCCGCAGGGCCGACGGGCTGGCCGGCGCCGCCGACGATGCCGAGCTGCTCGGGCGCCCACCGCTCGGCGGCGGCGCCCACGATGACCGCCCGCGCGTCGCGGGCCCGGACCCGCGCCGGGCTCCACAGGGCCGTCGGCACGGACGCGCCGGCCTCCACCGCGCCCGGTCCCCCACACAGCGCCTCCTGCGCGGCGGCGACCGCGAGACCGCCCAGCAGCGCGGCCCCGTCCTCGCAGACGGTCACGGTCGCCGCGGTCAGGTTGCCGTGGACCAGGCCCGCCCGGTGCACCGCCTCCAGCCCCGCGCTGACGTCGTAGGCGACCTCGGCGGCCCGGTAGGGCGACATCGGCCCGCGCTCCAGCAGCTGGGCCAGCGGCACACCCGCGACCCACTCCCCCGCCACCCACAGGTAGCCGTCCTCGGCGAAGACCTGGAACGCCTGGCTGAGCCGCGGGTGGTCGGGCACCGCGCCCGCGGCGGTCGTGGCGTGCCGCAGCGCCAGTGCGCGCGCGTCCTCGCCGTCCGGCTCGGATATCCGCCCGGACGCCACGTCGTCGGCAGCTTTGTCGAACGCAGCCTCGCCGAAGGCGTCCTGGTCGAACGGGGTCACCAGCTCCGGCAACGGCACCGCCTCCAGCAGCACCGGAGCGCCGCTGCGCAGATCGCGCGCCTCGACCGCGCCCGCCCGTCGACGGTCCGTCAACTGGTAGCGCTCGGCGAGCAGTCGGCCACCGGAGGCCTTGGGCATCGGGTCAGCCCCCCGCCGGCTCGAAGCTGCCGAAGAAGTGCCCGAGCAGTGCGGCGCTGCGGCCGGACTGCCAGGTCGACTCGGGAGCGGTCCAGTAGATCGCGTACGCGTGGGACGGGTCCACCACGAAGCCGCGGTTCAGCGAGTGCCGCACCGCCGCGCCGGAGCGGAAGGTCCACTCCCAGTCGGCGGCGTCCCAGCCGTGCCAGCCGGCGACCTGGTTCAGCCGGATCAGGTGGTAGCCGGCGAGCGTGGGGGCGACCCGCGGTTCCTCGTCCTGCCAGGCCTTCAGCGCACCGGCCTTGACCGGGTGCGGGGTGAACTCGACGACGAGGACCCCGGCCGCGCCGGTGAAGGTGGCCTTGGTGTCGCTCGTCGAAGTCTGCCGCCAGCTCGTCGGGATCTCCAGGGTGGAGCCGCCCGGTCCGGCCACGCGGTGGTAGGCGCCCGCCGGGGCGGGCTCGGTGCCCGTCCCCGCGCCCGTACCGGGCGCCGGGGAGCCGCCGGACTGACCGTCGGGCGCGCCGGCGCGGGCCGACGACGAGGCGCCGTCCTGGCTCGTGCCGCTCTTGCCGTGCCCCTGACTGCCGTTGTCGCTCAGCGCGGCCACCGTCGCGGCGACCAGCAGCACCGCCGCCACCACGATCGCGGCGATCAGCAGCGCCCGCCGCCGCGGTCCGGTCAGCCCGGACCCGGCGGAGTACGTCGTGGTCACACCGCCGGAGCCGCCGGACCCACCGACCCCGCCGGACCCACCACGGGCGCCGGGCGACAGCACGGCCGCCGACGCGGCCTCACCGTCCGCCGCGCTTCCCGGCGCACCCTCGTCCGCACCCACGGAGACACCCGTCCCGGCTCCGGCCCCCGCCCCCGGCTCCTCCGCCGACGGGGCGGGCGACGGCACCGCCCCCTGCACCCGCGTGCGCTCCGGCGCCGGAACGGCCTGCGTCGAGGTCTCCGCCGCGGCGCCCAATTGCACCGTCGCGCGGGCGCGGCGCTCGTACTCGCCGATGACGCCGCGCAGCATGGTCCGTGTCTTGGGGGCGTCCAGCCGCTCGGCCGGGTCCTTGCGCAGCAGGCCGGAGATGACCGGCTGCAGCAGCCGGTCACCGGTCAGCGGCGGGACCGGCTCGGTGATCACTGCGGTCAGCGTCGACAGGGCCGAGCCCTTGTCGTACGGCGGCACGCCCTCGACCATCGCGTACAGGGTCGCGCCGAGCGACCACAGGTCGGCGGGCGGTCCCGGCACGCCGCCGCGCGCCCGCTCCGGGGAGATGTACGAGGGCGCGCCGACGAGCATGCCCGTCGAGGTGACCGACGGGTCTCCCTCGACCCGGGCGATGCCGAAGTCGGTCAGCACGACCCGGCCGTCGTGGCCGATCAGCACGTTGGACGGCTTCACGTCCCGGTGCAGGATGCCCACCCGGTGCGCCTCGGCCAGCACGCCGAGCAGTTCCAGCGCCACCTCGGCGGCCCGCTGCGGCGGCAGCACGCCGTCCTTGCGGATCACCTCGCTGAGCGAACGGGACTCGACCAGCTCCATGACGATCCAGGGCCGGCCGTCCTCCTCGACGACGTCGTAGACGGTGACGGCGCCGTTGTGGCGGATCCGGGCGATCGCCTTCGCCTCCGTCAGCGTCCGTGCGACGAGCCGCTGCTGCTCGTCCTCGTCGACCCCGGCGGCGAACCGCAGCTCCTTGACCGCGACCTCGCGTCGCAGGAACTCGTCCGTGGCCCGCCATACCGTCCCCATGCCGCCCTCGCCGAGGACGGCGTCGAGCCGGTAACGCGACGCCAGAAGCTTTCCACCGGACTCCTGCGGAGTCGTGTCGCGGTGTTGATCGCCGTTCATGCCGGTTCGTTCCCTCCGCGGTGCCGCTGTCGCGTCCATCATCCCGTGAGAGACGCAAGCGTAAGCACACGGGGTTCGACCCCGAAGTTTCGTGCGCTACTTCAACGGAACGATGTCGGGCGCACCGAGCCGCGCCGCGTCCGCCGTCAGGTCGTCGGGCTGCTCCTGGGACTCGCGCTCCGCGGCCACGCGGACCCGGTAGTGCTCGATCTCCTTGTCGATCTGCGCCTGGTCCCAGCCGAGTTCGGGCGCCATCAGCGCCGCCGCCTCCGCCATGACCGCGGTACCGCGATCGAAGGTCTCGATCGAGATGCGGGTGCGGCGCGCGAGCACGTCGTCGAGATGACGGGCGCCCTCCGCGCGGGCCCCGTAGACCACCTCGGCCCGCAGGTAGTCGTCCGCACCGCTCAGCGGTTCGCCCAACCCGGGCTCCTGCGCGATGAGTTCGAGCAGTTCCTCGGTCAACGCGCCGTAGCGGTTCAGCAGGTGCTCGACCCGCGCCACGTGCAGGCCGCTCTCGCGGGCCAGTTCGGCGCGCGCGTTCCACAGCGCCCGGTAGCCCTCCGCGCCCGCCAGCGGAACGGTGTCGGTGCAGCACGGCGCCACGCGCTGATCGAGCCCGTGCACGACCTCGTCCACCGCGTCCTTCGCCATCACCCGGTACGTGGTGTACTTGCCGCCCGCCACGACGACCAGCCCCGGCGCGGCGTGCTGCACCACGTGCTCGCGGCTGAGCTTGGACGTCGCCTCGGACTCGCCCGCGAGCAGCGGGCGCAGGCCGGCGTAGACGCCCTCGACGTCCTCGCGGGTCAGCGGCACCGCAAGCACGCTGTTGACGTGGTCCAGCAGGTACGCGATGTCCGCGCTGCTGGCGGCCGGATGGTCCTTGTCGAGGGTCCACTCGGTGTCCGTCGTGCCGACGATCCAGTGGCGGCCCCACGGAATGACAAACAGGACGCTCTTCTCGGTGCGCAGGATCAGCCCCGTCGCCGAGTGGATCCGGTCGCGCGGCACCACCAGGTGGATGCCCTTGGAGGCGCGCACGTGGAACTGGCCCCGCTCGCCGACCAGCGCCTGGGTCTGGTCCGTCCACACGCCCGTCGCGTTGACGATCTGCCGCGCCCGGACGACGAACTGCCCGCCGCTCTCCAGGTCGTGCACGCGCGCGCCGACCACGCGCTCGCCCTCGCGCAGGAAGCCGATGACCTTGGCCCGGTTCGCCACGTGCGCGCCGTAGGCGGCGGCGGTCCGCACCAGCGTCGTCACGAAGCGCGCGTCGTCCATCTGCGCGTCCCAGTACTGCACCGCGCCGACCAGCGCGTCCTTGCGCAGCGCGGGTGACTGGCGCAGCGCCTGACGCCGGCTGAGGTGACGGTGCAGCGGCAGGCCGCGGCCGTGGCCGGAGGAGACGGACATGGCGTCGTACAGCGCGACGCCGGAGCCGACGTACGGCCGCTCCCAGCCGCGCCCCTGCAGCGGATACAGGAACGGCACCGGCTTGACCAGGTGCGGCGCGAGCCGCTCCAGCAGCAGGCCGCGCTCCTGGAGCGCCTCCTTGACCAGGGCGAAGTCCAGCATCTCCAGGTAGCGCAGCCCGCCGTGGATCAGCTTGCTGGACCGCGAGGAGGTGCCGGCGGCCCAGTCCCGGGCCTCCACCATCCCGGTCACCAGCCCGCGCGTCGCCGCGTCCAGCGCGGTCCCCGCGCCGACGACCCCGCCGCCGACGACCAGCACGTCGAGCTCGCGCTCAGCCATCCGCGCGAGCGCCGCCGCGCGTTCGGTGGGACCCAGCTTGGTGCTTCGCATGACGCCTCCGCGGATAGCCCGGCCTTCCGATCAACAGTACGGAAGAGCAGACGGGATCCGCTTGAAGGCACGGAGTCAGTTGCGGGAACACCTCAGGGGCGCGCGGCTCTGCCCATGCGGCGGAGCCTCGCGCCCCTTGAGTGCTGGCGCGCTAGCGCGCGACGGTGACCTCGACGCGCTGGAACTCCTTGAGTTCCGAGTAGCCCGTGGTCGCCATCGCGCGGCGGAGCGCGCCGAAGAGGTTCATGGTGCCGTCGGGGGTGTGGGAGGGGCCGAGGAGGATCTCCTCGGTCGTGCCGACGGTGCCGAGGTCGACGCGCTTGCCGCGCGGCAGCTCCTCGTGGACGGCCTCGCTGCCCCAGTGGAAGCCGCGGCCGGGCGCGTCCGTGGCGCGGGCCAGCGCCGCGCCGATCATGACGGCGTCGGCGCCGCAGGCGATCGCCTTGGACAGGTCGCCGGAGAAGCCCACGCCGCCGTCCGCGATGACGTGAACGTAGCGGCCGCCGGACTCGTCCATGTAGTCGCGACGCGCCGCCGCGACATCCGCGACGGCGGTGGCCATCGGGACCTGGATGCCCAGCACGGTGCGGGTGGTGTGCGCCGCGCCGCCGCCGAAGCCGACCAGGACGCCGGCCGCGCCGGTGCGCATCAGGTGCAGGGCGGCGGTGTAGGTGGCGCAGCCGCCGACGATGACCGGGACGTCGAGCTCGTAGATGAACTGCTTGAGGTTCAGCGGCTCGGCGGCGCTGGAGACGTGCTCGGCGGAGACGGTCGTGCCGCGGATGACGAAGATGTCGACACCGGCGTCGACGACGACCTTGGAGAACTCGGCGGTGCGCTGCGGCGACAGGGCCGCGGCGGTGACGACGCCGGACTCGCGGATCTCCTTCAGCCGCTGGGTGATCAGCTCGGCCTTGATCGGCTCGCTGTAGATCTCCTGCAGGCGGCGGGTCGCGGCCCGCTCGTCCTTGATCTCGGTGATCTCCTGCAGCAGCGGGCGCGGGTCCTCGAAGCGGGTCCACAGGCCCTCGAGGTTCAGCACACCGAGACCGCCCATGCGGCCGATCGCGATGGCCTGCTCCGGGGAGACGACCGAGTCCATCGGCGCGGCCAGGAACGGGAGCTCGAAGCGGTAGGCGTCGATCTGCCACGCGATCGAGACCTCCTTCGGGTCCCGCGTGCGGCGGCTCGGAACGACCGCGATGTCGTCGAAGGCGTACGCCCGCCGGCCCCGCTTGCCCCGCCCGATCTCGATCTCGGTCACCTGAACTGCTCCCTCGGTTGTGCTCAGCGACTGCCATCGCCCAGTATCCCGCACAACGCCGGAGGGGCCGCCCAGGCGGCCCCTCCGTGAGATGAGCGGGTTACTTCGAGGAGTAGTTCGGCGCCTCGACCGTCATCTGGATGTCGTGCGGGTGGCTCTCCTTCAGACCCGCCGAGGTGATCCGGACGAAGCGCGCGTCGCGCTTCATCGCGTCGACCGACTCGGCGCCGACGTAGCCCATGGACTGACGCAGGCCGCCGACCAGCTGGTAGATGACCGAGCCGACCGGGCCGCGGTAGGCGACCTGGCCCTCGATGCCCTCGGCGATCAGCTTCTCGTCGGAGGTGACGTCGCCCTGGAAGTAGCGGTCCTTGGAGTAGGACTTGGCCTGGCCGCGGGACTGCATGGCAGCGAGCGAGCCCATGCCGCGGTAGGACTTGTACTGCTTGCCGTTGATGAAGAGCAGCTCGCCCGGCGACTCCTCGCAGCCGGCCAGCAGGCTGCCCAGCATGACGGTGTCGGCGCCGGCGGCCAGCGCCTTGCCGATGTCGCCGGAGTACTGCAGGCCGCCGTCGCCGATCAGCGGCACGCCCGCGACGTTGGCCGCGACGGCGGCCTCGTAGATCGCGGTGACCTGCGGGACGCCGACGCCGGCGACGACGCGGGTGGTGCAGATGGAGCCGGGGCCGATGCCGACCTTGATGCCGTCGACGCCGGCGTCGATCAGCGCCTGGGCGCCGTCGCGGGTGGCGACGTTGCCGCCGACCACGTCGGCCTTGACGGACGACTTGATCTTCGACATCCAGTTGAGGGCGTTGCGGTTGTGACCGTGCGAGGTATCCACCACGATGAAGTCCGCGCCGGCCTCGGCGAGCGCGATCGCGCGGTCCAGCGCCTCGGCGGAGGCGCCGACGGCGGCGCCGACGATGAGGCGGCCCTCGGCGTCCTTGGCGGCGTTCGGGTACTGCTCGGCCTTGACGAAGTCCTTGACCGTGATCAGGCCCTTGAGCTTGCCCTGCTCATCGACGAGCGGCAGCTTCTCGATCTTGTGGCGGCGCAGCAGCGCCATCGCGTCGACGCCGGAGATGCCCACCGAGCCGGTGATCAGCGGCATCGGGGTCATGACCTCGCGCACCTGACGGCTGCGGTCGGTCTCGAAGGCCATGTCGCGGTTGGTGACGATGCCCAGGAGACGGCCCTCGCCGTCGGTGACCGGCACGCCGGAGATCCGGAACTTCGCGCAGAGCGCGTCCGCGTCGGCCAGCGTGGCGTCCGGGGAGACCGTGATCGGGTCGGTGACCATGCCGGACTCGGAGCGCTTGACCAGGTCGACCTGGTTCACCTGGTCCTCGATGGAGAGGTTGCGGTGCAGCACGCCGACGCCGCCCTGACGGGCCATGGCGATCGCCATCCGGGACTCGGTGACCTTGTCCATGGCGGCGGAGAGCAGCGGGATGTTCACCCGCACATTGCGCGAGACGCGCGAGGAGGTGTCCACGGCATTGGGCAGGACCTCGGAGGGGCCTGGCAGCAGCAGCACATCGTCGTAGGTGAGCCCGAGCATGCCGAACTTGTCGGGTACCCCAGCTGCGTTGTAAGACATGACACCCTTCCCGAAGTGGATCCGCGGACCTTGGACGGGAAGACTGGTGGCCGCACCCGCCCGCGCGACACGGCGCCTACGGGGGCCGCGTGGGTGAGCAGCTCGGCACCGTTGACTAATTCTACCGGGCGCCGCGAGGCACCCTTGCGCATCATGAACAACTGAGGTAGCAGTCACATTCCCGAACTTGGGACGATCCTCCAGTTGCCCCGCCCAGTTGCCCCGCCCAGCCCACCGTTCGGTCGCCCCGCTCCGGTCGGCTGCGCCGACTAGGCCGAGAGGCCCTCGGGGCCGTTCTCGGCGAGGACACGGAGGCGGGAGAGGGCCCGGTGCTGGGCGACGCGGACCGCGCCCGGCGACATACCGAGGACGGCGCCGGTCTCCTCCGCGGTGAGGCCCGCGGCGACGCGCAGCAGGACCAGCTCCCGCTGCCGCTCGGGCAGCAGCGCGAGGAGCTCGCGCATCCACGCGGCGTCGCTGCTCAGCAGGGCGCGCTCCTCGGGACCGAGGGCGTCGTCGGGGGTGTCGGGGAGCTCCTCGCCCAGCGGGACGCTCTGCGCGGGGCCGCCGCGCATCGCCGCGCGCTGCAGGTCCGCGATCTTGTGCGCCGCGATGCTGTAGACGAAGGCCTCGAACGGCCGGCCCTCGTCGCGGTAGCGCGGCAGCGCGCACAGCACGGCGAGGCAGACCTCCTGGGCCACGTCGTCGACGTGGTGCCGGGCGCTGCCGGGCAGGCGGACCAGCCGGGCGCGGCAGTAGCGCAGCACCAGCGGGTGGACCTGCGAAAGGAGCGCGTCGACCGCGTCGGGATCGCCGCCCACCGCATGCTCGAGGAGCGGACCGATGGGCATGCCGGACCCCTGGCCGGGGCTCGCCTCGTCGTCACGCACTGGTCCATGGTGCCTGGTCACCGAAGAAAACGTGACACCGCACCCTGACTTGTGCATCGGAACGTTATCCGCCACGCCACCACCCCCGCCCTGCCGGACTCCGCGTCACACCATCTCCATGGTGCGCCCTCGGGTGGGAAGCGGGCCATGCCCCCTCCCACCCGGGAGGGGGGAATCAGCGGACCAGGCCCCAGCGGAAGCCCAGCGCCACGGCGTGCGCACGGTCGGAGGCGCCCAGCTTCTTGAAGAGCCGGCGCGCGTGGGTCTTGACGGTGTCCTCGGAGAGGAACAGCTCACGACCGATCTCGGCGTTGCTGCGGCCATGGCTCATGCCTTCCAGCACCTGGATCTCACGAGCCGTCAGTGTGGGCGCCGCGCCCATCTCGGCACAGCGCAGCCGGCGCGGCGCGAGCCGCCACGTCGGGTCGGCCAGGGCCTGGGTGACCGTGGCGCGCAGCTCGGCACGGGAGGCGTCCTTGTGCAGGTAGCCGCGGGCGCCGGCGGCGACCGCGAGGGCCACGCCGTCGAGGTCCTCGGCCACGGTCAGCATGATGATGCGGGCGCCCGGGTCGGCCGAGAGCAGCCGACGGACCGTCTCCACCCCGCCCAGGCCCGGCATGCGGACGTCCATCAGCACCAGGTCGGAGCGGTCCGCCACCCAGCGGCGGAGCACCTCCTCCCCGTTGGTGGCCGTGGTCACTCGGTCGACTCCTGGCACCGTCGCGACCGCGCGACGCAGCGCCTCGCGGGCGAGCGGGGAATCGTCACAGACGAGAACGGAAGTCATGACCCGCCTCCGCAGCTGATGAACGTCACCTTGAGCCTCCTGGCTGGTACGAATCGTCACCGGCACGGCCTCCGGTGGACCGGCGTCTTCCCCGACGCCCGTGCCGTTTGCCGCCTCCGCACTCCCAACGACCGTCACCCGAATGAGTTACGGCCTGGCAGCAGCCTCCACCACTCTACGTGTCCGACCCGCTACGGATCATCCAGCGCGCGGTGCGCACCGGCGCGAATGCGTCGCTCGTACGACGACCGTGCGCCTCGCCGGGCTTGCCGTTAGGCCCAACGAGTGCACCCGCATGCAGGACACGCTTCCCCGCCACGTGGTGGATTAGTCCGTTTTCATGGGATTTGATGGTTATCAGCACGTTATGTAACGCTGATGACCTCTTGTCCGTTAGATCTTCATGAGTCATATTTCCATCAGTTCGTACTGAATCGCTAGCGCCACTCAAGGGATCAACGACCATGGCCGACTACTCACGGCTCCCTGGCCCGAACGCAGACCTGTGGGACTGGCAGCTCTCCGCCGCGTGTCGCGGCGTGGACAGTTCTCTGTTCTTCCATCCGGAGGGAGAGCGCGGAGCCGCACGGACCTCGCGGGAACAGTCCGCGAAGGAGGTCTGCATGCGGTGCCCGGTGCGCGCGGAGTGCGCGTCGCACGCACTGGCGGTACGTGAGCCCTACGGGGTCTGGGGCGGACTCACCGAGGACGAGCGGGAGGACCTGCTGGGGCGTGCGCGCCGCCGCACCCTCGATCCGCTCTCACTGCTGCCCGTCGACTGAAACGATCGAGCTGACGGAACGTTTCTGCACAGCTACCTTCTGCACAGCTACCTTCTGCATAGCTACCTTCTGCACAGCTACCCGCACACCCGACCCGTCCACCCAAGGGCCTGTCGCTCGCCGCGCTACAGGCCCTTCAGCTTCTCCACCATCAGCGCGACCGCCGGAACTCGTCCCAGGTCCGGCAGGGTCAGCGCGACGATCTCCCGCGACATGCCGGCGGCCAGCGGGACGACGGCGACCCCGTCGGCCCTGGTCGCGGAGAGGGCCAGGCGCGGCAGCACCGCCACGCCGAGGCCCGCGGCGACGAGCCCCAGCACGGCGGGGTAGTCGTCGGTCGCGAAGTCGATCCGCGGGGCGAAGCCCGCCGCCTCGCACAGGTCCGCCAGATGCCCGCGACACTGTGGGCACCCGGCGATCCAGGGCTCCGCCGCGAGGGCGGCGAGATCGGGGAGCTCCGGCGCGCCCGCGAGCGGGTGCCGCTCGGGCAGCACCGCGACCAGCGGGTCGCGCCGCAGCCGGGTGACGGCCAGGTCGCTCCAGTCCTCGGGCTCGGACGGCGCGGGGTAACGGAAGGCGAGCACCAGCTCGCACTCGGCCGCGCGCAGCAGCCCGATCGACGCCGGCGGTTCGGCCTCGGTCAGCGACACCTGGACCCCGGGCGCCTGCGCGCGCAGCGCGGCGACCGCGGCGGGCACGAGCGTCGCACTGGCGGTCGGGAAGGAGACCAGCCGCAGCCGCCCGGCGTGCAGTCCCGCGATCCCCGCGACGGCGTCCTCCGCCGCGGCGAGTCCGGCCAGTACCCCGGCCGCGTGCTCGGCGAGCACCCGGCCCGCCTCGCTCAGGGCGACGCCGCGTCCGACCCGCACCACCAGCGGGGTGCCGACGGACTTCTCCAGCGCCTTCATCTGCTGGCTGATCGCCGGCTGGGTCAGCCCGAGCTCCCGCGCGGCGGCGGAGAAGGAGCCCTGGCGGGCGACGGCGCGCAGCACGCGGAGATGTCTGGCCTCGATCACGGGGTCAGGATAAGCACCTGCTGCCACGGGGTGCCCCGACCTACGCTTGGGCCCATGGGAACCCTGCTCTCCGTCAATGTCGGACGACCCGAGCCGACCGTGCACTCCGATCCCGGCGTCACCGCGATCGGCAAGAAGCCGGTGGAGGGCGCCGTCCAGGTGACCGCGCCGAGCGAGCGCAAGGGCGTGAGCGGCCTGGTCGGGGACGCGATCTGCGACGTGCGGCACCACGGCGGGGTGGACCAGGCCGTGTACGCCTACGCGCGCGAGGAGCTGGACGGCTGGGCCGAGGAGCTCGGGCGGGCGCTGCCGAACGGCGTCTTCGGGGAGAACCTGACGACCGAGGGCCTGGACGTCTCCGGCGCCCTCATCGGGGAGCGGTGGCGGATCGGCGGGACGCTGCTGCTGGAGGTGAGCGCGACCCGGATCCCGTGCCGGACCTTCGCCGGATGGATGGAGCAGGAGCGTTGGGTCAGGACGTTCACGGACCGCGCACGCCCCGGCGCGTACCTGAGGGTGCTCACGCCGGGCGAGATCCGCGGCGGTGACGAGATCACCGTGGTGCACCGGCCGGACCACGGCGTCAGCTCCGCGGACGTCTTCCGCGCCCTGCACTCGCGCGCGCCCGAGGTGCTCCCCCGGATGCTCGACCTGCCCGCGCTCGCGGAGGGCCACCGCGAGTCCGCCGCCAAGCGGCTGGGAGTCTGAACGGCGAGGCTCTGAACGGCGAGGCTCTGAACGGCCGGAAGCCCGGCACCCCCGAGGGGGTGCCGGGCTTCCGAACGAGCGTCAGGGCTCAGTGGGAGTGGCCGTGGCCACCGTGGGAGTGACCGGCCGCGGCCGGCTCCTCCTCCTTCTTCTCGACGACCAGGGTCTCGGTCGTGAGCAGCAGGGAGGCGATGGACGCGGCGTTCTCCAGCGCGGAGCGGGTCACCTTGACCGGGTCGATGACGCCGGCCTTGACCAGGTCGCCGTACTCGCCGGTGGCGGCGTTGTAGCCCTCGCGCGCGTCCTCCAGGTCGGCGACCTTGGTGGTGATGACGTAGCCCTCGAGGCCCGCGTTCTGGGCGATCCAGCGCAGCGGCTCGACCAGGGCGCGGCGGACGACCGCGACACCCACGGCCTCGTCGCCGGTCAGGCCCAGGCCGCCGTCGAGCACCTTCTGCGCGTGGACCAGGGAGGCGCCGCCACCGGCGACGATGCCCTCCTCGACCGCGGCGCGGGTCGCCGAGATGGCGTCCTCCAGGCGGTGCTTCTTCTCCTTGAGCTCGACCTCGGTGGCCGCGCCGACCTTGATGACGCAGACGCCGCCGGCCAGCTTGGCCAGACGCTCCTGCAGCTTCTCGCGGTCCCAGTCGGAGTCGGTGACGTCGATCTCGCCCTTGATCTGGGCGACGCGGCCGGCGACCTCCTCGGAGGAACCGGCACCGTCGACGATGGTGGTGTCGTCCTTGGTGACGGTCACGCGGCGGGCGGTGCCCAGCACGTCCAGGCCGGCCTGGTCGAGCTTGAGGCCGACCTCCTCGGCGATGACGGTCGCGCCGGTCAGCGTGGCGATGTCGCCCAGCATGGCCTTGCGGCGGTCACCGAAGCCGGGGGCCTTGACGGCGACGGCGTTGAAGGTGCCACGGATCTTGTTGACCACCAGGGTCGACAGGGCCTCGCCCTCGACGTCCTCGGCGATGATCAGCAGCGGCTTGGACGCGCCGCCCTGGAGGATCTTCTCCAGCAGCGGGAGCAGGTCCTGGATCGAGGAGATCTTGCCCTGGTGGATCAGGATGTACGGGTCCTCGAGGACGGCCTCCATGCGCTCCTGGTCGGTGACCATGTACGGAGACAGGTAGCCCTTGTCGAACTGCATGCCCTCGGTGAACTCGAGCTCGAGACCGAAGGTGTTCGACTCCTCGACGGTGATGACACCGTCCTTGCCGACCTTGTCCATCGCCTCGGCGATGAGCTCGCCGACCTGGGTGTCCTGGGCGGACAGGGCGGCGACGGCGGCGATGTCCTCCTTGCCCTCGATCTCGCGGGCGACGGAGAGCAGGTGCTCGGCGACGGCCTTGACGGCCGCGTCGATGCCGCGCTTGAGGGCGGCCGGGCCGGCGCCGGCGGCGACGTTGCGCAGACCCTCGTTGACGAGCGCCTGGGCCAGGACGGTCGCGGTGGTGGTGCCGTCACCCGCGATGTCGTTGGTCTTGGTGGCGACCTCCTTGACGAGCTGCGCGCCAAGGTTCTCGTACGGGTCCTCCAGCTCGACCTCGCGGGCGATGGTGACACCGTCGTTGGTGATGGTGGGGGCGCCGAACTTCTTGTCGATGACGACGTTGCGGCCCTTGGGGCCGATCGTCACCTTGACGGTGTCGGCCAGCTTGTTGACACCGCGCTCCAGCGAGCGGCGGGCGTCCTCGTCGAACTGCAGGATCTTGGCCATGCCTAGGGGTTCCCTCTCGAAACAACCGCGCCCCGGGCCCCGTGGTACGGGTGCCCGGGGCGGGTCACGACTTTGCCGACTTCAAGCGTCAGGTCAGGTCAGGTCTTACTTCTCGATGATCGCGAGCACGTCGCGGGCCGAGAGGACCAGGTACTCCTGGCCGGCGTACTTGACCTCGGTGCCGCCGTACTTGCTGTAGAGGACGACGTCGCCGACGGCGACATCGAGCGGAAGACGCTGGCCGTCCTCGAAGCGACCCGGACCGACGGCCAGGACGACGCCCTCCTGGGGCTTCTCCTTCGCGGTGTCCGGGATGACCAGGCCAGAGGCCGTGGTCTGCTCAGCGTCGAGCGGCTGGACCACGATGCGGTCCTCAAGCGGCTTGATGGCAACCTTGGAGCTGGTGGTCGTCACGATCCGACCTCCCCCTTCGGAGATCCGGGGTACACATGTCTTGGGGCGTGAAGACATGGCAAGCCCGTCGTCGCGGTGCCGGACGTACCGTCTCACGCTTAGCGCTCTCGTGTGGAGAGTGCCAACGACGACTGTAGGCGGCGGTTAGCACTCGGTCAACCAGAGTGCCAACGCGTCGCTTACATAAAGGACAATGGTCGGGTGCAGCACACCGAGAACCTCGACCTTCTGCTGTCCCCCGAGGGCCAGGAACTCCTGGCCGAGCTGCGGGACCACTCCCCCGGCGACGAGCTCGCGCTGGCGACGCGCCTGCGGCGCACGCACGACGCGGCCGTGGTGACGGCGGCCCTCGCCCAGGCGCGGCTGCGGACCCGGGCGGCGGCGAAGTTCGGGGCGGACGCGGCGCGGATGTACTTCACGCCCAACGGCGTCGAGCAGTCCACGCGAACCAGCGTCGCCGAGTGGCGGGCCCGGCGGATGAAGGCGCTCGGCGTCACCTCGGTGGCGGACCTGTGCGGCGGCATCGGCGGCGACGCCCTGGCGCTGGCCCGGGCCGGCATCAGGGTCCTGGCCGTGGACCGCGATCCGGCGGCCTGCGCGGCCGCCGAGGCGAACGCCCGGGCCCTCGGTCTGGCCGACCTGATCGAGACGCGCTGCGCGGACGTCGCCGAGATCGACACCACGCCCTACGACGCCGTCTTCGTGGACCCGGCGCGCCGCGCGGGACCAACAGGGGGGGCGGTGCGAAGCGCCTCGAGCAGGGGCGGTGGTCGGGCGACGGGTGGGAGGATCTTCGACCCGGAGGCGTACGCGCCGCCGCTCAGCTGGGCGGTGGAGGCCGCGCGCAGGGCCCCGGTCGGCGCGATCAAGGTGGCGCCGGGCATCCCGCACGAGGCCGTGCCGCACGACGCCGAGGCGGAGTGGGTCTCCGAGCGTGGTGACGTGAAGGAGGCCGTTCTCTGGTTCGGCACGAAAGCCGCCGAGCCGCACCGGGCGACCCTGCTGCCGGCCGGCGTCAGCCTGACGGGCGGTCGGCTGCCGGACCCGGAGGCGGGGCCCGTGCGCCGCTACCTCTACGAGCCGGACGGCGCCGTGATCCGCGCGCACCTGGTGGCCGAGGTGGCCGAGGAGCTGCAGGCCACGCTGATCGACCCCACCATCGCCTACCTGACGACGGATCAACTGACCCCCACTCCCTACGCCACCGCGTACGAGATCTCCGACGTGCTGCCGTTCAACCTGAAGAAGCTGAAGGCCCTGGTGCGCGAACGCTCCATCGGCACCCTGGTCATCAAGAAGCGCGGCTCCGCGATCGAGCCGGAGGAGCTGCGCAAAAAGGTGAAGCCCGAAGGAGCGAACTCGGCGGTCGTGGTGTTGACCCGCGCCGCCGGTTCGCCCGTGATGCTGCTCGGTCAGCCGGCCGGCGGGGCGATGTAGTCCTCCAGCCGCGCCACGGTGAAGCCCTGCTCCTCGATGTGCTTCACCATGTTGACGAACATGGCCACCTCGCTCTCGCCCTTGAGCTCGGACGGGCCGCGGAAGTGGGCCAGGATGATGTCGCCGGGGCGCAGCTTCTTGTCCGCCGCCTGGTACTCCATGTTCGTGATCTCCATGGTCTCCTTCCACAGGATGATCGCGCGCGGACCGCACGCCTGCACCGCCTCGTTGAGGCTGGTGGTGTAGGCGCCGGCGCCGTACGGCGGGCGGAAGAGGTACGGCGCGGTGCCGTAGACGGAGGTCAGCGTCTTCTGGTCGCCGCAGATCTGCTGCTTCTGCGCGGCGAGCGAGATGGTGTTCATCGGCGGGTGGCTGACCGTGTGGTTCTCGATGCGGTTGCCCAGCGCCTGCAGCGGCTTGAAGAAGCCGTAGTTGTTCTTGATGATGTCCCGGGTCAGGAACATCGTGATCGGGATCTTCAGATCCTGCATCAACTGCGCGAACTTCGGGTCCTTCTCGGCGCCGTCGTCCATCGTGATGAAGACGACCTTGTCGGTCGTCGGGATGTGCGAGATGACCGGGACCTTGCCCGACTTCGCCAGCTTGACGGGCTTGTCGCCCGGCGCGGCCGGGGCCGGCAGCAGCGGCTTGAGGCCCCACTTGGCCCACAGCCCCGGGGGGACGCCGTCGTTGGAGACACCCCCGCCGTCGCCGAGCGGCGTGGCCGACGCGGTGGCTCCGGAGGCAGGTGCGGCTTTCGCCCCTCCTGAGCTGCTCCCGCAGGCGGCGACGGTCAGGGCCATCCCGAGCGCGGTCACCGCGCCGAGCCACTTCTTCATTGCTACGACTCTTGCTCTCTACTCCGACAGACGGTGCAACTGATCGTGGTCCGCCGGTACATGGGTATCGGTTACCGGCAGGGAAGAATCCGCCGAGAGATCGAAGGCGGACGGGGCCCGGTCGCGCCGGACCATCTCCGACCCCAGCGCCGCCACCATCGCCCCGTTGTCCGTGCAGAGCTTCGGGCGCGGGACCCGCAGCGTGACGCCGGCGCGGTCGCAGCGCTCCTGGGCGAGGGCGCGCAGACGGGAGTTGGCGGCCACGCCGCCGCCGATCATCAGGTGGTCGACGCCCTCGTCCTTGCAGGCGCGGATCGCCTTGCGGGTCAGCACGTCCACCACGGCCTCCTGGAAGGACGCGGAGACGTCGCGGACCGGCACCTCCTCGCCCGCCCGCCGCTTGGCCTCGACCCAGCGCGAGACGGCCGTCTTGAGCCCGGAGAAGGAGAAGTCGTAGGCGGGATCCTTGGCGCCGCTCAGGCCGCGCGGGAAGGCGATGGCCTTCGGGTCGCCCTCCCTGGCGTAGCGGTCGATGACCGGCCCACCGGGGAAGCCGAGGTTGAGCAGTCGGGCGACCTTGTCGAAGGCCTCGCCCGCCGCGTCGTCGATGGTGGCGCCGAGGGAGCGGACGCTGCTGGTGATGTCCTCGGTCAGCAGCAGTGAGGAGTGGCCGCCGGAGACCAGCAGCGCCATCGTCGGCTCGGGCAGCCGCCCGTGCTCCAGCTGGTCCACGCAGATGTGCGAGGCGAGGTGGTTGACCCCGTAGAGCGGCTTGCCGAGGGCGTACGCGTACGCCTTGGCGGCGCTGACGCCGACCAGCAGCGCGCCGGCGAGGCCGGGCCCGGCGGTGACGGCGATGCCGTCGAGGTCGCTCGCCTTGACGCCGGCCTGGTCCAGTGCCCGCTGCACGGTCGGGACCATCGCCTCCAGGTGGGCGCGGCTGGCGATCTCGGGCACGACGCCGCCGTAGCGGCCGTGCTCCTCGACGCTGGAGGCGACGGCGTCGGCGAGCAGCGTGGTGCCCCGGACAATGCCGACGCCGGTCTCGTCGCAGGAGGTCTCGATCCCGAGGACCAGCGGTTCGTCAGCGGCCATCGTCGTCCTTGCTTTCCTCGTCGGTCGTCTCCGTCATCGGACGGCGCATCACCAGGGCGTCGACGCCGGACGGTTGGTAGTAGTTGCGGCGGAAGCCGACCGGCTCGAAGCCGAAGCGCCGGTAGAGGCGCTGCGCGCGGTCGTTGTCGACGCGCACCTCCAGCAGCAGCTCGGTGCAGCGGGCGGCCGCGGCCTGGTCGACCAGGCGCTGCAGCAGCCGGGTGCCGAGGCCGGTGCCCCACTGGCTCTCGGCGACGGCAATGGTCTGCACGTCCCCCTCGCCGGCGATCGCCATCAGGCCCGCGTAGCCGACGACGCGGCCCGCGGCGTCCTCGGCGACGGTGTACCAGCGGGTGGCGCGGGCGTGCCGGGAGTCGGCGAGCTCGGACCAGAACATGCCCGCCGACCAGGCGTCGTCGGGGAACAGCGTCCGTTCGAGCTCCAGCACCGGCTCGATGTCCCACCAGCGCATCTCGCGCAGCACGGCGGTCTGCGGCACGGCGTGCGTCTCTGCCTGCGCCGTCACGACGGCAGCACCGTCTTGTAGTTCTTCGGCACCTCGGCGTCCGGGCGGCGCAGGTAGAGCGGCGTACTCGGGGAGGGGAGCTCGGCGCCGGAGGCCAGCGCGTCGGCGGCGAAGGCGGCCAGCGCGGCGGCGGACTGGTGGGCCGGGGCCTGCTCGAGCGCGCCGGGGAAGGCGTCGGGATAGAGCAGTGCGCCCGCGCCGACGGCGGGCAGCGTGGCGAGCTTCTCGTCGATCTCGGCGGGACGGTCCACGGCGGGGCCCTCGACGCGGACACCGTCGGCGTCGTAGCGGGCCCAGTAGACCTCCTTGCGGCGGGCGTCCGTGGCGACGAGGAACGGCCCGTCGACGAAGCCGCCGTCGCGCGCGGCGCGGGCGATGCCGTCGAGGGTGCAGACGCCGTGCACGGGAATGCCGAGCGCGTGCCCGAGCGCGGCGGCGGTGGCGAGGCCCACCCGCAGCCCGGTGTAGGGACCGGGGCCCACCCCGACGGCAATCGCCCCGAGCCGCTCCTTGGCGACACCCGCCTCCCGCAGCACCGCGTCGACGGTCGGCAGCAGCAGCTCTCCGTGCCGGCGGGCGTCGATCTGGTCGGCGGACGCCAGGACCTCCCCGGTCCCGGTGTCCAGGACGGCGGCCGTGACGGCGGGCGTGGCGGTGTCGAAGGCAAGCAGCAGCACAGGGTCAGCCTAGTCGGCGCGCGGCGGGGGGCCGACGCCGCACGGGTTGCGCGCCGGGACGGGTGGGAGGATGAGAGGCTTAGGCCACTGTTGCCACTGTCGCCGCTTCGATGGAGGATCCCGTGGCGAAACTCGGTTCGGGCTCGGTCGTCACCGCGCTGACCGCCGGTGCCCTCGCCGTCGTCGCCGTGCTCGCCGTGCAGGCGAAGAGCTCCGCCTCCTCGACGACGGCGTCGGCCCCGAGCGGGAAGTCGCCGGGCGTCTCCGCCAGCAGCACGCCGGGCGCCAAGGCCAGCCCGGGTAAGGCCGTCGCGGTGCCCAAGGACTCCGGCACCGGCAAGCGCGTGGTCTACTCGGTGGGCCTGAAGCGGGTCTGGCTGGTCGACCCGGGCCAGTCCGGCGAGCCGCGCACCTTCACGGTGCAGCCGGGCTCGGTCGCTCCGGCGCCGGGGACGTACGCGGTGTTCCGGGTCCGGCAGGGCCCCTACACCGGCTCCGACGGCAAGCAGGTGAAGAACGCCGTGCTGTTCACCTCGCACGAGGGCGTGATCATCGGCTTCAGCGCGGCGGTCGACGGCTCGACGCCGCCGGCGGACCCGAGCAAGAAGACCGGCGGCATCCGCGAGGCCCTGACCGACGGTCAGGCGCTCTTCGACTTCGCGCCCTACGACACCAAGGTCGTCGTCGTGGCGTAGGCCGCGCGCGAACGTGGAACGGGCCCCTCACGCCGTCCGCGTGAGGGGCCCGTTCGCGCTCAGGCGCTCGGATCAGGGGATCGCGCGCCAGTTGTAGGACTCGATGTACTTCGCCGTCGGGCTGCCGACGCCGGTGACGTCGTCGTAGCCCTTGGTGGCCTGCAGCGAGGAGTCCTGGCCCAGGGTGCGGACCGAGACGGCGAGGCCGCCGCTCGCGTTGACGCTGTTGACGAAGTCCACGCGGGCCTCGGCCAGGCCGACCTTCGGGCCGAACGGGTGGTCGGTCACGTCGTGGAAGAGACCGTGGCGGGCGTAGATCGCCGGGTCGGCGAAGCCGAGCGGGAAGCCCTGCTCCTGCTGGGCCAGCGCCTGGATGGCCGCGAAGACCGGGGAGGCGAGGCTGGTGCCGCCGATGCGGTACTCGCTGTACTTGACCGACTTGTCCGGGAAGGTCTGGGTCTGACCGACCAGGAAGCCGGTGTTCGGGTCGGCGACGGCCGCGACGTCCGGCACGACGCGCTTCGCGCCCTTGCCGCCCACGTTGGCGAGCGCCGAGGGGACGATGCCGTTCTGGAACCAGGGCTGCGGGGTGCGCGCGCTGGTGCCGCCGCCCGCGCCGCCGTGGAAGCTGCCCGGGAAGCCGGTCCAGCTCTTGCCGTCCGCGGAGAGGGAGGCCTTGCCGGTGCCCCAGCCGGTCTCGAACTCGTAGTTGCCGCGCTTGCCGACGGCCAGCGAGGTGCCGCCGACCGCCGTCACGTAGGGCAGCGAGGCCGGCATGTCACTCTGCTTCGTGCCGGTGTTGGCGACCTCGTCGCCGTTGTCACCGGAGGAGAAGTAGAAGCCGATGCCCTCGGCCGCGCCGCGCAGGAAGATGTTGTTGTAGACCGGGTCGCTGGCCGGGTCGCTGCCGTTCTCGGGCTCGCCCCAGGAGTCGGAGACGATGGTGGCCAGGCGCGAGGTGACGATCTTGTTGAGCGCGTCGATCAGGTCGGGGTCCTGGCAGGAGGCCGCGCCGACGTAGCGGATGTCCGCCGCCGGGGCGACCGCGTGGACCGCCTCGATGTCAAGCGTCTGCTCGCCGTACCAGCCGGAGGCGCCGCACTGGTTGTCCGCGGTCTGCGTCCAGGCGGCCGGGTCGTACTGCTTGAACTGGCCCGCCTTGTACGCCGCGTCGCCGTTGCGGTGGGCGTAGGTGCGGATGTCGGCCTTGATGGTCGGCGAGTCGTAGGCGTCGACGATGGCGACCGTCACGCCCTTGCCGGTCTTGCCGGACGCCGTCGCGCCGTAGGCGGCGCGCAGCTGGTGGCCGTTGTAGCCCTTGACGACGTAGGGCACGGTCCGGCCGTAGGCCTTGGGCAGCGTCTTGGCCGGGTCCTGGCCGTAGTAGCCGGACATCGGACCGGCGTTGACGAAGGCCGCGCCGGGGCCGGGCAGGCTGTCGTCGTGCGTCGCCATCGTCGGCTTGTCGCTCAGGCCGGTGACGCTGAGCACCGCGTCGGCCACGGCGGCCGGCACGACGGTGGCGCCGGCCGGGGCGTGGTAGACGTGGCCGGAGACCGCGTAGTCGTGCAGCTTCACGCCGAAGGCGCGCTGCGCGGCGGTGGCGTCACCGGAGACGGAGACGAAGGTGCCCGCCGGGTCCACGGAGGTGTGGAAACCGGCGCCGTTCAGCCAGGCGACGACCTTGGCGATCTGCGCCTTGGTGGCGCCGAAGCGCTGCTGCACCTGAGCGGGGCTCAGGTAGTGCCCGTAGGCGCTGCTGCTCGGGTTGGAGGCCTGGGCGACGTACTGCTCCAGCCCGGCCTGGTCGCCCGTCAGATAGACGCGGGCGTTGACGGTGTGGCTCGCCGCGGTCTGCCCGCGGTCGGCGGCGGCAGCGGTCCACGCCGGCTTGCCACCCGCGACGACGTGCCCCTGGGGCGACGCGGCGGCGACTGCGGGCGATCCCGCGGCCACGGCGGCGGCGAGCAGCGGCAGCGTCGCTGCCATCGCCACGCCGGCGCGCCGGTTTACTCCCCTGATGTGCATGGAACGTCCCTCCCCGGGCCGTGAACGGAGGGCCTAGTCGATCCCCCCGTTGTGATAGGGGGAATCGAACCGGGGAATGATTCAGCGGTCAAGAGTGCGAGACGAGGTGTTACCGAGTGGAGTGGTGGCACCGCCGGATTTAACAATCGGCAACAATTCGCACGAGTCGACAAATCCCTTTACCGCAAATGACGTGTCATGCACAAAAAATGATGTGCCGTCACTCGGGCGGCTGGGAGACCGCCGCCACGGAGGCGTTGCAGGCGAGCAGTCGAGCCACCGTCACCTCGGCCGCGACAGCCGGGTTCTGGTCGCTCTCCTGACCGTGCGCGGGGACTTCCCGGGCATCGGCGGCGATCCGGGCGAGGGGGGTCATACCGGGCATGCGGGCTCCCCGAGGGGTGTCGGCGCTGGCTTGGTTCATCTTCCCGACAGTGCGTCGGGAACACAACCGCCGACCGGCGGGCCTCACCCCTCCGGGCGGCTCAGGCGCGCGCGACGGCCAGCGCCGCGAGGTCGGCCCCGGCCCAGCGCGGACCCACGCCGTCGAGCGTCACCGTGCGCTCGTCCGGGACCTCCGGGTCGAGGTCCTGCTCCAGCGAGAGCGCCTCCTCGCCGCCGAGCGCCCGGTCGATGCGGACCTCCAGCCGGGACTCGGACAGCCCCTCGACCTTGCCCTCGCCCCACTCCACGACGACCACCGAGTCCGGCAGCGAGACGTCCAGGTCCAGATCCTCCATCTGGTCCAGCCCGCCGCCGAGCCGGTAGGCGTCCACGTGGACCAGCGCCGGGCCGCCGACCAGGGAGGGATGCACCCGGGCGATGACGAAGGTCGGCGAGGTGACCGCGCCGCGCACGCCCAGGCCCTCGCCGAGCCCACGGGTCAGCGTCGTCTTGCCGGCGCCCAGCTCGCCCGAGAGCAGCACCAGATCGCCCGGGTGCAGCACGGTGGCCAGGGTGCGGCCCAGCTCCTGCATCGCGGCCGGGTCCGGGACGGTGAGGGTGGCGACGTTGCCCATGGCGTTCGGCGGTCCTTCCTTGTGCGTGGGTGCTGCGTTCCTGCGAAGTTCAGGCCTGCTCGGCGAGCAGGTGCACGGGCGGCGGCAGCGCGGCGCCGCAGTGGGCGGCGGCCCGCTCCAGCAGCCGCGCGAGGCGGGCGTTGACCAGCTCCGGGCGCTCCAGCATCAGCAGGTGCCCGGTGTCGGGCAGGATCTCCAGCTCGGCCTCGGGCAGCTGCTCCGCGATGGCCTCGCTGTGCGCGGGCGGGGTGAGCAGGTCCCGGTCTCCCGCCAGCACCAGCGCCGGCAGGTCGCGCAGCACCGCGAGCGCGGCGGTCTTGTCGTGGGCGGAGAAGACGGGGAAGAACTCCGCGACCACGTCCACCGGCGTCGACTCCAGCAGCAGCTGCGCGAAGCGGGCGCGGGCCGGGTCGACGTCGTCGGTGCCGAAGGAGAACCGGTGGTAGACGGCGGAGGTGAGCTCGCTGCTGAGACGTCTGCCGCGCTCGACCAGACCGGCCTGTCTGCCCAGCGCCTTGATGACGCCCGGTCCGACCCGGTGGAACACCTTCGCGCCGACGCCGGGCAGCCCGAGCGTGACGTCGCGCCAGTTCCCCGCGGTGGTGCCGAGCAGCGCGACGCCGGCGACCCGCTCGGCGAAGAGCTCGGGCCGCTGGTCGGCCAGCGCCATCACGGTCATCCCGCCCATGGAGTGCCCGACCAGCACCAGCGGGCCGGTGGGCGCGACGGCGTCGATGACCGCCCCGAGGTCGCCGCCGAGCTGGTCGATCGAGGCGGGCTCCCCGGCGAGGTAGCTGCGCGACCGCTCGGACCGGCCGTGGCTGCGCTGGTCGTAGAAGACCAGCCGCAGGCCGTCGCGGAACGCCTCGCGCTGGAAGTGCCAGCTGTCCTGGTTCAGGCAGTAGCCGTGCACGAACACGACCGTCAGCGGCGGCGTCGGCGCGGCCCCGAGCCACGTCCCGACCCCGGACAGCACCCCGCCGAGCGGCCCCGGCTGCGGCTCCGCCGCCCCGCCGCGCCGTCGCCCCAGCCAGCCGCGCAGGCGGGGTGCTGTCCGGGGTCGGGACGTGGCTCGGGGCCGCGC
>NZ_QKYN01000132.1 GCF_003258295.1 Streptacidiphilus pinicola | reverse complement strand
CGAGCGCCACGTCTGCCGGCGCGGCCGGCGCCGGCAGACGTGGCGCTCGCGGTGCTCTTCGCCGCCGTGGTCGTGGCCGGGACGTTCCGGGCGGCCGTCGGGCAGAACGGGGTCCGCGGCCTGGACGCGCTCGGCGTGGTGCTGCTGGCCGCGGCCGCCCTGGCGTCCGTCGGACTGCGGCGGGTGTCGCCGCTCGGGGCGCTCGCCGCGACGACGTTGCTGGTCAACGCGTACCTGCTGGCCGGTTACGCGTACGGCCCGGTGCTGCTCGCGCTGATGGTCGCGGTGTTCGAGGTGGCGCGGCAGCGGCCGCTGGCCACCTCGGCGCGGGCCTGCGGGGTGGCCGCGGCGGTCTCCTCGGCGACGATCTTCGCCCGGGTGACCGGCGACCATCACGCCACCTGGCTGCTGGCGCTGGCCTGGACCGGATGGAGCCTGCTCCCGTGGTCGCTGGGCGCGCTGATCCACGTGCTGCACGCCGCCCGGACGCGGGCCCGCGAGGACCTGGTGGCGCGGACGGCCCTGGAGGAGCGGATGCGGATCGCCGGAGAGGTCCACGACATCGCCGGGCACGGCTTCGCGCTGGTCACCATGCAGGCGCAGGTGGCGCTGCTGGTCTTCGACGAACAGCCGGAGCAGGCCCGCCGCTCGCTGGAGGCGGTCCGCGACACCAGCTCCACCGCGCTGGCCGACCTGCGGCGGATGCTGGACACCTTCCATCCACGTCCGGATCCGCGCACGCCGGCCATGCCCGCCGCGCTGGCCGCCCCCGGCCCGGCGGGCGTCGCCGGGCTGACGGAGCTGATCGGGCAGGTCAGGGCCGGTGGCCTGCCGGTCGGGGTGGCGGTCGACGTGGGCGGCGAGCTGCCCGAGCCGTTGAACGCCGCCGTCTACCGCGTCGTGCAGGAGGCGCTCACGAACGTGCTGCGGCACGCCGGACCGACCCGGGCCGAGGTGAGCATCGACCGGCAGGACGGCGAGGTCCTGGTCCGGGTGACCGACCGCGGCAGCGGCACCCCGGCCACGGTGGGGCCGCCCGGACGTGGGCTGACCGGCATGCGCCGCCGGGTCGAGGACCTGCACGGCCGACTGGAGACCGGGCCGTTGGACGGCGGCGGCTTCCGGGTCGAGGCGCGGCTCCCGCTGCCCGAGGAGGTACGGGCGTGATCCGGGTGATGCTGGTCGACGACCACCAACTGGTCCGCATGGGCCTGCGCGTCCTGATCGACCGCGAGGACGACCTGCAGGTCGTCGCCGAGGCGGAGCACGGCCGTCAGGCTCTCGCGCAACTCCGCGCCCACCGGCCGGACGAGCGGCCGGACGTGATGCTGCTGGACATCCGCATGCCGGACATGGACGGCCTGGAGCTGCTGCGTCACCTCGCCGTCGACCCGGCCCTGCGGGGCGTGCGGGTCGTCGTGGTCACCACCTTCGAGATCGACCACTACGTGTTCGAGGCGCTGCAGGCGGGCGCGAGCGGCTTCGTCCTCAAGGACTCCGCCCCCTCCGAACTCGTGCACGCCATCCGGGTGGTGGCCGCGGGCGAGGCGCTGCTGTCGCCGTCCGTGACCCGGCTGCTGGTGAGCACCTTCGCCCAGCGCTGGGCGCCGCCCGCGCCGGTCGAGGGGCTGGACTCCCTCACCGAGCGGGAACGCGAGATCGCCGCGTGGGTCGCCACCGGGCGGTCCAACGACGAGATCGCCGACGCCCTGTTCCTCTCCCCGGCCACCGTGCGCACGCACGTGACCCGCGCCATGACCAAGCTCAACGCGCGCTCCCGCGCCCAACTCGTCGTCCTGGCCGTCCGGGCGGGCCTGACCGTCACCCTCTGAGGGCGGACCCGACGGCCTCTCAGGGTTTCGGGTTGGCGGCGATCTCCCAGATGTAGCCGTCGAGGTCGGCGAAGCTGGCGGTGCGCGGGCCCCAGGGGCGGTCGACGGGGCCGTTGAGCAGCTTGACTCCGGCCGCCGTCAGCTGCCCGACGCGGGCGTCCACGTCCTCCACCTCGACGGTGAAGACCAGCCGCGCGCCCGCGCCGCGGTCCGCGGCGGAGGCGGGCTCGATCAACTCCGGCACCGCGGAGAGGCGGAGCAGGTTGACGATCGTGGGGCCGAGCCGGAAGACGGCCGAATCGTCGTCCTCGAAGATCGGCGTGGAACCGAACGCGGTCGAGTAGAACTCCTTGGAAGCGGTCAGATCGGTCACGAAGAGCGTGTTGGCGGCGATGCCGCCGGCCCAGGCCGTCATGATTACGGAATCCCTCCGTCCAGATCGAAGCAGTTGGATCGAATTGCCTCGAACTATAGGACTGATGACTGACAGAGAGGTCGGCCGCATGGATCTGCACCGGAGTCGTCGTGGAGTGCTGGCCGGGGTCGCCGGGGCGGCCCTCACCGTCGTGCTGCCGACGGGCGGGCAGGCCGTCGCCCGGGGCGCGGAGCGCGCCCAAGCGGTCGAGGGACGGTTACGTGCGCTGGAGCGGCGGCACGACGCACGGCTGGGCGTGTTCGCGTACGACACCGGCACCGGCAGGTCGGTGCGCTACCGCGCCGACGAGCTGTTCCCGATCTGTTCGACCGTCAAGACGATCGCCGTCGCCGCCGTGCTGCGGGATCTCGACCGGGACGGGCGGTTCCTCGCCAAACGGATCCACTACACCGCGGCGTACGTCACCGACGCCGGCTACGCGCCGATCACCGGAGCGGCCGACAACGTCGCCCGGGGCATGACCGTGGCGGAGCTGTGCGCGGCGGCCATCGAGTACAGCGACAACGGCGCGGGCAACCTGCTGGTGCGGGAACTCGGCGGCCCCCAGGCGGTGACGCGTTTCTGCCGGTCCGTCGGGGACCGGGTCACCCGGCTGGACCGCTGGGAGCCCGCACTGAACTCGGCCGAGCCGTGGCGGGTGACGGACACCACCAGTCCGCGCGCCGTCGCCCGCACCTACGCCCGGCTCGTCCTCGGGGACGTCCTGACGGCGCGCAAGCGGGAGCTGCTGACCGGCTGGCTGCTGGCCAACACGACCAGCGCGCACCGCTTCCGGGCGGGGCTGCCCAAGGGCTGGACGGTCGCGGACAAGACCGGCACCGGCGACTACGGCACCACCAACGACGTCGGCTTCACCTGGCCGCCCGGCCGCCGGCCGATCGTGCTGTCGGTCCTGTCCACCCAGCACGACGCCACCGCCCCCGCCGACGAGCCGCTGGTCGCGGACGCGGCGGCTGCGGTGGTGGCCGCCTTGTCCTGACTCAAACAGACAGCTAGCGGTGCTGGCGGGCCACCTCGGCCTGGCGGACGGGTGTGGCGGGTGTGTAGTCCACCGGCAGGGGCTGGCGCGGCACTCGCGCGTCGGTGAAGTACTGCTGGTCGCGCGGGCGCACCGACTCCTGTTCGCGCGGGCGCGCCGCGGGCTCCAGGTGCGGGATGTGCTTCGAGCAGTGGATGTAGGCCTCGTCGACCGTGACGTGGATCCACAGTTCGGGGCGGCGGCCCGGCGCCGGGTCCACCCGGAGCTCCGGGTGGTGGTGCCGCAGGTCGGCGTCCGAGCAGAGCGCCGCCGTGCCGTTGACGTGCAGTCCGATGTGGTCGCGGGTGAAGTCCAGGAACAGCATGCCGAGGTGCGGGTTCTCGGTCATGTTGCCCGCGCTGGCCATCACGCCGTTGCCGCGGTACTCGGGGTAGGCCAGGGTGCGGTCGCTCAGCACCTGGACGAAGCCGGGCGGGCCCGCGCGGAAGCTCGCGTCGCAGGCGCCGCCGGAGTCCGCGGTGGACAGGAAGACCATCGTCATCCGGTCGATGAACGCGCGCATCGTCGGGGTGAGGTACGGGTGCACCTGCCGGTCGTAGAATTCGGCGGCGCGCTCCGTGGTGCCGTGCCGCTGCTGCAGCACGCGCTCGCCGGCTGAACCGAAGCGGTGGTGGGTCACGGGGGATGGCTCCCGGGGTCGGGTCGGTGCGGGGCCCGGGGGAGGCCCACGGCGTCAGTTCAGGGACAGGACGGGCACGTCGAGCGGGTCGTGGCGGATGCGCGAGCGCGGGACGCCGTTCTGCCGCAGGGTGTCGGCCGCGGCGGTCACCATCGAGGCCGGGCCGCTGAGGTAGGCGTCGTGCCGGTACCAGGGGCCGAACTCCCGCAGCACCTGCGGCAGCGAGCCGCTCAGCCCGAGGATGTGCTCGTCGGAGACGGCGGCGCGCACCTGCAGCCAGTGGTTGCGCTGCGCGAACCGCAGCATCTCGTCGAGGCCGTAGAGCTCGTCGGAGGTGCGGGCGCCGATGAACACGTCCATCTGCCGCTGGACGCCGTTGCGGGCGCTCTCCTCGACCAGCGCGCGGATCGGGGCCAGTCCGGTGCCGCCGGCCACGCAGAGGATGTCGCGGCCCGACTCCGGGTCCAGCACCATGTCGCCGAGCGGCGGTCCGAGCCGGATCACGTCGCCCACGGTGGAGCGCCGGACCAGGGCGTTGCTCACCCAGCCGGTCGGGATCGCGCGGACGTGGAAGGTGAGGGTGCCGTCCGGGCGCGGCGCGTTGGCGGGGGAGTAGTAGCGCCACTCCCGCGGCCACCACGGGGTCTCCATGCTGACGTACTGTCCGGCGGCGTACTCGTAGGGCTTGTCGGGCTGCACGGTGATGGCGGCGATGCCGTGCGGGAAGACCTGCCGGTGCACGATCTGGGCGTTCCAGACCGCGGGCCGCGCCTGCGCGTCCTCGTCCGCGGCCTGCGTCATCACCTTGGCGACGGCGGTGTAGGCGCGGGTCCAGGCCCCGGCCACCTCGGGGTTCCACGCGGGGCCGGCGAACCGGGCCAGCGCGGCCAGCAGGCACTCCCCGACCGCGTCGTAGTGGTCGTTCTGGGTGCCGAACTTGCGGTGGTCGCGTCCGAGATGGGCGCAGAACCGGGCCAGCGCCTCGGGGTCGTCGACGAGGTCGACGATGTGCAGCAGGGCTCGCAGCAGGCGTCCGCGCTGGGTGTCCATGCCGGGCGGGAACATCTCCCTGACCTGCGGGTAGCGCGTGAACAGGATCGAGTAGAAGTAGACCGCCATGTCGGCCGCCAGCGGCTCGACCACGGCGAGACTGGTGCGGATCAGCGCGACGTCACGGTCCGTGAGGCCGCCTGCGAAGGTCCGGGCGTGGGTCGAGTCGAGAGCACCGTCCGCGACACCGGTAAGGTCGGACGCGCCGGGTCCTGATATCCGACTGCTGTCGGGGGCGTCAGCGGCCCTGGGGCCGCCGACGGGACGGCGGGGTTGGAACCACACGGTGGAATGCTCCCGATCGCAGACGAACCTCGCATGACATCCCCCGTCGTCCTGTGGCACGACGGCTGGCCACGGCTGACCCAGATTCTGCTCACAATGCGCTCAGGAGCGGCACCCCTGGCTCCGCATGGACATGAGATCGCCACAAGTCGCGCACATTCGTCTGTTTGACGAGTGGACATCAAGCTAGCACAGCGGTCGAGCGGATCGGAGTACCGAAATCCGTGGGGCGCTGGGGTCGAGGCCCCGCCTCTCGCCCGATCGGCCCAGGGGCGGTGCTTTCGCCCCAAATAGGACATAAGTTCCGAATGTATGGCCGCTGATGCATCGCCACCGGACGGGACATCATGCGTATTCCGCCTTCGCTCCTCGTAGTCGCGCTGGTCATGGTGCTGTGCGGCGCGGGTGTCGGGCTCTACCTCAACGAGCGCACCAGCCGCCAGCAGGTCAGCGTGGTCGGCAACCCGACGGCCTCGGACTGGATCGAACTCGACGTCACCGCCCAGGGTGTGAACACGTCCGGGCTCGACCTGTCGCTCTCCGTCCAGGCGTTCCCGCACGGCGGCCTCGCTGAGGAGCCCGACTCACCGGTCTTCGCCAAGGACATCGAGATCACCGCCGTGGGGCTGACGGTGTCCAGCTTCCACACCAAACCCGGAGATGTCGCTCCGCTCCAGGTCGTCACGGCCGGGCTCAACAACGGCACCCCCACTGACTATCCCTTCGACCGCTACGACCTCTCCGTGGGCTGGGTCGCCACCGACCACGGCCACACCGTTCCCCTGTCCCTGACCTACAGCGACGCCGACCCGTTCTTCGTCGTCCGCCCCACGAAGTCGGCCAGCGGCGGCACGGTCGCGCGGCTCGACGCCAGGGCGGGACGCTCGCGGGCGACGTTCATCCTGGCCTGGTTCATGATGGCGGCGATGTGGGCGCTGGCCCTCGCCGTGCTCGGTGGCGCGGAGGTCCTCGTGCGCCGACGCCACGGCATGGTCTGGCCGGCGCTGGGCTGGATGGCCGCCACCCTGTTCGCCCTCGTCGGTCTGCGCAACGCCGCGCCGGGGAGCCCGCCCATCGGCTCGCTGATGGACTATGTCGCCTTCTTCTGGGCCGAGGGCATCATCGCCGCGAGCCTCGCCGTCACCGTCGCGCTGGCGGTGCGCAACGAGCGCCGCGACATGGCCGCGGCGCGGGCGGCAGCGGGGAAACCGGGCTGAGGCCGGTCAGTGCGGCAAGGAGCGACCTGATCCGTCAGCGAGCCCCTGTGGCCTGCCCTCACGTCGCCCGCTGTTCCAGGCTCTCGCCGATGAAGGCGAGCGTCAGCTCGTTCAGCCGGGCGCGTTCGGGGGCGCCGACCTCGCGCAGGGGCCCCTGGCTGGTGAGGACGGCCAAGCCGTGGACGGCGGACCAGATCGGGAACTCGAGCCCCGGTCGGCGGCGGGGGTCGAGGACGCCCGCGGCGACGAGCGCGTCCAGGGCGGTGCGCAGCTGGCCGAGGGGGCTGCGGTCGGCGCCGGGCGCGGGGTCGGCGGGGGCCGTGTACAGGTGCTGCGACGGCACGGCGAAGGCGGTGGCGAACAGGCCCGGTTCCGCGCGGGCGAACTCCAGGTAGGCGGTGCCGATCGCGCCGAGCCGCAGGCGGGCCGCGAGCGGATCGTCCGGGGCCCCGGGGACGCGGGCCACCGCGGCGGCCATCCGGTCGCCGAGCTCGGTCATCGCCGCGACGCAGACGACGGCGAGGAGCTCGTCACGGTCGGCGAAGTGTCGGTACGCGGCGTTGGGCACGACGCCGACCAGGCGCGTGGCCTCGCGCAGCACCACCGCGTCCGGGCCGCCGGTGCGTGCCAGCTCCACACCGGCGGCGATCAGGCCGGCCCGGACCGCTCCCCGCGGTCGCCGGCGCCCTGCCGACGGCGTCGCGGACGCGGACGTAGGCGGCTCGGGTGGCTCCGCTGCAGGTCGGACCGTGGTCACCGGCTCACCATAGCGCAACGTGGACGGCGTCCACTTTCGGAGCTAACGTGGACAGTGTCCACAAAGAGTCGAGCTCGGAGGGAACCGCCATGACCGGTCCCGTCAGCACCAGCCGGACCAGGATGGGCCCGCTCCTCGCCCGCAACGAGGACTTCGCCCGTGACAACGCCCCGCTCCCGCTCGCCCCGCCCACCGCGCAGCTGATCGTGGTCTGCTGTCTGGATCACCGGGTGGATCCGGCCACCGTCCTCGGGATCCGGCTCGGCGAGGCCCCCGTGATCCGCAATGCCGGCGGCCGGGTCACCCCGGCCGTGATCGGCGACCTCGCCTATCTGGCGTTCCTGGCCCGACGCGTGTTCGGGCTGTCGGGCCCGCTCTTCGAGGTCGCCGTCGTCCATCACACCCAGTGCGGCACCGGCTTCCTCGCCGACGAGGCGTTCCGTCGTGAGGCGGCGACCGCGACCGGTCTCGACGAGGCGGCGCTCGCGGGCTCCCAGGTGGCCGACCCGTACGCCACGGTCCGCGCCGACGTCGAGCGGCTCCGGCTGTCGCCGCTGATCCCCGCCGAGGTGAGCGTCTCCGGCCATGTCCACGACGTCGACACGGGCCGGATCAGCACCGTCGTCGATGCGCGGTGACGACGCGAGGTGACGACGCGAGGCCCCCTGCCGGGGGGAGCAGGGGGCCTCGCGCGCTCTGCGGGTGGATCAGGGGTGGATCAGGAGGCGTTCAGCGCGGTGTCGTCGATGACGAAGCTGGTCTGCTGGCTCGCGTCCTCACTCCCGGTGAACTTGAGGGTGACGGTCTGTCCGGCGTAGCTCGACAGGTCGAAGGAGTGCTGGGTGTAGCCGCTGCCGGCGTTCAGGTTGGAGTAGGTGGCCAGGGTGCCCAGCACACTGCCGGAGCCGTTCAGGACCTGGACCTTGAGGGTGTCGTAGGCCGTGGTCGTGCTGGTCTCGGCGGTGTCGACGTGCAGCCAGAAGGAGAAGCCGGTGGTGCAGCCGGCCGGGATCGCCACCGACTGCGACAGGGTGTCGGTGTGGGTGGTGCCGTAGCCGTCCAGCCAGGCGTCGTAGCTGCCGGAGTGGGCCGGCTCCGAGGTCGTGTCACCGTTGATCACGCCGGAGGAGGCGGTCCAGGGTGAGGCGGTGCCGGTCTCGAAGCCGGGGTTGCCGAGCTTCTGGCCGGTGCTGGTGCAGCCTCCCGTGCCGCCGCCGGAGCTGACGGTCCAGGAGAAGGACGTCGAGCCGGATGCGCTGCCGGAGGACGCCGTGACGGTCACGCTGGAGGTGCCGGCCGTGGTCGGTGTGCCGGAGATCAGGCCCGAGGACGAGATGCTCAGGCCCGCCGGGAGTCCCGTCGCCGAGTACGTCAGCGACTTGCCCGCGGAGTCCGTCGCGGCGACCTGCTTCGAGACGGCCGTGCCAACCGCGCCGGTCTGGCTGCCGGGGTTGGTGACGGAGACCGTCTCGGCGCTGCTGGTGCCCGCGGTGAAGGCCGTCAGCCCGTTCGGCGTGCCGAGCCCGGTGGGGCCGTCGTAGCCGACCTCGGCGGTGCAGAGGTAGGCGGGGGAGCAGGTGCCGTTGCTGCCGCTGGTGACGTCGTTCAGCGCGCTGGTGTGCTGGTAGGGGTACTTGGCGGGGTAGTCACCGCTGCCCGGGGTGCCCGCGTCCGCATAGACGGAGGCGATGATCGGGGAGGAGGCGCTGGTGCCGCCGTAGACGTTCCAGCCGGTGGCCTGGTAGCTGTCGTAGACCGCGACGCCGGTCGCTGGGTCGGCAACGGCGGACACGTCCGAGACGGTGCGCTTGGAGCAGCCCGTGTCGGTCTGCCAGCTGGGCTTGGGGTCGTACGCCGAGCAGCCGGAGCCGGTGCCCTCGGTGCTGGAGGTCGACCAGACGCTCTCACTCCAACCACGGCTGTTCGACGCCTTGCTGAGCGAGGTGCCGCCGACCGAGGTCACGTACTGCGAGGAGGCCGGGTACTCGGCGCCGTAGGCCGAGTCGCCGGCCGAGACGGTGATGGCCACACCCGGGTGGTTGAAGTAACTGCTGTCCGAGGTCAGGTCGGTGGAGTCCTCGGAGCCGCCGTAGCTGTTGGAGACGTACTTCGCTCCCAGTGAGACGGCCTCGTTGACGCTGGTGCCCAGGTCGCTCATGTTCGCCGAGGTGGCCTCGACCAGGATGATGTGGGCGTCGGGCGCCACGGCCGAGACCATGTCCAGGTCGAGGGAGATCTCGCCCGCCCAACCCGAGTCGGCGGTCGGGTAGTTGGTGCCGCCGTTCTCGTCGACCTTTTTGAAGCACCCGTTGGCGGTGGTGCAGGCCGGCAGGCCGTACTGGCTGCGGTAGGCAGCCAGGTCCGACTCCGCATTCGGGTCGTCCTGCGCGTCGACGATCGCCACGGTCTGGCCCGCACCGCCGTTGGCCGGCAGGTTGTAGGCACTGAGCAGGTCGCTGGGACCGTAGCCGGAGGGGGTCGCTGCCGGGGAGACCGCGTTCGCGGTCAGGGCGTGCGGCTCGGCGATGTCGGTGCGTGCCAGCGCCAGGCAGGACATCATCCGTGCGTGCGCGGGGGCCGCGCACAGGTGCTTGACGTGCGCGGTCGACGTGCCGGCGGACGCGGGTGCGGCCATGGCGAGCGCGCCGACGACGGCCGCGGCGGTCAGGCCTGCGGCGGCGGCGCCGGACCGTCCCAAGAAGGCGATGCCCATGGAGATCCTGGGTCCTCTCTGTCGGTGGAGCGAGCGGACGTGCAGAACCCCCCATGCGATGGCGTGGGCATGCCAAGGAACGCGTTGCGGCAGGCCGAACGCATCGAGCGGGGAGGGATGTCACCACAAGGTGGGGTGAACCTTGCTGGGAAAAGGGAACCAGTGGGCGCCGGAGCGCGTCAATGAGCGCTCAGAAGAATTTCAGAGGAACCGTGCGCTCCTCTCGTCGGCAGGTCTGAACCACTGTGACCCGCGGTGATCCACGAGGTCGGCACCGCAGTCCCGCTTCGTGTGCGGCGGATTCACAGCGGTCTGAGGTTGACTCAGAGGAAACTCAGAGGAAGCATCGATTCCACCACGCGAGTCGGAGCGGAGGGCAGTGGTGCGGGACGGTGCGGCGGACGGAGGGCGCGAGGGTGCCGTGTACTGCCGGGTGGCGCACCGGCGGTCGTCGCGGCAGGTGGGGGTCGATCAGCGCGAGGCGGAGTGCCGGGCATTGGCGGCGCGCGCCGGGATCCGGGTCGCCCCGCGTCGGGTCCTGCTCGACCCGCAGGCGACGAGCTGGTCGGCGGGCGCGGCGCGGCCCGGCTGGGAGGCCCTGCTGGCCGAGCTGGCCTCAGGACAGGTCACGCACGCCGTGGTCTACGGCGTGCACGAGCTGGAGCGCGTCCAACCCCAGGACCTGGCGGCTCTGTTGACGCTCGTCGAGCAACACGGCCTGACGCTGCTCGACCCCGCCGCGCCCGAGGACGGGGCCGAGTTCGACCACGCCGACCGGCGCCGTGCGCTGCTCGACCGCGCCCGGCTCGCGGACCGTGGCAGGCGGCGGCTCGCCGACTCGGTGCGCGCCGCGCAGGCGGAGGGGGCGGCCTCGGGGCGGCCGCACGGTGGCGGGCGTCGCGCCTTCGGCTACACCCTCGGCGACTACGACCTGGTCCCCGAGGAGGCGGACGTCGTCGCCCGCGTCTACGCCTGGTTCCTGACGGGCCGCACGCTGTCGTGGATCGCCCGCGAGCTCACCACCGAGCGCGTCCCCACCGCCGGGGGCGGCCGCTGGACCTCGACCAAGGTCGGCCGGATCATCGACGCGCCGCGCTATGCCGGGCTGCGCGTCAACGGCGGCGAGCTGGTGCGCGGTCCGGACGGGACGCCGGTGCGCGGCGCCTGGAAGCCGTGCGTCCCCCTCGCCGACTGGGAGGAGGCCAGGGAGCTGCGCCTGCGCAGCCGGCACCAGGCCCGCGCCGGACGGCTGACGGACCGCCACTACCCGCTCACCGGCCTGGTCCGCTGCGCCCGCTGCGGGCACCGGATGGTCGGCTCCACCGTGGACGAGTACCCCACCTACGCCTGCACCGGACGCCGCGCCGCCGACCGCGAGCCCTGCTTCCGCTACATCAGCGCGACCCGGCTGGAGGAGCTGGTCGACCAGCAGATCCCGTACCTGCTGGACGCCCTGGGTCCGCACGCGTCACCCGAGGCCGCCCCGGCCGCGCTGCTCGACGGGCGGACGGCCGCGGCCCGGCGCCACGACCAGGCCCGGCTGGCGGAGCTCGTCGCCGAACTCGACGCCGGCGACCCGGCGGCGGACCGGGAGCGCGCCGAGGTGACCGCCCGGATCCGCGCGGAGAACCGCGCCGTCGTCCTGCGCGCCCCGGACGCCGTCGAGGGCCTGCTCGCGACCGGTCTGCCGCCCGCGGAGTGGCGGCAGCTGCCGCCGGAGCAGCAGGCGGACGTGCGGCGCTACCTGATCGGTCATATCGAGGTCGGGCCGGTCACCGGCCCGCGCAGCGTCTTCGACCCGGACCGCGTCGTGATCGTCCCGCATGCGGCGTGACGTCAGTTCGGAACCACGACGACCGGCAGGTCGGAGAGGTGCAGCACCTTGTGGGGGACCCGGCCGATCGGCAGCCCGTAGCGGGAGTGCCGGCGGTGTCGGCCCACCACCACGAGCGCGGCGCCCTCGGACGCCTCGATCAGTGCCGCCTCCGGTGACGCGAACTCGACCCTGGTGCTGACCTCGACGGCCGGGTGCCGCAGCTTGGCCGCCTCGACCAGCGACTCCAGTTCCCGGCCCTCCTCGGCCTGAAGCTGGTCCACGGCGTCGGCCATGGCCGCGAGATAGGGGTTCGACATCGACCACGCGCGCACCGCGACCACAGGCGCGCCGCGCGTCCGCGCCTCGGCGAAGGCGAAGTCGAGCGGCTCGGTGAGCTCACGGGCGGCGCCCACGACCACCGGCGCGTCGGCCGCCGTCGCGGGTGAGTTCTCGGGCACCACGGCCACGGGGACCGGGGAGTGTGCCACCAACTGCTGGCTCACCGAGCCGAGCAGCAAGATCTGCAGCGCGTTCAGGCCGCGCCGGCCGACGACCAGGAGGTCCGCGTCCTGGGCGAGCCGGATCAGGCCGCCGACGGGGTCCTCGGTCATCAGCGAGGTGTCGACGTCCAGGCCGGAGTGCCGGGCGCGCATGTCCGCGGCGGCCTCCTCGACGAAGGTGACGGCGGCGCGGTGGACGGGGTCGGCGATGTTCGGCTCGTACTCCTCGCGGTCCATCCCGGTCCAGGCGGTGGCGATCAGCAGCGGTGCGCCGCGCAGCACCGCCTCGGCGGCGGCCCAGTCGAGGGCGGCACGGGCGCCGGCGGACTGGTCGAGTCCGACGACGACGGATTTCGGCGATGTCGGCGGCGCTGTGCTCATCAATGGCTCCCGTCACGGGTGGGCTCCGGTGCCCGACTTCGGCCACTCCAGCTTCGGCCCCCGGGCGAGGGCCCGCATCCCGGTCCCACCTCCGCCGAAAAGTAAGAATTTCATGAGAGCCACTCGGTGTGGCTGGAATTGGGCCGTAGACAAACGATGCCGGGATTGCGCGGCTTGCACGGGATGCCCGTCCGTGCGCGCTTCGGTCCAGGGGGTCCCGTAAGGAGCGAAAAGCCCCCAGGCCCCTTGTTGACCTGTCTCGATCAAAGCTAGCCTTCACCGCTTGACGGTTGCCAGAGCCGAGGGGGTCGGCGGCAATCGGACGTGATGTCGCGGCGTCGCTGCACGCCGACAAGGAGAAACAGAAAAGATGTCAGCACTCAAGCGGCTGGGAGCACTCGGCTGCGTCGGCCTCATCGCCGCCACCACCGCGTGTTCGTCCAAGTCGACGGGCGCGGTGGCGGGAGCACCGGACGTCGTGATCCGGGTGGGCTCGGCCAACGCCTACACCACCCTGGACCCGGCGCACGCCTACGACAACGGCGCGTGGACCGTGTACTACAACGTCTACCAGCGCCTGTTGAGCTACCGTCCGGGAGCCAACCTCCCGCAGGAGGACGCGGCCAAGAGCTGCCGTTACACCGACTCGGGCGACCTGACGTACAAGTGCGTCCTGCGCCCCGGCATGAAGTTCTGGAACGGGGACCCGCTCGACGCGGCCGCGGTCAAGTACTCCATCGACCGCGTGATCCAGATCAACGACCAGAACGGGCCGGTCGCGATCCTCAGCAGCACCATCAAGTCCGTGGAGACGCAGGGCAGCGACACGGTGCTCTTCCACCTGAAGGACCCCGACGCGACCATGCCCGACCGGCTCAGCGCCGGCGTCGCCTCGATCATCGACCCGAAGACGCTGCCAGCCACCAAGGAGGCCGCGCCGGACTTCACCGGCGTCGTCGGCTCCGGTCGTTACAAGATCGATTCGGTCACCTTCACCGGCTCGGGCGCGGACAAGTCCCCCAGCGAGGTCCACCTCTCGCTGAACGCGGACTACCAGGGCTCGGACACCCCGCCGCGCAACTCGGGCGTCGACCTGAAGTACTTCCCGGACCAGAACGGGACCAAGAAGGCCCTGGACGACAACCAGGTCGACGCGGTCATCGCCGACCTCAACACCTCCGACGTCGTGCACATGCAGCAGAACCAGCAGCTGCGTTCCGGCCTGCAGGTGGTCTCCGGTCCCGGCGGTGGCATCAACATGATGGCGCTGAACACCACCTCCGGTGTCTTCGCCAAGCAGGCCGTGCGGCGTGCGGTGGCGCAGCTGATCGACCGCCCCGCGATCGTCAGTAACGCGTTCAACTACACCGTCTCGCCCGCCTACACGATCGTGCCCTCCGGGATCACGAACGCGACCACCACGTTCTTCTCCGCCTACGGCCGCCAGCCGAGCAGCGCGGCCAAGGTCCACGACGAGCTGGCCAAGGCCGGCGTGAACGGGCCGATCAGTTTCACCTTCGCCTACTACAGCAAGGGCGACCCGGCCATCCAGCGCGAGGCCGAGCTGATCAAGGAGCAGTTGGAGGCCGGCGGGCTGTTCAAGGTGACGCTGCGCGACTACCTGACCTACCCCAAGCTGTCGGACGCGATCCTGAAGAAGCCCGACTTCGACGCCTACATGCTGACTTGGTACGCCGACTACCTGGACATCGACGACTACGTCTCGCCGCTGGCCGGCCCGCACAACTTCGTCTTCAACGGCTACTCCGCGCCGTCCGCGCTGATCGCCTCCGGCCTGGCCCAGACCAAGCGCGAGGACGCCCGCAAGGACTACACGCAGATCCAGCAGGGCATCGCCAAGGACGTGCCGCTGGTGCCGATCTGGGAGAGCCTGCAGTACGCCGCGATGCAGTCGGACGTCACCGGGGTGCCGCTGACCATGGACAGCTCCGGCGTCCAGCGCTGGTGGATGATCGGCAAGGACACCACCAGCTGACGCCACTGGTGGGGGGCCGCCACCGGCGTCGGAATGCCGCCGGTCGGCGGACCCCCCACAGTGGTAGCAGGACCCGACACCACGGGGGTGCACGCCATGGACCGTGAAGACCGTCCGCAGGAGCTGCCCGAGCTGCAGCTGCTCGTCACGGGCGACCTCTCGCCCGTGACCGGCGACCTCGCCCGCACCACCGTCCAGGAGGTGCTGGACGAGGCGCGGCGGCCGGTGCGCTCCGCCCGGGTGCGGCTGGCCCGGATGCCGCAGCGCGAGGGCCGGCCCGCCGTGGCGCAGGTCCTCGTCGACGTCGACGGGGAGCTGGTGCGCGTCCAGGTGGCGGCCCAGACGATGACGGACGCGATCTCGCTGCTCGCCCGGCGGCTGGCCGTGCAGCTGGGCCGGCTGGAATGGGCCCGCAGCCACGACCTCACCGAGGCGGACGACGAGTCCGGCACGCTGGAGTGGCGCGACGGCGCGGAGGCCGCACGGCGCCCGCTGCGGGCGGACGTCCCGAGCGCGGAGCGCTCCCTGGTCCGCCGGAAGGACTACCGGCTGGCGCGGGAGTCCGTCGACGAGGCGGCGCTGACCATGGAGACGATGGACTTCGACTTCCATCTCTTCACCGAGACGGGCAGCGGCCAGGACAGCGTGATCTACCGCTTCAGCCCCGGCCCCTTCCGCCTCGCCCAGCTCGAACCCGCGGAGGGCGTCACCGCACGCCGGGTGCCCGTCAACGTGCTGACGACCGCCGCTCCGGTGCTGACCGAGGACGAGGCGCGGGCCAGGCTGGGCGCGACGGACTACCCGTTCCTGTTCTTCAAGGACGCGGAGACCGGACGCGGCAGCGTCCTCTACGGCCGCTACGACGGCCACTACGGGCTGATCACCGCGGTCTCCGCGGACCGCGCGCCGGAGGCGGCGACCCCGTTCGCGGCCGCCACCGACGCCGGGACGTCGTTGGAGTCCTCCCTGCGGGACCGGGTCTCCGCCCTGGAGAGCCAGGTCGCGGCCCTCGCCGAGATCCTCGACCGGCTGACCGCCGGCCTGGAGGCCGTCCCCGGCGCCCCCGAGGACCCGGAGGAGGTCCGCCGCAGCGCCCGCCTCGCCAAGGAGCTCCTCCTCGCCGCCGGCTTCCGCCGCTGACCGGCCGGCGTTCAGCGGCCGCTGCGGGCTGTGTCCTCGCCTTCGGCGAGGGTGGCGCGGTGGAGGAGCAGGGCCGCCACGGCGCGGGCCTCGGCCGGGGTCAGGCCCGCCCAGGCGCGCGAGCGGCCGCCCGGTTCCGGTCCGACGTCGAGCGTCACGCGCGAGCGTGTGCCCGCGGTCGCGCCCACACGGAACTCACCGATGCGGATCCGCCGCCCGCAGGCGGTGGTGACCTCCTCTCGCGGGAGGTCCTCTGCTGTCGTCGCCATGCTGCCCACCTCTTCCGGCACCGCTCAGAATCTGTCGATTGCAACGGTGGGCGGGGGCGCCGCATTCCGGCGGCCCGCTGGCGCGCCGTCAGGCCGTCGCGCGGCGTGCGTGTCAGCATGTGCTGTGGTTCGGGTGCGGAGTGTGTGCGGGCACGTGCGGGGGCTCGCGGCGGACGGCCTGCGGACGCTCGGGCCCGGACCGCTGCTAGCGCTGGCGCTGGGTCTGGTGTGGGCGCGGTTCCTCGCCGACGTGAGCGGTGACCTGGCCGCGCAGGCGGCGTGGACGGACTTCGTGGCCCGGCATCCCGGCAGCGCCGACGACCTGGCCTGGTACGGCGGCGCCTACCCGGCCGCCTACAGCCTGGCCGCGCCGCAGCTGATGGCGCTCCTCGGCGTGCGGGTCGCGGGCGTCGCGTCGGTGGTCGCCGGGGCGGCGTTCCTGGCCCTGCTGGTGCGGCGCAGCGGTGTGCACCGGCCGTGGACCGTCTCCACCTGGGGCGCGTTCGCGCTCTGGTGCGATCTGGCCGCCGGGCGCGTCTCCTTCGCGGTCGGCCTGGCCGTGGCCCTCGGGGCGGTGGTGCTGGCCCTCGGCGGGCCGCCCGTCGGCCGCGGCCGGGTCGTGGGCTGCGTTTTCGCCTCCGCGCTGGCGACCGCCGCCAGCCCACTGGCGGGTCTCTTCCTCGAAGTCGTCGCTGCCGCTCTGCTGCTGACGGGCCGTCGGGCAGGCGGCTGGGCGCTGGCCGTGCCACCGGTCCTCGTCGTCGCCGGCGCGGCGCTGCTGTTCCCCTCCTACGGCGTCGACCCGAACAGCGGCTGGACCGTGCTGGTGACGGTCGCCTGCGCCGCGCTGCTGGTCCTGCTCGCCCCGGCCGGCTGGCGCACCGCCCGCGTCGCCGCCGCGGTCTACGCGCTCGGCGCGGTCGCCACCTGGGTGGTGGACACCCCGATCGGCGGGAACGTCGGGCGGCTGGCGATGGTGCTGGCCAGCGTCCCGTTCCTGGCCGCCCTCTGCGCGCCCGGCCCCCGGCGCACGCTCCGCTCGGTCGCCTTGGCGCTCGCCTTCGCCGCCACCGCGTACTGGGTGGTGGCGGCCGACCTCGTGGGGCTGCCGCCGCGCGCGCCCGTGCCCGCCGGGGCGGCGGCGCTCGGCGACGAGCTGCGCCGCCTGCACGCCGACCGGGCCCGGGTCGAGGCGGTGCCCATGCTCAACCACTGGGAGTCCTGGGGTCTGGCCGACGCCGTCCAGCTCGCCCGCGGCTGGAACCGGCAGCTGGACGCGCAGCGCGACCCGCTCTTCTACGAGGGCACGCTCACCCCGGACCGCTACCACGCCTGGCTGCGCCGCTGGGCCGTGCGCTACGTGGTCCTCTCCGCGACGCCGCCGGACGTGGCCGCGCTGGACGAGGTCGCTCTCATCCGCTCCGCCCCGCCCTTCCTGCGGCCCGTCTGGCAGTCCGACTCCTGGCAGGTCTACGAGGTCACCGACCCCACGCCGCTGGCCGATCCGCCCGCCCGGACCCAGCGGGCCGATGCCGCGCAGGTGCTCCTGACCGTCCCCATCGCCGGTACGATCCGCCTGCGCGTCCCCTGGTCCCGCTGGCTCGCCGCCCACGGCCCGGGCTCCGCCTGCCTCCGCCGCGACGGCGACTGGACCGCCCTGCGCGTCGGCGCACCCGGCACCTACCGCCTCACCGCCCCCTACGCCTGGCCCCCGGGCACCCCCTGCCGGGCGTGACGCCCGCTCAGGCCGGGGCGGGTTCGGCCAGGGCGAGTGGGAGCGGCGGGCGAGCAGGGGTCACGGCCTCGGCAGGTCCGCTCCCAGCTGGGTGGCCAGCCAGTCCGTGGTGGCGGGGAGCCAGTCGGGGCGGGCGTTGCCGAGGAGGTGGTCGCCGTGGGGGACGAGGAGGTAGCGGGCGTGCGGGGCGGCCTGCGCGAGCGGTGCGCCGTTGGTGGCGCCGGGGATGTGGTCCAGGCCGCCGTCGACGACGAGGATCGGGCCGGGGATGGTCGCGGCGAGCGGGTCGAGGCGCACCTGGGTGGCGAACGCACGGGCGGCGTCCGCGGATCCGCACCGCTGGGTCAGCGTCTCGGTCACGAAGGGCGGCAGCTGCGACCAGTCCAGCGAGCTCGGGCCGCTGACCGTGGCGGTCGCCCGCACGCGCGGTTCCCGCGCGGCGGCGACGGCGGCGTAGAAGCCGCCCAGGCTCAGGCCGATCACGCCGACGCGGTCCTGGTCCAGGTCGTCCCGGGCGCCGAGCAGGTCCAGCAGCGCGCCCATGACCTTCTCGTAGGCCGGCTCGGGAGTGGAACGCGTGGCGAGCAGCCCCTGGCCGGGCCCGTCCACGGCCGCGACGGCCACGCCGCGCGGCAGCAGCGCGTCCGCGACGTCGTGGAACTCCTCCTTGCTGGAGTCCATCCCCGGCACGATCACCACGATCGGGGGGCGGACCACACCGGAAGGGAACCGCAGCCACCCGACGAAGCCGTGGCCCTCGATCCGTGCCGCGTCAGGCTCCGTCAGCGCGAGCGCGCGTCCCATCGCCTCGTCGGCGGTGGCCTCGGCCCGCGCGAGGGCGTCCCGGTCCGGGTGCGGCAGCACCGTCGCGCAGTGCAGCCACGCCGCGGCGGTCCGATACCCGGCTGCCGCCGAGAGATGGTGGCCGGCCGTCTCCGCCTCCACCGCCCGCGCGAGATGGCCGCGCCCGGCCCGCTCCAGCGCTTGCGGCCAGTCGAGCAGGTCCTGCAGCGCGCCCGTCACGCGGTCGTACTCGAACGGGTCCGCTCCCGCGCCGACGACGCGGGAGCGGTTGGTGGAGACGAAGGCGGGCAGCAGCCCGGGGGTGTCGAAGAAGGCGGTCATCGTGAGCGGGCGCTCCAGCTTCCGTTCGGGGCCGTGGTGGTGATCACCAGTGGACCCCGGGCCGTGGAGCACGGGCCAACAGCCGATCGGCCGCTTCGACAACCACCGGCTGTCAGGCGGCCTCAGCTCTTGCCGGCGAGGGCCTCGGGGCGGTCGGTGTCGCCGTGCCAGGTCGGCCAGCCGAGGAGACGGGGGCGTTCGGTGACCCAGGCGCGGGTGTCCGCGCCGATCTCGGTGTCGATGAGGCTTTCCAGCAGGGCGCGGTAGCGCTCGACCAGGTCGCGGTGGGCCGGGTCGGCGGCCAGGTTGATCAGCTCGGCCGGGTCCTCGGCGCGGTCGTAGAGGACGACGTCGTTGTCGGCCAGCAGGGCCTCGGTGTCGGTGGGGCGATTCGGGTTCAGCGGGGAGAAGTAGCGGCCGAAGGTGTAGCGGGCGTCGGAGTAGCCGCGCAGGAAGCCGCGCTTGTTCCAGTCGGGCCGCAGGTCGCCGGAGGCGATGCGCTGGGGCGCCTCCGGGTCGGCGAACTCGAACCAGAAGGCGGCGTCGAGCGTGGTGATCGACTCGACGGCGGTCAGCGCGCCCTCGCGCACGGTCCCGCCGTGCAGCACCGGCATCAGCGAGTGCCCCTTGAGGGCAGGGTGCCGGTCGGCCTTCGTGGCGGCGTCGACCCCGGCGATCTCCAGCAGGGTCGGCGCGAGGTCCACGGCGGAGGCGAGGGCCTCGGTGCGGGCGCCGCCGGCCACGTCGGGGTGGGCGACGATGAACGGGACGTGGAAGTTCTCGTCGTAGACGAGGTTGCCCTTCTGCCGCAGACCGTGAGAGCCCGCCATCTCGCCGTGGTCGGAGGTGAAGACGACGACGGTGTGGTCCGCCTGGCCGGACGCCTCCAGGGCGTCCAGGACGAACTCGACGCTGCGGTCCACGTCGCGGATGGCGTTGAGGTAGAAGTTGAGGCCGTCGTACCAGTGCTGGTCGTCCGCGACGGGTCCGAAGACGGTGTCGAGCATCCGCCCGAACTCGGCCACGGCGGGCGCCGCACCGGAGAGGTCGTCGTGCAGGCTTGCTGGCGGGTCGAAGTCCCAGCGGCGCTGGTAGACGGGGATGTCGGCGGCGGCACGGGCCACCACCGCGTGGGCCAGCCCGAAGGGGAGCTGGACCTGGGACCTGCCGCCGTAGTCGAAGCTCATGATGTCGTGGGGGTTCACGAAGTTGACGGCCATGAACCACGGCTGGTCCTCGCGGACCACCGGCGCCCGGCCGCGCAGCCACTTGACGGCCTGGCCGGCGATGACCGGGTCGATCTTGAGGCCCGCCCAGGCGCCGCCGTCGATGTCGCCCCAGTCGTTGAACTCGCTGAAGCCGTACGGCTCCAGTGCGTCCGTGGTGGGGTCCGGGTGGTCGGGGGTGAGGTAGGCGTTGGAGAGGTGCCACTTGCCCTGGTACGTCGTGTAGTAGCCGGCGGACCGCAGCATCGTCCCGAGCGTGCCGAGCTCGGGGTTGAGCGGGCGGATGTACGGCATGTTGTCGTTGTCGTAGATCTCGGTGATCGGCAGGTGCTGTCCGGTGTAGATGACGGACCGCGCGGAACTGCACATCGCCGAGGCGGTGTAGTAGCGCTCGAACGTGGTGCCGCGGGCCGCGATCCGTTCCCGAGCGGGTAGGGAGAAGCCCTGCGGCCGCGGGAGGGAGACGCGTTCCTCGTCGGTGACGATCAGCAGAATGTTGGGGCGACTCGTCATGTCCTGCCCTTCGCTCGCCGCGCGCCCGCCCGAGCCTGCTGCGGCTCTCCACGACCGCTTCGGCGCGCTGACCGGTTCGGTTGGTGCGAATCTAGCTCCGGGTCCGGCCGCGACCGCAGAGGACGTGGCCGTCGGGGGCCGGACAGGTGACCTGGTGGCGGTCCGTCAGGAGCCTTGCCGGATCACCCTGACGGTCACGTGTCGGTCCCGGTAGGCCGCCAGGAGGTGACGCAGAGTTGGCGCACAGGCTGTTCCCGCGGCGCGAGTGGGGATCGTTGTGACCGGAAGAAGCACGCCAGGGCAGGCCCGATGAGCGGCGCCGCCTGGACCGGGGTGGCGGTGGCCGGGGTCACCGCGGCCTATGCGCTGGTGTCCCGACGGCTGACCGGCACCCCGGTCTCCGCCGCCATGTGGTTCGTCGGCTGCGGCATCCTGATCGGGCCGGTCGGCCTGGACCTGGTGAGCCTGGGGCAGGACACCGAGCAACTGCGCACCCTGGTGGAGGCCGCCCTGACGCTGGTCCTGTTCACCGACGCGACGACCGTGCGCTGGCCGGACCTGCGCAGTGGCGGGGCTCTGCCGGGGCGGCTGCTGTCGGTCGGCCTGCTGCTCACCATCGGCGCCGGCTGGCTGCTGGCCTGGCCGCTCCTGCCGGGCCTGAGCGTGTGGGAACTGGCGCTGGTGGGAGCGATCCTCGCGCCCACCGACGCCGCGCTCGGCAAGAGCGCCATCTCCGACACCCGTGTGCCGAGCCTGGTGCGGCAGGCGCTGAACGTGGAGAGCGGCCTGAACGACGGCCTGGTGCTGCCGTTCTTCGTGCTCTTTCTCGCCGCTGTGCCCGGCACCTCGTACGCGCAGGAGGGAATGTCCGGGGCGTTCTGGCGCGCCCTGCTGTTCAGCCCGGCGATCGGCGTGGCGGTCGGCGGTATCGGCGGCCGGCTGCTGACGCTGTCGCACGACCGCGGCTGGGTGACAGGGGAGTGGCGGCAGCTGTTCGTCCTCGCGGACGCCGTCGGCGCGTACATGCTGGGCGCGGTGACGGACGGCAGCGGGTTCATCGCGGCCTGGGTCGCGGGGCTGTTCTTCGCCCAGGCACTGCGCGGCGGCGGCTCCTCGCGCCCGTTGGACGTGACCGCGACCACGGAGCTGTCCGAGTACCTCGGCGGCATGCTCGGCCTGCTGAGCCTGACGTTCTTCGGCGCGGTGCTGCTCGGCCCGGCGCTGGAGCACCTCAGCTGGCGGATCGTGGGTTACGCCGTGCTCAGCCTCACCGTGATCCGGATGGTCCCGGTGGCGCTCGCCCTGGCGGGCGGCCGGCTGAAGCCGCCCACGGTCGCGTACGTCGGCTGGTTCGGCCCGCGCGGCTTGGCCTCCGTCGTCTTCGGACTGCTGGTCGCCGAGGAGCACATCCACGGCGTGGGCCTGATCAGCGACGTCGTCTCGGTCACGGTCGGGCTCAGCGTGCTGCTCCACGGGACCTCCGCCGCGGGGCTGGCGGCGCGCTACGGACGTTGGTACGAACGCGCCGCCGCCGCCGACCCGGAGCTGCGCGAGAGCGCCGTTACCGCGGTCACCCCGCGCCGTCGCAGGCTCGGCCCGTTCGAGCACGCGGAGGGCTGATCCCTGCCCGTCGGGTGGCTACCGCAGGTGGGCCGCGCTGGGAGCGCCGTGGATGTAGTGCTCCAGCTGGTCGATGGTGAACTGCTGGTCCGCGATCTGCTGCTTGAGCAGGTCACCGATGGAGACGATGCCGCTCAGGCGGCCGGTGTCGAGGACCGGCAGGTGGCGCATGCGGTGCTCGGTCATCAGCGCCATGCACTCGTCCGCGCTCTGTGAGGGTTCCACATAGCGGACCCGTGGGGTCATGATCTCCTCGACCAGGGTGGTCGCGGCCGTGCGGTCGCAGAGCTCCACCTTGCGGGCGTAGTCGCGTTCGGTGACGATGCCGGCGATCTGCCCGGCGGTGACCACGACCAGGGCGCCGATCCTCATCTCGGCCATCAACTTGAGCGCGTCCAGGACGGAACTGTCCTTGCGGATGGTGTGCACGGTGCGGCCACCGTCGGGCTTGGCGGCAAGGACCTGCGCGACCGTCAGGCTCATGGCTTGTCCCTCCATCGATGGTTGGCAGGCGGCGGCTGAGTCGCCGTTCTTTGCTCATGCCCACATCCGGTGCCCGGCAGTCCCACCCGAACGGGGGGTGGCGTCCCGGCCGGTGGCCGTGCCGGCTCTAGATCAACAGGCCGCCGTTGACGTCGATGACGGCGCCCGTGGTGAAGCCGGCCTCCTCGGAGCAGAGGTGGAGGACGCTGCCGACGGCTTCCGGGACGGTGCCGAGACGGCCGACGGGTATGCGGGAGAGGACCGCCTGCTGTTCCTGCTCGGGGCGGACGGCCCAGGCGTCGGCGATGCGGCGGGTGGCGATCGGACCGTGGGCGACGGCGTTGACGCAGACGCCGAAGGGGGCGAGTTCGTAGGCCGCCTGCTTGGTCAGTCCGAGTACCGCGGACTTGGCGGCGACGTAGGCCGCGTTACTGAAGTGGCTGTAGGTCCGTCCGCCCGCGGACGAGAAGTTGACGATCCGTCCGTAGCCGGCGCGCTTCATCGCCGGCGCGCACAGGCGCATGGTGGTGAGCACGGGCAGGACGTTGAGTTCCAGGGAATCGGTCAGGAACGACTCGTCGAGGTCCTCCAGCCCCACCACGCGGGTGTCGCCGCCGACACCGTTGACCAGGATGGCCGGAGCCCATCCGCCGGTCAGCGAGGCGAGCTGCTTCTCGACGGCGGCCGCGTCCCGGACGTCGGCGGTCAGGGTGCGGACCTCGGTGGTGGCGGACAGCTCTTCGGCGAGCCGCTCGAGGGCGGCCGCGTCGCGGTCGAGCAGCGCGATCCGATGCCCCTGGACGGCAAGCGCGCGGGCGAGCTCGCTGCAGATGCCCCCGGCGGCGCCGGCGATCAGGGCGGTGCGAACGGTCATTGAGGTGACTCCTCCTCAGCTGGGAACGGGAGAGTGGCGGGCCGGGGGGACGGGGGAGCCCCGGCCCGCCACCGGGCCACAGCACGCCCGGACGGGGGCGCCACCGCTGTGGCCGCGGGAAAGAAGGCTCAGTCAGCTCGCGGCCTGCGCGGCCGCGTTGGTGCCCGCGATCCGGCCGAAGACCAGGCATTCGGTGATGTTGCTCGCGCCCTGGTAGAGGAAGCCCCAGGCGGAGCCGAACTCGCCGGCGGAGTAGAGCCGGGGGATCGGCTCGCCCTGCGGGTCCAGGACGCGCGCCTCGCGGTCCCGTCGGGCGCCGCCCTGCGTGTTGAGCACGGTCGGATGCAGCGGCAGGGCGTAGTACGGCGGTTCGAGGGGCTTGAGGGTCTCCGCGGAGCGGCCGAACTCGGTGTCCACGCCGCTCTCGCAGGCCGCGTTGTAGCGGCTCAGGGTGGCTTCGAGCACCTCCGGGGAGACCTCGAGCCGCTCGGCGAGTTCCTCGACCGAGTCGGCCCGCAGGATCCAACCGCGGTCGATCTCGGCCGAGTTGTCAGGGCTCCAGCGGTACAGGTCGCGGTTGTACCCGCTGGTATTCCAGGTGAGCGGACCGGCCAGGCGGGTCTGCTCGTTGAAGATCCCCCAGCTCGGTATCCGCGGGAACTCGACCTCCTCGGTGTCGAAGTGCGCGCAGACACGGGTGAACTCGTGCAGCTCCACGCCCGTCTCGTCGACGTAGCGACGGCCGTGCCGGTCGGTGTAGACGAAACCGTCGGAGGGGAAGAAGATCCCGAACGCGGCCTCGAACTCCGGTGCCTGGAAGCCGATGATGGTGGAGGTCGGCGCCATGTGCCACAGGTCCGCCCCCACGCCCTGGGCCATCGTGATCCCGTCGCCGGTGTTGCCGGGGTTCCCGGCGAACCGCAACGGCTTGGCGGGCACGTGGTCCTGCTTGAGCCGCGGGTTGTTCTCGAACCCGCCGCAGGTCATCACGACCGACCGGCGGGCCCGCACCGTCATGCGCCGGCCGTCCCGTTCGGCGGCCACGCCGACGACCGTGCCGGAGTCGTCGGTGATCAGCTCCTGGGCCGCGGTCCGCACCTGCACGTCGATGGACCGTTCGGCCACGTTCGCGGACAACAGGTTCCACAGCCGCAGCGACGGCGGCACCTCGGCGTCGCCGCGCAGGCAGTACTTGTCGAAGGTGCCTTGCCCGCCCGGCACCTTGGGGAAGCCGGGGCCCTTGACCGTGCGCGGGTAGGTGCCGGCGACGATCAGCTGCTCGGGGATGTGCAGCTCGCCGCCGAGGTCCGCGCACCACTTGACCAGGCCGCGGGCCTCCCGGACCAGGGTCTCGACGACGTCGCGCGGGGTCGTCCCGAAGCAGAGCTCCACGAGGTAGTCGGTGAAGCTCTCGACCGCCTCGTCGCTGTCCCGGGGTATGACGCAGTTCCCACCACTGACCCGGGAGTTGCCGCCGGGCTGGGCCATCTTCTCCAGGATGGTCACCTCGGCTCCCGCGTCGTGCGCGGTGATCGCGGCGACCGCGCCGGCGTATCCGTAACCGATGACGACGACGTCCGTCTCCAGGTCGTACGTCGAAGGCGTCTGCTTGCGCATACCCATCTCTCCTTGCGTGGCGTTGTCGTGTGGCCGGTGTCAGTGGTTGGTGGCGGTGGGTGGTGGTCGGTCGGCTCGGCGGCCCTGGTCGAGGACCGCGGGGTTGGCCAGGTAGCGGGGGCGCCGGCCGGCGAGGAGGGCGTGGACGTGCTCGACCGCGGTGGGCACCAGGGAGTCGAAGAGATCCCGGGTGTGGCCCACGATGTGCTCGGTCAGGACGACGTTGTCGAGGCCGCGCAGCGGGTGGTCGGCCGGCACCGGCTCGGTGTCGAAGGTGTCGATCGCCGCGCCGCGCAGCCGGCCGGAGGCGAGCCGCTCGGCCAGGGCGGTCTCGTCGACGAGTCCGCCGCGCGCGGTGTTCACCAGGACCGCGTCGGGCCGCATCCGGTCCAGCTCGGCCGGGCCGATGACGCCGCGGGTCGCGGGGGTCAGCGGGAGGTGCAGGCTGACCGCGTCACTATGGGCGAGCAGCGTGTCGAGGTCGGTGAACTCGACCGGGGGAGCCGACCGGTGGCGCTCGGGATGCCGGGTGGCGACCAGGATCCGGGCCACCTTCCAGCCCCGCAGCCGGGCGACGACCTCGCGGGCGATCCGGCCGTGACCGACCAGGCCGACCGTCGCCCCAGCCAGCTGACGTGCCGTCAGCGCGTGTGAGGCCGGGCGGGGCAGCCCCCGGGCCAACTGCCGCTGCTTGAGCGGCAGGTCCAGCATCAGCGCGGAGAGCAGCATGACCGTGGCCTCGGCCATGCCCTCCATGTTCGGCGGGGTGGCCCCGTGAGCGACGACGAGGCCCCGTTCGGTGGCCGCGTCGAGGTCGCACGAGGCGGTGCTGCTGGAGGCGAAGACCAGCCCCCGCAGCCGGGGGGCCCAGCTCATCAGCTCGGGTGTGACCACTGTGCGGGAGCTGATCACCGCCGCCTCGGCCCGGCCGAAGTAGTGCGGCCACTCCGGCTGCGGATACTCGGTGCGCAGGGGCGGCGGCGCGGCGGGGCCGCGGACCACCGTCAGCCCCTGCTCGTGCAGGCGTGCGGCCACGCGGTTCAGCACGTCCCCGAGCACGTGGTCGTCGCCGACGAAGATCTCGGCGGGCATGGGTGAACCTCCTTTCTTGATCAGGTGAGCCCTCTTTCAGGCGAGCCGCCGCACCCGGCTGTCGTCGCCGTGCACGCCGAAGGCGATCGCGGCGGCCAGGAAGCGGCCGACGGCGTCGTCGGTCATCCAGGCCATGTGCGGGGTGAGCAGCGCGGCGGGGTGCGTGCGCAGCAGGTCGTCCTCGGGCAGCGGCTCGACGTCGAACACGTCCAGCGCCACCCCGCCCAGCGCGCCGGCGGTGAGGCGGCGGCGCAGCTCGGCCATGTCCACCAGCGCGGCCCGGGCGGTGTTGACCAGCAGGGCGTGCGGGCCCAGCAGGGCGAGCCGACGGGCGTCGACGATTCCGTCCGTTCCGGGGGCGGACCGCAGGTGCAGGCTCACCGCGTCCGCGGCGGCGAGCAGTTCGTCCAGCTCCAGGCGCTGGACGCCGGCCGTGTGGGCGGTCGCGGCGTCCAGCGAGGGGGACCAGGCGGCCACCCGCATCCCGATGCCGAGGGCCAGCCGGGCGACCGCCGAGCCGATCGCGCCCCAGCCCACGACTCCGAGCAGCCGCCCGGCGAGGTCCCGCCCGGCCGTGGGGCGCCAAGCGGTACCCGCGCCCACCCCGGCGGGCAGGCGCCGCGCGAGGGCCAGCAGCAGGGTGAGGGTGAACTCCGCGACCGTGGCGGCCGCCAGGCCGGGGGTGTCGTAGACGTGGATCCCGGCGGACCGGGCCGCGTCCAGGTCCACCGCCCCGCCCGCGGGGCCGGCCACCAGCACGCGGGCCGGGCGTGCCGCCAGCAGGGCTTCGGCCCGCAGTGGTGTGCCGTGGAAGAACTGCAGCACGTCGGCGGATCCGCGGATCCGGTCGGCGAGCTCCCGCTCGGTGCGCGCCCGCTCGGCGAAGAGCTCGACCCGGTCGCCGTCGGGGCAGCCGCGCACCAGCTCCGCCAGACGCGGATACCCGGTGGCGTCGGGCATGACGAGTTGTCGCACCAGTCGCTCCTGTCGCTCCTTGGTCGGCCGGGGGTGCCGGTCAGGCCGCGTGCCAGTGGTTGAGGTAGGGCAGCCGGCGGCTCAGCTCGGCGGCGGCCCCGCTCCCCTCGGCGAGCGTGGTCAGGCTGTCCCAGCTGCCCGAGACGAAGCGCTGCCGCAGCGACTCGTTGATCCGCACCGGCCGGACCGTCCCGCCGAACCGCAGCTGCTTGGCCTCGAGGTCGACGGTGACCTCGACGGTCGGGTCGGCGGCGATCGCCGCCCGGGCCTCGGCCGAGACCTCCGGCGTGAGCAGCACGCAGGGCAGGCCGATGGTGGCGGAGTTGCCCCGGAAGATCTCGCCGAAGCTGACCGCGGCGATCGCACGGATGCCCCAGCGGTGCAGCGCCTGCGGCGCGTGCTCGCGGGAGGACCCGCAGCCGAAGTTCTCCCCGGCGACCAGCACCCGGGCCCCGGCGTGCTCGGGTGCGTCGAAGGGGTGGACCTGTCCGGCCGCCTTGGCGTTGCGGCGGTCGCCCTCGAAGACGAACCGCCCCAGGGCGTCGAAGCTGAGGGACTTCAGATGGCGGGCCGGAATGATCCGGTCGGTGTCGATGTCGTCGCCCTCCATGGCGATGGCGGTGCCGCTGACGGTGACGACGGGCTGCAGGGAGACCACGGCGGGGTTGCCTTTCTGACGCTGTTTCGGGTGCTGGGGGGGAACGGCTGGACGGGGCGAGCGGTCAGCGGTTGGTCGCGAAGACCTCGCGCGGATCGGCCACGGCGCCCCGCACGGCCGCCGCTGCCACCGACAGCGGGGACATGATCAAGGTCCGGCCGGTCGGGGAGCCCTGGCGGCCCTTGAAGTTCCGGTTCGACGAGGAGGCGGCGGTCTCGCCGTCGTTCAGGCGGTCCTGGTTCATCGCGATGCACATCGAGCAGCCGGGCTGCCGGAACTCGAAGCCGGCCTGCTCGAAGACCTTGTCCAGGCCGCGCTCGACCAGCTGCGCCCGCACCTCCTGCGAGCCGGGAACGGCCAGCGCCCGCACACCCTCGGCCACCTTGGCGCCGCTGCGCCGCAGCGCCTCGGCCACCTCGACGAAGTCCGACAGGCGCCCGTTGGTGCACGAGCCGAGGAAGGCGACGTCGATGCCGATCCCCTCGACCGGCTGCCCTGCCGTCACCCCCATGAAGGTCCGCGCGTCGGCCAGGGCGGCCTCCGCCGCCGCGTCCGCGGCGGCGCCGGGGACGTGTCCGTCCACCGGAACCGACTGGCCGAGGTTGACACCCCAGGTGACCATCGGGCTGATCTCGGCGCCGTCGAAGACCACCCGGTCGTCGTACGGGGCGTCCGCGTCGGAGGCGAGCGAGCGCCACCAGTCGACCGCGCGGTCCCAGTCCTCCCCCTCGGGGGCGCTGGGCCGGCCCCGCAGGTAGGCGAAGGTCGTCTCGTCGGGGTTGCAGTAGCCGACCAGGGCCCCGCCCTCGACCACCATGTTGCAGACGGTCATCCGCTCGTCCATCGACATCGCGTCGACGACCGCCCCGCCGAACTCGTAGGCGAACCCCACGCCCGCCTTGGGGCCGAGACGGTGGATCACGTAGAGGATGACGTCCTTGGCGGAGACGCCGGGCCGCAGCGCGCCGGTGATGTCGATCCGGCGCACCTTGAGCCGGTTGACGATCACCGACTGGGTGCCCAGGACGTCCCGCACCTGGGAGGTGCCGATGCCGAACGCCAGGGCGCCGAAGGCCCCGTGGGTGGCGGTGTGCGAGTCGCCGCAGACGATGGTCAGGCCGGGCTGGGTGAGCCCGCGCTCCGCGCCGATCACGTGCACGATGCCGTTCTCGCGCCGCTCCGCGGAGAGGAAACGCAGCCCGAACGACGCGGTGTTGTTCTCCAGCGCGGCCAGCATCGCCTCGCTCTGGGCGTCGGCGAAGGGCCGCGCGACGTCGTCGGTCGGGATGATGTGGTCGACCGTGGCGACGTTGCGCTCCGGATAGGCGACCTGGAGGCCGCGTTCGCGGAGCATGGCGAAGGCCTGGGCGCTGGTCGCCTCGTGGATGAGGTGCAGGCCGATGAACAACTGGTACTGGTCCTCGCCCAGTTCACGGACGACGTGCTGATCGAACACCTTGCGGTACAGGGTGGACGCCATGGGGCAGGGGCTCCTCGGGGTCGTGGGGATGAAGAGGTGGCCGCCGGTCAGGCGCTGCTGCCGGCCGTGACGCCGCCGTCGACCGGCAGGGTCTGGCCGGTGACGTAGCCGCTCAGCGGACTGGCCAGCCACACCGCGGCGTTGGCCACCTCCGCCGGGGTGCCGAGGCGCTTGAGCGGTGCCCGGCTGGAGCGCGCCTGCAGCGCTCCTGCGTCCTCGTACAGGGAGCGCAGCATGTCGGTGTCGGTCGAGCCGGGGCTGACGACGTTGACGCGGATGCCGGAGCCCGCGTACTGCAGCGCCGCCGACTTGCTCAGGCCGACCACCGCGTGCTTGGTCGCCGAGTACAGGGGGCTCCTGGCGTGTCCCAGGTGGGCCGCCACGGAGGCGCAGTTGACGATGGAGCCGCCGCCGTTCTGCAGCATCCGCGCCACCTGGTGGCGCATGCAGCGCCACAGGCCACGCAGGTTGGTGCCCACCACGAGGTCGAAGTTCTCCTCGTCGTCCTCGTGCAGCGGGCCGAACCGGCCGAAGGTGCCGGCGTTGTTGAACGCCACGTTGAGCCGGCCGAAGCGCTCGGCCACGGCGTCGACGAGCGCCACCACGTCGGACTCGCGGTCGACGTCGCACCGCAGCACGAGCGCGTCGTCGGGGTCGGGCAGCAGCTTGCGGGTCTCCTCGAGGTGTTCGAGGCGTCGGCCGGCGAGCGCCACGTGGGCGCCCGCCTCGGCGAAGGCCACCGCGGCCGCCTGACCGATGCCGCTGCCGGCTCCGGTGATCAGCACGACGCGGCCGTCCAGACCGAACGAGGAAGGGGAGAGGGAGGAAGGGGAGGCGGTCACTGTTCGCTCCAGGAGGGTGTGGGGTGCGTCCGGTCAGGCCTGGCGGTCGGCTGCCGCGGCCGGCGCGTAGCGCTGGACGATGAGCCGCAGGGCCAGCTCGTAGCCGTAGATGCCGCAGCCGCAGATGACCGCGGCCGCCGCGGGCGCGGTGACGAGCTTCTCGTGGTAGCCGCCGCGGGAGACCACGTTGGAGATGTGCACCTCGACGACCGGGGTGCTGATGACGTGGACCACGTCCCGGACCGGCAGGCTGGAGTGGGAGAGCGGGCCGGGGTTGAGGATCACCGCGTCGTAGTCGTGACGGGCCCGCTGGAGTGCGTCGACGACGTCGCCCTCCGAGTTGTGCTGGGCGAAGTCCACCGCGACGTCCAGCTCCTTGGCGAGCCGGGTCACGTTGTCCGTGACGTCGGCGAGGGTCGCGGTTCCGTAGAGGGCGGGGTCCCGCTCGCCCAGCAGGTTCAGGTTGGGGCCGTTCAGGACGAGGACACGCAGGGCGGGGCTCTGGCTCATGGGAGGCTCCGATCTCGGGTCGGTCTGAGGTCAGTTCGCCGTGCGGGGTGCGACGGCGGTGTCGGTGGTGCTGCGGGGGGCGACACCGGGGCCGGGGGCGACGAGGGCCGCCGGGTCCAGCCGGTCGGCGACGCGCTTGGCGGTGTCCTTGGCCCAGGCGCTGGTGGTGGTCACGGCGAGGACCGCGATCACTGCGCCGCAGCCGACGACGATCCACCAGCCGGCGTGGCTCGCCGCGTCGAACTCCCCGGTCACCTGGCCGTGGAGGCCCGCGGCCAGCACGCTGCCGATGATCGCCACCCCGAGCTCCTGGCCGACGAAGCGGCTCGTGGAGGCGATCGCCGAGGCCACACCGGCCTGGGCGCGCGGCATGCCGGAGACGGCGGTCGAGGTGATCGGCGCGTTGACCATGGCGAACCCGACGCCGAACAGGGCGAAGGCGACCAGGACCCACCAGTCCGGGGTGTCGCGGCCGAGCGCGGTCAGCATCAGCCCGCTCAGCATCACGGCCACGCCGGCCAGCAGCAGCGGGATCCGCGCGCCGCGGGCGCCGGCGATCCGCCCGGACACCGGTGCCAGTAGAAGCGTCATGGCGGCCATCGGCAGCAGGTAGAGGCTGCTGCGCAGGGCGGAGAAGCCCCGGGCCTCCTGCAGGTAGAGGTTGCTGAGGAACAGGAAGCCGCCCAGCGCCACGAAGGCGGCCACCGCCGTCAGGGTCGCGCCGGAGAACGGGATGCTGCGGAAGAAGCGCAGGTCCACCAGAGGCTCTGTGCGGCGCGTCTCGTAGCCGAGCAGCGCGATCAGGGCGACCGCCGAGACGCCGAGGCAGACCAGGATCTGCGGCGAGGTCCAGCCCACCCCGGTGGCCTGGATCACCGCGTAGGTCAGCGGCAGCAGGAACACCATCACCAGCAGCTGCCCCACCGGGTCGAGGCGGCGCGCCCTCTCCGCGCGCGACTCGGGGATGAAGACGAGGGTCAGCACGATGGCCAGGACGCCCACGGGGACGTTGACCCAGAAGATGGACCGCCAGCCCACTGTCCCCACCAGCACCCCGCCGACGAGCGGCCCGGCCGCCATGCTCGCGCCGTAGACGCTGCTCCATACGCCGAACGCCCGGGCCCGCAGGGCCGGTTCGGGGAAGGTGGTGGAGATGATCGACATGGCGATGGGATTGAGCATCGCCCCGCCGACGGCCTGCAGCGCCCGGAACGCGATCAGCCAGCCGCCGGAGGGCGCCAGGCCGCAGAGCAGCGAGGCGACCGTGAACACGGCCAGGCCGGTCAGGAAGACCCGCCGCCGGCCCCAGCGGTCGGCGGTGGCGCCGGCGGTCAGCAGCAGCGTCGCGAGCACCATGGTGTAGGCGTCCGCGATCCACTGGAGGCTGGACACCGAGGCGTTCAGATCCTGGTGGATGGCCGGGAGGGCCAGGTTGACGATCGAGTTGTCGAGCGCCGTGATGAACATGCTCAGGCAACTGGTGGCCAGGATCAGCCGGCGCCGCGCGGTGACGGCAGGGGACATGTGGATCAACCTCCGTGGTGCGGGTGGAACCTGAGCGGGTGGGACAAGGTCACGCCGTGACTGGCGAAGCCGATGGTGATCACGTCGCCGTCCTGGGTGCGGAAGCCCGCGTGGAAGCTGCTGCGGTCGGCGCCGAGGAACACGTAGTGCACGAGGCCCGGGCGAAGCAGGGCGTGGTGGGCGAAGAGGCGCGCCATCATGGTCGGCACGTCGTAGTGGAGCGCGTCGGTGCCGGTGGCGAAGGTGCCCTTCCAGGCCGGGACGCCGTCGCGTTCGACCACGACCTCGCCGGTGACCGAGCGCGGCGGCTCGGCCAGGTGCAGCCACGGCGCCAGGCCGGCGTCGCAGAGCTTGGCGTAGGACAGGTGCCCGGGGTGCTGCTTGAAGCGGCCGATGTCGGTGAGGTCGTTGCCGAAGGTGTAGCCGACGTAGCGGGGCACGCCCGTCTCGTCGCCGACGTACACCAGCACCACCTCCGCCTCCTCGCAGACGGCGACCGCGTCGGCGGGGACGGCCAGCGGCTCGCCGGGGACCCGGAGGCTGTCGCCGGAGCCCTTGACGAACCAGGTGGGCTGGTCCGGCACCTCGGCGTCGACCTTGACGTTGTGGGTCATCATGAAGCCGCTGACCAGCGCGTCTCCCGCGTGAGCCGGCCGCAGGGCCGGCAGCATCCGCACGCGGTGCCGCCGGGCGGGGGAGACCTCGACGGGGGTGCGGCCCTCCGTGAGCCGCGCGACCGCAGCCGCCACGTCACCGCCCGCGGCGGGCAGCCCGCCGACCAGGGTGGCCCCGGCCGGGCTGACCCCAGCCGGGGTGGCCTCGCCCAAGGGGTGGAGCAGCAGCGGATCCTGATCGTTCGGCAGGCCGAGGCCGAGCCAGCGCTCGCCCTCGTACTCGCACTCATAGACGATTGTCACGGTGGACCCCTCCTGACGGCGTCGTGGCGAGCGGAGCCCAGTCCGGAGCCCCCTCGGTGTACCGCGCCACCGCCCAGGGCGCGGCGCGGTCGGTGAGCGCGAGGCCGAAGCCCGGTCCGGGCGGCGGCTCGACGGTGTTGGCCGAACGGTCCACCGCGGGGCGGGGCGTGACGACCGTCTCGGGGAAGAACCGGTCCGACTGGCCCGCCTCGACGGTGAACGCGTCGGGGTGGGCGAAGGCCAGCGCCCGGCCCGCGTGGATGAGCGGACCCACCTCCGCGACCTGCACCCCGATCTGGAAGCCCAGCCCGGCGTGGCGTGCGACGTCGATCAGCCGGGCCGCGCTCACCGGGCCGCCGTTCTTGGCGACCCGGATGTTGAAGGCGTCGCAGGCACGGAACTCCACCGCCGTCAGGGCGTCGTGGAGGGTGCACACGGACTCGTCCAGCACGACGCGCACCCCGGAACCGGCGCGCAGCCGGGCGAGCTCCGCCCACGCGCCCTTGGCCAGGGGCTCCTCGACGAGGTCGGCGCCCGCGTCGGCCAGGGCTGTCAGCCGGGCCGGGGCCTCATCCGCGGACCAGCTCATGTTGGCGTCGACCATGATCGGGACCGCGTCCCCGAGGCGGGCGCGGATCGCGCCGACCGTGGCCACATCGCGGCGGATGTCGTCGGCCGCCTTGACCTTGACGAAGTGGAACGGACTGCGGGTGTCGAGGAACTCCTCGACGTCGAGGCTGAGATCGAGCACCTGCGACACCGGGAGCGCGGCCGGGCCGGCGGCGGGCTTGCCCGAGGCCGGCGTCAACTCGACCCCGTTCAGGCCGAGTCGGCGGCCCAGCAGGTCCAGCAGCGCGGTCTCCAGCAGGCAGAGCAGGTTGTTGCCGCCGTGCAGGCCGAAGGCTCCGGAGACACCCTCCTGCTGGACCCGGGCCAGCAGTTCGGCCGGGTCGGCCTCGCGTAACCTGGCGAAGAGCCGGTCCAGCGGGACCTGCTGGAGCGCAGCCGCCACCGAGTGGCTCGTCTCACCGGTGACGTACGCCCGGGGGGCGCACTCGCCCAGCCCGGCCGTGCCGTCGACCTCCAGCCGCAGCAGCAGGCTGTCCGCGGTGGCACGTCGCTTGGCGGGATGGTCGAAGCCGACAGCCATGGGCAGCTCGACCCGGTACAGCTCGGCCATGGCCGGCTCAGACATCGCGGTCCACCCCTTGGATCAGGGTGAAGGTGGACGCCCAGTCGACCAGCCGGGAGCGGACGTCGGTGTAGAAGAGGTAGTGCTTGTCCGTCGGGTACTGGAGCAGCGCGCCGTTCGCCCCCGTCATGCGCCGGAACGCGACGCGGGCGTCGTCGAGGTCGATGATCGGGTCCCTGGCCCCGGAGACGTACGCGGCCGGGACCGGCGGCAGCGGCTTGCGGGGCCGCACGTAGAGCTCCTCCAGGCCGAGCAGGACCCCGCGGGAGCGGTGGGTCAGCGCGCGCACCGCCAGGTCGTCGTGGTCGATGAAGTGGCGGTGGCGGACCTCGTCGGTGAAGTCCTCGGACTTGAGCCCGGCGTCCCACAGCTCCAGGGAGGTCTCGGCGGCGAGGGCGCGCCGCTGCTCCTCGTCCAGGGTGGCGTGCAGCCTGCCCAGCCAGGCGGAGCAGAAGATCGCCGCGTCGTAGCGGGTGGTGAACTCCGGATGGTGCATCAGGGCGGCCATGAAGGAGCCGCCCAGGCAGTGCCCGAACAGCGACAGCGGGACCGCGTCGCCGATCTCGCGCCGCACGTGCGCCACGGCGGTGAGGTAGTCGCGGACCACGGTGTCCACGTCGGGGAGGTCCTGACGGTCGCCCCCGCTGATGCCGCTGCCGCGGCGGTCGAGCACGTAGAAGGCGACGTCGTTGTCGGCGAACTGCGGACCGACCTCCCACAGCCAGCCCGCGTGGGACTGGAGCCCGTGGAAATAGAAGACCGCGCCCTTGACCTGCCCCCGCGGCCGCCACAGGTGCAGGGCCAGCTCGGTGCCGTCGACCGGCAACGCCGCTATCTCCCTGCGGGTGTTCTGCGGCGGCCTCTTGGTCTCGATCACGTCCCAACTCCCTTTCAGCGACCGGTGAGCGCGGTGACGAAGTCGACGTCCCGCTGGAACGGCCGGTACTTGTACTGGGTGGTGTTGCCGGCCTGACGGTGGCTCTCGACGTAGGCGGCGATGGCGTCCCGCGGCACGGTGGCGACCTCCGGTGCGCCGAGCCGGCCGCTGTCGCGCTTGGAGGCGTACTCGATGTTGATCTCGTGCAGGGCCGAGTCCACGGCCCTCGACAGCGCCCGGTCCAGCCGCGGCGAGGGCTCCGGGACCTCGGCCACGACGTCGTAGTAGGGCGGCTCCGACCAGCGCGGGCCGCACATGTAGAGCCCGAGGCCGAGACCCTCGGTCGCGAGGCCCCGCTGGACCGCCGAGGCGACCTGGGACTCGGTGAGCTTCTCGCCGGTGAAGGAGTGGAAGACCCCGTCGCGGTGCACGAAGTGGATCCAGGGGGTGCCGTCGACGACGCGGTCGACGTGGTAGACGTCCCCCGTCCACAGCCGGTAGAGGCCGTTCCCCTGAGTCATGATCAGGTGGTAGTCCTGGCCGGGCTCGACCTCGTCGAAGAGCAGCGTCGGCACCGGCTCCCCGGTCTCCAGCAGCTCGCCCAGCGGGACCGAGGCGGGCACGAACTCGAAGAACGCCTGGGACACGGCCAGCGGTTGGCTGTGCAGCGAGTCGTCCACCGGGATGGTGGTGACGCCCTCGGTGCCGCAGCTCATGAAGGGCAGCCGGTCGACGCCCGGGAAGATGGCGTCGAGCTTGCTCGCGTACAGGCCGGCGGAGGCCGAGAGCCAGCAGGTGTAGAGGGTGAGCGAGGGCCACACGTCCGTGAGCGTGAACTCCGGCCGGGACAGCGCCTCCTCGAGCCGACGGGCTCCGGCCACGTCCGGCCGCGCGTACGGCCGGCCCTCCAGCGTCCCCGAGCGGACGTCGTCCACCAGCTGATCCCGGTGCTCGGCCAGCAGGTCGCGCAGCGAGATCAGGGTGCTCGGGTTGATCGAGGAGATGTAGTGCAGCTCCTTGCCGACCAGGTTCCGGATCCGGTGGTACATGCGGCCCTCGTGGCTGCTCGGCACCTCGGGCCCGAACCACGGCGACTCGTACCACGGCGGGTTCCAGTCGCGGCTGTTGACGCGGGGGTGCCGGTTGCTGATCGCCTGGTGGCCGATGCCGTGCACGAAGTCGAAGACGTCCTCGCGCACCGTCTGGGTGTCGAGCGTCGCGTACGGGTGGGCCAGCAGCTCGGGGTGGTACTCCAGGTACGTCCCCCACATCGCCTTCATCGCGGGGATGCGGTAGGTGAGGAGCCAGTGCAGGGTGTAAGGCACCAGCTTGGGCGCCCCGGTGGTGCCGCTGGTCTTGAGCCAGCGCAGGACCGGACTGCACGTCAGGGTGCCGCCCTTGGTGCGGGTCTCGTGCTGGATCTCCGGGACGAAGTCGTCGTAGCGCATCACCGGCAGCACCGAGCGGAAGCGCCGGTGGTCGTCGGCCACGACGTCGTAGCCCCGCTCCCGCCAGTGCACCGAGCCGGCGCTCATGTCGACGACGTCGGCGAGGACGCGCTGCTGGGCCAGGGCCGGTTGCTTGAGATCGGTCAACAACGAGTCCCGGGCCTGCCGGCACTCGTCCGCGAACGGCGCGCGGCGGTCGAACCAGTGTTTCTGCCAAAGAGGTGTGTCCACGGCTGCTCCTGAGAAGTCTGAAGGACCTACGGCCGGGGCCGGCCCGCTCGCAGCGGCCGGCGTCTCAACTGAAGCACATTCATGAACTCAAGTCCAACAGACGACTCCAGTCAAGCCCCGATCACCCCTCGGACTGACATGGACTTCCCCCTCGCCCGGAGTGCACGGCGCGTCAAAACCCTGTTAAAGGACGGCTCAAGGCGTTTCGGCGCGCTTGACAGGGTGTCGGCTCCCGTCACTCGTCCGGGGAAAATCGGAGGACAACTTTGGCCTCGGGTATATGCTTGGATCATCCACTGGGGGAGGTCTTGGAATGTACCGAGCTGAACCGATCGCGATCATCGGCATGGCATGCAGGTTCCCGGGGGCGGCCGGGGTCGAGGAGTTCTGGAGACTCCTGGAGGGCAACTCCGACGCCGTGGTGCCCGTCCCGTCGGACCGGTTCGACGTCACCGCCTGGTACGACGCCGAGCCCGGGACCCCGGGCCGGCTGGTCTCCCGGCACGGCGGCTTCCTCGACGGCGTCAACGACTTCGACGCCGCGTTCTTCGGCATCTCGCCGCGCGAGGCCCGCACCATGGACCCGCAGCAGCGCCTCCTGCTGCACGTCGTGTGGGAGGCGTTCGAGGACGCCGCGATCCCGCCGGCCTCGGTCCGGGGCGGCGGTGGTGGCGTCTTCGTCGGCCAGGCCACCGCCGAGTACGCCGAGGTGACGGGCAGTCACACCACCGCCGACGTACGGGCCATGGCGGGCGGCCGGCTCCGGTCCGTCACGGCGGGCCGGGTCTCGCACGCGTTCGACCTGCGCGGGCCGAGCCTGGTGATGGACACCGCGTGCTCGTCCTCGTTGGTCGCCGTGCACACCGCGCGTCAGAACCTGCTCGCCGGGGAGTGCAGCCTGGCGGTCGCCGCCGGGGTCAACGTCATCCTCTCGCCCACCGACGCCATCGCCTACTCACAGGGGCGCATGCTCGCGCGCGACGGGCGCTGCAAATTCGGCGACGCCTCGGCCGACGGCTTCGTGCGCAGCGAGGGCGTGGGCGTGGTGCTGCTCAAGCGCCTCTCCGACGCGCTCGCCGACGGCGACACCGTCCGGGCGCTGCTGCTGGGCAGCGCGGTGACCAACGACGGCGACGGCAGCGGCCTGCTGCTGCAGCCGGCCGTGTCCGGGCAGGCGGCGATGTTGCGCGCCGCCTGGCGCAGCGCCGGCGTCACGCCGGCCGAGGTGGACTACGTGGAGGCGCACGGCACGGGCACCGTCGTCGGCGACGGGGTGGAACTGCGCGCCCTCGCCGAGGCGATGGGCGAGGAGCGCCCGGCCGAGCCGCTGCTGGTCGGCTCGGTGAAGACGAACATCGGCCACACCGAGGCGGCCGCCGGCATCGCCGGGCTGATCAAGGCGGTCCTGGTGGCCGAGCGCGGCACGGTCCCCGCGTCCCTGCACCTGAGCTCACCTCAGGCCCAGCTCACCGAGCCCGGCTTCCCCGTCGCCGTCGTCGACCGCAACACCGCGCTGCGCCCCGGGGGCGAGCGGGCGGTGCTGGGCGTCAGCTCGTTCGGCATCTCGGGCACGAACGCCCACGCGGTGATCGGCCAGTACGTCCCCGAGCCGGCGGCTGTGCCCGCTGCTCAGTCCGCTGCCCGGCCCGGGGCCGGGTTCGCGAGTGTGCCGGAGGCGGGCGGGTTGGGCGCAGATGACGTCGCCGCGCCGCACCTGCTCGTCCTCAGCGCCCGTACGCCGGGCGCGCTGCAGCGCCTGGCGCTGCGTCACGCGCGGTATCTCGGGCCCGACGGCCGCGGCCGGAGCCTCGCCCTGCGCGACATCTGCCGGTCGGCAGCCACCGGCCGGGATCAGCACCCCTTCCGGCTCTGGGCCGTCGGTGACTCCCACGACGCCCTGGCCGACGTGCTGCGTTCCCTGGCCGAGGGCAGGCCCACCCCGGACGGCGGCCTGCACGAGGCGGGCTTCGGCGGCGCCCACGCGGTGGCGTTCGTCTTCCCCGGCCAGGGGTCGCAGTGGCGGGGTATGGGCCGGGAGCTGCTGCGGACCTCCCCGGCGTTCCGAGCGGCCATGGCCGAGTGCGACACGGCCCTGCGCGAGGAGCTCGGCTGGTCCGTCCTGGAGCTGCTGCTCGACGCGTCCGCCGATCTCCCGGACGCCGTCGAGGTGGTGCAGCCCGTGCTGTGGGCCCTGGAGGTCGCGCTCGCCGCGCACTGGCGGGCCATGGGTGTGGATCCGGACCTCTGCGTCGGCCACAGCATGGGTGAGGCCGCGGCCGCCTGCGTCGCGGGCGCGCTGTCCCTGGCGGACGCCGCCCGGGTGATCGCCCGGCGCAGCCGGCTGATGCAGCGCCTCGCGGGACGCGGCGCGATGCTCGCCACCGAGCTGTCCCCGCATCAGGCGCGCGAGCTCGTCTCCGGCTACGGCGACGAGGTCTGTGTGGCGGTGGAGAACTCCCCGCACGCCACCGTGCTGGCCGGCGACCCGGCCCTCCTCGACAAGATCGCCCGGGAGCTGGACCGGCGTCAGATCCTGTGCCGCCAGGTCAAGGTCAACGTCGCCTCCCACGCCCCGCTGATGGATGAGATACGCGAGGACCTGCTGGCCGAGCTCGCCGCCCTCGAGCCGTCGGCGCCGCACACCCCGATGTTCTCCACGGTCCGCTCCGCCGCGGTGGAGGGCCCCGTCCTGGACGCGGCCTACTGGGCGGACAACCTGCGGCAGCCGGTGCGCTTCGCCGACGCGGTCCGGCACGTCGTCGAGGGCCGGACGGTGGTCTTCGTCGAGGTCAGCCCGCACCCCGTGCTCAGCCAGGCGATCGAGGACGTGCAGGGAGCGCTGGCTCTGCCGGCGACGGTCGTCACGACGCTGGTACGGAACCAGAGCGAATCGGCCCAGTCGGCGCGGGCGCTCGGCCGCGCCTTCGGCCTGGGCGCGGCGGTCGACTGGCGGCGCTGGTACGGCGACGACACCACCCGTGTGCCCCTGCCCCTCTACCCCTGGGACGCGGAGGACCACAGTGCCGAGCCGGAGTCGAGCGCCCCGGTGGAGACGCCCGGCCGCGCCGACCGGCAGCAGCGCCTGATACGGCTGTCCCGGCTCGGAGTCGCGGCGGCGGGCGTCGGGGTGACCGTCCGTGGGATGACGCCCGTTCCCCCGGTGCTGTACCTCCAGGCGGTCGCCGAGACGGTGCGCGACCTGGTCGGCGAGGGCCCGGTGGAGCTGCGGGACGTCCGCATCGGCGACACCCTGCCGTCTGTGCCGGAGGCCACCGGGACGACCCTGGCGATCAGCTTGGAGGACGCGACCGGCGGCGCCCGTCCGGGCGCCGGGGGAGAGCTCGGGTTCGAGGCCGAGGCGCTGTTCGACCGGTCGGGCGAGAGCGTCCTGTGCGTGACCGGCGTCGCCCGGGCCATGTGTGACGCGGGCGCCGAGGGGGCCCCGCCCGTGGGCACGTCGCAGACCGTGCCGCTGGACGTGATGCTGACCCGCTGCGCGGAGTTCGTCCCGGGGGCGGAGTTCTACCGCAGGGCCGAGGCGTTCGGCTACTCCGTGGCCCCCGAGCTGCAGCTGATCCGTCAGATGTGGCGGCGGGAGGGCGAGGCGGTGGCCCGCCTGCGGGTCCCCGCCGTCTCGGGTGCCGGAGCACTGGAGGCCGGGCTCCTGGCCATGCTCGGAGCCTGGCCGCACCACACCGGCACGGACGGTCCGCCGCCGGTGTACGTGCCGCTCTCCTTCGAGCGCGTGCTGCTGGTCGCGCAGCCGGAGGGAGAGGTCTGGTGCCTGGTCCGGTTCGCACCCGAGGGTGACGGGGACAGTGCCCGCTGCGACGTCACGCTCACCACCGCGGACAACCGCGTGCTGGCGGAGTTCCAGGGCATCACGCTGCTGCGGCAGCCAGGCGGGGCTCCCGTGCGGTCGGCGCGTGCTGCGTCCATGCCCGTGCCCGTGCCCGTCGTGACGCCTCCGGCCCCCGCGCTTCCGTCCCTCGAGCGGGTGATCCAGCGTGAGCCGGCAGGCGCCGCGGTCCAGGCCACGCACCTGCCCGAGGACCGGATCATCGCGCACGCCGCGCAGGTCCTCGGGACCACGGTCGACCGCGTCGACCCGCGACGGCCCTTGCGTGACCTCGGCCTCGACTCCCTGATGGCCGTTCAGCTCCGCCGTCTGCTGGAGCAGGACCTCGGCGTCCAGGTGCCGGCCAGCCGGCTGCTGGGCCGCGAGAGCACCGCCGCCCTGGCGGCCGAGTTGGCGGGAGCACACGCCTGACGGCGCCCCCGCGCCCCGGCGCCCACCGCGCCGACCGCCCGCACCCACTGCGTTGCCGCCCTCCCGAGTCCCACGTGCGGGCCCCACCC
>NZ_QKYN01000131.1 GCF_003258295.1 Streptacidiphilus pinicola | reverse complement strand
CGGGGTGTTACGCCGCGCGGGCGTCCCGCAGGTGGTGGGGTTGGGCCGAGACGGCGGCGAGGGGGCGCGGGGTGGGGCTGAGGGCCAGGGCGGTCAGGTCGTCGTGGAGTTCGTCGGCGTAGGACGGGACGTCGCGGACCAGATGGTCGATCACCGCGCCCGGCTCGCGGACGCCCAGGGCGTCGAGGCGGGCAGCGAGGGGGTAGAAGGAGCCGGTGGCGTCGCGGGCCTCGGTGATGCCGTCGGTGCAGAGCAGCAGCGTGTCGCCGGGGCGCAGGGTCCGGACCGTGACGTCCGGCTCGTCGGGGGCGGGCGGGCCGGCCAGCGCGCCGAGGCCCAGCGGCAGCCGCTCGGGGCAGCGGACGGCCTCGACGCCGGAGTCGGTCAGCAGCAGCGGGTCGAGGTGGCCGCGGTTGACGACGAGCAGGCGGCCCGAGGCGGGCTGGTGCTCCGCCAGCACCGCGGTGACGAAGAGTTCGTCGTCACGGGTCTCGGCCGCGTGCCGCGCCACCTGACGGTCGAGCTGCGCGGCGAGCGCCGTCAGGTCGGGCGTCTCGTGCGCGGCGGTGCGGAACGCGCCGAGGACGTCGGCCACGGTGCGGACCGCCTCCAGACCCTTGCCGCGCACGTCGCCGAGGAGCACCCGGGTGCCGAACCGGGTCTCGCACACCTCGAACAGGTCGCCGCCGACGCCCGCGTCGCCCTCGGCCGGGTGGTAGAAGCCGGCGGCGAGCAGGCCGCCGGGGCGGCCGGGCACGGGCCGCAGCACCGCGCGCTGCAGCGTCTCGGCGACGGTCCGCACCCGCACCAGGTCCCGGGACTGCCGCCGCCGCTGCGTGGCCAGCGCCGCGCCGAGCGCCCCGGCCAGCGCGGTGGAGACGTAGACCCAGACATGGTGCTGCTCGGTGAGGTGGCCGACCCGGTCCGCCAGGAACAACTGCAGGCCCAGCGCGAGTGCGGTGGCCCCGCCGACCACCCGGGGCCCGAGCGTGAACGCGGTGACGACCGGCAGCAGCGTCACCAGGAAGCCGGCCGCGACCACGTGCGAGAACGCGACCTCCAGCACCAGGTCGATGACGAGCAGCAGGATCGGGGCCCAGTGCATCCGTCGCGAACGCCCGCCGTGGCGCGGCGGGGTGGGGACGGAGCTGGGGAACACCGACATGGACGACCTGTTTCCGATGCGTGCGGTTAGCGGGCTTCTCCGCCATCGTCGTCCGGTCCCCGCGGGGAGAGCACGGGACCAAGGTCCCGATTCGGTCGGTGGAGGCCGTTCCGGGCTGTGATCCTCATGACGCCGCGTCCGCGGAACCGCGGAGCGCCGCTGCCGCCCAGAGAGCAAGATCACACCGTGTGGGAAAATCGCGGAATGACTGACGAGAAGACCGAGATCCGCACCGACGGCGCGCCCGCACCCGCGTGGCTCTTCTCCCAGGGGGTGCGCAAGGGCCCGATCCTGCAGGTGTCCGGCCAGGGGCCGCAGGACCCGGCGACGGGGGAGTACGTCCACCCCGGCGACGTGAAGGCGCAGACGCGCCGCACGCTCGAGAACGTCAAGGCCATCGTCGAGGCGGGCGGAGCGACGGTCGAGGACGTGGTGATGTTCCGCGTCTACCTGACCACGCGCGCCCACTTCGCCGCGATGAACGAGGCCTATGCGGAGTTCATCGCCGAGAACGTCAGGGCCGACGGCGTGAAGCCGTGCCGCACCACCGTCTTCGTCGAACTGCCGCAGGAGCCGATGCTCGTGGAGATCGACGCGATGGCCGTGGTCTGACGGGCCGCCTTCACGCCGTCAGTTTGCGCACGGCGTCGGCCAGCGCGGTCGCGGTCCGCCGCACGTCGGCTTCGGTGGTCCTCCAGTTGCTGAACGCCGCCCGCAGGGCGGGTTCACCGGCGTACCGGGTCGGGGTGACGAACGCGTCTGCGGCCAGCCCTTCCGCCAGCGCGGCGAGCCGCTCAGGGGTGGGGTCCGACGCCAGCGTGAAGCAGACGACGTTCAGCCGGACCGGTGCGAGCAGGCGCAGCCCCTCGATGTCCGCCACCGCCGTCCCCAGCGCTCGGGCTCCGGTCACACATCGCTCGACGATCTCCCGGTGGCCGGTCCGTCCGTAGGCGCGCAGCGTGAACCAGGCGGCGAGCGCGCGCATCCGGCGGGAGTTCTCCGGCGTGAGGTGCACCAGGTCGGGATCCTCGCCCAGCGGGCCGAGGTAGGCGGCGGCGTTCCGGAAGACCCGGGCCTGCAGGTCCGGTCGGCGGGTGAACTGCACCGCGCTGTCGTACGGCACGTTGAGCCACTTGTGCAGGTCCACGCAGACGGAGTCGGCCAGGTCCAGCCCGGCCACCAGCTCCGCGTGTTCCGGCACCAGTGCCGCGAAGCCGCCGAACGCCGCGTCCACGTGCAGCCAGAATCCGTACCGGTCGCGCAGCGCGGCGAGCGCCCGCAGGTCGTCGAAGTCCGCCGTGTTGACGGTGCCCGCGTTGGCCACCACCACGCAGGGGCCGTCCTCCTGGGCCAGCGCGCGCGCCAACGCGGCCACGTCGACGGCCTCCCGGCCCGGCAGCACGGGCACCGCGGTCAGCGCGCTGCGTCCCAGCCCCAGGACGGAGAGCGCCTTGGCCACGCTCGAGTGCGCGCTCCCGGACAGGACCCGCACCCGCCCCAGCGCGCCGACCCCGTCCTCGGCCACGTCGACACCCAGCCGCTCGCCGAGCCACTCCCGGGCGATCGCCAGCCCCACCGTGTTGGACATGGTCGCACCGCTCACAAAGGTGCCGTTGTGCGCGTCCGAGAGCCCGAACAGCTCGCGCAGCCAGCCGATGGTCTCCCGCTCCAACTGCTGACCGGCGGGGTCCATCGTGGACGTGGGGGTCTGGTCGACGGTGGACGTCAGCCAGTCCCCGGCCAGTGCTGCCGGGGTCACGCCGCCGGTGACGAACCCGAAGTAGCGCGGCCCGGCGCTGCCCGAGAGCCTCGGCAGCCAACGCTCGGCGAAGTCCGCCAAGGCCACCCGCGCTCCGCCGCCGTCCTCGACGAGCGTGGAAGGGGTCACCGAGCCCGTAGGCGGGATCACCGGTCGCTCATCGAGGCCGTCCAGAAAGGCGAGGGCCAGCTGTCGGGTCTCCTCCAGATGCGGGGCCAACTGGTGCAGGTCGGACGCGAGTTGTGGGTGCATCGGCGATCTCCTCGATCTTCGGTGCCCACGACGCTAGCCGGAGCCGGCTGCGGCGTCCCGGTCCAATTCCGTTCAAGTGGCCTCTCGTTGCTCAGAGGCCGAAGCGCTGGCGCTGGGCCTGCGGGACCAGGTCGACGTACTCGGGGTGCTTGGTGATCCAGCCGCGGATGAACGGGCAGTAGGGCAGCACCTCCAGGCCGCGCTCGCGGGCGTCGTCGAGCGCCGTGCGGGCGAGCGCGCTCGCGAGACCGCGGCCCTCGAACCTCGGGTCGATCTCGGTGTGGATGAAGGCGATCTCGTTGCGGAACCGGTGGTACTGGGCGAAGCCCGCCAGCTCCTCACCGTCGAAGATCTCGAACCGGGACTCGTCCGGGTTGTCCACCACGCGGTGCGTCATCAGTTCCTCCAGCTGTCGTTCAGTGGCCTGCACCGTGATCATAGTTGATGCATCAACTTGATGCGAGTCGTTGCTGTGCTCGGGCTGCCGGAGCTGGGATGCTCGGTGGATGGCCACAGCGAACAGTCGTCCGATCCCGACCGGCGCGGAGATCGGGGACCGGCACCCGCTCGTGCTCACCCTGGTGGTGCTGACCGCCGTCAGCGGCCTGGTCGACGCCGTCAGCTATCTGGGCCTCGGGCACGTCTTCACCGCCAACATGACCGGCAACGTCGTGGTCGTCGGCTTTGCGCTCGCGGGCGCGCCGGGCTTCTCCGCCGCCGGGTCGCTCACCTCCCTCGGCGCCTTCCTGGTCGGCTCGGTCTGGGCCGGTCGCCTGGCCGTCCGGCTGCGGAACGGTGCGCGCCCGCGCTGGCTGCGCATCGCGCTGCTGCTGGAGGCGGCTCTGACCGGCGCCGCGACGGTCGTCGCCTTCGCCGTCGGCATCCGGCACGACACGCAGCTCGTCCTGATCGCACTGCTCGGCCTGGCCATGGGCCTGCGCAACGGCACGGTCCGCAAGCTGGCCGTGCCGGACATCACGACCACCGTCCTCACCATGACCCTCACCGGTATCGCCGCCGACTCCTCGCTTGCCGGTGGCCCGAACACCCGCCTGCGCCGCCGCGTTCTCACCGTCGTGGCCATGATCGCCGGCGCCGCGCCGGGCGCGGCCCTGGTCCTGCACGGTCACGGGGTCTGGGTGTTGCTCATCGGCACGGTGCTGGTGGCGGTGATCGCGCTGGCCTACCGCGAACCGGCGTAGTGCCGCAGATCCGCGCTGATCCGCGCTGATCCGCGCTGATCCGCGCCGATCTGTGTGGTGTCAGCGGGGATCGGCGCGCGGTGGACGCGGGGTGGGCGCGGGGTCAGCGTGCGTCGAAGGCCGGGAAGCGGGCCTCGAAGGTGGCTCCCGCGGGCGAGTTGCCCGCGGAGGAGTCGCGGGTGGCGGTGTCGACGGCGCGGAGCGTGCCGCCGTGGTGCTGGGCGATGTCGCGGGCGATCGGGAGGCCGAGGCCAGCGCCGCCCTCGTCGCGGCTGCGGGCGTCGTCGAGGCGGGTGAAGCGTTCGAAGATCCGCTCCCGGTCCTCCGGGGCGAGGGCGGGTCCGTCGTTGTGGACCCGCAGGAGCACCGTGGCGCCCTGCTGACGGATGGTCACCTCGACCGCGGTGCGCGCATGGCGCTCCGCGTTGTCGAGCAGGTTGGTGACCAGGCGGGTCAGCCACAGGTGGTCGCCCGGCACGACCGCCTCCGCGCCGCGCCGGGTGTCGAGGGCGAAGGTGACGCGACGGTCCGCGCGGGCGCGGACCGCGACGCGGACCAGCTCCGCGATATCGATCGGTTCGACCGGCCGCTGGGTCGCGCCCGCGTCGAGACGGGCGAGGAAGAGCAGGTCGGCGGCCAGGTCCTGGAGGCGTTCGGCATCCTGCAGCGCGCCCTCGACGAGCTCGGCCCGCACCTGCGGGTCGGGATGGCCGAGCGCCACCTCCAACTGGGTGCGGAGCACCGCGATCGGGCTGCGTAGCTCGTGGGACGCGTCGGCGATGAACTGGCGCTGCCGGCGGCCCGCCAGGTCCAGCCGGTCGAGCATGCCGTTCATGGTGCGCGCCAGCCGGGTGATCTCGTCCTCGCCGCGCGGGATCGGCACCCGCCGGTGCAGCTGCTGCTCGAAGCCCTCGACCTCACCGATCGCGGCGACCTCGCTGCGGATCGCCTCCACCGGGCGCAGCGCGCGGCCGGTGACCCGCCAGGTGACCAGGGCGACGGTGAGCAGCAGCAGCGGGCAGCCGACGAGCAGGGTGAGCGCGGTGGTGTGCTCCGCGTCGTCGGCGGCGCCCAACGAGACGCCGGTGCGGATGAGGACCGGGCCGCCGGGGCTGTCCGCGACGATGCTGGTGACCTGCTGGTGCACCTCGATGCCCTGCGGCTTGAGCGCGCCCACCTCGGCGACCGGCACCGGCACCACCCGGATGGCCGGACGTCCGAACAGGTTCTGACTGGCCGCCACCACCTCGCCCTTGCCGTTCACCACCTGCACGAAGTCGGTGTCGTGGCCCAGCGGCAGCACCTTGCCCAGCCGCCCGTCGGCCGCGAGCTTGGCGACGGCGACGGCCTGCCCCCGAGCGCTCTGCTCGGCGGTGCCGCGCAGGTTGGCGCGCAGCAGGCTCAGCATGGCGAGCGAGGCGACGGCGAGCGCCACCGCCACCACCGTGCACGCGGCCAGCGTGGCGCGGGCGCGCACCGAGCGCGGGGTGATCCGCCCGCGCAGCGCGGCCAGCCGGGCACGCGGACCCCGGCGGGGGCGGACGTCGGGGTGGACGTCGGCGCGGTCGTGGTCAGCCACCGTCCACCGCCAGTCGGTAGCCGACGCCACGCACGGTCTGCACGGCGGCGCGCCCGTAGGCCGTGTCGATCTTGCGGCGCAGCGCGCTGACGTGGACCTCGACCACGTTCGCGTCTCCGTCGTAGTGCTCGTCCCAGACCGCGTCGAGGATGTCGCGCTTGGAGACGACGTCGCCGGCGCGCAGCGCCAGATGCTCCAGGACGGCGAACTCCCGTGCGGTGAGCCGGACCGGCCGGCCCGCGCGGGTGCAGGTACGGGCGCCGAGGTCGACGGCCAGATCGCCGAGGCAGACCAGACGCGGCTGCCGTCCCCCGACCCGCCGGGCCAGTGCCCGCAGCCGGGCGACCAGCACCACGTAGGAGAAGGGCTTGGAGAGGAAGTCGTCGGCGCCGGTGTCCAGCGCCTCGGCCTCGTCCCACTCGCCGTCCTTGGCGGTGAGCATCAGGATGCCGGCCTGGTAGCCGCCGGCCCGCAGCATCGAGCAGACCCGGTAGCCGTTCAGGCCCGGCAGCATGATGTCGAGCACGACGACGTCGTAGGGGCTGCGGCCGGCCTGCCGCAGCCCGGTGATCCCGTCGTGCGCGACGTCGACCGCGAAGCCCTCCGCCTCCAGACCGCGCTGCAGCGCGGCGGCGAGCCGCCGTTCGTCCTCGACTATCAGTACGCGCACGCGACCAGGGTGACAGGCCCGCGCAAGAGGAAGCTGAAGACCTCTTCAAGATCTTCAGCGGGTCTTCAGCGTCGCTGCGGGATTCTCGGGGCCCCGAACGATGAAGTCCCCTGAAGGAGCCGAGATGAGCGATCCGTTCGAGCCGGGCGTCGCGCCCGACGAGCCCGAGGAGCAGGTGGAGCAGCAGGAAGACCTGGCGACCTTGCCCGCCCCCGCGTTGGCGCCGCGGCGTGGCGCGGTGCGCCGCGTAGTGAGCGGCCCCCGGTCGCGCTGGGTCGCGGGCGGCGTGGTCGCGCTCGTGCTGATCGGCGGCTCGGCCGCGGTCACGGCGGCCGTGGTGCACCACGGCGGCGAGCGGGTCGCCGTCGCCGTGGGCCCGGACGGGCTGCCGGGAGGGTTGCCGGGCCTCAAGCGGGTGATGGTCGAGGGTCCCGGCGGCCCCGCCGGGGCGGTGATCGTCAAGGGCGGGCAGGTCGTGAAGGTGCCCGGCGGAGTCCTTTCCGGCGGGCCTGATCAGCTGCCGGCGCCCGGAGCGGTCGGTGGTTCGGCCGCACCCGCGCCGCTGCCCTCGCTCGCCGCCGACCAGGCGGTGACCAAGGCGGAGGCCGCCGTCAGCGGCGGCAAGGTCGAGTCGTTGGCGTCCGTGCCCGAGCAGGGCGGCGGCAGCGCCTGGCAGGCCGTCGTCCTCGGACCGGACGGGGTGCGCCATCTGGTCACCCTCGACGGAGCGAGCGGCGGCGTCACCTCCAACACGGTGCTGAACTGACGAAGGTGCCGCCGCAGGGTCACCCTGCGGCGGCACGCCTGCGCTGAAGCGGTCTCAGCTGCTGAAGATCTGGAGCTCCGACAGCTGCCCGGCCGGCCAGCCGGTGTTGGCGGTGAAGTTCGCCCGCCAGTACCGGTCACTTGTCGCCGGGAAGGTGATCGTGACGGTGTTGCCGTTGACGTTCGGGTCGAAGGTGTAGGTGGCGGAGCCCACGACGGTGCTGAAGTTCGTGCCGTCGGTGCTGCCCAGCAGCGAGAGGGTCTGGTTGCGGGCTCCCCACGAGGTGCTGTTCGGCAGCTCCAGGACGACCCGGCTCACGCTCTGCGAGGAGCCCAGGTCGACCTGGACCCACTGGGGGAACGAGCCGTTGGTGCTCTCCCAGTAGCTGGCCTGATTGCCGTCGGTGACGTTGGAGGAGGCGTAGTTCTGGGTGTGGCTGGACTCGCTCGTCGCCTGGTTCAGGGCGAGGTTGGTGGGCGTGGAGCTGGTGCCCGTCCCGGTGAGTGCGACCGTCAGCGGGTTGTTGGAGGCGTTGCCGTTGACGGTGACGCTGCCGGTCCGGGTGCCCGAGACGGTCGGGGTGAAGGTGACGCTGACCGTGCAGGAGGCACTCGCGGCCAGCGAACTGCCGCAGGTGTTCGTCTGCGCGAAGTCCCCGGTGGTGGTGACGGAGGAGATCGAGGCCGCCGCGTTGCCGGAGTTGGTCACGGTCACCGACTGCGCCGAGCTCGTTGAGCCCACCGCCTGACCGGCGAAGCTCAGCGACGTCGGGGCCGCCGTGAGCGTCGCCGCGGAGGAGCCGCCGGCGCTCGGGTAGACCGCGAAGTCGGAGAGCTGGCCGGCCGCCCAGCCGCTGTTGGCGGTGATGTTCACCCGCACGTACCGGGCCGTGGTCGCGGAGAACGGGATGGTGACGGTGTTGTTGTTGGCGTTCGGGTCGAAGTTGTAGCCCGCCGAGCCCACGATGGTGCTGAAGTTGGTGCCGTCGGTCGAGCCCAGCACCGACAGGGTCTCGGTGCGCGCGTTCCACGCGGTGGAGGGCGGCAGCCGCAGCACGACCTTGCCGATGCTCCAGCTCTGGCCGAGATCGACCTGCGCCCATTGCGGGAACGATCCGTTGGCGCTCTCCCAGTACGTCGAGGGGTCGGCGTCGGTCACGTTGGCCGGCACGTACTGGCCGTTGCTGGAGCTCGCCGAGGCGGGCTGCCCGGCGGCTATGTTGGTGTTGCTGTCGATCGCCGTGCCCGTCAGGCCCACGCTGGTGGGGCTGTTGTTGGCGTTGCTGGTGACGGTGAGCGTCCCGGTGCGGGTGCCGCCAGTGGTCGGGGTGAAGCCGACGGTCACGGTGCAGGAGGCGCCGACGGCGATCGAGGAGCAGTTGTTGGTCTGGTGGAAGTCGCCGGTGACCGCGACGCCGGAGACCGTCGCTGTGCTGGTGCCGGAGTTGGTGACGGTGACCGTCTGCGTCCCGGCGCTGGAGCCGACCGCCGTCTTGCCGAAGGTGAGGCTGGCCGGGTTGGCGCCGAGCACCGGGCCGGGCGCGGTGCCCGTGCCGGAGAGGCTCACGGTGTTGGTGACCCCGCCCGCGTTCACGGTGAGGCTGCCCTTCCTGCTGCCCGTCGCGGTCGGCGAGAACGTGACGCTGACCGTGCAGGAGCCGTTCGCGGCGATGGAGCTGCCGCAGGTGTTCGTCTGCGCGAAGTCGCCGGTGGCCGCGATGGACGAGACCGGGGCGGCGGACGACGTCGGGTTGTTGACGGTCACCGTCTGCGCGGAGCTGGTCGCGCCGGTGGCTACCGAGCCGAAGTCGAGCGCGCTCGGGGAGGCCGTGACGCCGGTGGCCGGATAGGGCGGGTAGACCGGGGTGGGCCAGCCGTTGCACTGGGTGGGGCTGACGCCGGAGTTGCCGCCGCCGTCGGTGATGGCGAAGGCTGTGCCCTCACAGTTGTAGCTCGGCGCGTTGCCGGCGTTCGCCTGGGCGACGCCCGTGGCGGTGACGTTGCTGAAGGACGCGGCGCCGCCGGTCTGCTCCTGCATCGCGAAGGTGCCGGTGCCGGCGATGGTGACGGTGTTGAGGTTGACGCCGCTGATCGTGCCCTCGACCCACTGGATCGCCTCGAACGGGCTCTGCTCGATCAGGGTGTTGGAGACGTTGATCGGGCCCGTGATCGCGCCTTGGCTGCCGTCGAACCAGAGCGAGCCGACGCCGAACTGCCAGTTCGGGTCGAGATCCCCGTTCCGGATCAGGGTGTTGTTCGAGATGGTCGTCGTGCCGACCGGCGTGGAGGTGAACCGCTGGCCGACGTGGATGCCGCCGCCCTGGGTGATGCCGGTGTCCTGGACCAGGTTGCCGGTCACGCTGTTGTCGTGGCCGCCGTAGATGGCGATGCCGTTGGCCAGCATCTGCAGCTGCACGGTGTTGTTCGAGATGGTGTCGTTGGCGTCCGCGCCGATGCTGGAGTCGGCCCAGGTGGCGATGCCGTCGTCACCGGTGTTGCGGATGTCGCTGTTGGTCACCTTGGAGTTGGTGACCCCGCCGTGGAAGTTGATGCCGTCGGCCGTGGTGTCGCGGATCCGCATGCCGCTGAAAGTCAGCGAGTCCATCGGCCCGTCCATCCAGGCGCCGACCTTGTCGTGCTCGATCCACAGGTTCGACACCGTCGAGTTGGACATCGCCCCGCCGATGCCGTTGACCTGCGCGCTGTCGTTGCGGTCCTGGACGTTGCCGAAGATGGCGAAGTCCTGGAGGTGTACGCCCGTGCTCGGGCTGGGCGCCGAGTTGCCGTAGAAGCCGGGCGCGGCGCCGGTGACGGTCGAGTACCACATGCCCGCGCCCGCGACGGTGACGTTGTTGACGGCGATGTGGCCCGGGATGTCGTAGCTGCCCGGCGGGATCCACACCGTGCCGCCCGCCCCGGCGGCCGTGATGGCCGCGTTGAACGCGCTGGTGGAGTCGGTGGCACCGGTCGGGTCGGCGCCCTTGCTGGTGACGGAGACCGAGCCGGCGGGCTGGGTCAGCGCCGGGCCGACGTTCTCGAAGTCGGCGAAGTCGAGCGTGTAGGAGGAGGCGGAGTCGCCCGAGTCCACCTGCAGCTTGAAGGTGGTGCCGGCCGGATAGGTGGTGTTGAACAGCCGGTGCGTCTCGTCGAAGAAGTGGTGCGGGTTGCTGCCGGGGGAGTTGGTGAACGGATAGCTGCCGTAGAACCAGCTGTAGGCGTTGGTGAGCGTGAAGTCGCTCTGCTTGACGCCGTTGACGTAGAGCGAGAGCGGGGCCGTGTAGACCGATCCGTCGGAACTGTCCGGGATCGAGTAGCGGAAGTCGATCGAGTTGGTGGCCACCGGGGTGGTGAAGCTGACGTACTGGCCGCTGCCGTTGCCGGCCAGTGTGACCGCCTTGCGGCCCGACGCCTCGTCGGCGAGCTGGCCCTGGGTGTAACTAGGGCCGATGACAGTGCCGTTGGTGGCGGAGTTCTCCGCCTGGACCTCGGCGTAGGGGAGACTCGCGCCGCTCCCGCCGGTCGCGACGGGCGTCGCGGCGTAGGCGGCCTGGGCGGCGGCCGGGGCCACCACCCCGGCCGCCACGAGGAGCGCACCGCCGCCGAGAGCGACGGCTCGTTTCAACGTGCGTGGCAACTTGCGTGGGGACCATCCGGACAACGGTTGCTCCTTCGCGGGACGAAGAGACGCCGGCAGAGGGCCGAGCGGCAGGAACCGTAACTTCCGGGAAGCATGCATGCAATATTGGGAGCAGGAATTGAGAGAATGTCACGTCTTTGCGCAAGAACCCGTCAATTCTCTGTCGGGCCACCGTGGATGACCGCAAGGCCTGACGGGTCCTTGCCAAGGGAAAGCAGGCTGCTTTCAATGCGGCTTTCAGCCGAGCGGCTTGTCCACGACCGCCTTCGCGTGGCTGAAGGTGTCGATGGAGTACGCACCGTGGTAGCGGCCCATGCCGCTCTCGCCGACCCCGCCGAACGGCAGCTCGGGCATGGCCAGATGGGAGACGGGCAGCCCGAAGGAGAGCGCGCCGGACGAGGTCTCCTCGGTCAGCCGCGCCTTGGTGCGGTCCGAGGCCGTGAAGGCGTAGAGGGCCAGCGGCTTGTCGCGCTCGTTGATGAAGGCGATCGCCGCGTCCAGGTCCGGTACGGCGACGATCGGCAGGATCGGGCCGAAGATCTCCGCCTGCATGACCGGGGCGTCGGGGGAGACGTCGGCCAGCACGGTCGGCGCGAGGTAGCGGCTGTTGCGGTCGTGCTCGCCGCCGGTCACGACCCGGCCGTCGTCCAGCAATGAGGCGAGTCGGTCGAAGTGACGCTCGTTCACGATCCGCCCGTAGGGGGCGGTCCGCGGGTCCTCGCCGAACAGCTCCCGCACTGCGGCGGCCAGGTGCGGCTCCAGTGCGGCGGCGGTCTCGCCGATCGCGAGCACGTAGTCGGGCGCGACGCAGGTCTGCCCGGCGTTGAGGAACTTGCCCTGAGCGAGCCGCTGTGCGGTGACCGCCAGATCGGCGCCCGGCTCGACCACGACCGGGCTCTTGCCGCCGAGCTCCAGGGTGACGGGCGTGAGGTGCTTGGCCGCCGCGGCCATGACGATCCGGCCGACCGTGCCGTTCCCGGTGTAGAAGATGTGGTCGAAGCGCTGCTCCAGCAGCGTGGTGGTCTCCGGGATGCCGCCCTCGACGACCCTCACCACCTCGGGCCCCAGGTAGCGCGGCAGCAGACGCGCCAGCGCGGCGGAGGTCTGCGGGGCCAGCTCGCTGGGCTTCACCACGGCGGTGTTGCCCGCGGCGAGCGCGCCCACCAGCGGGGCGAGCAGCAGTTGGAGCGGGTAGTTCCAGGGCCCGATGATCAGCACCACGCCCAGCGGGTCGCGCACCACCTTGGCCTCGGCCGGGTGGAAGACCCCCGGCACCCCGGCCGGCGTGGGAGCCAGCCACTCCTCCAGGTGCGCGACGGTGTGGTCGAGCTCGTTGACGGTGAAGCCGACCTCGGTGCGGTAGGCCTCGGCCGCGCTCTTGCCGAGGTCGGCGTGGAGCGCCTCCAGGAAGGCGTCGGACTGCTCGGTCAGCAGCGCGCGCAGCGCGGCGAGCTGCTCCTGGCGCCAGGCGAGCGGCTTGGTCCGCCCGGTGGCGAAGCTCGCCCGCAGGCGGGCCACTGTGGCGGGGATGTCGGCGGGGGTGGTCGTGGCGGTCATGGTGGCGCGCGGTCCTTCCGGGCAGCTTCACGGGGTGGAAGTTTGAGTGCATCAAGCAATCTGAACGCTACGAGATGATCGTTGTATAAGTCAAGTAATCTCAGTGGCTGCCCGCCCCCGCGATGGCCATCGCGCGCAGCCGGTCGTGACGGCGTCGGGACAGCAGCACGAGGGAGGCGGCGAGGGCGACGAGCTCCAGGTCCGGCCAGACCCCGCTCGGGGTGATCTCCACGTGCTTGCCGCCGCGCCGAGTCAGCCGCAGCTCGATCCGGTCCGCACCGCGGACGACCGAGCCACGGTAAGCACCGCGGTGCCGCTCCATGGTCCAGGTGACGGGCCCACCGCCGCCGGGCAGGTGGGTGCCGCTCGGATCGAGGCGCAACAGCCCCGCCACCTCGACCCCGACGGGCTGGTGGCCGCTGACCGTGGCCTCGACCGTCCGGCCGTCCACGGTGATCTGCGCCTGACGCATCCGGCGGTGAGGGCGCACCGAGGCGGCGGAGGGCGAGTCGTCGAGCACGAAGAGCGTGCCGTGCTTGCGCAGGTTGAGGATGCTCGTCATCGCTCCTCCCAGCCCGCCGTGCCGTCCCGCAGGGAGGCGTGCACGCAGGTGATCTCCAGGGTGATTCCGAGACTACGACCGGCCAGGCCGCGCAGCGCGGTGACGCCGAAGGCGGTGCGGTCGACCGTCGTCGTCGCCCGTACATGGAAGGCCCGCCCCTCGGCCGCGACCGTCGAGTCGGTGAGCTGCAGCCGCACGGGGCGCGCGACCCCGCGCACGGTGAGTATCCCCGTCAGCTCCGTCTCGGAGACCCGCTCGGAGACGAAGCCGATCACCGGGTGCCGGCCGGCGTCCAGCAGCGTGGCCGAGCGGACCTTGGCGTCGCGGGACGTGTGGCCGGTGTCGATGCTCCCCGCGTCCACCTCGGCGGTGACGGCGGTGGCGGCGGTGACGGCGGTGGAGCCGGCCGGCGGCTCGGCGACGTCGACGCTGCCGCGCCGGATCGCGAAGGTGCCGCGGACCAGGCCGAGGCCGAAGAGGTGCCGGGCGGTGAAGGATAGGGTCGAGGCGACGGGGTCGATCGCGAAGCGGCCCGGCCGCAGCGCGGGAGGAGTGGAAGTGGCGGGCGGTGTGGCGGCGGCTGCCGTGACGGGGGCGGTGACGGGTGCTGCTGTCGACGTTGCCGCGGGTGGAGGCGTCCTGGTCATCGCGGGTCCTTCCGGGTCGGTTGTGCTGGGGACGCCTCCATTGCACGGTGCCGGACCCGCCTTCCGGCAGAGCCGGCCGTCGCGTCCTCGCGCGACCAACGAAGGCCCCGAAGGGCCCGCATGCGACTTTCGTAGGGTCTTCACCCCACCAAGGTCGTGACCTGCGGCGAGACCGCTGTGAACGCCCCACCCATGGCCTACGGTGGGCTCCATGACAGACAGGCCGCGCTGGCACCGCCGACACTGGCTCGTCGTGGACGTGGCGATGGCCGCGATCTTCGTCGCGCTGGACACCGTCGGCACGCTCGGCGGCACGAGCTGGTGGCCGGCCAAGCCGGACGCCCTCGCCTGGAGCCTGCTCGGCCTCCAGGCGCTGGCCGTCGGCACGCTGGTGGTCCGGCGTATCGCGCCCATCACCGTGGTCGCGGTGCTGACGGCGTTCACACTGGCGCTCACGCTGCTGGTCTCCCCGGGCGGTGCGCTGACGCCGGCCCACGGGGGCAACGTCTGGGCGCCGTTCGGGACCACCGTCGCCGCCTACGGGCCGCTCTTCTACCAACGCCGTTGCGACCAGCGGGCCAGACGCGCCGCGCTGTTCGCGCTGGCCGCTCTCACCCTCGTGGTGATGCGTCCCTGGGACGCGTCCGTCGGCACGATGACGGTGGGTCTGCTGCGCACGGCGGTAGGCCCGTTGCTCGCCCTCTACATCGACGCCCGGCATCGGCTCGTCCTGGCGCTCACCGAGCGGGCGGAGCGGGCCGAGCGCGAGCAGCACCTGCTCGCCCGGCAGGCCCGGGCGGAGGAACGCGCCCGGCTCGCCGGGGAGATGCACGACATCGTCACCCACCGCGTCAGCCTGATGGTGCTGCAGGCGGGTGCGATGCAGGTCACCGCCACCGACGAACGGACCCGGCGCGCGGCCGAGGAGCTGCGGTCCTCCGGCTGCCAGGCGCTGGACGAGCTGCGGGACCTGGTCGGCATCCTGCGGGCCGAGCCCGAGGGCGACCTCAGCCCCTCCGTCGAGGGCATCCCCACGCTGGTCGCCGAGTCGACCGCGGTCGGCATCCCCACCGAGCTGGTCGAGGAGGGCGCCCCGGCGTTGGCGTCGCCCGTCGTCGGCCGCACGGCATACCGGGTCGTGCGCGAGGGGTTGACCAACGTCCGCAAGCACGCGTCCGGCGCCCGCGTCACCGTCCGCGTCGACTACGGCGAGACCCGGGTGCGTGTCGCCGTCACCAACACCCGGCCCTCCGCGCCGCCCGGCAGCGGGCCCACGGCGGCGCTGGCCGGCACCGGATCCGGCCTCGGGATCGCGCAGCTGCGGCAGCGCATCGAGGTCGTCCACGGCACCCTGAGGGCCGGTCACACGCCCGACGGCGGCTTCGAGGTTGAGGCGATCCTGCCCGCCTATGTGCCGACCGCGGAAACGGTAGGGTGACGATGGCCCGTGTGGTGGTGGTCGACGACGAGCCGATGGTGTGCGGCTTCCTGCGCACCATCCTCGGTTCGGCCGAGGACATCGAGGTCGTCGCGGAGGCGCACGACGGTGCCGAGGGGGTCGAGGCGGTCCGACGTACAGCCCCGGACGTCGTGCTGATGGACCTCCGGATGCCGGGCATGGACGGGCTCACGGCGATCGGACACATCAACCGGCTCGCCGACCCGCCCAGGGTGGTGGTGCTGACCACCTTCGACGCCGACCAGTACGTGCTGCGCGCTCTGCGGGCCGGCGCGACGGGCTTCCTGGTCAAGTCGACCCCGCCGCAGGACCTCATCCATCTGGTCCGGGTCGCGGCCGAGGGCCACACCGTCCTCTCCCCGACGGCGGCCCGTCGACTGATCGCGGCCTCCACCGACTCCGACTCCGCCAGGGACCGCGCCCGGCGGCTCGTCGCGGAGCTCACGGAACGCGAGACGGAGGTCCTGGCCTGCCTCGGCGAGGGCCTGCCGAACGCCCGGATCGCGGCCCGGCTGCACCTGTCGGAGGCGACGGTCAAGGGCTACGTCTCCCGGCTGCTCGACAAGCTGGGCTGCACGAACCGCACCCAGGCGGGGCTGCTGGCACACGATGCGGGGCTGGTGGGCTCCTGAGGGCCGCGCGTGCGGGAAACCCCCGGAGGGTATGCTGGCCCGCATGACCGTCCGTGCCGCACGCGCCGTGCGCGCCCTGCTTCTCACGGTGGCGGTCGTGCTCTCGGTGCTCGCGCACCACGAGCTGATGCCCGGGACGGGCACCGTGTCAGTTGCCGACATGAGGGCGATGCCGACGGCCGTCGCCCCCCACCACGGCGCGGTCACGGCGCAGTTCGCCGCACCCGGGACGGCGGTGCCAAAGGCGTCGGCGCCACAGACGGCGACGCCACAGACGGCGACGCCACAGATGGCGGTGCCACAAGCGATGGCGTCGCAGGCGATGAGCTGCGCTGGTGCGGCCATGTGCACTGCCGCCGGGGTCGCCCACCCGCCCCTGCCCGCCGCGCCGCCCACGCCGGCGCGGGCGCACCGCGGATCGCCGGCGTGGGCGGCGCGGCGGGCAGGGGCGGGTGGGCGACCCCGGCGGCAGTGCACATGGCCGCACCAGCGCAGCTCCTCGCCTGCCACGCCATCGCTTGTGGCCCCGCCCTCTGTGGCGTCGCCGTCTGTGGCGTCGCCGCGCTGTGGCGCCGCCGCCGTCGGCCCCGCCGTCCCTGCTGCGGCGCCGTCTGCCGTGGCCGCGCCGTCGGGGGGGGCGCGGCGCGGCGGCA
>NZ_QKYN01000130.1 GCF_003258295.1 Streptacidiphilus pinicola | reverse complement strand
CCTCACGGGACAGAACAACTAGGTAGCCCAGGATCGCTGGCACGTAGGCGAGCGCGTACTTCAGTTCCTTGTTCGGTTGCAGTCCCAGGACGTAGATGAGGGCGCTGTATACGGTGGACGCCGCAGTCGCTCCGCGTCGTATGGATTGGGCTGGTGAGTTCATCACGATCCGTAGTTGAGGTGGTGCCAGGCCGCATCGAGGAGTTGTCTGGCATCTCTGATCTTCCACTTCTGGCCGTCTTGGAAGACCTTCTTCATTTCGTTCGGCTCGAGCATCCCGCGCCAGTTGCCCCAGATCATGTGGACCTCGCCCCGCAGGTGGGCGATCGCACCGCGGAACGACGCGTCCAGGGAGTCACCCATCAGGACGGCGTCGGGGACGTTGTAGATCAGGCATTCCATGAAGTACGACGGCAGCTCATTGATCACTCCGCGTCGCGCCAGGTCGTTCTCTACGTACTTCAGCGCTCGCACCGCGAACTTGTAGCGGCGGTTGGTGCGCTTGTTCTTGTCCCGCCCGTTGACCAGTTGCTGCGCGGGCCAGTTGACGATGTTTCCGCCGTCGCGGGTGTGGACGATGCTGCCTTCGTCCCACTGCGAGGCGTTTGCGTCACGGTACTGGCGGTACGCGAAGCAGGGGACCACATCGGCGCTCGGGCGGCTGCCTGCGACCTCGGGGATGTAGAAGGCGACGTTGCGCGTCGCGTCGATGGCGCCGAAGGCGGTGTTGAGGGCGGCACCGAGCTCCTGGCGCAGCCGCGTCGCCGTCCAGGGGCCGCGATAGTGGTTGTTCAAGCGCCACGACCAGTGGCTCAGCTTGGGGTGGTACGCATGTACCACCCGGTCGTTGAGCTGCACCTTAATGTCGACGTCGCTGTCGTATCGGACGTTGGTGTTGTTGGCGTAGGAGCCCTTCGCCTCCACGGACAGATCGAGGCCAGCGAAAGCGGTGTGCCCCCTGACGGCGGAGCGGATCATCCTCTCAGCGCGTTCGAGCCGCTCGGTCTCCGCGTCGCTGGGCGGAGCTACCGCTCGCCTCAGCAGCGCTGCGCGATCGGCGTCGGACATCCCCACGTAGCTTCCTCCCCCTCGGCCCGGCGAGCGGATGCTTGCCTGGGGCCTGATGGCTTGCGCACGGGGGAAGAATACGCACCGCCGCGGACATGGTGTGGAGTTGGACCCGTCGGCCAGCCCCTGGGCCGGGCGAGCGGCCAGCCGCACTTGGCTCTGCGCGCGCCAGCAGGCAAGGGCCGGAAGCAGGAACCCAGGTCGGTCAGCCGCTCGTCGTGGCACCAGCAGAGTGCAGCATTCCGTGCCGTGCCGCTCTCATCACATGATGGAGCGTCCGTCCTATTCGAGCACCGAAAAGATGGTGACGTCTCCATCCGAGCTGTAGGAGAGGACCACAGCCGATGGGATAGTGCTGCCTATATATCTGGCCGCATTATTGAAGCGGCTGCCGCGCACGGGGTCGCTGCCGTCGCAGGCAAGGCCGTCGAGTATCACACCGACGGCGTGGCAGTTCCCCTTCCCGTCCACCAGTACGCCACCGTCCATGTTCGTCAGTTGGTCGAGCAGTTTGGACTTGAGCAGTATTGGCTGGGTTTTCATCGCCTGAGGGGCAAGTCGCTTGGCTTCGGCTTCAGCGTCGCTGGAGATGATCAACATCGCCCCGTGCCGGTGTTCCCCGGCCGCACGAGCCAGCGTGACCAACGTTTCCGCGTCGGCGTTGGGGATGTTGGCGGCGATGGCGGCGCGTATCCGGGCCGCGTCGATCTGGGGCGTGGGCAAGTGCGGCTGGTTGTCCCGGACTGTGAACAGGACCGAGCTGCCATGTTCGAGTTGCCAAACACCTCCCTTGCGGATCGCGATCGTGAAGATCTCCTCGGTCTCCAACTCCGTACCCGCAACCACGGCTCCCAGGCCATAGACGTGGGAATGGTCCATAAGGAGTGCATAGGCGGGACCACTGGCTTCGAGCAGCTTGCGGACATGCCGCGCTTCGGCGAGACGAACCGGCTCCTCGAAGCGCAAGGCGACGTCTAGGGCAGCATGGTTGTGGGGTGCTATTAGCAGGCGTCCCGCGGGCGACCGCCCCTCGTACAGCAGCGAGGACAGGGCATTGAACTTCGCATTGGTTCCCGCGCCAGCGAGCGTGTGGCCGGCTCGCACAAGGGCCGCGCGCACCATGGTGCTGATGGCGTACACCGATATCTCAGGCGTGTCGTAAGGGAGCCGCCCAAGGTCGCTGGGCCCCGCTCCAGACGGATTCGGCATATAGAGATCGCGCTGCGCCTGCTCCAGCAGCGCGAACAGGATCGCCTCGATGATGCTGTACACCAGGTAGGGCTGCGGGGTGGCTGGCGGACCAAGTCGCGGCACTCGCGCCAACGCAGCCGCGTCAACACTTATGGCAACGTGGATCTTGTGGTCACCGACAAGCGCGGGACGGCTGACAAAAAACGTCCTGCTGGCTGGCGCGTGGTCGGAGTCGAGAACTTCCTTGAGCGCGGCCGCCTCCGACTCCTCTCGCATGAATCGGCCCATCCAAAGTTGGGCGTTCGGGTCCTTGAGGTACAGATTTTCGCGTTGCTGGTAGTGGGCTTCGGCGCGTCGGAGAACCATCGAGAGATCAACAGCAGCTACCCCCCGGTCAGCGGACGTGATCCACGACTCACCTGGGTCGCTGTTCGGGATCCCAACGACCATTGCTCTCGTAGACCCCTCGAAGCCCGCTTCCTCCAAGAGGTCGTCCGCAGCAGACTCGACAAGCCCGGGGAAGTTGCCTCCCAGGAGTGCGCCGACTTCAACTTCACTCAACACAATCCGTCTCGTTCCCCTTCAGCCCACTTCACCTGCCCTCCCTGGAGCTACTCCCAGGGCAGACGCCGAGCCGTAGCCTAGATCTGATCACACCGGAGCGGAGCCTCTGGCGGCTTCGTGACCTGATGGATCTGTAACTGGTTCCCGCGCCGAACTCGCAGAGGCCCGCCAAATGCCAGTAGCGGTTGCAGGCCGTCCACGTAGACCAACTTGACCGTCACATGGAGCGTCTGGCCCGTGGGGCTCGCTCAGGGCTTGCCCCTACTGGGGCCTCCGCTTGGGTGGAACGGGACCGGGAATGACGTCAAGGCCCATGTGCTCCTTAAAGAGGTGGACCAAGTTAGCGCCGTCAAGCGGTTCGTATCCAGCCAGCAGCGAGCACGGGGCGCTCTGGCTGCCGGGCCACCTGGGAGGCCTTGACTCTTCAAAATCTGATCCTAAAATGGACATATTCACCGCAATCACCACAAGGGGCAGCAGTGTTGAACCTCGCCCAAGCGGGCCCAAACTGCTCCCTATTGAGTGGGAGCAGTCGGCGAGAGGTGCCGAACTGGCCCGGGAACAGAGTGGCATGACGGCATTTCTGGGGGTTAAGGGGTCGAAGGTTCAAATCCTGGAGTGCGAGTGCGCTTGGGAGCCCGAGCACGGTCTTCAGATCGTGTTCCGCCGCGGTTGCTCGGTGTCGAAGGTGGGCCCGTTCGACAGTCACCTCACCAACGTCTCCGCCTTCGCCCTGCCGACAGTCACCTGGTGAGGGCCATGTCCTCGCTGGTCGCAGCCCGCTTGAGAGTTCGAGGGGGAAGGGGGATCCGCTCGCCAGCGGCATCCACCCTCGCGCGAGAGCGGTCCGAATGGCCTGGGCGACGGCGCCTGGAAGCACCGGCCGTGTCGGCAGGGCGAACCAGTTCGACGGGTGGGGGCGATCGGCCTGGACAACGAGAGTGGTGCCCGGCCTCCTCGCGTCCTCGACCGCGAAGGTCAACGGAGTCCAGCCGTTGCCCTGGCAGTAGGTCGGCTTGTGACGGACGCGCCAGCGATAGGTGACGCCGTCCACGACGATGCGCCGGGACCCCTTCTTGACCAGCGCCACCATCTGCTCCCACGGCTGCTCGCAGTGCCACCCCGACATTCACAGTTCGGAACCTCGGCGGCAAGCCCTTTGAGAGAGCCTCGGCATGGTCACAGGCGGTCGAGGAAGGCCAGCGCCTTGTCGGTGGGCCGATAGCGGCCCGGCCGGGCGGTGTCGCCGTGGCGTCCGGCGCGTTCGTTCAGCCCGGCGGCCAGCAGGTTCTGGACGGGGCGGTCGAGCGGGACGCTGCGCTGTTTGCGTCCCTTGCCTCACAGCGGACGACGGCGCCGTCGCCCAGGGTGATGTCGTCGCAGTTCAGGCTGGTGAGTTCGATGTCGCGCAGGCCGGTCTGAATGGCCAGTGCCAACGTGGCCTTGTCCCGCAGTTCATCCCAGCGTTTCGGATCCGGTGCCGCCAGCAGGGCGTCGACTTCCGGGCCGCTCAGGAACGTGACGGCCCTCTTGTCGAACCACTTGGGCGGGATGTCCAGGACCCGCTGAATGAGCTGGGCGTGTTCGGGGCGCTGGAGGGCGGCGTAGGAGAACAGGGAGCGGATCGCGGTCAGGCGGACGTTGCGGGTTCGGGTGCAGTGCGGCCGCGCGCGTGTCACAGCCGCAGCAGGCCGTCGCGGATGCGTTCCAAGAGGGCGATGGAGGGGCGTCCCGCGTGCTCGGGCGGGTGATCGTGGACGTGGAGGTGGCGCTCCGCAGCGAGGTCGGCGACCAGGACGCGGGCCACTCCGAGCGGAAGGGAGAGCAGCGCCGCGATCTCGGCGACCGAGTGTGGGAAACGGCACAGCTCCACGATGCGAAGGCGCTCGAAGTCCAGCGGTGCGCCGAGCGCTGCCGGGAACGCCGTGACCAAGGTCTCCAATCGCAATTCGGGTCGCACAGGACGGGTCCGGCCACGGGTCACAATGAACGCGCGGACGACCTCGCCTGCCTCGGCGTCCTCACCTCCCGGGTTCATCGCGCAGTGGCCAGGTCGGCGTGCCCGGACACGAGACCGCCGGGCAGCAGCACGGAGGCCGTGATGCCGCCGATCGGTGTGGCGGCCAGCCAGGCGTGGGCGCCGAGGCCGGCTGCCAGCCGGGCCACCACGTAGTGGCCGAGTTGCATGCTGCGGCCGGCCAGGAAGGTCTCCTGGCCGGCGAGGCGCTGGTTGGCCAAGGCCAGTTCCTCCGGCGGGAGTCCGGCGCCGACATCCACCACCGCGAAGAGGTAGTCCGCACCATGGCGCTGGGCGTAGACCTCCACGTCGGTTGCTGGGGATGAGGCGGCCAGCGCGTTGTCGACGAGCTCGGCGAGCAGGTGGGACACCTCCGCGACCGCGCTCCCGTCGAGTAGCACGTCGTCGCTGTGGCGCAGGACGACCCGTCGGAAGTCGTCCACTTCCCCGAGTGCGGAGCGCAGCACGTCGCCTATCGGCACCGGTTGTGACCAGCGGCGCGGGCTTCGTTCGCCGGCCAGGACCAGCAGGCTCTCGGCGTTGCGCCGCATGCGGGTGGCCAGGTGGTCGAGCTCGAAGAGGTCAGCGAGCGCCTCCGGGTCGTTCTCGCCGCGCTCCAGGGCGCTGAGAAAGTCGAGTTGACGACCCACCAGTTCGTGTGTGCGGCGTCCGAGGCTGGCCAGGGACTCGGTGCTGTCGCGCTCCAGTACGGCTTGCTCGACGGCTAGTTGCAGGGCGGTGGTGGCCACTCGGTTCAGGGCCTGCGCCACTTCGGTCATCTCGTCGCCGCGACTGGTGAGAGCGGAGCCGGGCAGGGTGGGAGCGAGTTCGGCAGGGTCGTGTCCGTCTTTGGCCTCACGCACCCGGGCGACGGCGGCCGGCAGGTCGCGGCTGGCGAGCTGGTCGGCTTCCTGCGTGAGGGCCCGCAGCGGCCGCAGGACCGAGCGGGTTGCCGCCCACGCCAGCCCGGCCGCGACCAGCAATGCCAGCAGGGCCAGCCCCGCGTCCAGGATCAGCTGCCGTAGCGCATCGGTCCGCAGCTGCTGTGCGCGTGCCTGGGTGTCGGCCGCCACCTCCAGCCGCACTCCGTTCAGGCCGTCGACCAACGCGGTGGCGGGCTGCCACCAGTCGGCCGGGCCGATCGGGAGCTTCTTCGCGCTGGATGCGGCCAGCAGCTGCTGCTCCAAGCCGGTCACGGTGACTGCCTGCGGGGTGCGCAGCGCGGCGGCAAGCGCCTGGGACTGGACGCTGGTCGCCGTGCGTGGCACCTGGGCGGCGTCGTCGTTCCTGCGGCCGAGCAGCTGCGCAAAGGTGGCGTAGTCGTTGCGTTGGAAAGCCCCGGAGGCCAGGATGCCGTTCACCGTTCCACGCTCCAGAGCGGCGGCCTCCACGACGTCCTCGAGTTTGCGCATGGTCGCCAGGTCGTTGAAGAGCAGCAGATCCGCCACCTGCGTCGGGTGGGAGAAGGCCGCGTCATCCAGGGCGGCGATGGCCCTGGTGTAGTAGGTGAGGGCGTCGGTGCGGCCCAGGGTGCCGTCGTCTGCGTTGCCACGCTCGGCGGCCAGGTCGGCCAGGAGGTTGAGTGCCGTCCGGATCGCGCTGCTGGTGGGCGTTTCCGCGGCTAACTGGGCCCTCAACTGCCCAAGCGCCTCATCGGTAGCCAACCGCTGGGCAGTCAGCCGGCTGCGGAAGCTCCGGTCGCCTCCGAGCAGACCGGCGGTCAGCCCGCGTTCCATCTGCAGCTGGTGGACGTAGTCTTCCGCGGCGGCGACCAGGACCACCTGATCGGCGGTACCTCCTGCCGCCGAGTACCGCGACGCCTGGCCGGCGGTTCCGGTGACCGCGACCGCGACCAGGGCACAGGTCGGGATGGCCAGCAGTCCGGGCAGGCGCGCGCGGATCGTACGCGGCATGGCTCGCCTCAGGAGGGCGAGTTGGCGTGGTGACCGATTGGGCACGGTGACTCCCCCATCGCCGGGATCAACCGGGACGTGTGGACATGACTGGTGTTGTCGAGGGCTGAGAGCGTAGACAACCGCGGTTGCGTACCGGTTCCGCAGCGCTCATCCGGTGCCGGCGGCCCGGTGATTCGGCGGCAACGGCCGTGCAAACACCGCGTAGCCGTGCCGAAACCTGTCTACGGCTTCCGAGAATTCACGGCCGCGAACCGGAGGTTGACATCGGGGGACCCCACGCCAGGCGCGGGCTGGGGCGCTGGGTACCTCGGCGGCAGCGGCCGACCGGCGGGATGACGTTGGCCTCCGACGCCGCTTTGCTGCTCGGCCAGCCGGACCACGTTGTGCGGCACGCCGCCGCACTTCGCCAGGACGTCGGTAAGCGGGCCCGGCATCGCCTGCAGCACCCACACGACCGGCGACTGAGGTTTTCTCAGTGAAGATCGACGCCCGGCAGCGGGCGGACGAAGGTGCCGGCGCTCGGCTTCGCGAAGATTGACCCGTCGGCAGGCGAGTGGCAGCCTTCCTGCTCACGCACCTGCTGGACACGGGGGATCTCCATGCCCTTCTTCAAAGCCGTTCTCCTCGACTGGGTCGGAACGCTCATCGTCCCGAAGTGGGGTCCGACTCGTGGGCGACCGAGAGGAGCCTCGTGGATCGAGCGCTCGTTGACACAGGTTGGGTGGGAGGCCTCCTCGGCAGAGGTCGCGCGGATCAGCGCAGCCCTGAGCGCAGCAGGCAAGCGCCCCGACGTCGCAGAGGGTTGGGCAGGAGCGGATCTGTCCGCTGCGGCCCACCAGGAGAGCTATCTCCGCTGGGTGATGGCCGCCGGCCTGGACTGCATCCTAGCCGAGGCGATGTACGAAGCTCTGTGCGACGCCGTCGACAACGTGTTCGCGGTCGATGTCGAACCCACCTTGGGGGCGCTCAAGGCAGCCGGGGTGAAGGTAGCCATTGTCAGCGACATCCACGTCGACATCCGCCCCGGCTTCGCAAAGGCCGGGCTGGACACGCACGTCGACGACTTCGTCCTGTCCTTCGAGCGTGGTGCGTGCAAACCCGACCCGGCCATCTTTCGCACCGCCCTGGAACGGCTAGGCGTGCAGCCCCACGAGACACTGATGGTCGGCGATCGCTCCGGCCACGACGGGGCGGCCGTCGAAGCCGGGATCACGACGTTGCTCGTTCCACCGTTGACGCACGCCACAGAGAAGCGGCTGCACCTGGTCCTCGCCGCCTGCGGCGTCGCCGGTTGTTGAAGGCCTCGCCGGGCGACGGTAACGCGGCCGGCGTGATGCCGCCCCACCCTGCCCCGGCGCGGGACCCGCGCCAACAGGCCTGATGCCCCTGGTAGGAACAGGTCTGTCAAGATCATGTCCGCTGAACCAGAGGCTTCCCGTTGGTCACCTTCGCTGCCACGCTCGACGTCCCGCGCCACGTGGTGGAGTACCTCGCCCGTCTGTTGGCTGCCCACCGCCGCCGGATGGGCACTCCGAAGGGCTCCCGCGCCCTCGAACCCTTCCGCCAGGCGGTGATGGTGCTGCGCTGGTTCCGCGAGCGCGGCTGCGTGCACTGTCTGGCCCGCGATGCCGGCGTCTCCCAGTCCACCGGCTACCGCTACCTCCACGAGGGCATCGCCGTCCTTGCCGACCAGGCCCCCGACCTGCACGAGGTCCTGAATCGCTGTCGACGCGAGGGCCTGCCGCCCTCGGGCGCCGGCGGATCCAGGACGAAGCCGTCCACCTCGGCTGGCACACCACGCCACTAGCCGAAGAGGACCTCCGGAGCGGCAGGCCAGCGCAGAAGGAAGCGCACGCGCGTTCTTCGTTGCGGCCCCGGACATGTCCAGGATCAGCCGGCCGCGGGGGCGTGGGTTGGAGTGGTCACCGGCGGCGCCGGAGGAACCTGGGGAGTAGCAAGGACAGGGTGAGGGTGAGGGCGGACAGCACGGCGGCCACGAGGATGGGGACATGCCCTTGTCCGGTGACCGATGCGGCGACCGCTCCGGCCTTGTCGAATGTCGGAAAGGTGAGGGTGGCGCGCTCGGTGTGCTCGACTAGCCCGCTTTTGAGCGTGAGTTCCACGGTCCAGGGGCCGTCCGGCAGTCGTGCGTCCAAGGGGACGACGGCCTGCGCGCGGTCGCCCGGGGCAAGTGTGGTGCCCGGCGTGGCCGAGAACGGTCCGGCGCGCAGTCCGTCGGGCCCGTCGGAGAGGGACAGTGTCCCCCTGATGTCCAGGGCGCGACGCCCCGTGTTGCGGATCTGAGCGCGAACTTCTTCCCGCCCGTCGCTGGCCCGGGCCGCGTAGAGCCGCTCGATCTTGAAGTCCGAGGGTGGCTCACCGCCGGAACCGACGTCGACGTACATACGGACGCCCACTCGGCCCAACACCGTCAGATTGTGGGAGGGGTCCATGTCCCTTCCCATGTCCGTTTGCGCCCAGATGACGCCGTATCGCTCCCCGGCGGCGGCGTCCTTGGGCACGTGGATCGTGGTGCGCACCGACGCGGTTTCGGAGGCTTGCAGCTCAAGGGCCGTCGTGTCGAATGACGTCCAGCCGGTCAGCTCGTTGGGGGTGCGCTGTGGCGCGAAGGTGAACTTGCCCTGCCCGATGGTGGCCGCCGCGGCGTAGACGTCGACATGCATCGGCGTCGGCGACTCGTTGGTGACCTCCACTCGCCGCTCGATGGTCGAGCCGGGGGCGAGGTGGTCGACGATGTAAGCCCGCGCCCTGGGATCGGCACGGCGGCTCACCGGTGCGTCGAGCAGCTTGATACCGATGACCGTGCCCGCTCCCGGGCTTTGAGGGGAGAGAGCCCTGGACACCTCCTGCCCCATCGACACCACCCAGACCGCCTGAACCAAGGCCAGCACCAGCAGCAGAACCCCGAATCGGCGCGCACCCCTCATCGCGTCAGGCAACGGATTGGGTCAGCGTTCCGGTGTAGGTCCCGCCGACCGCGCTGGCGGGCAGGGCAATGGAGACGTTCGGGTCCCAGCTCGCGGTGTTGTCTCCGACACCCGAGGTGCCGGTGACCACCGTCTGCGGAGAGTTGCTCAGCGTCACGACCGTTCCGGTGGCGGTAATGGTGCCGGTCGTCGTAATCGCCCCGGGATCGTAGCCGCTGTCGGTAGCGGGGATCGTTTCGGGGGGCGTCCCCCCGCCGGTGGTGAAGTCCGTCACCGACGCGGTCGCCGTCCAGGAGGCCGACAGCAGGGCACGATCGTCGGTGACGGACACCGCACCGAGCGCTCCGCTGACCGTGGTCCCGGGCGCTCCCGAGCCCAGGCTGGCGCTCACCGGTGCCGACATCGACAACGCGCCGGACGTGACGCTGAACGTGGTGGTGGTGTCGGGGTCGGCTCCCCTGGTTGCGGCCGCCGGGCTGCGGTGCGTCGTGAGCCGGCCCCGCCCGTGACCGGACCGAAGGGGCAAGTGGGTCCGGTGCAGGCCGTCCTTGTCAGCGACGACCTTCACGGATTGCGGTCGATCCGAGACGCCTCGGTGGCTCCCAACGGCGCCTCCGGAACCGGCCGCAGCGACGGCGAGGCATGGCTGGAGCAGAACAAGAGCAGCGGCCGAGGCCGCTGCAGACATACTTCGTGCAAGCACGACAACTCCTGGAATGACGGGCCGGCGACGGATATGTTGACCAACAATGGCAATATTGGATATCAGGTGCATTCTTGCCAATGTGAAATAGATCATCCGATACAGCTTTTTTCTGGCAAGATGGCACGCCGCGCGCTCGACGGAATTGGACACCTGGGCCAGGAGCGCGCGGGCGTGGTGCGCGCGGCACCGTTGCCCGTCACTCCCTGCCCGGCCAGCCGATCGGCGCGCCCCCCGCCGCGCACTTGTGGGAAAGAACCACGACTACCTCTTCGTCGCCATCCGCTCCGGCACCGAAGGAAAGCCAGGCCGGAAACCGGCTGATCCGCCCACACCCCGCAAGGGGACGCTCACCCGCCTACGGCAGCCGCCAGTACGTCAACCGGTCCCCAGGGCCGACATCCGCGAGCATCTGCATCCCGGGCAGCTCCTTGGCGGGCACCCCGAGCGCCCCGGCGATCTCACGCGCCGGGTACCGATCCACGCCGTCCGCGTCCAGCGCGTCGGCCCGCACCTCGGCCTGGTCGCCGAACCAACAGCACCACCTTGACCGCCACGGTCTCCATCTCGCTCACCAGCCTCGGTCTTTCGTGACGGTCCGTCGGTTCGCCTGGCGGGCCGTTTCGGTTCTTCGGGCTGATGGCGGGCATGTCCGCGACCCGGCTGTTGCGTGGGGTGGGCGCGGGGTTCCACTGCTCCGGTCGTGCGAGGGCTCGTCTGTGCGGGTCGTTCTCGCTGGTCAGCGGGGTTTCGGGAGAGCCTGAAGCCGGTCGAAGGTGGCGGTGACGACCTGGGTCCAGGGCCAGTGACGGGCCAGGCGGAGCCAGCGGCGGCGGCCGGTCGTGACGAGCTGGCCGGCGGCGGAGAACAGCCGCAGTCGCAGGCGCTCAAGCAGGTCCAGGGCGAGCTGGACGGGACCAAGGACATGCCACAGGCCAAGGCGGTGTCCGGGTCCGCTGTCTCCGGATACTCACTGCCCTGGCCTGGACCGGACGTCAGTTCATGATCAGGGCGGCGCTGTTGTTCCTGGGATTGGGGTCCCAGGGAATTTTCGTGCTCGGCACCGGCTCACCCCAGACTGGCTGCACCAGGCCTCGCACGTGCGGCACCACGGTGTTCACGTGGAGGGTCACCGGGATCGCGAAGCGATCGCCCGGGTACGCGGTCTGTGTGTGCGAGCGGGCCGTCCGGTTTCCGGCCGGACGACCCGCCCCGGGCCCGGTCTCCTGCGCATCCGCCGTACGGAATGCGGGGGTTCCGGACTTCCCAGGATCGGCCTCGCTCGAGCTGATGACGAGTGGTTCAAGGGACGGCGCGACGCGGACGGCTCACTCGTCTGCTGGGCTTCCTACGGCTCCGACCTGGCCGAAGCCATTCGCGGGCTGTGGGCTCCCCGCAGGTCCCTCATCACTTTCACAACACGGCCCTGGACCCCAAGCGGTCAGCTGGGACCAGACAACCGTGTCGGGCCTGGGCCTGTGGTCCCCGCCACCAACCATCCCGACGTGCCGACCAGGGGATCAATCGAGCAGGTTTGTCTCTTCCCGAGCAAGAGGTGGGGACATTCTTTCCAACAGCGCCGATCGGCGCCCACTGCTGATCGCCACTCCGGATGAAAATGAGCGGCGCGCATTCTGGCACTCATCGTGATGATGGTGGGGAGATCGTTGCGAAGGGCTTGATCTTCAGGGCGCTGGGCGACACCGTGGCCATGTCCGACGGCTCCTCCCTCGCAGTCCTCGCCCCCGGAGAGTGACATCGGCCTGGTCGGCTGCGAGTTGGCTCTCCTGGTCGGTGCCGACACGGTGCTTCCTACCGCGTTCCGCGCCGAACGGCAGGGGCGCCAGCCTGCTGCACTGAACCGGCGTCGTCTGGGCGACGTCACGCGAGCCATGTCTGGACGCTTTTGAGGAGGAACCTTGGCTCTGCCGGAGGATCAGAGCGGCTGGCACGGCGCTGCTTTAAGGGGAACTGGCCGTGTCGCGTTCGGCGGTCCGGCCGACGGGTATACCCCGGCTCCCGCGCACGCCGGTGACCGCCAGACGTCCCAAGCTGAGCTGTCCAGCTACTGGCGGGATCAGCAGTTGCAGGCGTGGCAGCTCCGGTCGGCTTCGCCCGGCGGTCGCCCGCAGGCGCCGGTCGAGGAGGAGTCGGAGGAGCAGTCGCTCATCCGCCCCTACGCGATGACCGGTGGCCGGAGCCGTCCGAGCTACCAACTCGCCATCGAGGCGCTGGTGTCGACCGCCGCCGCCCCGGAGCGGAACGGTTCGCTGCTGCCCGAGCACCAGCTCATCTGCAGCCTGTGCACCACCGTCAAGTCGGTGGCCGAGATCTCGGCGCTGCTGTCGATACCACTCGGCGTGGCCCGCATCCTTGTCGCGGACCTGGCCGAGTCCGGCCTCGTCGCGATCCACCAGCCCGCCCCCGGGGGCGATTCCGACGGAACGCCAGATGTGACACTGCTCGAAAGGGTGCTCAGCGGACTTCGCAAGCTCTAGGCCGACTGGGCGTACGGGCCCAGGGTGGCCGCCCGGCCGGCGCCGGGCTCTCGCGCGAGCGTGTCGACGCCTGATCAGATCACGGTGCCGGCGCAGCATGCTTCCAATCCCGATGTTCCGGGAAACGAGCGCCCTCGATCCGCGGACACTGCGGTCAGGTTCTTGGCTACCTCGAGCAGCGTCCACGCGGCCAGTGTCCGGTCGCCGCGGGAGTCCTCGTCGGGGTCTTCGGCGAGGACTCGGACCGTCGGGCGCCGCTCTCCGGGGCCAAAACCGCCAGCGCCTCCGCCGCCAGTTTGCGGTCTCGGATGCTGAGGATGGGATCAGCGGTCAGGGAACGAAGCAGCCGTGCCCCGCGCACCGGGTTCACCACGGCAAGGTCCTTGACCACCGTGAAGAACGCATCAGCCGTCCCATCGGCATCCCGCTTGCTGTCGATGCCGGGGAGCACTGACCTGCGGGCTACTCTTCGGCGGATCGGCTGCCCCAGGGCGTCCCCTCAGGCTCCGCGGCCCGCGCCTCAGCCTCCGCGAGCAGCTCCGCCCAGCTACGTAGTGACGGGAGGCCGCGGTTCACAAGGCCGTGTGGACCGCCTCGATCAGGGCCATCTTCCTCGGGTCGTCCGCGATGTGCGGACCCATGCGGTTCATGACGTAGCCGAGGCTGAGGTCTGACTCCGGGTCGGCCAGGCCGCAGGAGCCGCCGAAACCGTCGTGGCCGAACGCGCGGGGGTTAGGGCCGTAGGAGGCGTTGCGGCCGCTGAGCCAGAGGCCCAGACCGACCTCGGTGTCGTGGGGGAAGCCCGGGCCCAGCACCAGGTCGCGGCAGGCGCCCTGACCCTCGCGGACGCGCTCCGCCGCTTCGGCGGAGAGGATTCGGCGGTCACCGTGGCGGCCGCCGCGGGCGAGGATGCCGTACAGGGCGCACACCGCGCGCGCCGTGCCGTGGCCGTTCGCGGCCGGGATCTCGGCCCGCCGCCACTGTGGGGTGTTGGCCTCGCGGGCGCCAACCGCGGGGTTGCCCACGGCCGCCAGGGCGACCGCTGGCAGTTGGGCGAGCAGCGCGGCGCTGTCCGCCGTCACCTGCGCGGGCACGAGCTCGGCTGCCCGATCGCTCTCCTTGTCCGGCAGGCCGATGGTGAAATCGATGCCGAGCGGGCCGGTGATCTCCTGCTCCAGGAACTCGCCCGGCATGAGGCCGGATACGCGCCGGATCACCTCGCCGATCAGGTGACCGTAGGTCAGGGCGTGGTAGCCGGACACCGTCCCGGGCTCCCACCACGGCTCCATGGATGCCAGCCGCGCCGTGGTCAGCTCCCAGTCGTACAGGTCCGCCGCGCTGTGGGGTTCCCGCAGTCCGGCCAGGCCGGCTCGGTGCGACAGGAGATGACGCACCAGCACCTCCGACTTCCCGCTCGCCGCGAACTCCGGCCGTACTGGGCGACTGGCGCGTCCAGATCCAGCAGACCCCGGTCGGCCAGCAGATGTGCGCACAGGGCCGTCGGCCCCTTGGTGGTCGACCAGACGTTGACCACTGTGTCCCGCGTCCACGGACGCGTGCCCGCGCCGTCCGCCCACCCGCCCCACAGGTCCACCACGACCTCGCCGCCGACCTGCACGGTCACCGCCGCGCCCTACTCCTGACGCTCCGCAAAGTTGGCCTGGAACGCTTCCTTGACGGCGGCGAAACGCTCGTCGCAGTGGCCCTCGATGCGCGGTGCGGGCACGGGTGCGGGAACAGCGGAGCCTGCCATGGGGGTCCCTCCACAAGTCGACGGGAGTGCAAAAGGCAACATACTGACTGGTCGGAATGCTGAAAAGACCCTCTACTCGTGCAGCCGTACCAATGGATCAACGGAAAGCTCGTGCACCACTGCGACACGCGCGTGTTCCAAGACCTCCTACGGCGTCAACGGCGCCGTCGCCGCCGTCATGGCCGTCGCCGGTGCCGTCCTGCTCCTGTCCTGACTCGCCGCCACCCCACGGTCACGGCGACGAGCCGTCACGGCGACGGCGACGCGGACGCCGTCACGGGCTGCATGGTGCCTGCGTAGGTGATGAACAGCTCCGGGGCCTCCGTCACCGGATTCGTCGGCGGCGCGCCACCGACCGGCACGTACCACCCGCCGAGCAGCGGGGCCGTACGCACCGACTCGACGTCGGCCTTCAACAGCAGCCCGTGCTCGGACGCCGGGTCGCCCACCCAGCCGCGTACCGCCCCGGTCGCGTCGAAGTCGGTGCGGTCGAACGCCCCACCCACCTCCTGGGCGAGGTGCCCGGTGGGCGCCCCGTAGTCCCCTCCCGGTCGCGACCACGGCCGGCCTGCCGCCGCCCGGTTCCATGTCACCTGTGCGCCGGTGAAGGAGCGGTGCAGCGCGTACAGCGTGTCCTGGTCCGGGTAGTTCCCGCCGCTGCTGCGCCAAAGGCTCAGGTGCGCCTCGACCACGTCCGCGCCTTTGGGCAGCATGGCGAGCGGCCCGAAGCCGAAGACCAGGCGGGTGTTGCCCAGCCCCATGTCCTCGTCCGGGCCGAGCTCCAGGTGTGGCGTCGAATCCTTCTTGATGACCGCGTCCGCGGCGCTGTTCGGCATGCCGGAGCCGATGGTGTCGGCGACGAGGGCCGGCAGCGCGACCTCCGTCCGGCCCGGCATCGGCAACTGCACCAGCAGCGGCGTGCCCTGGATGAACCGCCCGCCCTTGGTGCGCACCCCGATCAGGTAGGTGTAGAGCCCGTCGTGCGGGCCCGTCCGGGTGGGCGCGCCGGAGTCGAGGAACGAGGTCTGGTCGCCGTTCACGACGCCGATCAGGTGGCCGGGCGATTGGCTCAGGTCCTGGTTGAGTCCGTTGCGGTACACCTCGTACCTGGCCACGTCGTAGGCGGCGCTCCCGGTGGTGTTCACGTAGGCGGGCCAGGCCAGTGCCGCTCCGGTTGCGTTGATGACGCTCGGCTGGTCGACGACCACGCCCGGGGGCACGGGCTTCCACTGCTGCTCGGGCGGCGGGGACCGGTAGGGTGCGGGCGCGGGCGCAGTGGTGGCGAGGACCGAACCGCCCGGAGACGCGGACGGGTGCGAGCCCGAGGTGAACCACGACAGCAGCGAGCCGGCGATGATGAAGTAGAGGCCGTAGGCGAACAGGGCGACAGTGCTCATCGCCAGCGCGGTGATCGCGGAACCGAACTGGTTGCGCCTGGCCAGCGCCGCGTTCGTCGCCGCGGCCATGCCGCCGAAGAAGCCGCCGATCGCCCCGCCCAGCGGGATCAGCGCCAACGGCACCAGCACCAGGCCGGCCTGCCACCACGACAGCCCCGCCACCATCGCGGCGTACCTGCCCCTGGGCAGCGCACCGCCGTTCGGCTCGTCGACCTCCGCCTCGAAGCCGTCCGCCTTGTTAGTTCGGGACGTCGCCCGCATGCCCACCCCACGGCCAGATCGGTCGCGCACGCAGAACCCGGTCCGCATGCGCACGGCGCGCCGGAAACTACCAACTCCCACCGATACCGCGCCACTCCCCCACGTGGTCCCGCTCGTGCGGGCGGGAGCCAGCTCTCGGGAACGGTGTCCTCGTGGAGCGGCAGGAGGCCGCGTGATAGCTCGTCAGCCGGCGAGACCGCCGTTGCTCTTGAGCAGTTGACCGTTGATCCACTGGCCCTGCGGTGAGCACCAGTCGTCACAAGGCGCAATCGTTCGGCCTCCGCGCGGGAACGGCAACCCGATTTTCGCCGCGTTAATCGGATCTGAACCAAGCCGTTCCGCACGGCACACCTGTCACACCACCCACGGGAATTGAGTAGGGATACGGATGTTCTCGCGCCCGCAGCCAGCGAGAATCGTGGGGTGAACGAGACAGCCGCACACGGTGCAAGCACTGCCCGCCGGACCGCGGAGTGGTGGCAGGAGCCGATCATCTCCACGGTCGTCACCGGAGTCCTGGTTCCGATCGCTGTGTTCTTCTGGATGTTCTCGGTGATGTCCACTGACCCGTGCAACTCGGCGGCTGACTGCCCCAACACGTTCGCGGCGCTCACCCGGTCCGAGTGGCTGATCGCCGCCGCGGCGGTCACCGGGGTGCTTCAGTGGTTTCCCGCCTACTGGACGCCCCGCAACGGGCGCCTCCTCGTGGCCTTCCTGCCCCCGGTCCTCGCCGTGGCCTCGCTCGTCAACATCTTCACCACTCCGGCTGGGCAGTAGCGGGTTCGGGTGGGGTGCCGATGCCAGACACCTTGCGGGCATGGCAGCGCAGGGCAACCCGCAGACCCAGTGACGCCGGAGGTCGAGCGAGGGGTGGCTGCGGTCGAGTCGCCCCGCAATGAAGTGCACGATTGAGGGCGACTCCCCCGAGACTGCTCCTTCGCGAACCGGGCTGACGCCGGACGCGGCCTCGAAAACACCGCTCGCTGGCCGCTACACCCGCCTGAGCACGGCGATGACCGTGCCGAGGATCCTGGTGTCCTTCGCTGGGATGGGGTTGGTAGGCGTCGTTGGCCGGCTGAGCCAGGAGCCGCCCCGACTTCCGTGGTGGAGATGCTTGACGGTGGCTTCGGTCTCGTCGACCAGGGCTGGGATGATGTCGCCATGGTCGGCGGCCTGGGCGGCGCGGAAGGCGACGGTGTCGCCGTCGAGGATCCGGCCCTACGCCGTGGTGATCTTGCCGTCCCACTCGCCGCCTGCCGGGACGGACGCGTGCTGGTGGATCAGTTCCCAGCCGTTCTCGCCCCGTTCGAAGCAGTCGGTCTGCCGGGCCATGACGTGCCTGGTGGAGCCGTTCTTGAGCACGATGTTCGTGCTCTGCACCGTGCAGACGATGCCCATGTCCCCGTTGACCTTCGCGTCCAGTTCGAGGATCTCGACCTTGCAGGACTCGAATTTGGCGAACGTGTCGTCGAACAACTTGCGCGCCGGCGCGACGCCCCTGGACGCGAACGGGGGGATGTCGAACCACAGCACGTCGGATGCCCAGTGCCGGGTGCTCTGCGCGCCGGTGATCGAGTCCGCCATCTCGCGGACGATGGCGATGATAGCTTCCTTGTCCTGCTCGGTCGTCGTCATGACCTTGCTCCCTTCATCTCGCGGCCCTGATCGGCCGCTACGGACAACCCTGCGGCGTGCCGTCAGGGGAGGTGCAAGACCCAGCCCGGCGAGGGGATCTCCCCTCAGGGTAGCTCCGCTGCCCAGGGCATGCCGTCAGCGCTGGACATGGGGGGTTCCCCGAAAAGTTGGCCACTCAGAGGGCCGCCAGGGTGCGGATCCGGTCGGCGAAGGCGCGTCGGGCGGCCCCGGACCGGGGGGCGAGGCGGTCCCATCCGTGCGGGACGCCGGGATGGACGTGCAGTTCAACGGGGACGCCCGCGGCGGCCAGGCGCGCGGCGTAGGCGATGTCCTCGTCGCGGAAGATGTCGAGGTCACCGGTGTCGATGTAGGCCGGGGCCAGTCCGGTGAAGTCGGTCAGGCGGGCCGGTGCGGCGATCGGGGAGACATCCGCGGTGTCGAACGTGTCGCCGAGCACCACCTTCCAGGCGGTGTAGTTGTCGTCGTAGGTCCAGGTCAGGAAGGGTTCGCGGGCCGGGTCGGGGCCCTGGTTGCGGTCATCGAGCATCGGATAGACCAGGATCTGCCGAGCCAGGGGGATGTGCCGGTCCCGCGCCAAGATTGCGGTGGCCGCGGCGGGTGCGCCGCCGCCGCTGTCGCCCATCACCGCGATGCGTCCGGTGTCCACGGCCAGTTCGTGCGCGTGGTCAGTGAGCCAGGTCAGGCCGGCGAAGACGTCCCCGGCGAGCATGATGCCGGTCGCCTCGGGGGCCAGGCGGTAGCCGACGGACAGGAACGGCACCCGGCTGTGGGCGACGTACCAGGAGAGCAGGGTGTCGTAGGCGTCCAGGTCGCCCAGGATCATGCCGCCGCCGTGGGCGTAGACCACGGCGGGGCCGGGCGCCGTGCTCTCGCCGGTGGTGTACCAGCGCAGTTCGATCCGGGCGCCGTCGGGCGCCGTGGCGAAGTAGGTAGCGGTCTTGATCCCGGTGACCGGGGGGACCAGGGCCGCCATGGCGGCCTGGCCGAGGTTGCCGGCCTCGCGAATCGACTTCCAGTCCCCGCGCTCGCGGGCGGGTGCCCCAGCTGCCTGCTCGGTGCGGGCGGCCAGGAGGGGGACGAGTTCCGGGTCGAGGGTGTAGTTCACGCGGTGGTGCTCGCTTTCCACGGGAGGGGCAGAGAGACCAGCGGGAGGCGGCCGAGCGGCGTACACAGGGTGGGGAGCTCTGCATGCGCCGTGGGTTGTGGCGTGGGCGGTCGATATCGGGGCACGTCAGGTGCGGGATCGCTCAGTACGGCGATGGCTGGTTGCGGATCACGGCGAGGCTGACGATCTTGCCGTCGCGCACGCTGAAGTAGTCCGACATCACCAGCTCGGCCGGCAGGTGGGTCTTGTCGTAGGTGCCGTCGTAGCGGGACCGAACGATCGTGTCGCCGTGGTGCTCGACGACCTCGCGCACCTCCATCGTGACGTGGTCGCCGATCATCTCCTTCTCGGCCCAGCGCCGGATGGCGTCAACACCGCTGATCTCGCGGCGCGCGTCGTTGACGTAGGCGTCCTCGGCGAAGGCGGCGACCATCCGGTCGAGGTCGAAGGCGTTGACCGCCGCCAGGTACTCGGCGACGACGGGCGGCAGGGACGCAACGGCAGTCATGCACGTGCTCCTTCCAGGACGGCGGCACGGTCGACCGCCTCGAAAGAAGCCTGCGAGGTGCCCTTCAGGGAGGTGCAACACACGCGCGTGCCCGTGCACCTCCCCCAAGGGGAGGTGGGACAGTGACGGGTATGGACGCCACCCTGCCGATCGGGGACTTCGCGCGCGCGACGCACCTGAGCGTGAAGACGCTGCGGTACTACCACCGCGTGGGGCTGCTTGAGCCCAACGAGGTGGACCGGCACACCGGCCACCGGCACTACACCACCGCCCAGATCCCGACCGCGCAGATCATCCGCCGCTTCCGCGCCCTGGACATGCCGGTCGAGCAGGTCGCGCAAGTGCTGGCCGCCCCCGACCTCGAAACACGCAACACCCTGATCGCCGCACACCTGAACCAGATGGAACAGCAGCTCACCCACGCCCAGAACGCCGTCACCTCACTGCGCGACCTGCTCACACGCCCGCCGGGCGGCACCCGCGCCGACATCGGGCGCCGCAGCGTCCCCACCACGCCCGCGGCCGCGATCACCGAGACCGTCGATGTCACCGAGGCGCTGACCTGGTACCAGGGCGCACTCGGCGAGATCTACGCCATGCTCGACGCCCAGGGACTCGCCTCCGAAGGACCTGCGGGTGGGATCTTCAGCACCGACCTGTTCACGCACGAGCGCGGACCGGCGACGATCTTTGTGCCGTGCACCGGGCCGCTGCGCCCGATGGGCCGGGTCGACGCGCTGGTCATTCCGGCGGTGGAGCTTGCCACGATCGTGCACCGCGGCCCGCACTCGAACATCGACCTGGCCTACGGGACCCTGGGCGCCTACGTCGCTGAGCACGCCCTGGCCGTGGACGGCCCTATTCGCGAGTATTACCCCGTCGGACGCCGCGAGAGCTCGGACACAGCCCAGTGGCGCACCGAGATCTGCTGGCCCATCTTCCACACCGGACCGGCCCCCGACCCCCACGCGCCCACGGTCGCAAACGACGATCGGTAGAAGACCTGCACGGTCCTCGGGTCGTGGGTGGTCAGCGGCGACAGCGTCGGTCAGGTGGCCGGTCGGGCAGGCTGGCGCGCGCCGCTGCGCGGGGCCGGCGGTCGCGCCATCTAGGATCGGCAGCACGCTTCACCGGTGGCGAGAAGGAAGAGACAGGTGCGCGCGTGATCGCGCTGGCAGTCACGATGACCACACTTTTCGTCTGGTCGCTCGTGGCCGGCCGCCTGGCGCGGTGGAGCGTCACGGCACCGGTCGCGATGACGGCCGCCGGGGTCGCGCTGACCGTCGGGCCGCATCCCCTGGTGCGCATCCATCTCACCACCTCGAACGCCGAGCACGCGGTCGAGTTCATCCTCGCCGTCCTGCTGTTCGTCGACGCCAACGAGGTACCCGCCGGGGCGATCCACCAGCAACGCAGTCTGCTGACCAGGCTGGTGGCCTGGGCCCTGCCGCTGACGCTGGCGGTGGGCGTCCTGCTTGGGAAGCTGCTCTTCCCCTCGGGCGGGTGGTGGCTGGCAGCGCTGTTCGCGACGGTGACCGTGCCCATCGATCTGGCACCCGCGGCCGAGCTGATCCGCGACTCACGTCTGCCCTCGGGGCTGCGCGCGGTACTCACGGTCGAGAGCGGGCTGAACGACGGGATCGTCGCCCCCGTGTTCCTGTTGTGCCTGGCCGGCTTCGAGGCGCACAGCGAGCCTGCGCACCAGTCCACGGGCGAGGTGGGCGCGGCCTTCACCGCTCTGCTGTGGGCTCTGGCCGCCGGCTTCCTGGTCGGTGGGCCAGGCGGCTGGCTGCTGCGGCGCTCCTGGCGGGCGAAGTGGACGGGTGAGTCGGCCGTACGCCTGGGGATCGTGGCTCTGCCACTGGCCGCGTACGCGCTCGCGAACGCGGTGCACGGAAACGGCTTCGTCGCTGCCTTTGTCGCCGGGCTCAGTTTCACGCCGGCCTCCCGCGCCCTGCCGCACAAGGCACTGCATCTGGTCGAGGACCTCGGAACCCTGCTCTCGCTGGCACTGTGGTTCGTCTTCGGCGATGTGGTCACCACGGCGTTCACGGGCAACTTCAACGCGAATGTCGTGGTCTACGCCCTCCTGGCACTGACCGTGGTGCGAATCGGGCCGGTGCTGCTCTGCCTGACGGGCAGCGGGCTGGACTGGGCCGACCGCTGGCTGCTGGCCTGGCTGGGCCCCCGCGGCCTGGCCTCCATCGTCTTCGGCCTGCTCGCCTTCATCAGTCTGGCCGACACCGACCCCCACGACGCCGACCTGGTCGGCCAGGTGATGACGATGACGGTTGTGATGAGCCTGGCCTTGCACGGACTCACCTATGGCCCCCTGGCCGCCAGATACGCGGCAGCCCGCTCCAGGACGGCGACAGCGGCCGGAGCACGCGGCTAGCCGCGAATTCCTGTGACACCCGCGGGACGAGAGTGATCGTCAAGTGTTGTGGATCCCCCGTCGGGGTTGCGGCGCCTCAGGCGGCGTCGGCTTGAGACAGGCGGACTTCGGGGGCGTGACTGCTCTCGATGGTCGGTCAATCGGCAAAGAGGGCATGTCTTGTGCGGTCGAGTCCGCGACACCGCCTGCTCAGCGCGTCGAGTGCCCGTGTCGGTGTCCCGTGGTGACAGACCTTCATCGGGCCGGGGCGCGGGCGCTCCGGCCCCCTGCCGTCCCTGTTCGCGTCGGCCGTCCGGAGGGGAGGACCAGCAGGCCGGGCGCAAGAAATCCCGGGCCCCCTGCCTCTCCGCGACTCCGACCTGGACTGCGAGCCGCAGCGGTGGCCTACCCGAAGGGCGTCCGGTCCGGTTGGCAGACAGTGCCGTTGGCGGGGGTGACGAGATCGACGAGGTAGCGCACCCTCGCCTCGTCGACGCATTTACTGGGCACCTGGTAGCTGGGGTGGCCGTAGCCGTTCAAGGTGAGCAGCACGGCGTTGCCGAGTCGCCGCTGGGCTGCCTGGGCGTTTCGGTATCCGGTGGCCGGGTCGTAGCGGGCGTTGATCAGCAGGATCGGGGTTCTGGTCCTGGCGTTCCACGGTCCGGTGTAGCGATCGGCGTCGGGGGACGGCCAGTGCGAGGCGCACGGCGACCACAGCCACCAGCCCAGCACCGTGCCCCACAGCTTGCTGGTGTCGGTGAAGTCGGCGATCTGTCGGGTCCAGGCAGAGGACGGGACGCGGGCCGCGGCGTCCGCACACGAGATCGCCGACGAGGTCGTCGCGCCGACGCCCAAGACCTCGGGTGCCTGCAGGGCCGCTGCCGCTGTCTTCAGGTTCGACGCGTCGCCGCTTACTGCGGCCTCGAGGTCCTTCGCGAAGGCGGGCCAGGTGAGCGGCGACCGCAGCGGGGTGAATGTGGAGACCTGCAGGTCGCCGTAAGTGAGCACGCCCGGCGGGTTGGCGTGGCGCGCGGGGATCGGCGTCCTGCGGGCGGCGGCGAACAGCCTCGTCATGCGCTGTGCGACCGTGTCGCCGTGACCGGCGAGCGCGCAGTGCCCAGGGCCCGCCTGCTGGCACGACGCTTCGAACTGGGCCAGCACCTCGTCGGTGGAGGAGACGGCGCTGGTGATGTTCGCCTCCATGCTGGTGGTCTGGGCCACCGTGTCGACGATGCCGTCAAGCATCATCGCCCGCACCCGGCCGGGGAACAGGTTCGCGTAGGTCTGGCCGATCATGGAACCGTAGGACAGGCCGACGTAGGTGAGCTCGGGGTCGCCGACCAGGGCGCGGAGCCGGTCGAGGTCGCGGGCGGTGTCCGCGGTGGAGATGTGCGTGAGCAGGTCTCCAGTGAGCTTGGCACAGCGGGACGCCAGCTCTTCGGCCTTGCGCTGGTACGCCACCGATTCCGCAGGGGTGCTGGGGATCGACACGCCCTTCCAGAACTGATCCTGCTCATCGCTGCTGGTGAAGCACTCCACGTGGGTGCTGTCGTTCGAGCCGCGGGGGTCCCAGCCCACCACGTCGAAGCGTCCGTCGCCGAATGTGTCGAGTTCCTCTCCCGAGTCCCGTACGAGTCCGACACCGCTCTGGCCCGGACCGCCGGGATTGACGAACATCGACCCGATGCGCGCGTCCGGTCTGCTTGCGAGACGACGGATGACGGCCAGTTCGATCTGCCTGCCGGTCGGTCGGCTCCAGTCCAGCGGCACCGGGACCCGCGCGCACTGGAACTCACTGCCCAGTCCACTGCAGCTCGTCCAGGCGATCGCGTCCGGCCGGTACCCGGCATCGGCTTCGGCGTCGTTCGCGCCGTTCGACGTGCACGCGGCTGCGGCCACCGACGCGAGAACGGCCGCGACGGCCAGCCCCGCGCGCCGCCCCCATCGAGCAGCCCGCAGGGACGGTGGGGCGGTCCCAGTAGTCATCCCTCGGCCGATCCTCGGCTCAGCATCCAGTCTGCCTACGCCAGCCTGGGGCGCGAGCAGGCGATGAGCGCGACGCCTCGCCGATCCCGGTCCGCAACCCACTCGCTTGGTGCACCCGCCTCGCTCGGCTCCGCCCCGTCACGCCGGGGCCTCGAACCGGACCAGGGTGATCGACGAAAGAACCGCGAGTTGTGCATCAGCGGCTTCACCCGCCGCCTCACCCTGCACCCGCGCGAGGAGCATGAACTGCTCCAGCAGCAACGCGCCGAGCAGGAGACCCCCGGATGGCGGCAGCGCTACGGCCGCCGCGCCGGCGTCGAAGGCACCATCCACCAGGCCGTTCACACCACCGGGATCCGCACCAACCGCTACCGGGGCCTGGCCAGGACCGGGCTGGCCCACGTCCTCAGCGCCGCCGCCCTCGATCTCGCAGCCACGAACTCGACACTGCCGCATTCCCCTTGGCCCAGGGCTTGCCCCACCGGAGCCGCTGGTCACCGCCCACGTGTCCGAACTGACCACCATGGTCCGCGCGTGAGCGTTCACATGGGCATGGTCGGAGGCAGATGGAGCCCAGGGACCAGGCCCGGGTTCCAGGGCACGAAGCAGGCGAAGCCGATCAGGGCGAGGCCGAGGGCGACGCTGAACGCCTTGCCGTGGTGCCACGTCCTCTCCACGAACACGGCGGCGGCGAGACCTGCCATCCAGGCGAGGTTCATCACTCCGACCACGATCAGCACGACCATCAGGCCCCAGCAGCAGCCGACGCAGTACCCGCCGTGATACAGGCCGACCCGCAGATCGCGCAGCCTCCCGGAGTAGTTGCCGAAGTGCAACAAGAAGCCCAGCGGGGAGCGGCAGTGACGCAGACAGCGGTCCTTGACCGGGGCCACCTGGTACAGCCCGGCACACGCCAGCACGACGGCGCCGACCCACGGCGCGGCACCCGGCGCCCTGGCGGCAAGCTCGCCACCGGCCCAGGCCGCGCCGAACGCGGCCAGGCCGAAGGCCTCCCACGCGCACAGATACCCGACCACCAGACCGGCGCTGCGCCCCGCGCGCGTCCACCCCGTCGTTCGGGCCCGCAGTGTCCGCAAATACAGCGCGACGACGGGCGCGACCGCCGGGAGCATCATCGCGCCCATCATCAGCCCCCACAGGGCCAGGAATCCCCACAGGTCCCGCCCCATCGTGCCCGGCCCCGGCGCCATCCCGGACGAGCTGCGCAACGTCAGGACCCAGGCCAGCGCGGCAGCCGTGAGCAGAGCCGCCCAGCTCGCCGGGACGACGCCCCGTCGGGCCTGCGGTAGCGACATTCAGGCCGCCCAGGAGAACGGTGCCGAGAAGGCGTTCTTCCCCTCGTTCTCGAACTCGAGGCCGAACGCGTTCACCCGCGACCTGGTCGCGGTTCCCGCAGCGAGGGTGTCCGCGGGGAACCCCACTCCGCTGACCCTGATCCCCTTTCCGGTCGCGTCCAGGGGAGAGACGAAGTCCTCGACCTCGAGATCGATCGCATCGCCGATCCGGACGCGGTGGGTGCGGCCGTCATCGACGTACTCGATCCGGGCGACCTCCAGCCCGAGCATCTCGCCGACCAGCGGCCCGAGGCCCTCCATCGGACCGCCCCGCTGACCGGAGAAGACCGCCCCCAGCGACTCCGCCTGTTCCGGCGAGGCCGCCTCGTCCATGAACAGACCCATCCGCCAGCCGCCCTCACTCATGAGCGGCGGAGTGTCGGCCACCACCGCCACCGTCAGGCCGCTCACGTCGACGTCGTCGACCTGGCCGGAGGCGACGTGGAACGCCAGGACCACCCGGCACCGGTCGTAGTCCGCCGGCGCCGAGAGACCGGAGGTCGAGCAGGGACACACCATATTGCAATTGCAGTTCTCGAAATACGTCCCTTCGATCCGCCACGCCATCGGAAGCTCCTTCCTCTTCCCGAGGCACACTTCCGGTCCCTCATTCTCCGCTCCTGACGATCACCGGGCAAGGCGCGATAGCTGTCGGCCCGGGGCCTCGCCTCACGCCGTTCGGCGTCCGCCCGGCATCGGTGATTTGCTGGAGGCGAGGCGCCTTCCGGAAGGAGCGGTCCCATGACAACCGAAGCGCCACGACCGCGGTTCCCGGGCGAAAGCGAGGAATACCGGGCCGCGCGCGAGAGATTGCTGGAGGCCGAAGTCGCGCTGCGCCGGCAGGTCGAAGCCGTGGCACAGTTGCGCCGGGGGCTGCCGCCGGGAGGCGAGGTCTCCACGGACTACATCTTCGAGGAGTGGGACGAACAGACGCAGGCTCCCCGCCAAGTGCGTATGTCCGCGCTCTTCGGTCGGCACGAGACCCTGTTCCTGTACAGCCACATGTTCAATCCGGGCGAGACGGGCACGCCGCTGGAGGCGCCGTGCCCACTCTGCACCTCGATCATCGACGGGATAGACGGAGCCGTCCCGCACATCAGCCAGCGCATCGCGTTCGCTGTCGCGGCCAAGGCCCCGATCGAGCGCCTGCGAGGCCACGGGCAGCGACGCGGCTGGCGCAGCGCCCGGCTTCTGTCGTCGGCACACAGCACCTACAACCGCGACTACCTGGCCGAGACATCGGACGCCGACCAGTGCGCGATGGCGACGGTCTTCACCCGCCGGGACGGCGCCATACGGCACGCCTGGAGCAGCGAACTGTGGTTCGTGCCACCCGAGCCCGGTCAGAACCCACGCCACGTCGACTTCATGTGGCCGCTCTGGTCCGTACTCGACCGCGGCCCCGAGGGCCGCGGCCAGGACTGGTGGCCCGAACTGGAGTACCCCTGAGTTGCGCGGTCGGGATGACCCTGGCCAAAGACCGAGCCACACGAACGAGTGACGGGTTACTGCGCGCACCGAACGTGCAAAAGACCGGTCGCATGATCGTTGCCAGCTCATCGACCGAGGGGTACGCGCCGACCGCCACGCGGAAGTCGGCGAGCGCTGCCTGCGCGTTCTCGGCTGCGGCATTTCTCCGAACTCCTGGTCCGGAGCATGGGTCGCAACCGTTCGATCCCCGGGTCGTTGGCCGGATGTGCCTGCTATCCCTTTCGTTCCCGTCACCGGTCCTCGTGGGCTTCCGCTCCTCGGCAGTCTTCCCGCCTTCGGGCGAGACCCGTTGGCGTTTCTCGTCCGTCTGCGCGACGACTTCGGGGACGTGGTGACCTGGTCGCTCGGCCCTATGCCGATGATGCTGCTCTCGCACCCCGAGCACATCGCCGAACTCCTTGCCGGCGACGAGAAGCTCTACCAGCCCATCGACGTCAGCTGGGTGTTCAAGCAGCTCGTAGGGGACAGCGTCATCCGTAGCCAGGGTGCCGACTGGCGTCGCAAGCGGAGTCTTGTTCAGCCGGCCGTCCGTCCCCGTCAGGTGCGCGGACACGCCGCCACGATGGTTGAGTGCGCCGTGACTGTGGCGGAGAGCTGGCAGGACGGGCAGCGGATCGACGTGCAGCGGGAGATGAGCCTGCTCACCCAGCGGATCGTGGTCCGCTCGCTCTTCGGAAATGACCTCGGGGGCCGAGATCGCCAACTCGGCGACGCAATGGCGGTGGTCGGGCGGGAGCTCAGCGCCGAGCTGCGCGGTGTTGGGCTTCTCACTCCGTCCTGGGTGCGGACCCCGGCGCGGCGGCGCGTGCTCGCCGCGGTCGCAACGGTCGATGGCGAGATCGATCGGCTCATCCGCGCCCGCCAGGAGGCAGAGCGCGAGGCCGATGACGGGGAGGACGTGCTGGCCAGGCTGCTCGCGGCCCGGGACGAGGACGGCAATCGGCTGACCGAACGACAGGTACGCGACGAGGCCGTGACGCTCTGGGGCGCCGGCCACGAGACCACATCCACCGCACTGACATGGTGTTGGTACCTTCTGTCCGCCTCCCCGGACGTCCGGGGCAGGCTCACCGCAGAACTCGACCGTGTCCTGGCCGGGCGCATGCCCTCCTACGACGACTACGACCAGTTGAGTTGGACCAGACAGGTCATCAAGGAAGCCCTGCGGCTCTACCCGCCCGCGTGGGTTCTTCCTCCCCGGACTGCGCGGGACGGCGTCACCCTGGGAGGGACGCCGATTCCGGCCGGGACGACCATCTGGTGCAGCCCATGGTCCACACAACGCGACCCACGCTGGTTTCCCGATCCCGACGTCTTCCGCCCCGAACGCTGGGACATGGAGCGACCGGAAAGCGTGCCCGAGCACGCGTGGTTCCCCTTCGGCGGCGGCCCCCGCACTTGCCTCGGCGCCCGCTTCGCCCTCGTCGAAATGACGCTCGTCCTCGCCACGCTCGCCCAGCGCTTCCACCTTGACGTCGATCCCGAGACGGTCACGCCCAAGGCCGGTTTGCAGCTTCAGCCGGCCGCGCCGCTGCATGCCACTCTCCACGACCGCACCGCCCCGACCGATCGGTGAGGCGCGCCCACAACAAGCGGGGGCTCGGCCGGCGTGCCAACGAAGCTCGCCGGAAGGCACTTCGTGCGGACAAAAATGGACTGCCGCTGGTCAGGAGCGGCGGGTGGGCGGCCCACCCGCCGGCAACTGCCGGCCGCGCGAGCGGCATCTTCATCGCGGCCGCTCTCGTCTTTCTCCCGTCAATCTTCGGCGGTCGACACGCCATGGCCCCGCCGGCACGAAGCCAGCGGGGCCATCGGCGTTCCCGTGGTCAACCGCGGACGATGTTCGCGGCCTGCGGACCCTTCTGGCCCTGCTCGACGTCGAACGTCACGGTCTCGCCCTCGACGAGCTCGCGGTAACCGTTGCCGGTGATCGCGGAGTAGTGGGCGAAGACGTCCGGGCCGCCCCCGGCCTGCTCGATGAAGCCGAAGCCCTTCTCGGCGTTGAACCACTTCACGGTGCCCTGAGCCATGCTGTCTCCCACTTGGGATCGCGGGGACCCACTATCCGGGTACCCCTGGGTGTGATCGCTCTGGGTCCTCGGGTCTGCGGTGAGGCAACTTCGGCACAGCGCGTTCGGGCAGAACCGTACAGCGAGAGTGATCGCCTGACTACGGGGTGTCCGCATTCCGTGTAGCCGGCCAACCTCGCGGCTGGACTACGGCAGGGTGTTCGCGAATGCCTCGTACGCCTTGGCCTGCGTAGGCGTTACATGGTGGCTGACCCTGATCAGCACGTCCCCGTGGACGTAGTCGTAGTCGGCCTCGATCGGCAGGGCAGCTGTGGCGACCGCACCGCTGCTCGCACCCGCGCAAGAGTGATCCGCGAGAGTGAGGTGTGCCTGGGTAATTCCGGTGATCGTCGGCGTCGTCGTTCGACCGCCTGCCGGGTCGTGATGCAAGGTGTGTCTGTGCCGGAAGCGCGTGCTGGCACTGTCGAAGGCCCGGACCCGGACTCCGTGCACGGGTCCGGGACTTCGACACACACCACGGCGATGGCCCGGCCGGCGGCGAGCGCGTCCAGCAAGGGCCCGGCGGGCGGCCTAGCCGGCACGGCGGTGCACGGCCCCCAGGGGAGGCGGAGTAGCCACTCCACGACGGCGCAGGAGGAGTACCGGCGTGGCATGGAGCGCCACGCCGGTGGGGCTGGTGGCCCGCGGCGCCGAGGGCTCGAGCCGTTCCCGGCGCGATGCCGGGTCAGTTCCTGCCGACCTGGCCCTACCGCAGGCGTTTCACCTGGCGGTGACCCACGTCTGCGCCGACGCGGTCGGGGCGCAGGTGAGGTCGCCGCCGTAGGCGAGGCGCCACCAGCCGGCGGCAAAGTCGATGGAGGTGGCCGCGAGCGCGCCGGTGGTGTTGGCCTTCGCCCACCGCTCGGTGACCCAGGAAGACGCGACCTTCGCGCGCACGAGCACAGGCCGACGCCCGCCCAGCGCGCAGCGAGCGGCGGCGGCCGAAACGAGACCCTGAGGCGCAGCAGAGATGCGCGACAGGGCTGCGGCCGGTCGTCCAGGCCCACTGTGACGAGGCGTCGGTGCCCTACGGTGTTTCGTGCCAGGCGGCGTACGCCTCCCGCGCGTGCGTGAGTGCTTCGTGGGCCAGGACGCTCCAGGCCGGGGTGATGACGTAGCAGCAGCCAGCAGTCGAGTGCGGTGTCGGATCGCCTTGCGGAGCGCCGCGACGGCGGCGGCCAGGTCCCGTTGCTCCCGGTCGCGGGCGCAGGGCGTCGCAGCGGTCGCCCAGGTGCCGGTCATCGCTGTGCTGGCCGCAGTCACGGCATGTCCCCAGGTCTTGATGGGTGCTCACGGCGAGATCGCCTCGCAGGGCACAGACAAGCGGCTTTGCGGCGGGGGCGCGAAAGGCGAGCTGACGTGGGGAAATTGGGCGGGCAGGGCATGCGGAATCCGCCCAACGATCACCCATTCATGGGACACTAGGCTTATCCAAATGCGTATCAACTACCGCAAAAGTAAACCTTCATGAACTTCGTCGACGCTTCCATCACCTATGGCGAGAACGGCATTCGCTGCGGCTGCGGCAGCCCCGCCCACTCCAACCTGAGCCCCTGCGACGGACCCGACCTGCTCCCGCGCCGCGGCGACTACCTCGAAGGGTGGCTCAAGCAGCAGCGGGACGCCTGCTCGGGGCACACCGCCACGTACAACGCCGTCGACGGTCTGCTCGACGACTACAGGCTCCACGCGGGCACCGGCACCCCGCTCGACCAGCACTGCGGCGAAGGCGGCAGCCTGGATAACTACGCTGGAGGCTACGACGCGAAGGGGGCTGCGCGGTGACCGTCCGGTCGGTCCTGTTCTGGTCGGGCCTGCTGATCGCCGCCGCTGGCGTGCCCGACCGAGAAGTGCCACTGCTGGTGGCTGGGTTCGGGATGGTCGCCGTCGCGGTTGTGATCGCGTTGCTCGGGTTCGTGCGCGAAGTCGCTCGGTGGTGGCGGTACGACTGGCGGGACGACGCACCGGCCACCGTCGACTCAATTCGGGACCAGGCCCGTGACGTCGAATTGGAATATCCGCTGGACGAGGAGCAGTGATGGCTGGCGGGAGGGCAGATGCGGTTCCTCAATACGTATGAGCGGATCGGTGACCCGCTCGCCCCGATGCCTCCGCCGCTCGACCTCGGCGCGTTCACCGTTGGGAGGATGAACGGCGAGTCCGCGACGGCGCCGCTCGGTTCCTGCACGACCACCCGCTCACCGTGTACGCCGACCTGTACGAGCCCCGCGGCTTGATCCTCACCCCCTGCGGCAACGCCGGCACCTTCACCGTCACCCGAGGAGGAACCCGTGCCTGAGCTGAACCGCTTCGAACTCCTCTGCCGCCCGTTCGCCCAGGGACCGCTCGACAAGACCCACGCGCTCCACGAACTCGCCCTCGACGCACATCAGCAGGCACCGCCTCAAGGAATCCAACCGCACGAAGCCGAGCCCGCCGCAGCCAGGGGGGCGCCCGTCGTGGACCTCATGGCTGCGCCGAAGGCCTCAAACGCGGGGATGCAGGCCCAGCGGGAGGCGGCAGCGGCGCCGGCGAACAAGACCGCGCTGAAGAAGCGGACCCCGCGGCGCGCGGGCTGAACTTCACGGCCGGGCGGCGACGATCGAGCCGAACAAGGCCCCGGCGCGCGGGTGAGGGTCACGCACCGGGGCGACTGGCTGCTCGGACCAGTGCAGGGAGCGTAGCGGCCTCCAGAGGGCGCCGAACACGCCAAGTGGGGACGCTCAAGCAGCCCCAGCCGCCCAGTGTCAGTGCCCGGCCCTACCGTAGAAGACCCGCATCCTCCCGCCACGGCGGCCACGGACAGCATGGCGCGACGGCCGGCCAGGACATGGTTGACGAAGGGGACGGTCTCAGCAGGTCCTTCCCCTTCGGTACTCCGTCAGCGTCAGTATTTGCCGGTGACGCGCTCGATCTCGATGGCGAGCACGCCAAGCGCCTCCTTCTCCGGTCCGTAGATGCGGCGGATGTTGGCGGCACTTGTCAGCGGGATCAGAGATCGGATCCTCCCTCAGGATCGGGACACTGTTGCTGAGGAATGGCAGCACCCGCGTGTCGGCGCACGACCTCATCACGCTGTCTGCGGGCCGACCGCTCCGGTGCGGAGGACCGGCGAGCAGCCATCGGCATCGGAGGGGTTGTTCCCATCTCGAACCCCACTGAGCTGGGTCTCACGGGGCGTCCAAGCCGGTACAGATGGCGCCGGCCGAGCCGCACCCACGCGAGAGCGATCCTCGAGTCTTCCTTGTACCTGGGGAATTCCGATGATCGTCGGCGTCGTCGTCCGACCTCCTGCCGGATCGTGATGCAAGGTGTGTCTGTGCCGGAAGCGCGTGCTGGCACGTCGAAGGCCCGGACCCGACCAGAACGAGTCCGGGACTTCGACACACCAAGAACCCCGCAAAGCGGCGCGCCCCTGGGGCGCCGTCCACCCAGGGCACGCGGCGCGGAGCGGCGGACCCGGGCGCCCGCGGCAGCTTCGATAACGGCCGCCGGGCACGACAACTGGCGCGGCGTCAAAGCCAGGTGTCGCAAGCATCAGCCCCCAGGGGGCTTCTCTGACGTCAGCACAGGTCAAAGGTGTCGCACGACCGTATGCGGCGTTGTGCGCCTGCTCGTTCCCCGCCGAGGTCGCCAGCGGCACCAGCACCGACGCCTCGCCCAGCCGATTAGCCCATCGTGTCCCGCGACTCTCAATCATTGAGCCGCGGGACACGGCGTCTGGCTGCTTGTCGCGACGGGTCGCGGCGAGCCTTGCGCTGTGCCGGACCACGGATGCCCGAAGCCGTGTGCGTGATCATGAGCCGGCTGTTCCCACCAAGGAGTTCGAACTTGCCGCTCGCCGGGTCATGATGTCGCGGTAGCAGTACGCCGTGATGGTCAGCAACCGGTGTTCAGCCTCAGCGCTGACGCCAGACCGCCTGGGTCCCTTGCCCGATCAAGCTACGTCTGCCACTGCCAGGAATCCCCATTCGGCGCACAGCGTCGGACGTGGACCAAGAAGGCCTGAACTGCTCGTCGTTGTGTGGGAGCGCCAGCCCGGAGGCGCTGAACTCCACTGATGCCAGTACGGCATGACGGGATCTCTGGTGGTCTACTCCTGGCGCTCAGCCGGGTCAGGTCGACGCCGATCTCCTCGTCGCCGCCCCGCACGGTCAGCGCGTGGACCGACAGGTAGTCACCACTGTTCGGCGGCAGCCCACAGCCGTCCTGGACGATCGCAACCGGAGAGGGGCGACGTAGGCAGTGGTCGGACGGATCGACGCCGGCACCGACGTGTCGATCTCATGGTCGGGCCTGGCTGTCGTACACCCGGTCGAGCCGGCGGTCCTGAGGCCGAGAGTGGCGCGTTCGCCATGGACACCCAATGAAGCCTGCGTTGCGAGCCCTCCCGCGTTCCGCGGGTCGGACCGGGTCCAGACGGGTGGACTCGCGGACCGATGCCCCAGGGAGTGCGCCGTTTGACGCGGGGTTGACAGCGATGATGCCTGGCAAGGCCACCTCAATGGAAGAACGGTACCCATGCCCGCGCTGCGCCGTGCCTCCGCCCGCCGACTGGCCGTCACATTGGCCGCTCTCACCGCTGTCGGCTCCACCGTCCTGGCCGCGCCGTCGGTCCAGGCCGCGCCACGGGCCACCCACTCCACAGCCCGGTCGGTGGAGGGCTGCCCGCCGGATCACGCCCTGGTCGCCCGCCTCGACAAGGCGATCGAGAGCGTCATGAAGGAGACCGGCACGCCCGGCGTGACGGTCGGGCTGACGCTCCCCGGCCGAGGCGACTACGTGCGGTCGTTCGGGGTGGCCGACAAGGCGACCGGCATGCCGATGTGGCCCGGCCTGTACCTGCGGATCGGCAGCGAGACCAAGACCTTCACCGCCACCGCCGTCCTCGAACTGGTCGACCAGGGCCTGGTCAAGCTCGACTCCCCGATCGCCGCCTACCTCCACGGCATCCCCAACGGACGCCACATCACCGTCCGCCAGCTGCTGGAGATGCGCAGTGGCCTGTTTCCCTACACCGCCGACACGGACTTCGACAAGGCGCTGTTCACGGACCCGTACCGCCAGTGGACCCCGCAGGAGCTCCTGGCGTACGCCTTCCGCCACCACCCCACCGCTCCAGGCGTGAAGTTCCAGTACTCCAACACCAACTACGTCGTGCTCGGCCTGCTGGTGGAGAAGCTCGGCAGGATGCCGCTCGCCGATTTCGTCCGTGAGCGGATCCTCGAACCGTCCCACCTGGACCACACGTTCTTCCCCTTCGGCGCCGAGTTCCGCAAGCCGCACGCGCACGGCTACACCGACCAGACGCTCACGGGCGCGGTCGCCGACTCCACGAAGTGGAACCCGAGCGCCGCCTGGGCGGCCGGTGCGATGATCTCCGACCTGCGCGACATGCGCCTCTGGGCCAAGGACGTCGCCACCGGAACGCTGCTCTCCCCGGCCACCCAGGCGGAGCGGGTGAAGTTCATCCCCGCAGGCTTCCCCGGCGCCGGGTACGGACTAGGCCTGTTCGAGACGAACGGCTGGCGCGGACACAACGGCTCGATTCCCGGCTACGAGAGCGCGACGGTCTACCTGCCGCAGGAGCACGCCACGTTGGTGGTCCTGCTCAACACCGACATCCTGCACAACGGCGCCGAGCCGAGCACGCTGTTCGCCAACGCCATCACGAAAATCGCAACCCCCGGTCACGTCTACGACCTCCCGGCCACGGGCTGAGCATCCGGCACTGTGCCTGCTCCGGCCCGGACGGTGGCGGCGAAGCGCTCCCTCCGGCTCCGCCCGAGGTCAGCGGAGACCAGCAGGAGCAGCCGTGCTGTCAGACATCCCATGCCGTAGCGGCGTCAAGCTGTGGCTGGGAGGGTCGCATGATGTGACCAGGCGGTGGCCTCGTCGTAGAGGGTGCGGGTCTTGAGGCAGCCGTGGAGGATGCCGACGAGGCGGTTGCCGAGCTGGCGCAAGGCGGGGTTGTAGTCCAGCTCCCGGGCTCGCTGCTTGTCGTAGTAGCGGCGGGCGCCGGGTGATCGCTGCAGTGAGCAAAACGCCTGGCGTTGCAAGGCGTCGGCCAGCCGGTTGTTGCGGACGAAGCGGGCCTGGACGGCGTGTGTCCGGCCGGAGGCACGGGTGATCGGGCTGGTGCCGGCGTAGTTCTTGCGGGCCTTGGCGGTGGTGTAGCGGGTGGGGTCGTCGCCGAACTCGGCCAGCGCCCGGGCACCGGTGATCTCACCGATGCCCGGCATCGACAGGTAGATCTCAGCGTCCGGGTGCGCGAGAAAATGCGCGCTCACCTGTTCTTCCAGCACGGCTATCTGCTCGTTCAGCGCGATCAGCAGCCTCGCGTGCGCGATCGCGGCCGCACCGTAGGCGGCGGCGACCGGCGCGGGCAGGCCGAGCCGTGGCTCGCGCAGCGCGGCCTGGATCGCGGCGGCCTTCTGGTCCCGGTCGCGGCGCCGATGACGAGCTAGGACCGCGGTGATCTGCGGCTTCGTCAGCCTGGCGGCCTCTTCGGGCGTGGGGGCCTTGACCAGCAGTTCCATCGCATCGGTGCTGGTCAGCTCCAGGCCCGCATAGGCGGTCAGCGCGCCGGGGAAGTACTCACGCAGCGTGCTCCGCAGCCGCTGAAAGGTGCGGGTCCGCTCCCAGATCAGCGTCTGGTGAGCGCGGGCGACCACGCGCACGGCCTGGGCCTGGTCGCTGTCCCCGGCGATCGGCCGAAGCTGGTCACGGTCGATGCGGACCATGTCAGCCAACGCGTGGGCGTCACCCTTGTCGCTCTTGGCCCCCGAGGTGCCGTACCGCTCCTTGAACCGAGCGGCCTGCCTGGGGTTGACCGCGTAGACCCGGTAGCCGGCCGCGATCAGCGCCTGCACCCATGGACCCCGGTCGGTCTCGATCCCCACCACCACCTGACCGGGCATCGGCTCCTCGCCGCCGTGCCGCGCGACGAGAGCGTGCAGCTTCGCGATCCCTTCAACGCCCTCCGGCACTCGCGCGGTGGCGAGCTTGCGGCCAGTCCCGTCCTGCAATTCCACATCGTGGTGGTCTTCGGCCCAATCGTCGCCGATGAACAGCACCAGCACCCCAACCCTTCGCCTTGGTAAGGACCTTGCGCAGCCAGCGGAAGGCACGGCTGTCGCCCTAATGGATCCAGTGCTCACGCCGAACCGCTCGGCGGGCACGCCATCCCATCAGAAGTCAGGCCTCCCGGCCGACCAGCGGGGGCACGGTCTGACAGCAGAGCTTTGAACGGCTCCGGCGAACGAAGTGCTCACCCGCTGGCGGCTACGGACCGTAGTCTCCCTCACGGCCCGACGAGGCCCATTAGGCGACCACCCCGACCACCCCGACCACGAGCGTGATGCGACAAGGCAGTCCTTTGTGGGGCTTCCAGGCTTGTCGCTCTGCTCAGCCGGTCCGGTGGTCGAGGACCTCGTCGAGCCAGTCGAAGACGACCTGGGTGAGGCGTGATCGGTTCCAGACCTCGCAGTGGCCGTCGGCGCCATCCGCGGCGGTGAACCGGGCCAGGGTCTTGGGGCAGGTCAGCGCCTCGTACAGGGTTTCGGCCTGGGCGGCGATCGGGTCGCTCTTGGCCACGGTGACCAGGGTTGGGCAGGAGATGTGTCCGACCACGCCGTGGAGGTTGTAGTCGCTCAGCACGACGGGGTACTCACCGAGACTGCTCAGACCGTGCACCCACACCGCCCTCTGCCCCAGCTGCCAGCGTGCCACCGGGTGCTGGAGCAGCGGGGTGAGGTACGGCTCCAGCTCGGCCGGATCGACATTCGGCAGCCGGTCCACGAGTTCACCGGGGATGGGCAGCCTCGCCCGGGCGGCCTCCAGCAGGTCCAGCTGACCGGGGTCGGCGATCAGCGCGGCGATCCGGTGCTCCCCGCCGGCGCCGCGCGGCGCGTAGTAGCCGCCCAGGCTCCAGCCCATCACCGCCAGCCGGGAGGGATCCACCTCCGGTCGGCTCACTGCGTGGTCGACCACGGCGCGCAGCACGACCTCCCAGTCAGGACGCGAGTGCAGACCCTGGCGGATCAGCGCGGCGCCCTGCCCGGGCCCGTCGACGAGGAGGCAGTTGTAACCCCGGCGCAGCGCCGGCTGTGCGTGGGACCAGTACATCTCGTGGACCGTGGAGTCGTACCCGTTGACCCCGATCAGGGTCGGTCGGGGGGCGCCGGCGTCGTCCACGAGGCAGAGGTAGCCGTCGAGGTCGGTGCCCTCGTAGGGCACCTTGACCTGGAGGACAGGGCTGGGCTGGAGCTGCGCGAAGCGGGCGAAATCGGCGCATTCGTTTTCGAAGGAGGCGGCGAGGCGCGGGTCGACCGGGGAGCCGTAGAGGGGGTAGAAGGCGATCCGGTCGTAGGTGGCCGCGCGGCGGAAGCCCTCTGCGGCGCTGACCCGGTGGCCCCGAGCGAGACTCTCCTCGGCCCAGCCTCGGACCTGGTCAGCGGTGGCGCTCCACTCACGGTGCCAGGCGTCCCTGTCCCCGTCGGTGATGCGCTCGGCTGTCGCTGCCACCTCGCCGTACTCGGAGGCGTTGCCGGTCATCACACACATGGCCCGCTCGCTGAACATCTGAAAGAGGGGGTCATCGAAGAATCTCAGCATCGGGCTGCTCCTGCCGGACGATCGAGAACCCCCCGTCACTCCATCCTGATCCCGGACCGAGAGCGTTGTCCTGCTGGGAACGGAAACCGGCCTGATGACGGCCCGTGCAGGCTGCCTTCGTGCCGGGAACAGGGACAGGCCCAGCTCACGTATCCGTGGCGGATCCAGCCGTCATCCCAACCCCTTGAGACCTGCCCTTCCAGGTTCGACGTCATGCCGGTCGGGCCCCGGCTACCATCGCCGGTCACGGACTGGCTCGACCGGGTGGCAGGACTGCGGCAGTGGACCTCCGGCGGTGTGCGTGTGCCGCACAAGCCTTGTTTCTGACGGGCCACGAAGAGGTTTCCGCGAAGGAGATCGCCCGGGCCGTCGCACCCGCCTTCGCGCGCGACCCGATGCCGCAGTTCCTAGATCCCCGGCTTCGCGACCCTCCCCGAAGCGGGCCAGCGGCGCTCTCCGCGCGTACCTGATCACGCTTCACGTGCCGAAGGGCGGGACCGACGAGATCGCCACTGAGATGATCGACCAGTCCTACTCGACGAAGAGCCAGTCCGCCGCGTCCGGATCGAACCCCAGCTATGACGCGACCACCACCCGGGAGGCTCGGGATCCCCGTGAACCCAGCCCCGGGAACTGCGTGATCGTCCACACACAGCTCCCACCCTTCTGCCGGAACATCTCCTTCCCTGGGGCTCGCTGACCATCGCGGCCTGCTCGGCAAGACATCCGACCCTGAGATCCGGGTGTGCGATCCATCGGGGTTGCCTTGGGGGCCTTCCCTAAGACGCGGTTTCTAATGGC
>NZ_QKYN01000129.1 GCF_003258295.1 Streptacidiphilus pinicola | reverse complement strand
GACGCCCAGGGCGAAGCCGTCGTCGACGCCGACGGCTTCGCCCTGGGCGTCATCACCGCCGAGCAACTCAGAAGCTGACCAACCGACCGTCCGGGCGACGGGACTCGTCCTCCGGCGGCAGACGGACGATGAAGCGCTCGCGAGCCTCGGCGGAGACACCGAGCGTCCGCTCGTACAGGGACGCGTTCGGCGCTTGCAGGTAGGCGAACGGCTGGGGCGGCGCTGCGCTGGACACGGCCCCGGCCTCCCGGGTCCCAGGACCGTCCCGGACGCTCGTTGCTGGAGACGAGGCCGGCGCTCGAGCCGCCGGGCGCGAGTCGACCGGCGCTCGGCGCGTCGACCCCGTAGGCGATGCAGCCGGCGCTCGACCAGTCCTAGGGTGGAACGAAACGGACCAGACGAAACGTCAGGACAGGTGCTGATCATGACGGATTTCCCTGAGGGCGCCCCTTGCTGGGCGGACGCCATGTTCACGGACGTGGAGGGTGCCAAGACGTTCTACGGCGAGGTACTCGGCTGGACGTTCGGCGACGCGGCCAGCGAGTACGGCAACTACACTCAGGCCTTCCACGACGGGAAGGCGGTGGCCGCCGTCGTGCCGCCGATGCCCGGTGGTGAGGAACCCGTCTCGCAGTGGACGCTCTACTTCGCCTCCCCCGACGTGGCCGGCACCGCCGAGAAGATCAAGGCGGCCGGCGGTGACCTGGTGATGGAGCCCATGCAGGTCGGCACCTTCGGCTCGATGGCAATCGCCAGGGAGCCCAGCGGCGCGGTCTTCGGCGTCTGGCAGCCGGGGGACCACAAGGGATTCGAACAGGTCGGCGAGCCGGGCTCGTACTGCTGGGCAGAGCTGGCAACACCGGACCCCGGCACGGCCGACGCCTTCCTCACGCAGGTCTTCCCCTACGGTTCGCAGCGGATGCAGACCGGCGACGAGCCGGTGGCACCAGGGATGGACTACCGGGCATTCAGCCTCGGCGCGCCGGACAACTGGGTCCTCGGCCGGATGACCACCGGCGCCGGCGACGGCACGAAGGCTCCCGCCCGCATTCGGGTCTACTTCGCCGTCGACGACTGCGACCAGGCCGTCGCCCGGGCGATCAAGCTGGGCGGGCAGGCCCTCGGCGGGCCGATGGACAGCCCCTTCGGCCGCTTCGCCGAACTCACCGACCAACAGGGTGCCGTGTTCGTGGTGATCGACCCAGGCACCAGGGTCGGTGAGGTGCCACAGATGTCCTGAACAGAAAGCGCACGGTCCGGGCTTGGAGCGATTCTCGCGGTCGGCAGCACTGCCGGTGACGGCAAGGGGTTCGGCTGCAGCATGACCGGCGGAACGCTCCGTCCCCGTGCGTTGCGCCCAAGGCGGTGTGTCCAGCCTCGGACCCGGTGACAAGGGCGCCCGCCAGGGGCGAGCCCCGCCGTTGTCCGCCGTCGGAGTGGATGCCGAGGTGTCCTGCACCGAATCAGTGCGTGGTGCGCACATGGTGAAGCATGACCCGTAAGCGAACCGCACTGCTGTGCGCCGGTGCTCTGGTGCTCTCCTCCGCCCCGCTCCTCGCGAGCACCGCCGCGACGGCGGCGACCTCCGACGACGCCGCACGCCACGGGCACAGGTGCGTCTCCTCCCCGACCCCGGCCCGCGGCCAGGCCCGCGCCATCCTCGACGTCATCGAACGGGACCGGCACGAGCTGAAACTGCGCGCGGTGGTGGGCCGGGTGACGGAACACGGCCGGGACCTGTGGACGGGCGCCGTGGGTCCCTCGATGACCGACGTGCCGGCCCGCCCCGACATGCGCTTCCGCGCGGGCTCCGTCGGCATCGCGTTCATGGGCACGATCCTGCTCCAGCTGGTCGACGAGAAGAAGGTCAGCCTGGACGACCACCTCTCGCGCTGGCTCCCCAAGGTCCCGCACGCGAACGAGATCACCCTGCGGATGCTCGCCGACACCACCTCCGGCTTCCACGACTACGTCACCGACGCCGGCTTCCTGGCGCGGCTGGAGTCGCACCCGTTCATGCACTGGACGCCCGCGGAGATCCTCTCCTACGCCCACCTGCACGACCTGCTCTACAAGCCCGGCACGAACTTCAGCTACTCCCACGCCAACTTCCTGCTGCTGGGCGAGGCGTTGGAACGGATCACGCACACCCGGCTGGACCACCTGCTGGAGCAGCGCATCTACCGCCCCCTCGGCCTGCGGGCGACCTCGAACAGCTACACCCCTGACATGCCGTCGCCGGTGCTGCACGCCTTCACCTCCGAGCGGGGCAAGTACGAGGAATCGACGTTCTGGAACCCGTCCTGGACAACGGCCGCGGGCGCGGTCATCAACATGAACATCTGCGACCTCGCCCGCGCGGGCGCCGGCATCGGCTCCGGGCAGACCATCAGCCACAAGAGCTACAAGACCCTGCTCAACCCCGGCACCGTCGGACTGGGCACCCCGACGAAGAAGTGCCCGGCGACGGTCTGCATGCCGCAGACGGAGGCCGTCCACTTCGGGATCTCGGTGCTGGTGGTGAACGGCTGGGTCGTCTCGAACCCCTCGTTCTCCGGCTACGCCGCGATCATGGCCTACCTGCCGTCCAAGGACCTGTCGATCGCCGTGTCCGTCACCTACTCGCCGACCACCGACCAGAGCGTCCAGAACCTGAGCAACAACATCGCCAAGGACCTCTCCCACCTGCTGGTGCCGAACCAGCCGCTGATCTGATGCGGCCCGTCGTCGGCGCGGTCGATCAGGAACGCGACCGGATCGGCGACTCGACAAGTTCCAGCTCCGCCCACATCCCGAGCGGGGGCGCGCCGCCGAGGTCCAGCGCGGCGCGGGAGCCGGTCCGGGCTCCTGCGGCTCGGGCGCGCACCCCGCACCGCCTGCCTTTGGCGACGCCGATACGCCGCGCGCCCGTGGCGTTCCTGGTGTGCGGGCGCCGGGCCTTCGGTCGATCCTGAAAGCATGGGCGCGAGCGACCACCGTCGCGTGGAGGCCGTCATGACAACCGAAAGTGTCATCACCGGGACCGACCCGAAGGAGCGGGCCGAGCGCGGCCGGGCTCTGCGGTCACGGGTCCCCCGCTCCGCGCACGGCGAGTTCGCCCCCGGGCCGGACCGGCCCGATCCGATCACCGTGCTGGAGGAGCAGTCGGCCCGGCGGGTTCCGGAGCTGGTCCCGGTCCGCTACGGGCGGATGAGCGAGTCGCCGTTCCGCTTCTACCGCGGGGCGGCGGCGATCATGGCGACCGATCTGCACGCGACACCCACCACCGGACTGACGGTGCAGCTCTGCGGTGACGCGCATCTGCTCAACTTCCGGCTGCTGGGATCGCCGGAGCGCAATCTGCTCTTCGACATCAACGACTTCGACGAGACGCACCCCGGGCCGTGGGAATGGGACGTGAAGCGGCTCGCGGCGAGCCTGGTGATCGCCGGCCGCGAGAACGGCTGGGACGACAACGAGAGCCAGGCCGCGGTGCACTCCTGCGCACGCTCCTACCGGGAGGCGATGCGATCCTTCGCCGGGATGGGGGAACTGGACGTCTGGTACGCCAGGGCCGACGCCTACCAGTTGCAGGCCGCCGTCGCCGACCGGCTCGCCAAGAGCGCCCGCAAGCGGCTCACCGCCGGCCTGGCCAAGGCCCGCACCCGGGACAGCCGACAGGCCTTCGAGAAGCTCACCGAGGTCGTGGACGGCCACCGCCGGATCACCTCCGCACCGCCCCTGATCACCCCGCTGGCCGAGTTCGCCCCCGACGAGGACCGCGCGGCGTTGCAGGCGGCGATCCGCGAGCTGCTCGACCGCTACGGCCAGACCCTGCCGAACGACACACGTCACCTGCTGCGGCAGTACCGGATCGTGGACATGGCCCACAAGGTCGTCGGCGTCGGCAGCGTCGGCACCCGGTGCTGGATCGTCCTGCTGCTCGGACGCGACGACCAGGACCCGCTCTTCCTCCAGGCCAAGGAAGCCCAGCATTCCGTCCTGGAACCGTTCACCCAGCCCTGCCTCTTCCCCACCCAGGGAGAGCGGGTCGTCGCAGGCCAGCGGCTCATGCAGGCCGCGAGCGACATCTTCCTCGGCTGGCAGCAGGCCCTCGGCCTGGACGAGCGGCGCCGCGACTTCTACGTCCGCCAGCTCCGCGACTGGAAGGGCATCCCCCAACCGTCGCTGTGGACGCCGAAGGACCTGACCGAGTTCGCCCGGCTCTGCGGTTGGACCCTCGCCCGCGCCCACGCCCGGTCCGGCGACAGGATCGCGATCGCCGCCTACCTCGGACGCGGCCGGGCCTTCGACCACGCGCTGGCCCGCTTCGCCCCGCTCTACGCCGACCAGAACGAACGCGACCACCAGGCCCTGCTCGACGCGATCCGCTCCGAACGCGTGCCGGCCAGGCACGACCTGTGACACCAGGACGCATCAGTCCGAGGGCGTCGTCCGGCGGGCGGCGCGCCACTTCCTGAGTGCGACCTTGATACCCAGCCCTGCGGCGGGGGCTCAGCCAGCAACCGAAGGGCCGGAGCACGCCCGGAGCGCCACGTGGCATGTTCCCGCCATTTCAGGTTCCGGCCTCGTCCCGTGTCTATGCCCAGGATTTCCACAGGCTTCAATCTGAGTGGCATACCGGACGGTGCGTCAGCACTTCTGTGTCGCTGCCGAAACCACCCCACCCCACTGGGAGCCCGACCGTGTCCGCGACCAGAACCCGCGCCACCGGTCCGATACGCGCCCCGCAGTCACCGACCACTCAGCCGCACGCCGGTTCGCGGACTCCGCCGGGACCGCGCGCAACCACACCGCGTCAACCACCGGGCAACAGCCCGCCGTGCTGCCACCCCTCCCGCTCCTCCCGCTGACACGGCAGCACCTGCCGGAGCGCCGTGCTCCGGAAGGCGAGCCGCCCGACCTTCACAGAAAGCGAGTGACATGAACCCCTTACCC
>NZ_QKYN01000128.1:202-44687 GCF_003258295.1 Streptacidiphilus pinicola | reverse complement strand
GACGCCGCCGCGCGCGGCGCGCGGCGGCGGGGGCAGGGGCGCGCCGTCCACGGGGGCCGGGCGCGCGCTGCCGGGGGTCCAGGCCTCCCCGTCCCAGTAGCGGACGAATCCGGGGATCGAGGGGTCGGGGTAGTAGCCGGGCGCGGGGCGCTCCGCGGGGGGCTGAACCGTCATAGAGTGCTTTCCCGCTTCATCCGCTTCGGGGGTGCCTGCCGGCGGCGCGTCCGCCGAGGGCGGCCAGCGGCACGCCCGGTCCGAACACGACGCGTCCTCGCCGTGTCACAAAGCGTAGTACCGCGCTCACGGAACTCACGTGAAAAACCTCGCGAAACCGGTGTAAGAGCGGGAAGCGATCGCTGTCTCTCCGTGTAGACCCCGCCCGCAGGGGCGTGCGCACGAACGAGAGATCGAGAGAGGGAGCCCCCCATGGCCGCCGCCGACCGCAACGAGCGTCACGACGACTACACCGCCGACCTCCGCGCCGAGCAGGCCGCGCACGCCGAGCGCGCGGAGCTGGACGGGCACGCCTGCGTGCAGCAGGAACTGACGGTGCACCTGGTGCTGTCCCCGGAGCGGAGCCTGCCGGTGCCGGCCCTGCTGGCGTACTGCTCGGAGGACCCGTACGCCGTCCACGTCACCTTCCACCTGGGGCAGGACTCCCCGGTGGCCTGGGTGTTCGCCCGCGAGCTGCTGGTCGAGGGGGTGTTCCGCGCCTGCGGCACCGGCGACGTGCGGATCTGGCCGACCCGCGCGGACGGGCGCAGCCTGATCTGCATGGCACTCAGCTCGCCCGCCGGCGAGGCCCTGCTGGAGGCGCCGGCCTCGACGGTCGCGACGTGGCTGGAGCAGACGCTGCGCGTGGTGCCGACGGGCACCGAGAGCGCCGCGATGGATCTGGACACGGAGCTGGAGGCCCTGCTGGGCAGCGCCTGAGGAGGAGGCTCAGCGCCGCGCCGTGGCGCGGGGCCGGTCGCCGGCAGCCGAGGCTCCGCGCCCCGCGGTCGCGCCCGTCGTCCCCTCGGGTGCGGCCCGGAGCCGGCGCAGCACCCGGACCGCGACCAGCGTCAGGAAGGCCAGCCCGAACAGCGGATACAGCGAGGCGAAGGGCTCGAACCAGTACGACAGCTTCACCACGCCCGACCAGGCCCGGTGCGGGACGAACCACATCGCGAAGGAGCAGAAGCACAGCGCCGTCGCACCGAGCACGACGCGCCAGCGGTGGCCGGCCCAGCCGGCCCGGCCGCGCCGTCGCTCGTCGCGTGCCTCGGCGCCGAACAGCACCAGGACGGGCAGGCACCAGACCCAGTGGTGGGTCCAGCTGATCGGGGAGATCAGCAGCATCGTGACGGCCACCGTCAGGCCCGCCCACGCGCGGGCCCGCGGCATGAGCGCGCGGTGGCCGAGCCGGTCGATCAGCACGGCCAGCGCGAGCCCGGCGACCGCGACGAACCCGACCAGCGCCATCGTCGAGAGGCCGGTGTGGGTGCTGTGCAGCAGCCGGTCCGTCATCCCGCGCAGGGACTGGTTGTCGACGATGTACTCCTTGCCCACGCGCGTGGTGTCGTACAGGTCCTTGGTCCAGAAGTCCCAGCTCGCGCCGGGCAGCACCAGCAGACCGATCAGCACGGTGGCCGCGCAGGACGCCGCGGCGGTCGCGGCGGCGCGGAAGCGGCGGGTGAGCAGCAGGTAGAGCACGAAGAAGCCGGGCGTGACCTTCAGTCCGGCCGCGAGGCCGATGCCGACGCCCTTGAGTCGGCTGCTCTCCGGCAGGCCGAGGTCCCACAGCACCAGGCCGAGGATCAGCAGGTTGATCTGCCCGTAGCGCAGCGTGGTCCACACCGGCTCCAGGAAGACGCCGAGACCGGTCATCAGGATCACGGCCGCGGGCCGCAGCGGGCGGCTCGGCCAGCCGACGAGCCGACAGGCGAGCGCGGCGACGACGGCCAGCTCGACGAGGTTGATCAGCGTGACGACGATCCGCAGCGCGCCGAAGGAGAGCAGCGCGGCGGGCGCGAAGAGCATCGCCGAGAAGGGCGGGTAGGTCGCCGGCAGCGCGTAGGCGCCGACGCGGAGCTCGTAGAGGTCACGGCCGTGCGCGACCGCGGCGCCCTCGGCCTGGTAGACCATCGCGTCGACCATGGAGACGTGCGAGAGGTGGCGCAGGACTGCGTAGACGAGCAGCCCCGCCAGCGCGATGACGGCCGCACGCCTGGTGGTGCGGCGCGGCGCCGCGCGCACGACGTCGATGACCCTGTTGACGGTGGTCACGCAAAACTCCCTTTTACCTACCTTGCGTGACACTAACCCAAGCACACGTCCTTCACAGGACGAGGCCGGAACGTCCCGAGTTCCCTCGGTCCGCTCCGGCCTCGCGCGCGCCGGCCGAGCCTGCTGTGGCTCAGCCCTGGTAGGCGCCGAACGCGCGGCTGAAGTCCAGCGGCTGCTGGGCGATGCTGCTGCAGGTGGCGTCGGCGTAGGACTTGGCGCCGCCGGAGCACTGCTGGTCACGGGTCGCGGACCACATGGACAGCCAACCCAGGTGCTTGCCGGTCGCGAACTGCGCCAGCTGGCTCGCGTCGGCGACGGTGAAGACCTCGGTGTTGGTGTCGTTGACGCCGATCATCGGGGTCACCGCGACGTGGTTCCACGCGGTGGCGTCGTCCCAGCCGAAGATGGACTTCACCTGGGCCTGGGTCGCGGTCGCGGCGTCGATCGCGTACTGGCCCATCTTGCCGCTGGGGCTCGGCGCCGCGCCGTCGCCGTAGTCCATCGCCATCACGTTGACGGCGGAGACGTTCACGCCCGCGCTCTTGGCGTTCTGCAGCAGGTCCGTGCCGGACTGCACCAGGCCGGAAGGCAGCACCGGCAGGGTGAAGGAGACGGAGAGCGACTTGCCGTTGGCCTTGGCCGTCTGCTGCAGCTGGGCGATCGCCTGGTCGCGGCGGGCTATGCCGGCGGTGTCGGAGGCGGCCGCGCCCTCGACGTCGAAGTCGATCTTCGTCAGCCCGTAGGCGTCGATCACCTTCTGGTAAGCCGCGGCGAGCGAGCTGACGCTGGTGCAGGACTCGGCGAGCTCGGTGCCGTTGGCGCCGCCGAAGGAGACCCGGACGTCCCCGCCCATCGCGCGCAGCGCGCCGATCTGGCCCGGCACGCCGTCGTTGGTCAGCGCCGAGACGCCGCCCCACTCGGGGTTGCAGCTGCCACTGTCGGTGATGAAGGCCAGGTTGAAGTTCTTCACGCCGGTGGCCTTGGCCGTGGCGACCATGTCATAGGCCGGGTACAGGGAGGTGTCCACGTAGGGCGAGAAGCCGGCTCCGGAGGCCGAGCCCGTGCTGGACGAGGACGGCGTCGGGGTAGGGGTCGGCGTCGTGGTCTTCGTCGCGCTGGGCGTGGGGGTCGGGGCGACCGAGTGCGACGGCGTCGGGGTGGCGGTGGTCGGCTGGCCCGACGGCGTCGGCGCGGAGCCGGTGGAGCAGTCGGCGCCGTTGATGGTGCAGTTGGTGGGCGCGCCGGAGCCGCTGACCACGAAGCCGACGACCGCGTGCTGGTTGGCCGCGAGGCTGCTGTCCCAGGACGCCGGGGTGACCGTGACGTGCTGGCCGCTGGCGGTGAAGGTCGCGTTCCACAGCGAGCTGATGTGGGCGCCGGCCGGCAGGTCGAAGGCGAGCTTCCAGTCGCTGATGGCGCTGGAGGTCGGGTTGCTGACGTCGTACTGACCGCTGTAGCCGCTCCCCCAGTCGCTGGTGGTCGAGTACACGGCGCCCACGCCGGCCGCGTTCGCGCTCACCGCGAGGGCGGTCACTCCGCCGGCGAGCAGAACGGTGGCGACGGCGGAAGCACCGAGGACCGCGCGACGGCGCGGGGCTCGGCGGGAACGGTGGTTCGACATGCGGGGGCACCTCCACGACGGGGACATCTCTCGATGGATCGCGGCCCGGTGCCTCAGCGGAAGCCCTCGGGTTGACACCCGGTCACCACCGGCCCCGCGATCCGTCGCCGAGGACGCTAGCCCCTTCCCGGGGAGGGAAGAGCCCTGCTCAGACGGAGGTAGAACCCCCTTATGGCCCACTTAAGGAAGACGCCCCTCCGGACCCCGCCGGGAAGTCGCACGCCCCCAGGGCGCGAGGAACTGCGGGAGCATCAGTGACCGTCGCACCCAGGCGGCGGAGCCGCACATCGGCAGAGCCCCGCGCCCCTCAGGTCACTGCCTGGCTCGGCGCCGTTGGCGAGGCACGGAGTCCCGCTTGTGCAACAAGCGGACGCGGACTTCCGTGCCGCCCAGCACGGATCTGCCGACGGCGACGTCGCCGCCTGTGCCTTCGGCGACCCTGCGGACGATGTCGAGGCCGAGGCCGGTCGAGCCGTCGCGTTCGGCGCCGACGCCGCGGCGGAGGGCCAGCTCGGGATCGGCGATGCCGGAGCCCGCGTCGGAGACCATGACGATGACGCCGTCGGGCGTGCCGTGGACGTCGATGGCGAAGGCCGTGCCCTCAGCCGTGTGCCGGAACACATTGCCGAGCATCGCGTCCAGCGCCGCGGCCAGCTCGGGGGCGGCGACGGGGACGGTGACCGGGCGCTCCGCGCCCGCGAGCTGCCAGGGGCGGGACTCGTCCTCCGCCAGCGCCGACCAGAACTCGGCGCGGTCGCGGATCACCTCCGCCGCGTCGCAGGAGACGGGGGCGGCGTCGGCGGGGGCCGACGCGGCCCCGCGGCCGCGCACCGCGCGGATGATCTGGTCGACCTCGCGTTCCAGCTGGGCGACCGCGTGCCGGGTCTGCTCGGCGGCGTCGCCGTGGCCGAGGGACGCGGCGTTGAGGCGCAGCACGGTCAGCGGCGTGCGCAGCCGGTGGGAGAGGTCCGCCGCGAGCTCGCGCTCCGCGGCCAGCAGCCGCACCACGCGGTCGGCCATCGCGTTGAACGCCTCCGCGGCGTCCCGCAGCTCGCGCGGGCTGTCGTCGACCTGCGGGACCCGGACGGCGAGGTCACCCTCGCCGAGCGCGCGGGACGCGCTCGCGAGGCGGCGGGCCGCGCCGACGATCCGGGTGCCGAGGCGGTCGGCGACGGCGATGGAGATGAGGACCAGGACCAGCGCGACGCCGCTCAGGACCAGCCAGGCCGAGGCGACCCCGCGGGTCAGCTCCGCGTCGGGGATGAAGACCTCGATGACGGCCACCCGGCCGTCGTTGACGGCGACCGGCTCCAGGTAGGCGTAGCCGCCGCCGACGCCGGTGGTGCCGCTGCGGCCGTTGGTCGCGGCGGCGGCGAGTGCGGAGGCGCCGACGCGTTCGCGCCCGAGGGTGTCGAAGCCGCCGCCCGCGCGCGGCAGGTGGATGGCGATCAGACCGGCGGCGCCGTCCTGCGTGCTGGCGAGGGCGCGTTGCAGCGCCTGCTGGTCGGTGGTGATGGCCAGGGCGGGGCCCAGCGTCGCGGCCTGCCGCTCGGCGGCGGTGAAGGCGCGCTCGCGGGCGGTCTCCTTGACCATGAGGCCGAGCGGGATCAGAAAGGCCAGCGCCACCATCGTGGTGACGGCGACGCAGACCTTGAACAGGGCGCCTCTCACGAGCCGGCCCCGCCCGGTTCCGCCGCCGGGATGTCCAGCCGGACGCCGACGCCGCGCACGGTGTGCAGGTAGCGCGGCTGCGAGGCGGTCTCGCCGAGCTTGCGGCGCAGCCAGGACAGGTGCACGTCGATGGTCTGATCGGTGCCGTAGGGCTGGCGCCAGACCTCGGCGAGCAGCTCGCGGCGGGAGACGACGACGCCGGGGCGGGCGGCGAGGTAGGCGAGCAGGTCGAACTCGCGCCGGGTCAGGTCGAGCTCGCGGCCGTCCAAAGTGGCCTCGCGGCGCTGCAGGTCGATCCGCAGGCCGCCGGTCTGCAGCAGCTGGCCGGCCGGGCCGGCGGAGCCGGCCCGGCGCAGCACCGCGGCCATACGGGCGGTCAGGTGCTCCACCGAGAAGGGCTTGACCAGGTAGTCGTCGGCGCCGTCGTTGAGCAGGCGGATGATCTCCGCCTCCTCGTCGCGGGCGGTGGAGATGATCACGGGGGTGTCGGTGAGCCCGCGGATCATCTTCAGTGCCTCGCCGCCGTCGAGGTCCGGCAGGCCGAGGTCGAGGATCACCAGGTCACAGCCGACCTGCGCGACCTCGCGCAGCGCCTCCAGCGCCGTACCCACGCTGCGGACGGCGTGGCCGGCGTCGCTCAGGTGACGAATCAGGGCGGACCGAACAAAGGGATCGTCCTCGACCACGAGCACTGTTGCCATGGCCGTGACGGTAGCCCATCCGGGCCAGTGGTCTGTACCTCCCGGGCGTGCATACTGGCCCGGTGCGAAGAGTGCTGGTTCAGACGGCGGCCTGGGCCGCGGCCACCGGGGCGGCGGTCGGGGTGTCCTGGTACGGCGTGCACCGGGTGCTGTCCGTCGACGGCTACCAGCAGCCCAGCACCCTCGCCCTGAACGTCGCGGGGTCCGTCTCCACCACCCCCGCCCCGCTGCCGTCGACGGCCGGCTCCGCGTCGCAGGCGCCGCTGCCGCCCGCCACCGCGACACACCGGCCCTCCCCCAGCCACAGCCCCAGCGCCTCGGCCTCGCCGGGCCCGACCGGCGACGTGCACAGTTACACGCCGACCGGCGGCCGGATCGTCGTCTCGATGGGCCAGAGCTCCGCGGACCTGGTCTCCGCCACGCCCGACAGCGGCTGGTCCATGCACGTCTACACCGGCGACCAGTGGCTCCGGGTCGACTTCACCCAGGGCACCACGGACTCGATCTTCTACGTCACCTGGAACGGCCACGCGCCGATGGTGCAGACCTGGCTGACCCAGTAGCGCGCCGACGCGGTGACGCTCAGAACAGCTTGCCGGGGTTCATGATCCCGAGCGGGTCGAAGACCGCCTTGACGTGGCGCTGCAGCTCCAGCCCGACCGGGCCCAGCTCCCGGGCCAGCCACTCCTTCTTCAGCAGCCCCACCCCGTGCTCGCCGGTGATGGTGCCGCCCAGCTCCAGGCCGAGCGACATGATCGCGTCGAAGGAGGCGCGGGCGCGGGCCGACTCGTCCTGGTCGTGGCCGTCGAAGACGACGACCGGGTGGGTGTTGCCGTCCCCGGCGTGGGCGCAGACTCCGATGGTGAGGTCGAAGTCCTCGGCGATCCGGGCCACCCCGGCCAGCATCTCGCCGAGCCGGGAGCGGGGCACCGCCACGTCGTCGATCATCGTGGTGCCGAGCCGGTCCAGCGCGGGCAGGGCCAGCCGCCGGGCCTCCAGCAGCAGCTCCGACTCGCCGCTGTCGGCGGCCGGCACCACCTCCGTCGCGCCCGCCTCCCGGCACAGCTGGCCGACGGCCTCCAGGTCCGAGGTCGGGTCCAGGCTGTCGAAGCCGACCAGCAGCAGCGCGGCCGTCGAGTCCGGCAGCCCCATCTGCGCCATGGCGTTGACGGCGCGCACCGTCGTGGTGTCCATCAGCTCCATCAGGGACGGGACGTGCCCGGCGGCCATGATCGCGCAGACCGCCGCCCCGGCCGTGTCGGTGGAGGGGAACTCCGCCGCCAGCACCAGTTGTGGCGGCGGCGCGGGCCGCAGCGCCAGCACCGCGCCCACGACGACGCCGAGGGTGCCCTCCGCGCCGACGAAGAGCCGGGTCAGGTCGTAGCCGGCGACGCCCTTGGCGGTGCGGCGGCCGGTCCGCAGCAGCCGCCCGTCGGCGAGCACCACGTCCAGGCCGAGCACGTACTCGGCGGTGACGCCGTACTTGACGCAGCACAGCCCGCCCGCGCCGGTGCCGATGTTGCCGCCGACCGTGCAGGACTCCCAACTGGACGGGTCCGGCGGGTAGCTGAGCCCGTGTCGGCCCGCGGCACGGGACAGCTCCGCGTTGACCACGCCCGGCTCGACCACGGCGATCCGGTTGACCGGATCCAGGTCGAGGATCCGGTCCATCCTGGTCAGCGACAGCGCGATCGCACCCGCGACCGCGTTGGCCGCGCCGGACAGGCCGGTCCGCGCGCCCTGCGGGACGACGGGCACCCGCAGCCGCGTCGCGATCCGCAGGACGTACTGGACCTCCTCCACCGTCCGCGGGAAGACCACGACGGCGGGCGGTTCGGAGTCGCAGAACCCGGCCATGTCCTGCTGGTAGGCCGCGGTGACGTCCGGATCGGCCACGACGGACCCCTCCGGCAGGCCCTCGCGCAACAGGTCGACCAGATCGCTCATCCGCACGGCCCCCTCATCTGGTGCCTCACATCTTCGTCGGTTTCCCGGTGGAATACAGCCAGGTCGCGAAGAGCGGGTCCAGGTTCTTCCCGGACACGCGCGCGGCCAGCGCCTCGAACTCGGCGGTGGTGCCGTGGCCGTACTTGTGGGTCGCGGCCCACTGCTTGAGGATGCCGAAGAACGCCTGGTCGCCGACGGCCTCGCGCAGCTCCTGCAGGGTCATCGCGCCGCGCGCGTAGCTGGGCACGCCGAAGAGGTGCGCCAGGTCGGCCGGATGGCCCGGCGGGTAGGACCAGAGCTCGTCCGTGGCCGGCTTGGCGTACAGCTGCGCCAGCCGGTCGTGCGGGGCGGCGCCGCCGTGCGCGGCGTCCCACATCCACTCGGCGTAGGTGGCGAAGCCCTCGTTGAGCCAGATGTCCTGCCAGCGGGTGACCGTCACCGAGTCCCCGAACCACTGGTGCGCCGTCTCGTGCACCAGGGTGTCCATGTCCGGCGCCTCGTCGTACACCGGACGGGTCTGCGTCTCCAGGGCGTAGCCGATGTCCTTGTCGTGCATCACGATCGCCCCGGCGGCGTCGAACGGGTAGGGACCGAAGAGGCTCTGCTCCCACTTGATCACGGCCGGCAGCTGGTCCAGCACGTCGTCCGCGTCGGCCTTCTCGGCCGGGTCCACGGCGGTGTAGACGGGCAGCCTGCCGCTCCAGTACTGCCGTACGTCGAAGCGCCCGACACTGGCCGTGGCCAGGTACGCCGCCATCGGCGCGGTCTCGTGCCAGCTGAAGGTGGAGCGCCCGGCGGCGGTGTGCTGGGTGCGCAGCACGCCGTTCGACACGGCGGTGTACCCCTGCGGCACGGTCACGGTGATGTCGTAGGTCGACTTGTCGACGGGGTGGCCGTTGCAGGGGAACCAGGTCATCGCGCCCTGGGGTTCCCCGGCGACGAAGGCGCCCTGACTCCCCGGCAGCGCCGTCCACCCGTCGGAGGAACCGTCCGCGTCGGTGAGGGGATGCGGCGTGCCGCCGTAGTCGACGGCGACCTCGAAGTCGGTGCCGCTGGACACCGGGTGGCCGAGGCCGACCTCCAGCTTCTGCCCGCTGCGGTCGTAGCTGACGGGCATGCCGTCGACGGTGACCTGGTGCACGTCGAGCCCGGAGAGGTCGAGGTCGAACCCGGACAGGTCCTGCGTCGCGGTCGCGGACAGCACAGCGGTGCCGTCCAGCCGCCGGGCCTTGGGTTGGTATTTGAGCGTCAGCGCGTAGTGGCGCACATGCAGCCCTCCGTCCCCGGAGAGCGGCAACAGCGGGTCCCCGACCCCGGCGGTGCCCTTCGTCCCGACAGGCACCGCCGGGGCCGCGGCCCCGAGCGACCCGCCCACCGCGAGCAGGGTCGCGGCGGCGGTGGCGGCAAGAAACAGACGGTTCGTCACCTGACCAACCGTAAGTTGGACGAACCGTCACCGCCTCGGCAAAGTAGCCCAAAAGGTGACGGTTGTCACAAGCTGTCGCCCTACAGGTTGCCGCGACGCTCCTGCTCGCGCTCGATCGCCTCGAACAGGGCCTTGAAGTTGCCCTTGCCGAAGCCCATGGAGCCGTGACGCTCGATCATCTCGAAGAAGACGGTCGGCTTGTCCTGCACCGGCTTGGTGAAGATCTGCAGCAGGTAGCCGTCCTCGTCGCGGTCGGCCAGGATCTTCAGCTCGCGCAGCTCCTCCAGCGGGACGCGGGTCTCGCCGACCCACTCGCCCAGCGTGTCGTAGTACGAGTCGGGGGTGTCCAGGAACTCGACGCCCGCCGCGCGCATCGCGCGGACGGTGGCGACGATGTCGTTGGTCGCGAGCGCGATGTGCTGGACGCCGGGGCCGCCGTAGAACTCGAGGTACTCGTCGATCTGCGACTTCTTCTTCGCGATCGCCGGCTCGTTCAGCGGGAACTTGACCTTGCGGGTGCCGTCCGCGACGACCTTCGACATCAGCGCCGAGTACTCGGTGGCGATGTCGTCGCCGACGAACTCCTTCATGTTGGTGAAGCCCATGACCTTGTTGTAGAAGGTCACCCACTCGTCCATCTTGCCGAGCTCGACGTTGCCCACGCAGTGGTCCACCGCCTGGAACATCCGGGCGCCGGGCTCCACGATCGGGTTCCTGGCGACGAAGCCGGGCAGGTACGGGCCGTCGTAGCCGCTGCGGTCGACCAGGGTGTGCCGGGTCTCGCCGTAGGTGGCGATGGACGCCAGCACGACGGTGCCGTGCTCGTCCTTCAGCTCGTACGGCTCCTCGAGGCCGGTCGCGCCGTGGGCGACGGCGTACTCGTAGGCGTGGCGGACGTCCGGGACCTCGATGGCGAGGTCGATCACGCCGTCGCCGTGGGCCGCGACGTGGCGGTCGAGGAACGCGCCGCGCTCGGTCGAGGCCTTGATCACCGAGGTGAAGACGAAGCGTGCGCCGCCCGACGTCAGCACGTAGCTGGCGGTCTCGCGCTCGCCCGTCTCGGGGCCGGCGTAGGCGACCAGGCGCATACCGAAGGCCGTGGAGTAAAAGTGGGCGGCCTGCTTCGCGTTGCCGACAGCGAAGACGATGGCGTCCATGCCCTTGACCGGGAAGACGTCGGTCCGACTGCTCATGGTGGAACACCTCCGAGGGTGAGGCCCCGACGAGGCCCGCTGCGCGTACCGTCTCCCCGATCCATGAGCTGCGCAACCATGACCCCAGGCGCTGCGCAAGCTGTACACCTCACCCCCTCCGGGTGGGCTTCAGCTAGGCAGACTGCTCAGCAGGTGGGGTCAACACGAAGGGACGGACGCGCCGCCGTTCTGCAGCGCCTCCAGCGACTTCACCGCCTGGTCGAGCGTGGTGACCGGGACGAGCCGCAGGCCCTTCGGGGTGTTCACCTTCGCGTCCGAACACTCGCCCTGCGGGACCAGGAAGACGGTCGCGCCGTCCCTGGCCGCGGCCTTGGTCTTCAGGGCCACGCCGCCGACCGCGCCGACGTCGCCGCTGTCGTCGATCTCGCCGGTACCGGCCACGACGCTGCCGCCGGTGAGGTCGCCGGCCGCTCCCTGCTTGCCGGAGCCGTTGCCGTTCAGCTCGTCGATGATGCCGAGCGTGAACATCAGTCCGGCGCTGGGACCGCCCACGTCGGCCAGCTTGAGGTCGACCTTGACCTTGGCCGGGGACAGACCCAGGAAGCTGAGCGCGGCCGTGGTCGCGGACTCCTGCGACTGCTGCATGGCCTGCTGGTTCACCTGGTTCGCCTGGCTCACGGACTGCCCGGAGGGATAGACGGAGCCGCGCGGCACGACGGCCTTGTTCGGGTCGCCCCAGGCGCCGACGACCTCCGACAGCGGCGGGCTGTAGTTCGGCAGGGTGGCCGCGATGGTGGTCATCCGCAGCTGACCGTCGGTCTGCCGGGTCGGATGGCCGGTGATCGTGATCACCTGACTGCCCTGGTAACTGCCGAGCGTGTTCACCGAGATCCCGGGCTGGAGCACGGTGAACGGCAGCGGCACGGCCGCGGCCACCGCGATCGGGGCGACGACCAGCGCCGCGCACAGGATCAGCCGGTTACGGCGCGGGGCGAGCCAGGACGGAGAGGAGGGCACGCCCGAATTCTAGGCAGAGGGCCTGTGCATCCGGGCAAAGGCGCAGCTCCGGAGCACCCTCGCGGGGCTACCGCAGTGCCTCGGAGACCTCCGTCGCGGCTTCCACGACGCGCGGGCCCACCCGCTCGGGCGTGGCGCCCAGCATCAGCACGCCGACGCTGCCCTCGATGCCGATCAGGCCGCGCAGCGGGGCCGCCACGCTGTTGGCGCCGGAGCCCTGCTCCGCGGCGCCGCCGACCCACTCGGGCTCGGGGCGCGGCTGCCCGTACGGGGTGGCCCGGGCGGCCAGGATCGCCTGCCCGGCGGCGTTCTCGGCCAGCGAGTGCCGCACGCCGGTGCGGTAGGCGACGTGGAAGTCGGTCCAGGTGGGTTCGACGACCGCGACGACCAGCGCCTCGCTGCCGTCCACCAGGGTGAGGTGCGCGGTGGCGCCGAGGTCCTCGGCCAGACCGCGCAGGGCCGGCAGCGCCGCCTCGCGCAGCAGCGGGTGCACCCGGTGCGAGAGCCGCAGCACACCGAGCCCGACCCGGGCCCGTCCGCCGACGTCGCGCCGGACCAGCCCGTGCTGCTCCAGCGTCGCCAGCAGGCGGTAGACGACGGTCCGGTTCACTTCCAGCCGGGCGGCGAGCTCGGTGACGGTCAGCCCGCGCTCGGCGTCCGCGAGCAGCTTCAGCACGCGCACGCCGCGGTCGAGCGTCTGCGAGGTCTCAGCGGTCACGCGCGTCTCCTTCCACGAAGCATCCGTGCGGGTTCCGTGAGGCGTCGTTGCGGCGCGGTCCAGCTCGGTCGAGTGCGAGGAACGTAATGAGCCTGCACCGCTCTGCGGAAGTCCTCGTCCAGATTTCGGTCACCATTCGTTATGCAGCGGCGCCGCGGAAAAGGACGAATCAGGAAATACTCAGCCCAGTCGCAGCAGACCCTCGCGCACCGCCATGGCGACGGCGGCGCCGCGGGTGTCGACGCCGAGCTTGCTGTAGATGCTGGCGAGGTGCCCCTTGGCCGTGGCCTCGCTGATGTAGAGGCGGGCCGCGATCTGCCGGTTCGGCAGGCCCTCGCCGAGGAGTTGGAGCACCTCCACCTCGCGGGCCGAGAGCGTCGGCGCGTTGCCGCGGACCCGGCGCACCGCGGCCGCGCCGAGGACGGTCTCGCCGCGGGCGGCGGCGCGGATGCCGGCCAGCAGGGCCTCCGGGTCGGTCTCCTTGCCGAGGAAGCCGACGGCCCCCACGTCGATCGCCGCGAAGATGTCGGGGTCGCTGCTGTACGCGCTGAGCACCAGCACGGCGGGCGGGGTGGTCGTCCACGACCAGGACCCGGGATCTGCCGGCGGGCGCTGGTCCACGCACTGCCACTTCCGCATCAACTCCTCAGCCCTGTTTGGTCGGCACAGTCTGGAGGGCAGCCTTCCGGCACCGCAGACCCATGGTTGGTTTCGGCCACTTACCAGTTGCGGCAGAGGCTTGTCCACGTTCATTCGGTTGGTTTTTCTGCACCCTTTCAGCCCGGTTTGATCCATGCGAAGGGGGGATGAACCTTCGTGACCGATCAGTGATCATCAGATCGGGCCGGGCGACTCAAAGGTCACCGGGGGTACCTTCGAAAGGTTCGGGCAAGCACGATGAACAGCACGCTACGCGGCCAGATCACCATGGAATTGGCCACCGAGGCCGGGCTGAGCTACCAGATCCAGGTACGGCTGGCGTTCCATCAAGCCACCCCGTGGGTGATCGAGCTGACGTTTCTCCTGCCCGGCGACGAACCGGTCCGCTGGACCGTCTCCCGGGAACTGCTTCTCGACGGACTGAGCACGGTCGCCGGAGAGGGCGACATCCACGTCCGGCCGCTGGAATGGCACGACGGTGAACTCGTCGCCATCTCGCTGCGTTCACCCGAGGGCGAGGCGGAGTTGATCGCGCCGCTGACCGCGCTGCACGCCTATCTGCTGCGGACCGACATGATGACGCCTTTCGGCGAGGAATTCAGCGACGAATGGCTCGACCGCGGCATCACCCGGCTGCTGGACGACGCGGAACAACACCAGTGAGCCGACCGCTGAGTCAGGCCGTCAGCCGGGCCGGCCCCGCCAGCGGCAGGACGACGGAGACGATCGTGCCGCGGCCCACCCGGGAGGAGAGCTCGAACGCGCCGCCCACGCGCTCGACCCGCTCCCGCATCGCGTCGAGGCCGACGCCGCGCGCCGACGCCGGCCGGTCCGCCCCCGCGACCACCCCGGGCGGCAGCCCGACCCCGTTGTCGCGCACCTCGCCGTTCAAGCGCTCCGCGCCGTAGTCCAGGCCTCGCGCTCCTCCAGCCTCCGCACCTCGCCGATCCGGCGCAGCTCCGCGACCAGCGCCTGATCCCGCCGGCGCAGCACCCGGATCTGCCCCAGGCAGCGGGCCAGCCACAGCGCGAGACCCGCCGCGACCAGCAGGCCCAACGTCGCCACCGGGTGCGGCGGCTGGCGCACGACCGTCCGCATGAACAGAGCGGCCGTGGTCAGCCCGCCCACGAACAGCCACGGCGGCGTCGGCAGCACCAGCAGGTAGACGAAGTAGAGCGGCACCACCAGGATCTCGAACTCCACCGCAGCGCGGCCATCGAGAGCCAGAGCGCGGTCAGCGCGGTCAGCCACAGCGCCGCCGCGGGCACGATCCGTCCGGCCGGCGTCCAACCGCGCACGTCGGCGCCGGAGCGACGGACCACCTCGGGCGCGAGCAGGTACACCCCGGCGAACGCGGCGCTGAGCGCGAGCGCCGGGCCGCGCGCACGGCCCGGGTCGAAGAAGTGCTGATGCAGCAAGACCATGACCAACAGCCCGAGCATGGCGGCGTGCAGGGGCGTTCTCAGTTCCCGGAGCGTTCGCGCGACCTGTCTCTGGAACCCCCCAGGTCAGTCCATCTTCGTGGCCCACTCGCGGATCTTGCCGATCCGGGCCTGCAGCTGATGCGCCGTCGCCTGAGCCGTCAGCGGCCCGCCGCACAGGCGGCGCAGCTCGTTGTGGATGGTGCCGTGCGGCTGACCGGTGCGGTGGTGCCAGGCGCCGACCAGGCCGTTCAGCTCCTTGCGCAGCTCCAGCAGCTGCTGGTGGGTGACGACCGGCCGCTTCTCGGCCTCCATCTCCAGCAGGTCCGCCTGCTCGGCAGGCTTGTCCTTGCTCCGCTGGATCTGCCGGGTCTGCCGGCGCTGCAGCAGCAGCCGCACCTGGTCCGGCTCCAGCAGCCCGGGAATGCCGAGGTAGTCGGACTCCTCCTCGGAGCCGGCGTGCGCCTGCATGCCGAACTCGGCGCCCTCGTAGAGCACCCGGTCGAAGACCGCGTCGGACTCCAGCGCCTCCCACGGCAGGTCGTCGAGCCCCCCGTCGCCCTCGTCCTGGGCCCGCTCGGCCTCCGCCAGCAGGGCGTCCTCCTCGCCGAAGAGGTCGTCCTCCTGACCCTTCTTCTGCTTGTCGAGGATGTGGTCGCGCTGCACCTCCATCTCGTTCGCGAAGGAGAGCAGCGTCGGCACCGTCGGCAGGAAGACCGACGCGGTCTCGCCGCGCCGCCTGGCGCGCACGAAGCGGCCGACGGCCTGGGCGAAGAAGAGCGGCGTGGAGATCGAGGTCGCGTAGACGCCGACGGCGAGCCGCGGCACGTCGACGCCCTCGGACACCATGCGGACCGCGACCATCCAGCGGTCGGTGGACTCGGAGAAGTCGGTGATCCGCTGTGAGGCCTCCGCCTCGTCGGACAGCACCAGGGTCGCGCCGTGGCCGGTGATCTCCCGCAGCATCTTCGCGTAGGCGCGGGCCGACTCCTGGTCCGAGGCGATGACGAGCGCCCCCGCGTCCGGGATCGACTTGCGCACCTCGGTCAGCCGCTGGTCCGCGGCGCGCAGCACGTTCGGCATCCAGTCGCCGTGCGGCGACAGCGCGGTGCGCCACGCCTGGGCGGTCGCGTCCTTGGTCATCGGCTCGCCGAGCCGCGCCGCGACCTCGTCCCCCGCCTTGGTGCGCCAGCGCATGTTGCCGCTGTAGGAGAGGAAGATCACCGGGCGCACGACGTGGTCGGCGAGCGCGTTGCCGTAACCGTAGGTGTAGTCGGCGATGCTGCGGCGGATGCCGTCGCCCCCGGCCGCGTAGCTGACGAACGGGATCGGGTTGGTGTCCGAACGGAACGGCGTACCCGTCAGCGCGAGGCGCCGGGTGGCGGGCTCGAAGGCCTCCAGGCAGGCCTCACCCCACGACTTGGAGTCACCCGCGTGGTGGATCTCGTCAAGGATGATCAGCGTCTTGCGGTTCTCCACCCGGTTGCGGTGCAGCATCGGGTTCACCCCGACGCCCGCGTAAGTGATGACGACGCCGTGGTAGTCCCGGGAGAGCGGCCCGCTGCTGTACGCCGGATCCAGCCGGATCCCTATCCGCGCGGCGGCCTCGGCCCACTGCTTCTTCAGGTGCTCGGTCGGCGCCACGACGGTGACCTGCTGCACGACGTGGTTGTGCAGCAGGTACGACGCCAGCGTCAGCGCGAAGGTGGTCTTGCCTGCGCCCGGCGTCGCGACCGCGAGGAAGTCGCGCGGCTGCGCCTCGACGTACTTCTCCATCGCGGCCTGCTGCCAGGCGCGCAGCTTTCCGGCCGTGCCCCAGGGGGCACGGCCGGGGAAGGCGGGCGACAGGTGATGCGGTGCGTGGGAGGAGCTGACGGTACTCACGGTCTCCGGGCGGGGTCGACGTCACGGGCGGCGCGGCCGAGCCCAGGGGCTCGAGTCCGACAACCCGGCAAGCTTACCGGCGCCACCGCCGGGGGTCCGGGAGCCTTGACTGTTCGCGCGTTCGGGTCGTTGCAACCCCCAGGGGCGCGCGGAACCCACCCCGGTCGCGCCTACGCGGCGGAGCCGCGAATCGGCAGGGCCTCGCGCCCCTGGGGGGTCACTCGTCTGCACACCAGCGTTCCACCCAGCATCACCAAGGCCATCGACCCGAAGACCGCGACGAAGCCCGCGGTCGTGCCCGTGCCGAGGGAGGTGAAGAGGAGGCCCCCCAGCGCCGTGCACACGATGTTGCCGAGGGCGTCGTTCACCTGCAGGCTCGCGGAGTTGACCCCTGCCTCCTCCGGCTCCGAGAGATTGAACAGCAGGACGCTGATGCTGGCGATCGCCAGCCCCATGCCGCAGCCGCCCAGGGTCCACGCCGAGGCGACCAGCAACGCCGGGGCGGACGGCGTGGCCGCGACGCCGACCAGGGCGATGGCGACGGTCGCCGCCGCGAGGCCGAGCTGGACGAGGCGGAGCCGGTGGCGCTCGGCGAACGGGCGCCCCTGCAACCAGCTGCCGACGGCCCAGAAGACACCGCCGCCCGCGAGCGAGAGGCCGGCCATCGTCGGGGAGTAGCCGTGCTGCGTGACCAACATCAGCGGGATGAACGCCTCGGCGGAGATGAATCCGCCGGCCGCGATGCCGCGCAGCAGGATCACGGTTGGCAGGCCGCGCTCCGCGCGGAAGGTGCCGCGCGGCAGCAGCCGCAGGGCGGCCGGCACCAGCAGCGCGGCTCCCGCCGCGGCCGGCACCAGGGACCACAGGTCGAGCCGCTGGGTGGCGTACTGCAGCAGGCCCGCGCCCGCCGCGAGGCCGAGGGCGAGCCGGAGCCGGCGCCGGTCCAGCGGCTGACCGGCCGCCTCTCCCGCGTTCAGGCCCCGCAGCTGCGGCAGCATCAGCGCCAGCGGCGCGATGATCAGCACCGGGATGGAGAGGAAGACCCAGCGCCAGCCCACGTGCTGGGTGACCGTCCCGGAGACCAGCGGGCCGACGACCGAGGGCAGCACCCAGGAGGCGGCGAAGGCCGCGAACACCTTGGGCCGCAGCCGCTCCGGATAGCGCAGGCCGACCACGACGTAGAGCGCGACGATGACCAGCCCGCCGCCCAGCCCCTGGGTGACCCGGCCGGCGACGAAGGTCCACATCGTGGTGGCCGTCCCGGCCAGCACCAGCCCGGCGCCGAAGACCGCGATGCCCGCGCCCAGCGGCACCAGCGGCCCGCGCTTGTCGCACCACTCCCCCGACACCACCATCGCCAGCAGGCTGGAGGTGAAGAACCCGGTGAACGCGAACGCGTAGAGCGAGACCCCGTGCAGGGCCCGCGCGGCGACGGGCATGGCGGTGTTGACCGCGGTCGCCTCGAAGGCGATCAGCAGCACGCACGCCACGATGCCGACGGTGAGCATGCGGTAGGGGCGGGTCAGGATGCCGGCGGTCTCGTCTGTGTCGCTGAGTCCGCTCGCGCGGGCGAGGGTGGTCACCGACCCCATGGTAAGGGGTCGATCGCAAGTTCGCCCCTGTCAGTCGGGGCCGGTTCGTGGCCCCGCGTTTCGCTTCCGTTGCACCCGATGAACACTCCCCCGCCTTCGTTGACGGCCCTCGGGGCCCGGCCCGTAACGTCATCCGCAGAGCAATTCCCGCCCGTGTGCCCGAGTGGTTGAGGGAACCGCCTGCAAAGCGGTTTACGCCGGTTCGATTCCGGTCATGGGCTCTGTTCTCGCAGTGCAGCGTCCCGCTGCGTGCGCCTCGAATTCCTCCGGGAACGTGGCGAGCGCACTCAGCAGCAGTCGCGCCGCGGCGTGCGTGGCCGCGTCGTCGACGCGGACCGCGGACTGCGTGGACCACCGCACCACGGCGTCGAAGGCGCCGGGTGCCGAGAGGTCGTCGAGTGCCGCCGCCATCTGCGCCACCCTGCCGCGGCAGCGGGGCGCGGCCAGCCGCAGCAGCCGGTTCGTCTCCGCGACCCCGCAGTGCCCTGCGGGCAGCACGGCGATCACCCGCGCGCCCTCGCCCTGCGGCTCCCAGCGCGCCTCCAGCGCGCGGTGGGCCGGCAGCCAGACGCCGGTGACCCCGCCCAACAGCACCGCCCGCGCGGCGCGCGCGTCCTCCCCGCGCAGCAGCGCCCGCACCGGCGTGCCGACGGCCGTCTCCACGACCTGCGGCAGACCGCTACCGGTGTGGACGGTGCACAGCACGCTGCCGGGCGCCTCCGGCGTCCCGATCGCCCGGAACCACGCCGCGCCGTAACGCGCGATCAGCGCGATCTGCCCGAGCGCCTCCGCGGACACGGCCAACGGCCGTGCGGACGAGGAGCGACGCAGCACCGTGTCGAGGTGCCCCAGCCCCTCCTCCACGAGCCGGGGCGCGCGGCGCAGCACGGTCTCGTTGTTGTGACAGGTCGGATCCCCGTCACCACTGATCACCAGCACCCGGCTCGCCGGCCGACCGAGCTCCGCGGCGAGCTCGGTGAGACCGGCGTCGCCGAGCAGTCCACGCAGATCCGCGGGGACGGGCGGCGGCCCCTGCACGGCATCCTGCGCGAGCAACCGGGGAAGGGTCAGCCGGTGGACGGCTGTCGTGGACACGGGCCCACTACTTCTTCCGCGCGACCACGACGGTGCCGGCCTTCGGCGAGAGCCTCCGCAGAGGGGCTTCGCCCGGACGCTTGCTTGCTGCGGTGAGGATCATGTCGTTCTCCCGTCGTCGTGCCTACGGGATCAAAGGTGCGGCCCCGTCATGAGAGGGCGATGAACGGAGAGTCCGTTTTGCCCTAAAGAGCAGGCTGCACTGAGGTCACACCGCAGCGTCGTCCGGTTGGATCGGGAGGCGGGTGACCGGCATGCCCGTCGCCGCGCGCACCGCGGCGGCGATCGCCGCCGGGGCGACGACCGCTGGGGCCGCGCCGACGGCCTTCGCGCCGAAGGGGGCGACGACGTCGCGGTCCTCGATCAGGGCCGCGACGCGGATGTCGGGGGCGTCCAACGCAGTTGGCAGGCGGTAGCCGACGAAGGAGGGGGCGAGGACGTGGCCGTCGGTGACGGTCATGTCCTCCATCAGGGCGAGGCCGAGGCCCTGCGTGACGCCGGCCTCGATGCGGGCCTCGATCTGGCGCGGGTTGAGGGCGCGGCCCACGTCCTGGGCCGCGGTGACCTCGACGACCCGCACGGTGCCGAGGTCGATGTCCACGTCCACGACCGCGCGCAGCGCGCAGAAGCCGAGGCCGACGAAGGCGTCGCCCTGGCCGGTCTCGGGATCCAGCGGCTCGGTCGGGTGGGGGCGGCACTGCGCCGTGGCCCACAGGTCCTTGCCCTCCAGTGCCTCCAGCACCGGCATGCCGAGCACGCCGTCGTACGACGTGATCCGGCCGTCCTTGATGCTGAGCAGCTCCGGCGACATCGCGAAGCGCGCCGCCAGCGGCTGCAGCAGCTGCTGGCGGACCATCAGCGCGGCGCGCTCGATCGCGCCGCCCGCGACCCACGTCTGCCGGCCGCGCGCCGACGGGCCGGCGGCCGGCTGGTCGGTGTCGACGGGGGCGATGTAGACGTCCTCGACGCCGAGGATCTCCTGGACGATCTGCTTGGCCAGCGTGGCGAAGCCGGTGCCCGGGTCGACGGCGGCGCAGATGACGGAGGCCTGCGAGCCGGTGACCCGCACCGAGGCCGTGGCGACCTCGTCCGCGCCCTCGATGCCGAGCATCGGGACCATCCCGACGGCGTAGCCGATGCCGCGGCGGACCGCGGCCGGGTCGCCCGCGCAGCCGGGGCCCTCGGGGAGCAGCCACTCGGCGTCCGGCTGGTCGACGGGGAGCGGCGGCAGCGGCTCCTCCGCGACGGCGTCGAGCAGCTCGCGCACGGGGGCGGGGCAGGTGACGGCCTGTCCGGTGGGCAGCAGGTCGCCGGTCGTCATGACGTTGCGGCGGCGCAGCTCCAGCGGGCTCAGGTCGAGGGCCGCCGCGAGGCGGTCCAGCTGGGACTCGTAGGCGAAGCAGGTCTGCAGCGCGCCCTCGCCGCGCATCCGGCCCGACGGCGGGTTGTTGGTGCGCACCGCCCAGGCGTCGACGAAGACGTGCGGGACGACGTAGGGGCCGGCGGACATCGCGGCCGCCCTGGCCAGCACCTCGCTGGAGACGTCCGCGTAGGCGCCGCCGTCCAGCAGGATCTGCGCCTCGACCTTGACCAGGCGGCCCTCGGCGTCGGCGTGGTGGCGATAGCGCAGCAGCGCGGGGTGGCGGTGCGGGTGGGTGAGGAAGGACTCCTCACGGGTCAGCACCATCTTGACCGGGTGGCCGGTACGGGCGGCGAGCAGCGCCAGCGTCGCCTGGAAGCCCAGGTCGTCGCGGTCGGAGGTGGCGCCGGGGATGCCGCTGACGACGAGCCGGACCCGGTCCGGCTCGATGCCGAGGCAGGAGGCGATCCGGTCCCGGTCGTTGTGCGGGTCGGTCGTGGCGACGTGGAGTTCGACGCCGCCGTCCGGACGCGGCACGGCCAGCCCGGCCTCCGCGCCGATGGGCGCCGGGTCCTGACGGCCCACCTGGTACATGCCCTCGACGACGACCTCGCCGACGACCTCCGGGTCGCCGAAACGGATCGGAAGCTGGCGGAAGACGTTGCCGTCCGGGTGCAGCGGCGGGGCTTGGAAGGCCTGGTCGGGGTCGGTGAGTGCGGGCAGCGGCTCCCACTCGACCAGGATCGAGGCGGCGGCCAGCCGGGCGGTGTCCGGGTGGTCGGCGGCGACGGCCGCGAAGGGCTCGCCGTGGTGGCGCACCACGCCGGCGGCGAGGATCGGCCGGTCGGCGAGGTAGGGGCCGGTGGGCGCGCCGTTCGGCGTCCCGTCCGGGCCGGGCGGCAGGTCGTCGGCGGTCAGCACGGCGTAGACGCCGGGGAGAGCGAGTGCGGGCCGGGTGTCGACGGAGACGATGCGCGCGTGCGCGTAGGGCGAGCGGGCGAGCGCGCCCCACAGCAGGCCCTCCGCCCACAGGTCGGCGGCGTAGGGGTAGACGCCCATCGCCTTCGTGGGCGCGTCCTCGCGCAGGGCGGACACGCCGATCCCGGAGCGCTGCGCCCGGATCGCCGCGGCGGCCTCCGTGCCCGGCGTGGAGGCGGGCGCGGGCGCGGTGGCCGTCGCGGTCAGCAGCCCTCCCAGGGCCGCGCCGGTGGCGCTGCCGGGGGCGCCCTCGCGCACGGTGGCGAGGTTGGTCAGCGTCGTCTCGCCCGAGCCCGGGTTTCCGGTGGTGTCGGTCGAGTCGGAGGGGGTGGTCACGAACCGGACTCCTGGCCGTGCTGGTGGGGCAGGACGTACACACCGGTCGCCGGGTCGAGCCCACCGGGCACCCCGGTCGCACCGTCGTAGGGCAGGTCGGCCGGCACGCCCGCGTCGACGCCGCCGTGGTCGGCGAGAGTGCCGACATGGAACGAGCCCGTGGTGTCGGCGGGCACCGAGAGCGTGCCCACGTGGAAGGACCCGGTGACGTCGGTCGGGAGCCCGGCGGCGCTGGTCGCCGCGCCGCCGAAGGAGGTCGGGGCCGTCGCGGTGGTGGCCGTGGCCGTCGCGGTCGCCGCGGTCGAGGCGGGGGCCTCGGCCAGCCGCCGCGCGGCCGCCTGGGCCCGCATGCCGGCCCCGAGGCCGGCGCCCAGCCCCGCGGCCAGCCGCAGCTCGCCGGTCTGGGTCAGCGCCTCCGCCTGCCCGGCCTGGCCGCCCTGTTCGGGCACGCTCGGCATCGGGTACTCGCCGGTGGCGTACTCCTGGTGCGCGTAGTCCGCACCGGCTCCGGCGTAGTCGACGACCGGGAACCGGCCCGTCGCGAACTGGTCGCTGGCGAACTGCCCGGTGTCGAACTGGCCTGTGGCGTACTCGCCGACGTGGAACTCGCCGGTCGGGTACGGGCCCGTGCCGTAGTCGGGGTGGTACTCCCCCGCGCCCGGATCCCGCGGGCCGACCGCCTCGCCGGCGGCGCCGTCCGACTGGGTAGGGAAGCGCCCGCCGAACGGGCCGCCCGGATAGGGGCCCTCCCCCGGCGACGGCTCGTGCGGCTGCTCGTACGGCTGGTCGTAGGTGCCGGTGGCGTACCCCTGCTGCGGATAGCTCTCCTGCTGCGGGTAGCCGGGCGTCTCGTAGCTCTCGTAACCCCCGTGCTGCGGCGGCACGTCGACGTAGACGGGCAGCTCCGCGTCCACGTCGTAGCCGTCGTCGGCGATCGCGTCCGCGCCGTCGAGGGCGTCGTAGTCGTACGGGTCGACGTGCTCGGCCTGGGCCGGGACGAGCTGCTCGGCCGGAGCGGTCGCCTCGATCACGCCGTCGCCGAAGAACGGGGTCGGGGCGACGTCGTCGTCCGACGACTCCTCGACGTCCGCGCGGGCCGCGGCGACGGCCTGGACGGCGGCGAGCGCGCCCCGGTAGCCGGTGCAGCGGCAGAGGTTGCCGCACAGCGCCTGACGGGACTCCAGCTCGCTGGGGTGGTGGTTGCGCTCCAGCAGGTCGTGCACGGCCATCGCCAGGCCGGGCGCGCAGTAGCCGCACTGCACCGCGCCGCTCTCGGCCAGCGCCTGCTGCACGTCGGAGGGCACGCCCTCCTCGGCCAGGCCCTCGACGGTGCGGACCTCGACGCCCTCCGCGAGCGCGGCCGGGACCAGGCAGGCGGCGGTCAGCTGGCCGTCCACCTGCACCGAGCAGGCGCCGCACTCGCCCTGCTCGCAACCGCCCTTGGCACCCGCGAGGCCGAGCCGCTCGCGCAGCACGTAGAGCAGGCTCTCGCCGATCCACGCGTCGGCGACCGGGCGCTCCACGCCGTTGACGCGCAGGGTGTAGGAGGTGCGCGGTGAGTCGTCCGCGCCGAACCCCTGTGGGGAAGTCAGAAAGTCCGTCACTTCAGCGCCCTCCCGAGTGCGCGGCGGGCCAGTACGGACACGGTACGCCGGAGCCGTGCCGCCGTGGGTGCGGCATCCGTTCTAGCAGCTCCGCCCTCGGTCCCGGCGTCGGGTACGCACGCGGAGGCGACGTACTCGCCGAACGCCTGCGCCACCCCCGGGTCGACGGTACGCTCCCCGTCCCAGTCGATGCAGCCGGCCACCCACTGCTCGGCCTCCAGCGGCCGCAGCGGGACCGGCGCGACCGCGCCGACCGCGCAGCGCACGGCGCGGCGGGCCGGGTCCAGCACCAGCGAGACGGAGGCGACGGCGCGGGAGGGGCCGGTGCGACCGCCGGCCTTGAGGAAGACCTGGGGCGCGTGCAGCAGCGGAACTCGGACATATGCCAGCAACTCGCCCGAACGCAACGGGTCCAGGCCGGTCAGCAGGTGACTGACCGCCACCTCCCGGCCACCCTCCGGACCCACCAGCGTCACCGTGGCCTCCAGCGCGGCCAGCACCGGCAGGGTGTCGCCGGCCGGGTGGGCGCTGACGATGTTGCCGCCGAGCGTGCCGACGTTGCGCACCTGCGGCGGGCCGACGGTCGCGGCGGCCTCGGCGAGCGCGGGGATCAGTGCGGCGAAGTCCGGGCGGGCCATGCGGGCGTGGGTGAGCCCGGCGCCGAGCAGCGCCGCGCCGTCCTGGTACTGCCAGCCCCTGAGTTCGGTGACCCGACCCAACCCCAGCAGCGCCATCGGGCGCAGCAGCCCGGCGTTGACCGCCCCCATCAGGTCGGTCCCGCCCGCGACCGGCACCGCGCCAGGCGACTCCGCCATGGCGCTGACGGCCTCGTCCAGCGAGGCCGGGAGCATGATCGTCTGGTTCACTCGTGTCCCACCGTGCTCGGGCTGCTCACACCGCCACCCTCCTGGCCGTACGGTACGTGGAAACGCACCTGCCGCGCACCCTCCTGTTTGTGGCGTGGAAGCACAACCATTGCACACGGGATGTGAAGACCCGGGCGGGGGCCCGGATGTGACAACTGCCCCTTTTGCGCGGAAGGTCAGGGTCGTCCGTCGACCGGCCGGCCCAGCACCCCGGGACGGCGCTGCCAGGGACGGGGCCCGTCGGGGTGCCGGTACTCCACGCCCATGGCGTCGAGGCGGGCGTAGTGGGCCGTCATGCGCTCCGCGAAGCCGGCGTAGTCCCGCGCCTCGGGATCCTGCGGCAGGTCCGACCAGGCCACCTCGGCGAACGCGGCGAGCCGCGGGAAGGCGTGGTAGTCGACGGACCGGACATCGTCCATGAACTCCGTCCAGACGTTCGCCTGAGTGCCGATCACGTGCCGGGCGGCCGCCTCGTCCTGACGCAGCTCCGGCGGCAGCGGCTCGTAGCGGTAGACGTCCTCCAGCGTCCGTACGTACCCGACCGGGATCGGCTCCTCCGCCAGCGCGGACTCCCGGTGGTCGAGGTACACGTGCTGCTCGGGACACATCACGACGTCATGCCCTGCCCGCGCCGCCGCGATTCCGCCCTCGTACCCCCGCCACGAGGAGACCGCGGCACCGGGGGCCAACCCGCCCTCCAGGATCTCGTCCCACCCGATCAGGCGACGGCCGCGCGCCGCGAGCCAGCGGTCGAAGTGGCGAATGAACCAGCTCTGCAGCCCGTCCTCGTCGGCCAGGCCCAGCTCCTTGATCCGCGCCTGCGCGGACGCGCTCGCGCGCCACTGGTCCTTGGGGCACTCGTCCCCGCCGAGGTGGACGAAGGCGGACGGGAAGAGCTCCAGCACCTCCTCCAGGACGTGCTCGTAGAAGCGCAGCGTGCCGTCCTCGACGTTCAGCACGTTCGGGTTGACGCCCCAGTCCGTGAAGGTGGCCAGCGCGGCGGTGTCGACGACGTCGTGGTTGCCGAGCTCGGGGTACGCGGCGATCGCGGCCTGGGAGTGGCCGGGGATGTCGATCTCGGGGACGACGGTGATGTGCCGGGCCGCGGCGTAAGCGACGATCTCGCGCAGGTCGTCCTGGGTGTAGTAGCCGCCGTGCGGGCGGTCGTCGCGGCGGCCGCCGTCGCGGAAGCCGACCATGGAGCGCTCGCGCCAGGAGCCGGTCTCGGTGAGCCGGGGGTAGCGGCGGATCTCCACGCGCCAGCCCTGGTCGTCGGTCAGGTGCAGGTGCAGCACGTTGAGCTTGTGGGCGGCGATGAGGTCGACGTAGCGCAGCACGTCCGCCTTGGGCAGGAAGTGCCGGGCGACGTCCAGCAGCATGCCGCGCCAGCCGAAGCGCGGCGCGTCCTCGACGGTGACGTGCGGCAGCGCCCAGCCGTCCGTCCGGACCGCGCCGCGGCGGTACGCGTCAGGACCGAGCAGTTGGCGCAGCGTCTGCGCGCCCCAGAACAGACCGGCTGCGCTGCCGCCGCTCAGCCTGACCCCGCCCGCGTCCACCACCAGGCGGTAGCCCTCCGCCGCGAGGCTGCCGTCGAGGTCGAGCCGGATGCCGCCGGAGCCGGGCGGCAGCGGCAGGCCGGCGGCGGCGCCCAGCTCGGCGCGGAGCCAGGCGGCGACGGACTCGGCGCCCGGGCCGCCGTCGAGCGCGGTGGTGGCGGTGAGGGGGAACGTTCCGGCGGGCCGGGCGAGGGACAACGGCGCGGGGATGAGGTCCATGGCCTCATCCTGCCCCGCCGCCCCCAGGAAGGACTAGACCATTGCCGGCCGCGTCGGAGATCGACGAGGGAGGGTTACTTGCCCTTGCCCTTGTCGTCGTCCCCGCCGTCCATGCCCTCCCAGATCTCCTTGCACAGGGGACAGACGGGGTACTTCTTCGGGTCCCGGCTGGGCACCCACACCTTGCCGCAGAGCGCGACCACGGGCGTGCCGTTCAGCGCGCTCTCCATGATCTTGTTCTTGTCGGCATAGTGCGCGAAGCGCTCGTGGTCGCCGTCGCCATGGGAGGTCTGCGGGACCTCCTCGATCAGGGTGCCGGTTCCGGTCGCGCGCTCGGGCTCAAGGGTGCTCATGCCGGCCAAGTCTAGTTCGGGGCGGTGCGGAACCGTCCAGCCCCGCTCACACGGTCGCATCAGTTCAGGCTCGGGTCGTCCGCGTACGTCGCCACCAGGGCCAGCTCGCCGCGCTGCCGGCGCAGCACCGCCCGCCACAGCCGCTCCGGCGCCGGGGCCGAGACGTCGCCGGGCTCGGAGTCCACCACGAACCAGGCGCCCTCCTTCAGCTCGTCCTCCAGCTGACCCGGCGCCCACCCCGCGTAGCCGGCGAAGACCCGCAGCGCGCCGAGCTCCCCCGCCAGCAGCTCCGGCGGCGCCTCCAGGTCCACCAGGCCGATCGCGCCGTGCACCCGGCGCCAGCCCAGCACCTCCTCCTCGCCCTGCTCCCCCGGGACGACCGCCAGCGCCAGCGCGGAGTCCAGCCCCACCGGACCGCCCTGGAAGATCACCGGCGGCTCCCCGGCGAAGTCGGCCCACGGCTCCAGCACCGCGCCGACCTCGACCGGCGTCGGCCGGTTCAGCACGACGCCGAGCGAGCCCTCCGCGTCGTGGTCCAGCAGCAGGATCACCACGCGGTCGAAATTGGGATCGGTCATGGCCGGCGTGGCCACGAGCAGACGTCCGGTGAACGAGACGGGCTCCGTCATGCCAGACATGATCCCGCACCAGGCCCGCCGACGGCATTCGAACGCGCAGGTACGCCTGCCACTCGCCGTCCCCGGCCGGTTTGGCGTGACCTTGCCCACAGGGTCCAACCCCCGAACTCCCGCCCGGCCAGGGACGAAGCGAAACGGGGGCGGTCAGGAACCGTGGACACGACCATTACCATCTCTCAGGATGCGTGCACCCTTGCGCATCTTGACCATCCGACTCCACCGACCTCCCCAGGATCGCGAGAACATGACCGACGACGTCCTGATCGTCCACGGCGGAACGCCGCTGGAGGGTGAGATCCGTGTCCGCGGCGCGAAGAACCTCGTGCCCAAGGCCATGGTGGCGGCCCTGCTGGGTCACGAACCGAGCCGACTGCGCAACGTCCCGGACATCCGCGACGTCAAGGTCGTCCGCGGCCTGCTGCAGCTCCACGGCGTCACCGTGCGCGCCGGCGAGGAGGAGGGCGAGCTGGTGCTCGACCCGACCTACGTCGAGAGCGCCAACGTCGCCGACATCGACGCGCACGCGGGCAGCTCGCGGATCCCGATCCTGTTCTGCGGCCCCCTGCTGCACCGGCTCGGCCACGCCTTCATCCCCGGCCTCGGCGGCTGCGACATCGGCGGTCGCCCGGTCGACTTCCACTTCGACGTGCTGCGCCAGTTCGGCGCGGTCATCGAGAAGCACCCGCAGGGCACCGTGCTGAACGCGCCGCAGCGGCTGCGCGGCTGCAAGATCGAGCTCCCGTACCCCTCGGTGGGCGCGACCGAGCAGGTCCTGCTGACCGCGGTGCTGGCGGAGGGCGTCACCGAGCTGCGCAACGCGGCCATCGAGCCGGAGATCGTCGACCTCATCTGCGTGCTGCAGAAGATGGGCGCGATCATCTCCATGGGCACCGACCGCACCATCCTGATCACCGGCGTGGACCGCCTCGGCGGCTACAACCACCGGGCCATCCCGGACCGCCTGGAGGCGGCCTCCTGGGCGTGCGCGGCGCTGGCGACGCAGGGTGACATCTACGTGCGCGGTGCCCGCCAGCTGGAGATGATGACCTTCCTGAACACCTTCCGGAAGGTCGGCGGCGCCTTCTCGGTCGACGACGAGGGCATCCGCTTCTGGCACCCCGGCGGCGAGCTCAAGGCCATCGCGCTGGAGACCGACGTCCACCCCGGCTTCCAGACCGACTGGCAGCAGCCGCTGGTCGTCGCCCTGACGCAGGCCTCCGGCCTCTCCATCGTCCACGAGACGGTCTACGAGTCCCGCCTGGGCTTCACCTCCGCGCTGAACCAGATGGGCGCGCACATCCAGCTCTACCGCGAGTGCCTCGGCGGCACGCCGTGCCGCTTCGGCCAGCGCAACTTCCTGCACTCCGCGGTGGTCTCCGGCCCGTCCAAGCTCCAGGGCGCCGAGCTGGTCATCCCGGACCTCCGCGGCGGCTTCTCCTACCTGATCGCCGCGCTGGCGGCCCAGGGCACCTCGCAGGTCCACGGCATCGACCTGATCAACCGCGGCTACGAGAACTTCATGGACAAGCTCCGCGCCCTCGGCGCCCAGATCGAGCTGCCGGCTGCCTAGGCACTACGTCCGTGTGAACACGTGCATACGCCCGGCGGGGACGAAACCCCGCCGGGCGTACCAGTGCTGGGGCCAGTCGGCGGGGTCGGCGACGAGGAAGAAGAGCTCCGCGTCCGCCGCGTGGTGGAGAGCCGTGGCGAGGACGGTCGTGGCGTGGCCCTGGCGGAGATGGGTCTCCGCCGTGACGAGATCCTCCAATTGGGCTAGGCCCGACACCCGGTCGTAGTAGAGGTCACCCCAGGCGGCGACGGCGCCGGCTTCGTCGCGGGCGGCGAGGAAGTGGACCTCCGGCGCGCCGCGCAGACGCGCGGCACGGCGGTCGACGAGGTGACGGAGCGTCTCCTCGTCGGCGTCCGGCATCCAGCCGCGCATCCGGCCCGTGAGGGGCGTGCGCAGGTCGTCGACGGTCACCCGCACCGCACGCGCCGCAGGGGCGGGACGCGGGCCCTGGTGGACCATCACCACGTGGACCCGGTGGTCGTATCCGGCCGCCGCCAGCGCCGGCGCGCAGTCCTCCCCCACCGCCTCCGACAGCACGGTGATCTGCGGCCGCTGGAAGGCCGCCAGCAGGGACGGATCGGTCTCTCCCTCGACGACCAGCTGGTTGTGCTCGTGCGAGCGCGCGTAGGCGTCGTCGCGGACCGCGAAGCCGCCCGGGAAGTCGGTCGTCCCGGCGGCCTGTCGGCGGGCGAACGCGGACAGGAACGACACGATCCGGTGATCGATCTCGGCGGATGACATCCGCTCAGTAAAGCAAGAGCCGACCGCCCCGCGGGTAGCGGAACGGCCGGCTCTGCCATGCGTTGTGCACGCCAGGGGCTCACTTGCCCTTGGCGGACTCCTTCAGCTTCGAGCCCGCGGAGACCTTGACGCTGTAGCCGGCCGGGATCTGGATCGGGTCGCCGGTCTGCGGGTTGCGGGCGGTCCGAGCCGCACGGTGGGTGCGCTCGAAGGTCAGGAAGCCGGGGATGGTGACCTTCTCGTCGCCCTTGGCGACGACGTCGCCGACGATCTCGGCGAAGGCCGAAAGGACGGCGTCGGCGTCCTTGCGGGTCACCTCGGCGCGCTCGGAGAGCGCGGCCACCAGCTCGCTGCGGTTCATGTGTACTCCATTGTGGTCTGTCGCGTTGCGATCCTCGGCTGCCCCGGAGGACCGCCGCCTCGGCTGCCGAGCCGAGCCATCGAGCAGCCTGCGCTGGCTGCGATGGCGACCCGGCAGACGATAGGGGCTGTGCCTGAGCACGAATCCTGCCCCCATAGCCGCCGGGAAAGCGAATCCGGCACCCGCGAGAGTCACACGAACAGCAGCACGCTCCCGCGTGCGCTTATGGGACTCCCGCCGGTCACTCTAGGCGGACGTTTCCCGAAGTGTCGTAAACGACGCGCCGGGGCACACCGTATCGGTTGCGGTCGGGTGGCCCCAAACGCAGGTCAGCGCCGGGGTGCGCGCTGCTCCACCAGGGTCGGGTGAACGCTCGCGGAACGCTCAGTCCTGCAGGTGCGGGAAGGAACCCGTCTCGCCGGTGGAACCCGTCGTCACCTGCGCCGTACCGGCCGCCACGGCGGCCTCGCGGACCGCCGCGGCGACGGTCTTGGCCACGTCGGCGTGGAAGACGGAGGGGATGATGTAGTTGGCGTTGCGCTCCTCCGCACCCACCGTCGCGGCCAGCGCCCGCGACGCGGCCAGCATCATCTCGGTGTTGACGGTGCGGCTCTGCGCGTCGAGCAGGCCGCGGAAGACACCCGGGAAGACCAGCACGTTGTTGATCTGGTTGGGGAAGTCGCTGCGGCCGGTGGCGACCACCGCGGCGGTCTGCCGGGCGACGGCCGGGTCGACCTCGGGGTCCGGGTTGGCCAGCGCGAAGACGATGGCGTCCTCGGCCATGGCGGCGATGTCCTCGCCGTCCAGGACGTTGGGGGCGGAGACGCCGATGAAGACGTCGGCGCCGCGCACGGCCTCCTTGAGCGAGCCGGTGCGGTTGCTGCGGTTGGTGTTCTCGGCGATCCAGCGCAGCGACTCGTTCAGGTCGTCGCGGCCCAGGTGGACGACGCCCTTCACGTCCGCGACGGTGGCGTGCCGCACGCCCGCGGCCATCAGCAGCCGCAGGATCGCGGTGCCGGCCGCGCCCGCGCCGGACATGACGACGCGGACGTCGCCGATGTGCTTGCCGACGACCTCCAGCGCGTTCATCAGCGCGGCGAGGACGACGATGGCGGTGCCGTGCTGGTCGTCGTGGAAGACGGGGATGTCGAGGGCCTCGCGCAGGCGCGCCTCGATCTCGAAGCAGCGCGGCGCGGAGATGTCCTCCAGGTTGATGCCGGCGAAGCCGGGCGCGATCGCCTTGACGATGGCGACGATCTCGTCGGTGTCCTGGGTGTCCAGGCAGAGCGGCCAGGCGTCGATGCCGGCGAAGCGCTTGAACAGGGCCGCCTTGCCCTCCATGACCGGCAGCGCGGCCTTGGGGCCGATGTTGCCCAGGCCCAGCACCGCGGAGCCGTCGGTGACCACGGCGACGCTGTTGCGCTTGATGGTGAGGCGGCGGGCGTCCTCGGGGTTCTCGGCGATCGCCATGCAGACGCGGGCGACACCCGGGGTGTAGATCATCGAGAGGTCGTCACGGTTGCGGATCGGCAGCTTGGAGGACATCTCGATCTTGCCGCCGAGGTGCATCAGGAAGGTCCGGTCGGAGACCTTGCCGATGCTGATGCCCTCGATGGTGCGCAGCTTCTCGACGATCTCCTCGGCGTGGGCCACCGACACGGCCGCGATGGTGACGTCGATGCGCAGCGACTCCATGCCGGAGGCGGTGACGTCGAGACCGGTGACGGTGCCGCCGGCGGACTCCACCGAGGTGGTGATCTGGCTCACTGCGTTGCCGCGGGCCGGGACCTCCAGGCGCACCGTGATCGAGTTGGAGACACTGGGAACCGCCGTCATCGACGTTGCCTTCTTCCTGTACCGCACGCTGTGCTTCACCAACATGGAGTCGCTCTGATCGTCGCACCTACTTGTCGGTAGGCGGAAATATAGTTCCACAGCGGACTTCCTCGGCCGGGGGGAATGCGTTCCAGGAGGCGTTTGTTACTCTGGCTGTGCGACACCGGCTCGATCCAAGCCCCCGGGCCCAACCTTCGTCCCTCAGAGGGACCACTTGCCGCGAGGCGAGCATGGCGGGTCGGTGTCGTACTAGACGGAGCATCAAGTGAGGCTCCCCACCGCACCGGTGGGGAGCCTCTCTCGTCTGGCGCCGCGTCAGCCGTGCAGCAGCGCCGGGACGCCCGCGGAGTCGGGCAGGTCCAGCGGACCGCTCAGCACGGTGAGCCGCTGCGTGGCGCGCGTCAGCGCGACGTAGAGGACGCGCAGGCCCGCCTCCGACTCCCCCGCGATCCCCGACGGGTCGGCGACCACGGTGGCGTCGTACTCCAGGCCCTTGGCCTCCAGGCTGCCGAGCGCGACCGCGCGCTCGCCGAGGCCCGCGATCCAGCCGCGCGCCTCCTCGCGCCGGTCCATCGGCACGACGATGCCGACCGTGCCCTCGACCTCGTCCAGCAGCCGTCGCACCTCCGCGCGGGCGGCCGCGCCCAGCTCCCCCTCGGCCGCGACGGCGGCGAAGCGCGGCTCGACGCCGGTCGAACGCACCGCCACCGGCGGCTCCGTCCCCGGCGCGGCCTGGGCCAGGATCCGCGAGGCGACCTCGGCGATCTCGGCCGGGTTGCGGTAGTTGGTGGTCAGCGTGAACCGCCGGCGCGGCTTCCCGGCCAGCGTCTCGTCCATCGCGGCCTGCGCCTCGGCCGGGTCGATCCACGAGGACTGCGCCGGGTCGCCGACGATGGTCCAGGTGGCGTTCCGGGCGCGGCGGCCCACCATGCGCCACTGCATCGGGGTCAGGTCCTGGGCCTCGTCCACGATGACGTGCGCGTAGTCGCGCCGCTCGGCGGCGGCCGCGGCGCTGCGCTGCTCCTGCTCGCGGCGCTGGCGGTCGCCGAAGGTGGTGACCTCGTCCAGGCCGGTCAGCAGGTCCATCGGGTCGACCTCGCGCACCCGCGGCTTGTACGGCTCGCCGAGCAGCGTCTGCAGCTCGTCGAGAAGCGCCACGTCGGCGACGGAGACCCCGCCGCGGCCCCGGCGGTCCAGGTGCCGCCACGAGTCGGAGAGCATCCGCAGCTCGGCGCGGCTGAACGCGCCGCGGGCCAGACCGCCGAGCCGGCGCTGGTCGGCGAGGACGGCGAGCACCCGGCGCGGGGTGACCGCGGGCCACCAGGCGTCCAGGAAGTCGAGGAACACGTCCTCGTCGGCCACGTACTCGTCGAAGCTCTCCCGCTGGCGGGCCTGCTCCTCGCGCTCGTAGCGGTCGGCGGGCGCCGGACGGCCGCGCTGCAGCCGGGTCCAGAGCGCGTCCAGCAACATCCGGCGGGCGCGCGGACGCAGCAGGTTGACGGGCGTGGTGCCGCCCAGCACCGTGCGGCGAAGGTTGCGCAGCGCGTCCGCGTCCAGCCGCAGCACCTCGCCCTGAGCGACGACGCGCAACTGCGAGGGGGTGTCCGGGCCGTCCAGGCCGGCCCGGGCCGCGCGGCGCAGCAGCGGCAGCATCCGCGAGGAGCCCTTGATCCGGGCCGTCTCGGGGGTGTCGTAGCGGTCGGCGTCCTCGCCGTCGAGCAGGCCGCCGATGGCACGGATGGCGACCTGGCCCTCCTCGCCCAGCGCGGGCAGCACGCCCTCGGTGTAGGAGACGAGCAGCGCGGTCGGGCTGACCACGAGGATGCCGCCCGCGTAGCGGCGGCGGTCGTGGTAGAGCAGGTAGGCGGCGCGGTGCAGGGCGACGGCGGTCTTGCCGGTGCCGGGACCGCCGGTGACCAGCGTGGCGCCGGCGGCCTGGGCCCGGATGACCTCGTCCTGCTCCTGCTGGATGGAGGAGACGATGTCGCGCATCGAGTGGCCGCGGGCCCGCCCGAGCGTCGCCATCAGCGCGCCGTCGCCGACGACGGCGATCGGCTCGCCGGAGAGGCGCGGCTCCAGGTCGGGGCGGAGCAGGTCGTCCTCGACGCCGAGCACCTTGCGGCCGCGCGAGCGGATCACCCGGCGGCGCAGCACGCGTCCCGGCTGGCGCGGGGTGGCCCGGTAGAACGGCGCGGCGGCGGGCGCGCGCCAGTCGATGACCAGCGGGCCATACTCGGCGTCGAGCACGCCCATCCGGCCGACGTGCAGGGTCTCGGCGATGTTCGGGTCGGCGGGGTCGAGCGGGGTCTGCGAGGGGAAGCCGTCCTCCTCCGGACGGTCCGGCTGCTGCAGGTCGATCCGGCCGAAGAGGAAGTCCTCGAACTCGTTGGTGAGCCGCTGCAGGTGGCGTCCGGCCTGGTAGACCTGCGCGTCGCGCTCGGCCAGCGCGCCGGGGGTGCCGGCGTGGGACTTGCTGTTGGCGTCGTCGAGCAGGAACTCCGCCTCGGCGAGCTTCTCGCCGAGGCGCCGGTAGACCGTGTCGAGGTGTGCCTGCTCCACCGCGATCTCGCGGTCGATCAGTGACTCGTCGGCTCTGTGATCGGACGGACGGGTGGGCGAGGCCAAGAGTTCCCCTCGGGTGAAACGTGGGCTGGTGCGGCTCCCTCCCGGAAAAGGGAACTGTTGATCCTACGCCCTGGACCCCCTCTCAGTGGAGGCGGACGTCGCCTGTCGACGCCTGCGGCGCGAGGAAAGTCAGCAGGTCGGCGGCCTCGGCCTCGATCGCGGCGCGCTCGGCGGCCGACCGGGGGCCGAAGAGCTCGACGTCGAGGACGGCCGGCTCGCCCTTGCGCCCGGGCCGGGCGAAGGACCAGGTCCCACCGACGCGGCCGTCGAGCAGCAGCGCGGGCCGATAGCCGTTGTTGTTGGCGAACAGCCGCACCCGCGCCTCCTCGTCCAGCACCCGGGCCCGGTTCTCGTGCCCGATCAGCACGTTGTCGTAGTCCGGCAGGAAGCGCGGCGGCGCCGGGGTGTCCGGGTCGGGACGCGGCGCGTCGGGCAGGTCGAACAGCTCGCGGCCGGTGGTCGCGTCGGCGAAGACGGCGAGGCGGGGCCGCAGCCGCTCGAAGACCTCGGCGAGCCGGGTCACCCCGCACCAGTGCTGCATGTCCGCCACGCTCGCGGGCCCGAAGGCGGCCAGGTAGCGCAGCACCAGCGCCTCGACGGCGGCCGCGTCCGGCACCCGCTGCGGGCGGCCGAGCCAGGCCTCGACGGTGGTCAGCGTCGCCGCCTGGCTGCGCCCCCACTCCCCGCGCGGGGTCACCTGCACCAGGGACAACTTGTAGCGGACGGCCGTGCTGAGCGCGCTCGGCTCGTAGCCCGGGTAGCGCTCGGCCAGCACCTTGCCGAGCGCGGCGGGGGTGCGCGGCGTCTCCTCCAGCAGCGTGCGTCCCGCCTCCCACAGCTGCTCGGGCTCGATGCCGGCGAGCTGCTTGCGGAAGACGACCTGCTCCCCGAACGGCGTCGCCTCGTGCACCCTCTGGCAGAAGGCGCGCAGCAGCAGGGCGTCCTCGACGTCGTGCAGGTGGATCGTCCCGCGCAGCGTGGACAGGCGCACCGTCTCGCGGGCGGCCAGCAGGGCCGACGCCGACGCCGCGTCGAAACCGTCGGCGCGGGACCAGAGGGCGGTGTAGGGATTCTGCGGGATCTGGGACTGCATCCCGACGAGGTGCCGGACCAGCTCCAGCGGCGCGCGCCGCTCGCGGGCCAGCAGGACCTGACGTGCCATCAAGGCCCGGCTGAGGGCACGGTCGTCGAGCTTGCGAATCCCCATGGAACCACCCTACTCACAATGCCAGTAGTTGACAGTGAACTAGTTTCAATGCAACTATCAATCCATGGACACCACGACTGGCAAGGTTCGCTCCGCACCGGTCATCGGCGGTGGTATCGCCGGCCCCGTCACCGCGATGGCCCTCCAGCGGGCAGGCATCGAGGCGACGATCTACGAGGCGTACGACGGCCCCGCCGAGAACGTCGGCGGGGGCATGGGCCTCGCCCCCAACGGCTTCCAGGCCTTCGACGCGATCGGCGTCGGCGACGCGGTCCGCGCGGTCAGCACCGCGACGAGCGGCCTCGTCCTGCACAGCTGGAACGGCAAGAAGCTGGCCGAGTTCGGCACCCTGCCCGGCATCGACCCGACCCGCTTCGTGATGCGCGCCGAGCTGTTCGGCGCCCTGCGCCAGGCCGCCGAGGAGCGCGGGGTCCCCACCGTCTACGGCAAGCGCATCGTGCGGGCGACCGAGGACGCGGACGGCGTCACCGCCCACTTCGAGGACGGCACCACCGCCACCGCGGACGTGCTGATCGGCGCCGACGGCGTGCGGTCCACGGTCCGCCGGCTGATCGACCCGAACGCCCCCGAGCCCCAGTTCGCCGGCACCGCCGGCTTCGGCGCCATGGTCACCGTCGCCGACGTGTCGCCCACCAAGGGGTGGATGCACATGACCTTCGGCAAGCGCTGCTTCTTCGCCTGGCAGGTCTTCGACGACGGCACCGGCATCTGGTTCGTCAACCTCCCCGTCCCGCAGGCGCTCTCCGTGGGCGAGCAGCGCGAGCGCGGCGCCGCCTACTGGATCGAGCACCTGCGTCAGCTCTGCTCCGAGGACGACACCCCGGCCGAGCAGATGCTGGCCGCCACCGACCCGAAGACGATGCTCTTCGCGGGCAGCACGGAGAACATGTCGCCGGACGTCACCTGGAGCCGGGGGCGCATGGTTCTCACCGGCGACGCCGCGCACGCGCCCTCCTCCAGCTCCGGCCAGGGCGCCTCGCTGGCCGCCGAGAGCGCGGTCGAGCTCGCCCGCTGCCTGCGGGACCTGCCGCTGCCGCAGGCGCTCGCCCGCTACGAGGAGCTGCGCCGCCCGCGGGTCGAGAAGATCATCAAGGAGACAGCCCGGACCAACGCCCGCAAGGCGGCTGGCCCGGTCGCCCGGGTGATCCGCGACGCGCTGCTGCCGATCATGTTCAAGCTGGCGAAGCCCGAGAGCCGTCTCTGGCAGTTCCGCTACCCGATCGACTTCGACGCCCCCGTGGCCTGACGGTGCGGTTGCGGGACGCACGCGTTCCGGGGTTGGGTGAACGGCATGACAGGCGACCAACCCGTCCTCTATCTCCTCGGAACCGGCGCGCAACCCGTGCTGACCGTCACCACCGCAGTCGAGCAGGCGCAGGCCGACGGCTGGCGGGTCTGCCTCGGGCTGACCCCCACCGCGGCGCGCTGGCTCCACCCCTACCTCCCCGGCCTGGAGGCGCTCACGGGCGCCCCCGTCCGCTCGCACTACAAGCTCCCGGGCCAGGACGACGTCTGGCCGAGCGCCGACGTCGTCCTGCTCGCCCCGGCCACGTTCAACTCGATCAACCGCTGGGCTCTCGGCCTCACCGACTCGTTCGTGATCGGCTACGCCTCCGAGGCCCTCGGCCGCGGCATCCCGACCGTCACCCTCCCCTGCGTCAACTCCGCCCTCGCGGCGCATCCGCAGTACGCCCGCTCCCTGGAGACCCTCCAGCTCGCCGGCGCCCGCGTCGTCCTCCCGGGCACCACCACCGCCCCGGGCCAGGACGGCACCCCGGGCTTCGACTGGAACCTGGCCCTCCGCGAGGCGAACGCAGCACGCACTCCGGCCCTGTGAACGCGAAAGAGCCGCCTGGCAGGCCAGGCGGCTCTTTGTGCACATGGTGGTGGAGGTGGCGGGAATCGAACCCGCGTCCTGTGGTGCGGAACCAGAGCTTCTCCGAGCGCAGTCTGCTGTGCTTTTCTCGGCCCCGGCAGTCACGCAGACAAGCTATCGACGGGCCCAGTCACTGTTTGGTTTTCCGCACGACCCCGTGACCGGGTCGAACGGTGGAGTCCCCTAAATTATGCCAGGATCCGGGACGGGGACGCGCCCGGTCTGACACCTTCGAGGCTCGCTCAGACGGCGAGCGCGAAGGACTCGCGCTTAGAATTGGCGATTATTTTTTTGCGACACATGGTTAACGAGATCATTGCCGCGTTCCTCGGCTCGCTTCCTCTGCCTCGACATCCCCAGTCGAAACCGATCACCCCCATGTGGGGTGTGCTGTTCAGTTGTCAAGGCCTCTTCGAGGCCGCTCGCGGATGGTGGGGACCACCCTGAGCAGGCTCCATAGTACGGCCACGCCGAGGCGGTGGTCCACTTCTTTAACCCTGGCGTCGCCGGGCGGCCGCCAGCGCACGAGCCGTCTCGCGGGTGTCCTGCTTCTCCCGCAGGGTCTGCCTCTTGTCGTGGAGCTTCTTGCCCTGGGCCAGCGCGAGGTTGATCTTCGCGCGGCCGTCCTTGAAGTAGATGGAGAGCGGGACCAGGGTGTAGCCCGTCTCCTTCAGCTTCTGCTCCAGCTTGTGGATCTCCCACCTGTGCAGCAGCAGCTTGCGCTTGCGGCGTGCCGCGTGGTTGGTCCAGGTGCCCTGCGCGTACTCCATGATGTGCACGTTGTGCAGCCAGACCTCGCCGCCGCTCACCTCGGCGAAGCCGTCGACGAGCGAGGCGCGGCCCTGGCGCAGGGACTTCACCTCGGTGCCCATGAGCACCATGCCGCACTCGTACTCGTCGATGATGTTGTAGTCGTGCCGCGCCTTCTTGTTGGAGGCGATGAGCTTGTTGCGCGGGTCGTCTTTCTTCTTCGCCATAGTGCCGGACATTCTCGCACTTCGGCCGACCCGTCGGCACGGCCTTATCGGCGCCCGCTACTGCCCGTCGCCGCCGGTGAGGTCGTCCAGGACGGTCAGCGCCGTGGTCTCCGCCTGCTGCGGGCTGTCGCCCGGCGGGACCACGATGTCCGGCTGGATGCCCTGGCCCTCGGGGGAGGCGCCGGAGGGCGTGAGGTAGTGGCCGACGGTGTGCTCCTGCACCACGCCGTCCGTCAGCGCCTGCGGCTCCTGCACCGCGCCCTTCCCGAAGGTGGGCTGCCCGACGACGACCGCGCGCCCGCGGTCGTGCAGCGCGCCCGTCACCAACTCGGCCGCGCTCATGGTGCCGCCGTCGACGAGCACCACCAGCGGCGTCGTGACGTCCCCGTTCGGGGCGGCCTGCAGCACCTGTTCGGGGCCGTCGCCCTCCGGGCGGTAGCGGGCGACCGGGCCGCCGTCGAGGAAGACCGAGGCGGTGGCCACCGCCTCGGCCACCAGACCGCCGGAGTTGCCGCGCAGGTCGAGCAGGATCCCGCGGCCGCCGCCGGCCGGGTGCAGCCGCGCCTGGTGGACGGCGGCCTGCACCTGCTCGGAGACGCCGACGGTGAAGGCGTCCATGCTGATCCGGGTCACCCCGGCCTCGGGATGGTCGACGCGCACGCCGTCCTCGTCGAGGACGGCCCGCCGCAGCGCCACCGTCCATTGCTGTGCGCCGCGTTGGAGCAGCAACGTCACCGCCGAGCCGACCCGCCCCGCGGCGCCGCCGCGCAGCAGCGCGACGACCTGGGTGACCGGGCGGCCGTCGACCTCGGTGCCGTCGACGGCGCTGAGCCGGTCGCCGGCCTGGAGGTGCGCGAGGGCGGCGGGACTGTCGGGCAGCGTGCGTGTGACGGTCACCACACCTTGCGGCGATCGCGCCAACCACAGCCCGACACCGACGTAGTGGCCGTCGAGTTCCTGGCTGTAGGCGGCGAACTGCTGGGCCGTGTAGTCGGCCGTCCAGCGGTCGCCGACGGCGTCGCCGACGCCGCTGTGGCGCGGCGCGGAAGCGCTGACGGCGCCACCTTCGCTGCCCCAGGCGCCCGTTCCGGCGCCCACCGCGCAGACAGCGGCGAAGAGCAGCGCCAGCGCGAGCTGGACGCGGATCGCGCGGCGGCTTGGGGACATGGCAGAACAGTTTAGGGGCGACAGCCCGTCACACCAGCCCCCACTCGACGAAAGGCCCCGGAAGCAGTAGTGCTTCCGGGGCCTTTGACGTCGTGCGATCAACGCATCGTCAGACCTTCAGGTACTTCTGCAGGGTCAACACGGCCGCCAGCGCGGACATGCCGACACCGATGACCACCAGCAGCGGCATCACCGAGATCACCGGACCCCAGCCGATAAAGCTGATCAGGGTGATCTGCTTCTTCAGCACCATGTCGATCAGCACGTACTTGCCGACCGCGATCATGCCGGAGGCCAGCACCGCGCCGACCGCGGCGGCGAAGGCCGCCTCCGCGATGAACGGCATCTGCACATAGAAGTTGGAGGCGCCGACCAGTCGCATGATCCCGGTTTCGCGCTTCCGGCTGAACGCGGAGACGCGGACCGTGTTGACGATCAGCAACAGCGTCACGCCGAACATGATGACCATGATGGCGAGGGCCACCCACTGGGCCGTGTTCATCAGGTTGAACAGCGGCTTGAGCACGGCGCTCTGGTCGTCGACCTTGGCCACGCCGGGTTGTCCCTCGACCTGGCTGGCGACTTCCTGGTACAGCGCCGGGTTGGTCAGCTTGACGCGCAGCGAGTTGTTGAAGGAGCTGGCGGTGACGTACGGAGCCAACGGCGAGTCGGGGAACTGCTTCTTGAAGTTCACGACCGCCTGGTCGGGCGTCTCCGTGTAGACCTTCTGCACCAGCGGGTTCTTGTCCAGCTGGCCGTGCACGGTGTCGATCTGCGCCTGGGTGGCCTCACCCGAGGCGCAGTTGGGGGTGGTCTTGACGTCCTTCTGGTCGCTCTTGTTGCAGAAGTAGATCGACACCTCGACCTTGTCGCCCCAGTACCCCTTCATCTGGTTGACCTGGGAGTTCAGCAACATGGCCGCACCGACCAGGGAGAGCGACAGGGCGACGCTCACGATCACGGCGATGGTCATCGTCAGATTGCGTCGGAGACCGATCCAGATCTCCGCCATGACGAATTGGGCTCGCATTGATATGTCCTAACTCAGTGCTGGTAGCCGTAGACGCCGCGGGACTGGTCGCGGACCAGGTGCCCCTGGTCCAGCTCTATGACGCGCTTGCGCATCTGGTCGACGATGGCCTGGTCGTGCGTGGCCATCAGCACGGTGGTGCCGGTCCGGTTGATCCGGTCCAGCAGCTTCATGATGCCGACGGAGTTCTGCGGGTCGAGGTTACCGGTGGGCTCGTCCGCGATCAGGAGCATGGGGCGGTTCACGAACGCGCGGGCGATGGCCACACGCTGCTGCTCACCACCGGACAGCTCTCCTGGCATGCGGTCCTGCTTGCCGGCGAGGCCGACCAGCTCGAGCACCTCGGGCACCACCTTCTTGATGGTCCCGCGGGGCTTGCCGATCACCTCGAGCGCGAAGGCCACGTTCTGGCCGACGGTCTTGTTGGGCAGCAGGCGGAAGTCCTGGAAGACGGTCCCCAGCTGACGCCGCATGTGCGGCACCTTCCAGTTGGAGAGCTTGGCCAGGTCCTTGCCGAGGACGTGAACCTCGCCCGTACTCGGACGCTCCTCGCGGAGGATCAGGCGCAGGAAGGTCGACTTGCCGGAGCCGGAGGATCCGACCAGGAAGACGAACTCACCCTTCTCGATCTCCAGCGAGACGTTGTCCAGCGCCGGACGGTTCTGCTTGGGATAGGTCTTGGTTACGTTGTCGAATCTGATCACGGCTGCATCACGGTGGGCCAGTGTAGGCGGACAGGGCTTGGCCGACCTTACGCGAAGCCCACACACGCCCGCAGGTTTGAGCCTGGAATCGTGGGGGAGTTCACGGACAGTAATGGGCAAACCGGGACAAGGGGCAGCCGGAACGCGCGTGACGTGGCACAGTGGAGGGAACCCACCCCGTGGGTTGCTGCGTTGTGCACATCAGAGGAGGAGATCGCGATGACGCTCGACCGCCTGGTGTGCGCCAACTGCTCGGGTCCCGTCAGCGAGGGGCGCTGCCCCACCTGCCGGGCCAGCCGGGCACGCATGATGGAACAGCAGGGGTTCTTCGCCTCTCTGTCCCCCGCGACGCTGATCGCGCTGCTGGCCGCGCTGATCGCCTGCGTGGTCATAGCACGCCACGCCTTCGCCTGAGGCGCCCACAGCAAGCACGAGGGCCCGGGTCCGATCAACTGATCGGACCCGGGCCCTTTTCGTCACTCAGCGTGACTCAATGCTTACGGCTGCTCGCCGCCCGCGGCCCGAAGCGGAAGACGACCCCGCCCAGCACGAAGGTGAGCCCGCCCGCGAGAATCATCGGGGTGCTGCTGGAGCTCCCGGTCTCGGCCAGCTGGGTCCGACCCGGCGGCGGTGAGGACGGCATACCCCCGTCGCCCCCCGCGCCGGACGGCGAGGCCGAGGCGCTGACGCTCGCGCCCGCCGAGGCGGATGCGGATCCGCTCGCGCTGCCGGAGGCCGACGCGGACGCCGACCCCGACGTCGAGGTGGACGGCACGGCCGAGGGGCTCGTGCTCGCCGAGCCCGAGGCGCTCTGCGAGGGAGACGCGCTCCCGGAGCCGTCGCCTCCGCTGCTGTTGTCGCCGCCGTCGCCGCCCCCGAGGAGCCCGACGCTCACGCTGACCCCCGGGGTGGAGCTGTCTCCGGAGCCGTTGTCGTACGCGGTGCCCGGAACGACCGACGAGTCGCCCGGTCCGTCGACGACCTTCGCGCTCGCCACACCCGCCACCGTCAAGCCGGCGCCCGCCAGTGCCAACGCGACACCGGCGATGCGTATGCCGCTGCCCTTTCTGCGGTGTCCCCGTGCCACACCCGCCCCTTCCGTTCTGCCCCCACTCAGGTCCGGGCCAGCATGGTGCGGCAAGGGCCCGGCGGTCAACTTCCGACCACCGGGCCCTCACTGATGCCACGAAGCGTGTTCCGCCGCTTACGCCTCGGCCTTCTCCTGGGCCTTGCGCCAACAGATGCCGGCCTCGATGCTGCGCCGATTGTTCACCTCAGCCGGCATCTACGCCTCTGCCTTCTCCTGGGCCTTGCGCCAGCGGATGCCGGCCTCGATGAAGCCGTCCAGATCGCCGTCGAGCACGGCCTGCGGGCTGCCCACCTCGTACTCGGTGCGCAGGTCCTTGACCATCTGGTAGGGGTGCAGCACGTACGAGCGCATCTGGTTGCCCCAGGAGCTGCCGCCGTCCTTGAGCGCGTCCATCGCGGCGCGCTCCTCCAGGCGGCGCCGCTCCAGCAGCTTGGCCTGGAGGACGTTCATCGCCGAGGCCTTGTTCTGGATCTGCGAGCGCTCGTTCTGGCAGGAGACCACGATGCCGGTCGGCAGGTGCGTGATGCGCACCGCGGAGTCGGTCGTGTTGACACCCTGTCCGCCCGGGCCGGAGGAGCGGTAGACGTCGATGCGCAGCTCCTTCTCGTCGATGTCCACGTGGTCGCTGGACTCGACGACCGGCAGCACCTCGACACCGGCGAAGGAGGTCTGACGACGGCCCTGGTTGTCGAAGGGCGAGATGCGCACCAGGCGGTGCGTGCCCTGCTCGACCGAGAGGGTGCCGTAGGCGTAGGGGGCCTTGACGGCGAAGGTCGCCGACTTGATGCCGGCCTCCTCCGCGTAGGAGGTGTCGTAGACCTCGGTCGGGTAGCCGTGGCGCTCGGCCCAGCGCAGGTACATGCGCATCAGCTGCTCGGCGAAGTCGGCGGCGTCGATGCCGCCCGCCTCGGCGCGGATGTTGACCAGCGCCTCACGCGCGTCGTACTCGCCGGACAGGAGGGTACGGACCTCCATCTCCTGCACGGACTTGCGCACGGAGTCCAGCTCGGTCTCGGCCTCGCTGCGCGCGTCGGCGTCGCCCTCCGCCTCGGCCAGCTCGAACAGGACCCCGAGGTCGTCGATCCGGCTGTGCAGGGTCTCGATCTTGCGCAGCTCACCCTGGAGGTAGGAGAGCCGGGAGGTGACCTTCTGGGCGTTGTCCACGTCGTCCCAGAGGGACGGTGCGGCGGCCTGCTCCTCGAAGACCGCGATGTCGGACCGGAGCCTGTCCAGGTCGACGACTGCCTCGATCGACTGCATGGTCGACTCGAGCGACTTGAGCTCTTCGGAAGGATCAATGGCTGCCACAGGCCAAGCCTAATGCAGCGAGCGAGCGGACAGGCGCGCGGCTACTTTCCGTGCGTGAACTGCAGGCCACCGGCCGGCGTCACCCGGAACAACGTGATGCCGCCGCCGTCGCCGTAGGCGCCCGGGCCGTAGGACGAGGCGGGGCCGGACGGCAGGGTGCCCTGGATCCAGCTGGCGCCCGAGGCGCTCGCCGCGTAGCCGGGGCCGGTGGAGAAGACGTAGATCTCGCCGGTGGGGAGCTGGACCGCCTCGGGCCGGGTCGGACCGGAGACGCCGCTCACCGAGCGGTAGGTGTGCCACAGGCCGTCCGCCAGCTGCGTGTGCTGGACCGTTCCCGCCGCGGCGGCGACGAACGCGTCGACCTTGCCGCCGTTCGCCGCGGCGAGCCCAGGGTCGCCGGCGACCTGGCCGACCGTGGAGACCGCGGCCCACGCGGTCCACGCGCCGCCCGTGTAGGACGTGGTCGCGAGGTCGTTGCCGATCCGGGCGACCAGATCGATCCGGTCCCCGGTGGCGACGGCGGCCGGCGGGGAGTCGACATGGGTGCGGCCGTCGAGCTGACTCCACGGCGTCCACGCGCCACCGCTGTAGTCGCGTTGGTAGATCAGGCCGTCGGTGCCGGTGGCGAAGAGCCGCAGCACACCGCCGGGCAGCACGACCGGCGCGGGCTCGCCGCTCACGTGTATCCCGGTGAGCTTGCCCCAGGGCCCGAACGAGCCGCCGGTGCGGGTGAGGTAGCGGATCGCACCGGTCGCGTCCGTGCCGAAGACGTAGGCGGTGCCGCCCATCCGGATCGCCCGGACGCCGCTGACCAGCGGCGCGGGGACGGCGGGGGCATCGGTCCAGGACGCCCAGACGGGCAGGTGCGCCGCGCCCGCGGCCGGCGC
>NZ_QKYN01000128.1:0-179 GCF_003258295.1 Streptacidiphilus pinicola | reverse complement strand
CCGTCGCCCCGGCGACGGGCGCCTTGGGCAGGCCGCCCGCGCGGGTCTGCGAGGCGGAGGGCCACACCGCGTCCCCGGGGTTGCCGTGGTGCCGCGGGCTGTCGGAACCGGAGAAGGCGGCGTACCCGCCGACGCCGACGATGGCCAGGACCACCGCGGCCGCGCCGGCCAGGACGAGC
>NZ_QKYN01000127.1 GCF_003258295.1 Streptacidiphilus pinicola | reverse complement strand
CGAGCCGCCGCCGCCGCCGGCCGCCCCCGCGCCGAGGGCGCTGGACCTCTCGTCGGACCCGGATCCCGGCCCGGCGCGGAGCCCGGGCCCGGGGTGGAGGCCGCGGTCCGTCGCCCCGCCCCTCGGCGCGGACCGGCCGCGCCCGCCCCGTCTCGGCACCCGCCCCCGCTGGCGCTTCCGCCGCGGTGACGGCTAGCTGCCAACGGGCGTCACGACGGCCCGAGCGCGCGTTCCCGCACCCGGCGCAGCTGGTCCGAGAACACCTGTCCCGCCTGGGGGGTGATCCGGGTCAGGGCCACCATGGACGTGATGATCACGTCGCACAGCTCCTGCTCCACGTCCTCCCAGCTGTGCGAGAACCCCTTGCGCGGGTTCTGCCCGGTGGCTCCGATCACGGCCTCGGCGACCTCGCCGGCCTCCTCGGTGATCTTCAGGATCTGCAGGATCTTCTGCGTCTCCTCCGGCAGTTGGCTGTCCTGGGTGAGCCACTGGTTCAGCTCGGCGACGGTCGCCCATGCGGAGTCGTTCATGTGGGCAGCCTAGCCATCGCGCCCCGGGGCCATCAGCACTCGATGACGTTGACCGCGAGGCCGCCGCGCGAGGTCTCCTTGTACTTGACCTTCATGTCGGCGCCCGTCTCCTTCATGGTCTTGATGGCCTTGTCGAGGGAGACGTGGTGGCGGCCGTCGCCGCGCAGCGCCATGCGGGCCGCGGTGACGGCCTTGACGGCCGCCATGCCGTTGCGCTCGATGCAGGGGATCTGGACCAGGCCGCCGACCGGGTCGCAGGTGAGGCCGAGGTTGTGCTCGATGCCGATCTCGGCCGCGTTCTCGACCTGCTCCGGGGTGCCGCCCAGCACCTCGGCGAGGCCGCCGGCGGCCATCGAGCAGGCGGAGCCGACCTCGCCCTGGCAGCCGACCTCGGCGCCGGAGATGGAGGCGTTCTCCTTGAAGAGCATGCCGACCGCGCCCGCGGCGAGCAGGAAGCGGACGATGCCGTCCTCGTCCGCGCCGGGGACGAAGTTGAGGTAGTAGTGCAGGACCGCCGGGATGATGCCGGCCGCACCGTTGGTCGGGGCGGTGACCACGCGCCCGCCGGCCGCGTTCTCCTCGTTGACGGCCATGGCGTAGAGGGTGACCCACTCCATCGCGTTGGCCGGCCCGATGCCCTCCACACGCAGGGCGCGGGCCGCCGACGCCGCGCGGCGTCGGACCTTGAGGCCGCCGGGGAGAATGCCCTCGTGGTTCATGCCGTTGCGGACGCACTCCTGCATGACCGACCAGATCTCCAGCAGGCCGGTGCGGATCTCGGTCTCGCTGCGCCAGGCCTTCTCGTTCTCCAGCATCAGCGAGGAGATCGACAGCCCCGTCTCGTTGGTGAGCCGCAGCAGTTCGGCGCCGGTCCGGAACGGGTACTTCAGCTCGGTGTCGTCGAGCTTGACCCGGTCGGCGCCGATCGCGTCCTCGTCGACGACGAAGCCGCCGCCCACCGAGTAGTACGTCTTCTCCAGCAGCGGGACGCCGGCCGCGTCGTAGGCGCAGAGCGTCATGCCGTTGGCGTGGTAGGGGAGCGACCGACGCCGGTGCAGGATCAGCTCGTTGTCCGGGTCGAAGGCGATCTCGTGGGTGCCGAGCAGGGCGATCCGCTTGGTGGCCTTGATCTGCTCGACGTCCTGGTCGGCCTGGGCGACGTCGACCGTGCGCGGCGACTTGCCCTCCAGGCCCAGCATGACGGCCTTCGGCGTGCCGTGGCCGTGGCCGGTCGCACCGAGGGAGCCGAAGAGCTCGGCGCGCAGCGAGGCGACGTCGGACAGCCGGCCCTCCGACTTCAGCCGGCGCGCGAACATGCGCGCCGCCCGCATCGGGCCCACCGTGTGCGAGGAGGACGGGCCGATGCCGATGGAGAAGAGGTCGAAGACGCTGATGGCCACGAGGACGCCCTTGTTCTTGTGGGTGGGGCAGGGGAGCGGAACGGTCGAGCGGTGTCATGGGTGGGGGCACCGCGCGCACTGTCTGGTTCCAGTGTGCGCGGTGCCCCCACCTTTCTGCGGTGACCTGTGGCTTACAGGTCCGGGTACAGCGGGTGCTTGGCGGCCAGCGCGCTGACGCGCGCGGACAGCTCGGCAGCCTTGGCCTCGTCGAAGCCGGGCTTGAGAGCCTCGGCGATGACGTCGGCGACCTCGCGGAAGTCCTCCGCCTGGAAGCCACGGGTGGCCAGGGCCGGGGCGCCGATGCGCAGACCGGAGGTGACCATCGGCGGGCGCGGGTCGAACGGGATCGCGTTGCGGTTGACCGTGATGCCGATCGAGTGCAGGCGGTCCTCGCCCTGCTGGCCGTCGAGCTCGGAGTTGCGCAGGTCGACCAGGACCAGGTGCACGTCCGTGCCGCCGGACAGCACCGAGACGCCGGCGTCGGTCAGGTCGGCCGCGGTGAGGCGCTCGGCGAGGATCTTGGCGCCCTCCAGGGTGCGGCGCTGACGGTCCTTGAACTCCTCGGTGGCGGCGACCTTGAAGGAGACGGCCTTGGCCGCGATGACGTGCTCGAGCGGGCCGCCCTGCTGGCCCGGGAAGACCGCGGAGTTGATCTTCTTGGCGAGCTCGGCCTTGCACAGGATGACGCCGCCGCGCGGGCCGCCCAGGGTCTTGTGCGTGGTGGTGGTGACCACGTCGGCGTAGGGGACCGGGGACGGGTGCAGGCCGGCCGCGACCAGGCCCGCGAAGTGGGCCATGTCGACCATCAGGTAGGCGCCGACCTCGTCCGCGATCCGGCGGAACGCGGCGAAGTCCAGCTGGCGCGGGTAGGCGGACCAGCCGGCCACGATCAGCTTGGGCTGGTGCTCCTTGGCCAGGCGCTCGACCTCCTCCATGTCGACCAGGTTGCTCTCGGCGTCGACGTGGTAGGCCACGACGTTGTACAGCTTGCCGGAGAAGTTGATCTTCATGCCGTGGGTGAGGTGGCCGCCGTGGGCCAGGTCCAGGCCGAGGATGGTGTCCCCGGGCTGGAGCAGCGCGAACATCGCGGCGGCGTTGGCCTGCGCGCCGGAGTGCGGCTGGACGTTGGCGTGCTCGGCGCCGAACAGGGCCTTGATCCGGTCGATCGCGAGCTGCTCGACGACGTCGACGTGCTCGCAGCCGCCGTAGTAGCGGCGGCCCGGGTAGCCCTCGGCGTACTTGTTGGTCAGCACCGAGCCCTGGGCCTCGAGCACCGCCACCGGGGCGAAGTTCTCGGAGGCGATCATCTCCAGGGTCGACTGCTGGCGGTGCAGCTCGGCATCCACCGCGGCCGCGACCTCGGGGTCGAGGCTGTGCAGGGACTGGTTCAGGACAGTCATGGCGATTCGTGGTCCCTCGGGTCAGAGGTCGGTCGTCAGCCGCCGGTGTGGGCGGTGTACTCGTCGGCGGAGAGCAGACCCTCGGGCTCACCCTCCAGGCGGAGCTTGAACAGCCACCCGTCCTCGAACGGCGAGGAGTTGACCAGGGCCGGGTCGTCGATGACGGCCTGGTTGACCTCGACGACCTCGCCGGAGGCGGGGGTGTAGAGGTCGCTCACGGACTTGGTCGACTCCAGCTCGCCCACGGTCTCACCGGCCGCGATGGTGCGGCCGACCTCGGGCAGGTCCACGTAGACGACGTCACCGAGCGCGTCGGCGGCGAAGGCGGTGATGCCGATCGTGGCCACGCCGTCCTCGACGGCCGTCAGCCACTCGTGCTCCTTGCTGTACGTGAGGTTCTGGGGGTTGCTCATGACGCGATTCTCCCGGAGAGGTGTGGGTACGGCGAAACGGGGGTCGGGGACCCCACGGCAAGTCTTACGAGGTGAGACTCGTAATGCTCAGCGGGCGCGCTTGTAGAACGGCAGGGCAACGACCTCGACCGGCTCGTGCGTGCCGCGCACGTCCACGGCCACCTGGGCGCCCGGCGTCGCGTGCGTCGCGTCGACGTAGGCCATCGCGATCGGCTTGCCCAGGGTGGGGGAGGGGGCGCCGGAGGTGATCGAGCCGATCACCGTGCCCTCGGCGTCCACCACGTTCATCTCCGCGCGCGGCACCCGGCGGCCGGGGGAGACCAGGCCGACCAGGACGCGCGGCGGGTGGGCGGCGGCCTGCTCGGCGGCCTTCTCCAGCGCGGCGCGGCCGACGAACTCGCCGTCGTTGGTCGTCTTGTCGAAGCGGACCACGCGGCCGAGACCGGCGTCGAACGGGGTGAGCGAGGTGTTCAGCTCGTGCCCGTACAGCGGCATCCCGGCCTCCAGGCGCAGGGTGTCGCGGCAGGACAGGCCGCAGGGGATCAGGCCGTAGGACGCGCCGGCCTCGGTCAGCGCCTGCCACAGGGCCTCGGCGTCGGCGGGGGCGACGAACAGCTCGAAGCCGTCCTCACCGGTGTAGCCGGTGCGGGCGAGCAGCGCCGGGCGGCCGGCCACGACGGCGGGCAGGCAGGTGTAGTACTTCAGGCCCGGCAGATCGGCGTCGGTGAGCGAGCCGAGGATGGCGGGGGAGTCGGGGCCCTGCACGGCGATCAGCGCGTAGGCGTCGCGGTCGTCGCGGACGGCGGCGTCGAAGCCCTCGACCCGGGCGCGCAGCTCGTCGAGGACCAGCGGCGCGTTGGAGGCGTTGGCGACGACCATGAACTCGTCCTCGCCGGTGCGGTAGACGATCAGGTCGTCCAGGATGCCGCCGTCGGCCGCGCAGATCATGGTGTAGCGGGCCTTGTGCACCGCGAGCGCGGAGACGAAGCCGACCAGCGCGTGGTCCAGCATCTCGCCGGCCTGCGGGCCGGAGACGGTGATCTCGCCCATGTGCGAGAGGTCGAAGAGGCCCGCCTTGGTGCGGACGGCGTTGTGCTCCTCGCGCTCGCTGCCGTAGCGCAGCGGCATGTCCCAGCCGGCGAAGTCGGTCATGGTGGCGCCGAGGGCGCGGTGGACGGCGTCCAGCGCGGTCAGGCGGAGAGACATCGGTGATCTCCTAGCGATCAGGGCATGCTGCGGCGGGGCTGGCAGGGCCCCTCCCCGTCTGTCGCTGCAACCTGAGAGCTTCGCCGCAGGGCGGCTTGCACCGTGGGTGGACCAGCTCCGACGTGCGGATGACTGGTCGCTTTCCAGAACTGCCTCGCCCGTGCGGTGTGGTGCCTGAGAGATTCGGGGGAGGACTTGCTCCTTCGGCGCCGGCGGCCACCCCCGGAATCCGGTCGGTGTCGCCGAGCTCTCCCGCGCGGGTTCGATCGGCCGATATGCGATTGTGGTCGGGGTCATCATGGCATGGCACCGGACCTGTGGCGAACAGGACCACAGAAGATGGGGTGAGGGACAGGTGCAGCAGTACGCGGGGGTCTGGCCTACGGGCGGCGGCTGGCCGGAGAACGAGCTGGAGCTGGCGCTCGCCGCCTCGGTGGGGGACCCGGGTGCGACGCCGCGGCTGATGGAGGTGCTCGGCCGCAGCCACGTCTGGGTGCCGATGCCGGGCGGCCCGACGCGCGACGGCGTCACCCTCGACCTGCCGACGACCGAGCTGGCCGGCCAGCCGTTCGTGCCGGTCTTCAGCTCCGAGACGCAGCTGCGGGCGGTGGCCGGACCGGAGATGTCGTACGCGGTCGCACCGGTCAAGGAGCTGGCCCGGGGGCTGCCGCAGGGCGTCGGCATCGCGGTCAACCCCGAGGGTGCGGTGGGTCTTCCCGTCCCCGCCGCCGGCGTCCCCGACCTGTGCGGCGACCCCGCGGAGGAGGGCGTGCGCACCACGGCGTGGGAGCCGGAGCCGCACGAGGAGCCGTACGAGTACCTGGCTGCGGCGGCCGGTGAACTCGCCGCCCTGCCGGTCGTGCTGACGGCCCGTCGAGCCTTGGTGCAGGTGGAGGGGGATCCGGTCAAGCTGTTCGTGGGCGTCCAACTGGCGCGCTACGAGCCGGAGGACCACGAGGCCGTGGGCCTGGCGCTGGGCCGCGCGCTCGGTGCCGTCCCGCTGCCCTGCGAGGTCTCGCTCGTCCTGCTGGACGCCGTCGCCGAGGACCCGACGGTCCGTTGGATGCTGACCACGGTCGCGCCGTTCTTCGCGCGTTGACGCCGCCTCACCGCAAGGGTTCCCCTACTCATTCCCACCCGAGTACTTCGCGGGTGGTTCTCCGGTCCCTCTCCTCACTACGCTCGACCTGCCAGGGAACGTCGAGGGGGCGGACTGAGAATGCTTGAGAGCGCGCTGCGGGAGCTCGTGCCAGGTCGTGGCGACCAGTACGAGCAGTACGAGGCGCTGCTGCAGGCGGTCGCCGACGCCCAGCTGTGGATGCTGCTCTGGCACGGCGCCCCCGGCGGATCCGACGCCCAGTACGGCAGCCTGGAGATCGACGGCTACGGCTACGCGCCCTGTGTGACCTCGGCCGAGGAGCTGGCCGCGTCCGGGTGGACGCGGCACCACCAGGTGATCTCGGGCGTCGAGGTGGCCTCCGCCCTGTACCGCGAGCGCTGGGGGCTGTGGCTGAACCCGCACCAGAGCGGCGGCGGGATCGGCATCCCGTGGGCGGACCTGCGCCGCGTCGCCGGGGGGCTGGACCGGTTGCCCGCCGGGCCGCTGGTGCTCTCGACCGTGGACAGCCGGCCGGCCGAGGTGCCGGAGGAGGTGGGGAGTCCGGCCGCGACGGCCGAGTTCTTCCGTCAACTCCTGGTCGCGGCGCGGGAGACGCCGGTTGTGTCGTCACTGCGCCGGGCCTGGGTGGAACCGTCACACGGTGAACCCTATGTCGCCATTGGTCTGGATATCACCGATTCGTCCGATTCATCCGTTGCGTCCATTCATCGCATGATGCGGCAGGCATTGCCCTATGCACCGCAGGGACTTCCGATCTCGACGGTTGCACTTGCCGACCCTTATGACCAGGTTGCGTCCTGGATGACGGTGCGCGTTCCGCCCTTTTACGAGCGTGGCTGACAACGCTGACACTTCCCGCAGTGGTGTCATCTGAGGCCCTGACCTGCGAGGATTCGTTCTACGCGCGTTGCACCAGGCGGCTCCTGGATGGTCGAGGGACTGTCCTGACGCCCGTGAATCGGCGTATTCGCAGGTTGCGGCTTTGCATCGACGCAGGTCACGGTTAGGAAACCATTGCCCGGCGGGTCTTTCCCCCCGGCGCGGGATTGATGAAGAGTTCTGCAACAAGCCGCGGCGGCCAGGGGTCGGTTCGGCCCCGTCGCCGACGGAATCCCGGTACCACCCTCACCGGGAGAACCCATCGGCGGCTCCCGCACGTAGAACCACGGCTTCACCGCATCACCGCGTACTTCAGCTTTCCGCACAGCACTTGGCACCACTCGTGAACTGCGACCGCGTCCTTCGGAGCGCTCCTTAACCCGGAGCGTGTCCTGGCCGGTCGGCCGGGCACCGTGTGCCGGTCACCACCGGCTTGGGGGTCTTCTCCATATGACTGCGCCACTCCACGACTCCGGGACCGCGACACTGGAGGTTCCAGCTGACCAGGTTCCCGAGAGCGCCAAGATCACTGGACGTTCTCCAGGGCGGATCGCCTGGAACCGTCTGAAGAAGGACAAGGTCGCCCTCGGCGGCGGCATCGTGGTGATCCTGCTGATCCTGGTCGGAATCCTCGCACCGGTGCTCTGTGCGCTGGTCGGTCAGGACCCGGACACCTTCCACACCAACCTGCTGGACGCCTCGCTCGGGATCGGTACGCCCGCAGGCTCGTTCGGCGGTATGAGCTCCACGCACCTGCTCGGCATCGACCCGATCTCCGGCCGCGACCTCTTCTCCCGCGTCGTCTACGGCGCGCAGATCTCGCTGATCGTCGCCTTCGGCTCCGCGCTGCTCGCGGTCATCATCGGCGTCGTCGCCGGTATGGCGGCCGGCTTCTTCGGCGGCTGGGTCGACTCGGTGATCAGCCGGGTCATGGACATCCTGCTGGCCTTCCCGCAGCTGCTGTTCTCCATCGCGCTGCTCTCGGTCATGCCGGACAAGCTGTTCGGTCTGTCCGGCAGTGGTCCGCGCATCCTCGTGCTGATCTTCGTCATCGGCTTCTTCGGCTGGCCCTACATCGGCCGCATCGTCCGCGGTCAGGCACTGTCGCTGCGTGAGCGTGAGTTCGTCGAGGCGGCCCGCAGCCTCGGCGGCGGCAGCGTGCACATCCTGTTCAAGGAGCTGCTGCCGAACCTGGTCGCGCCGATCCTCGTCTACACGACGCTGATGATCCCGACCAACATCCTCAACGAGGCCGCGCTCAGCTTCCTCGGCGTCGGTGTCAAGCCTCCGACCCCGTCCTGGGGCCAGATGCTCTCCGACTCGATCCAGTACTACACGGTGGACCCGACCTACATGGTCATCCCTGGTCTGGCGATCTTCATCACCGTGCTCTCCTTCAACCTCTTCGGCGACGGGCTGCGCGACGCGCTCGACCCGAAGGGCAACTAGACCGTGGCGGCCACCAGCGCCGTCCACTCACCGGTGGAGAGCAGCGGCTCGTCCATCAGTCAGCCAGGGCCCGCACCTTGGGCACTGGGCACTCTCGGAGGTTGACACCAAAGTGATTACACGCAACAAGGCGCTGGCCGCCGTTGCGGTGGTGGGCGCCCTGGCGCTGACCACCTCGGCCTGCAGCAGCTCCAAGTCCACCACCGGCGGTGGCGGCAATGGCGGCTCGACCTTCAACGCCGCTGCGACCAGCATCGTGAACCCGTCCACCAAGCCCGGTGGCACGCTGAAGCTCTGGAGCACGCAGGACGTCGACTCCCTCGACCCCGCGATCGGCTACTACGCCTTCGTCTGGGACCTGCAGCGCTTCTACGTCCGCTCGCTGGTGGGTTACCCCTCCAAGCCGGGTGCCGCCGGTCTGCAGCTGCAGCCCGACCTGGCGTCGGCCATGCCGACCGTCACCAACGACGGCAAGACCTACACCTTCAAGCTCAAGTCCGGCATCAAGTTCTCCGACGGCACCCCGGTGACCTCGAAGGACATCAAGTACGGCATCGAGCGCGTCTTCGCGCAGGACGTCCTGCCGAACGGCCCGATCTACCTGATCTCCGACCTGGACGAGGGCCAGAAGTACCCCGGCCCGTACAAGGACAAGGACCCGCAGGGCCTGAAGTCCGTCCAGACGCCGGACGACAGCACGATCGTCTTCAACCTGCAGCAGGCCAACTCGGACTTCCTGTACCACCTGGCCATGGGTGGCGCGTCCCCGATCGAGCAGGCGAAGGACGACGGCGCGAACTACGCCAAGCACCCGCTCTCGACCGGCCCGTACGTCATCGAGAACTATGTCGCCAACAAGGGCTTCGACATGGTTCGCAACAAGTACTGGGACAAGTCGACCGACTCCCTGCACTCGGCGCTGCCGGACAAGATCACCTTCACGGTGACCACCAACGCCGACGACCTGGACAGCCGCCTCCTCGACGGCTCCATCGACGTCGACGCCGCCCAGCGTGGTGTCCAGACGGCTGCTCAGGGCAAGATCCTGACCACGCCGTCGCTGAAGGCCGACACGGTCGACGCGCCCGCCGCGACGATCCGTTACATCTCCATCCAGACCAAGGTCGCGCCGTTCGACAACGTCGACTGCCGCAAGGCCGTCGAGTACGCGATCTCCGGCACCGACCAGCAGACCGCGCGTGGTGGCAAGTGGGCGGGCCAGCTGGCCACCAACATGCTGCCGCCGGCGATCCCGGGCTCGGACAACTACGACCCGTACAACCTGGCCGCCGGTCAGTCGCAGGTCACCCAGGCCAAGGCCGAGCTCGCCAAGTGCGGTAAGCCGAACGGCTTCTCGACCACCATCGCGGCTCGCTCCACCAGCCCGAAGGACGTCAAGCAGGCCGTCGCCGCCCAGGCCGCGCTGAAGGCGATCGGCGTCACCGCCGACATCAAGCAGTACGACGGTTCGCAGTCCGGCTCCACCGTCGGTTCGCCCGACTGGATGCACAGCAACAGCATCGGCCTGAACGTCTTCGGCTGGGGTTCCGACTACCCGACCGGTTCCGGCATGCTGTCCGTCCTGATCGACGGCCGCCTGATCTCGAAGTCCGGCAACAACAACTACTCCGAGATCAACGACCCGCAGATCAACGGCTGGATCGACGACGCCGCCAAGGCGAGCGACCCGGCGACGGCCGCTGCCGACTACACCAAGATCAACCACCGCGTCATGGACCTGGCGCTGTACTTCCCGGGTGTCGTCGAGCAGTCGCTCAACTACTACAACCCGCGTCTGACCAACGTCATGTTCAACCAGGAGCTGGGGATGCTCGACTTCTCCGCTCTCGGTACGTCCGACGGTAAGTGACCCCACACCGTCTCACCTGTAAGCACAGCTAGACCGAAGGGCAGGTGAAGGCGGGTCGGGCCCCGGTCGCCGCCCCCCACAAGGGGGCGGCGACCGGATCCCTGACCAGCCGCGCGCAGTGCTCCTGTATATCCTCCGACGACTCCTGAACGTGGTCGTCATGCTGTTGGTGGTCGCCACGATCACTTTCGGCATCTTCTTCCTGGTGCCGCTGCTGCAGCACACTGACCCTGTCATGCGGTACATCGGCAAGAACGCGAACCCGGTGGCCATCGCTGGAATCAAGGTCAAGCTGGGCCTCGACAAGCCTGTGTACGAGCAGTTCTGGCTCTACCTCAAGGGCCTCGTCGTCGGCCGCGACTACGCCAACGGCAACGACGTCATCCACTGCCCGGCGCCCTGCTTCGGCATCTCGACGCAGACGCAGACCCCGGTCTGGCCGACCCTGCTCCACGACGTCACCGTCACCGGCTCCCTCGCCGCCGGCGCGGCCGTGCTCTGGCTGGTCTTCGGTGTCGGCACCGGTGTCGTCTCCGCGCTGCGGAAGCGCACTGCGATCGACCGCGTCGCCATGGTCACCGCGCTGGCCGGCGTCTCCCTGCCGGTGTACTTCACCGGTCTGGCCGCCTCCGCCCTCTTCGTCTACAACCTCGGCTGGTTGCAACCGACCAACCCGGACGTCACCTTCACCAGTGACCCCGGCGCGTGGTTCCAGGGAATGCTGCTGCCGTGGATCACGCTGGCGTTCCTCTTCGCCGCGACCTACGCCCGACTGACCCGAGCCACCATGCTCGACGTGCTGGGCGAGGACTACATCCGCACCGCCCGCGCCAAGGGCCTGCCTGAACGGACCGTCATCGGCAAGCACGCCATGCGGTCCACTCTGACCCCGATCATGACCGTCTTCGGTATGGACCTCGGTGGTCTGCTCGGTGGCGCGATCCTGACGGAGAACGTGTTCAACCTGCACGGCCTCGGATTCGACGCCCTGAACGGCATCACGAAGAACGACCTGCCCATGATCATGGGCGTCACGCTCTTCGCCGCCTTCTTCATCGTGATGGCTAACCTGATCGTCGACCTGCTGTACGCGGTCGTCGACCCCCGTGTGAGGCTCGCATGACCGACTCCCAGACCAGCACCACTGAGACCACGGTCGGCGGCACCGCCCCCACCTCGTTCCTCTCCGTGCGTGACCTGCGCTGCCACTTCCCCACGGACGACGGCGTGGTGAAGTCCGTCGACGGCATCAGCTTCGAGCTGGAGCGCGGCAAGACCCTCGGCATCGTGGGTGAGTCCGGCTCCGGCAAGTCGGTGACCTCGCTGTCGATCATGGGTCTGCACCGCAACGTGGGCAAGAAGAACGGCCCGCGGATGAGCGGTGAGATCTGGCTGGACGGCCAGGAGCTCATCGGCGCCGGCCGGGAGGAGGTGCGCAAGCTCCGCGGCCAGAAGATGGCGATGATCTTCCAGGACCCGCTGACCGCGATGCACCCCTACTACACGGTCGGCCAGCAGATCATCGAGGGCTACCGCCAGCACAACCCGCAGGCGAACAAGAAGGCCGCGCGCGACCACGCGATCCAGCTGCTGGACCGCGTCGGCATCCCGCAGCCGGACAAGCGGGTGGACCAGCACCCGCACGAGTTCTCCGGCGGTATGCGCCAGCGCGCCATGATCGCCATGGCGCTGGCCAACAACCCCTCGCTGCTGATCGCGGACGAGCCGACCACGGCGCTCGACGTGACCGTGCAGGCGCAGATCCTGGACCTGATCCGGGACCTGCAGCAGGAGTTCGGCTCCTCGGTCATCATCATCACGCACGACCTCGGCGTCGTCGCCGAGCTCGCTGACGACATCCTGGTGATGTACGGCGGCAAGTGCGTGGAGAAGGGTCCGGCGGACAAGATCTTCAGTGAGCCGGAGCACCCCTACACCTGGGGCCTGCTCGGTTCCATGCCGCGCATCGACCGCGAGCTGCAGGAGCGGCTCGTCCCGGTCCAGGGCAACCCCCCGTCGCTGATCAACCTGCCGAACGGCTGCGCGTTCCACCCGCGTTGCCCGTACGCGGACCGCACCGAGGGCCTGTCCAAGACCGAGGTGCCGCGGCTCACCAGCGTGGGCCAGGACCACCTGGCGGCCTGTCACCTGCCCCTGGAGGTCCGTCAGCAGATCTTCACCGAGGAGATCGCTCCCCGGCTGTAGCCGGTAGCAAGTCGAGGAGACGAAGAGACAATGAGTGAAGAGAGCTCGACGGCCACCGCGACCGTCCCGGCGCCCAAGGCGCCCGCCGCCTCGGAGGGCGAGGCGCTGCTGCAGGTCCACGATCTGGTCAAGCACTTCCCCATCAAGAAGGGCCTGCTGCAGCGTCAGGTCGGCGCCGTGCAGGCGGTTGACGGCCTGACCTTCGACGTCCGCCAGGGCGAGACCCTCGGCGTCGTCGGCGAGTCCGGCTGCGGCAAGTCGACCATGGGCCGACTGATCACGCGTCTGCTGGAGCCCACCTCCGGCAAGATCACGTTCGAGGGTGTGGACATCTCCCACCTGAGCACGGCCAAGATGCGTCCGCTCCGGCGCGACATCCAGATGATCTTCCAGGACCCGTACTCCTCGCTGAACCCGAGGCACACGGTCGGCACGATCGTCGGGGCGCCGTTCCGGCTGCAGGGCATCAAGACCGAGAACGGCACCAAGGCCGCGGTCCAGGACCTGCTGGAGCTCTGCGGTCTCAACCCGGAGCACTACAACCGCTACCCGCACGAGTTCTCCGGCGGTCAGCGCCAGCGCATCGGCATCGCCCGGGCGCTCGCGCTGCGGCCGAAGATGATCGTCGCGGACGAGCCGGTCTCCGCGCTGGACGTGTCGATCCAGGCGCAGGTCGTCAACCTGCTGGACGACCTGCAGACGGAGCTGGGCCTCACCTACGTGGTGATCGCCCACGACCTCTCCGTGGTGCGCCACGTGTCGGACCGCGTCGCGGTGATGTACCTGGGCAAGATCGTCGAGATCGCCGACCGGGACTCGCTGTACGCGTCGCCGATGCACCCGTACACCAACGCGCTGATGTCCGCGGTGCCGGTGCCGGACCCGAGCCGCAAGCAGGAGCACAACCGCATCCTGCTCACGGGCGACGTCCCCTCCCCGGTGAACCCGCCCTCCGGCTGCCACTTCCGCACCCGCTGCTGGAAGGCGACGGAGAAGTGCGCGGAGATCGAGCCGCCGCTGGTGGCGCTGAAGACCGGGCACCAGGTGGCCTGCCACTACCCGGAGAACGCGCCGACGGACGTGATCGCCGAGACGATCACCGTCTCCAAGGAGGCGGGCGAGGCCGTCGCCAAGGCCGCGGAGGCCGCCGTCGCCGCCAAGGCCGAGGAGACGGCTGAGGCCGCTGAGACCGCTGAGGTGGCCGAGGTCGCCGCGGCGGAGGAGGCTCCGGCCGACGCCGAGCCCGAGGCTGCGGAGGCCGCCGCCGAGGAGTCCACCGAGGCTGTGGAGTCCACCGAGGCTGCGGAGTCCACCGAGGGCGCCGACGCCAAGGGCGAGACCAAGAGCTGAACCCCTGCCGAGGTCACCTCGCATTTCCCTGTAGAAATGCGAGGTGACCTCGCAGCTTTTCTCCCCCGACGTCGAGCAGGTGCTCGACCTCTCCGGCATCTTCGTCTTCGCGCTCTCCGGCGGCCTGCTGGCGGTGCGGAAGAACTTCGACGTCTTCGGCATCGCCGTCCTGGCCGAGGCGACGGCGCTCGGTGGGGGAGTCATCCGCGACCTGGTCATCGGCGCGGTGCCGCCCGCCGCCTTCACCAACACCGGATACCTCGTCACCCCGCTGCTGGCCGCGGTCGTGGTGTTCTTCCTGCACCCCGAGGTCGCCCGGATCAACCGCACCGTACAGACCCTGGACGCGCTCGGCCTCGGGCTCTTCTGCGTCACCGGCACGGCCAAGGCCCACGACTACGGGCTCGGTGTGGTCGCCTCGATCGCGCTCGGCACCATCACCGCGGCCGGCGGCGGCGTGATCCGCGACGTGTTGGCCAACGAGACGCCGTCCCTGCTGCGTTGGGACCGCTCCCTGTACGCCGTGCCGGCCATCGTCGGCAGCGTGCTGACGGCGCTGCTGATCAGCACGGACAGTCTCGACGGCGTCACCGGCAGCGCCTCGGCCCTGTTCGCCTTCGGGATCCGCATGCTGGCCATCCGATACGAGTGGCGCGCGCCGCGCGCCTGGCACCGCGGCAGTTCCAACAGCGGCGAGACGTGAGCACGCGGTCAACTGCTCCGGCCGCCGTACTCCCCGGAGATCGCGTCCGCCGTCGCAATCAGCTCCGGGACCAGCCGTCGCAGCGCGCTCAACGGGGCCACGACCGCGGGCGTGGAGACCGAGCAGGCCGCGATCACCCGGCCGTCGATGCCGCGGACCGGCACCGCGATGCAGTTGACGTTCTCCTCGTGCTCGCTGCGGTCCATCGCCCAGCCCTGCCGGCGCACCGTCTCCAACTCCGCCAGCAGCGCCTCGGGCGTGCGCAGCGAGCGCGGGGTGTAGGCGGGGTACTCCAGCCGCTGCGCCAGCTCGATCCGCCGGGCCTCCGGCAGCCCGGCCAGCAGCACCTTGCCGACCGCCGTCGCGGTCAGCGGCGCGCGCTTGCCGATCCGGGAGTGGATCCGCACCGGATAGCGGCTCTCCAGCTTGTCGACGTAGGTCGCCTCGCCGTCCTCGTAGACGGCCAGGTGAATGGTGTGCCCGCAGGCGGCGTGCAGCGCGGCCAGATGCGGCGCGGCCACCGCCCGTACGTCGATGCTCTCCAGCGCGGTCTGCGCCAGCGAGAAGAGCCCCCCGCCCAGGCGGTAGCGGAAGTCCGCCTGGCGGTGCACGAAACCGTGCTCCTCCAGCGTGCGCAGCAACCGCAGTGCCGTGGACTTGTGCACGCCGATCCGGGCCGCCGCCTGCTCGAGCGAGGCGGGGCCGTCCGCGAGCGAGGCCAGGACCGTCAGCGCCCGGTCGACCGACTGCGACATCCGTCCCCCTGTCGTCGGACGGGGTCCCCCGACAGGACCGTGTGCGCCGGATCCTAGGAAGCCGTTGCGCGGGCTGCAACGGTTGATGCGTATTCGGAATGTGGGCTTTCCGCAGGGCGGAGGCCCGGCGGGCCATAGACTTGGTTGGCCATGCCATATCTCGATCACGCCGCCACGACTCCGATGCTGCCCGAGGCGGTCGCGGCGATGACCGCGCAGTTCGGCCGCACCGGCAACGCCTCGTCCCTGCACGCCGCCGGCCGGCGGGCCAGACGGGTCGTCGAGGAATCCCGGGAGACGCTGGCCTCCGTGCTCGGTGCGCGCCCCAGTGAGATCGTCTTCACCGCCGGCGGCACCGAGTCCGACAACCTCGCCGTTAAAGGCCTGTACTGGTGGCGCCGCGACGCCGATCCGGCTCGCCGTCGCATCCTGTGCAGCCCGGTCGAGCACCACGCCGTCCTGGACGCCGTGCTCTGGCTGGAGCAGCACGAGGGCGCCCGGGTGGACTGGCTCCCCGTCGACTCCCTCGGCCGGGTCCACCCCGAGGCCCTGCGGGAGGCGATCGCCGCCAACCCCGACGACGTCGCGCTGGTCACCGTGATGTGGGCCAACAACGAGGTCGGCACTGTCCAGCCGGTCCACGAACTCGCGGCCGTGGCCCGCGAGTTCGACATCCCGATGCATGCGGACGCGGTCCAGGCCTTCGGCCAGCTCCCGCTCTCCTTCGAGGAGTCGGGCCTCTCCGCGATGACGGTCACCGGCCACAAGGTCGGCGGCCCCTTCGGCGTCGGCGCGCTGCTGCTGTCGCGCAGCGCGTCCCCGGTCCCGCTGCTGCACGGTGGCGGCCAGGAGCGGGACGTCCGCAGTGGGACGCTGGACGTCCCGGCCACCGCGGGCTTCGCCGCGGCCGCTGCGGTCGCCGCGGAACGCCGGCCGCGGTTCGCCACGGAGATCGGCGCGCTGCGCGACGCGTTGGTCCGTGAGGTCCGCGCGGCCGTCCCCGACGCGATCCTCAACGGCGACCCGGCCCCGGCGGGCCGCCTGCCGGCCAACGCCCACTTCTCCTTCCCCGGCTGCGAGGGCGACGCCCTGCTGATGCTGCTCGATGCCCGCGGCATCGAGTGCTCCACCGGCTCCGCGTGTTCTGCGGGGGTGCCGCAGCCCAGCCACGTCCTGCTGGCGATGGGCGCGGAGCCCGCGCTGGCACGGGCCTCGCTGCGCTTCTCCCTGGGCCACACGTCGTCCGAGTCGGACGTGAAGGCGCTGGCCGAGGCGATCGCCCCGGTCGTGGAACGGGCCCTCATGGCCAGCGCGACCGCGAAGCGGTAGCTGCACTCCCGCCTGGGGCGCGGGGAACTGCGCGCCAAGCCACCCAGGTCATTGAGATCCCGAGCGGACAGGGCCATCCTCCTGGGGTGGGTTCTCGCGCCCACGCGGCGGAGCCGCACATCGGCAGAGCCCCGCGCCCCTGAGGTGAGTGCAACGGACCCGTATTCTTGTAGGCACTATGTCTGACTTCCCTGGCGCCCCAGACCCTTCCGCCACCGCGCTCCCCAGCGGCAAGCTGCGCGTGCTCGCGGCGATGTCCGGTGGGGTCGACTCCGCCGTCGCCGCCGCGCGGGCCGTGGAACAGGGGCACGAGGTCACCGGGGTGCATCTCGCATTGGCGAGTAACCCGCAGAGCTTCCGGACCGGGGCCCGCGGCTGCTGCACGCTGGAGGACTCGCGGGACGCCCGGCGCGCAGCCGACGTGCTCGGGATCCCGTTCTACGTCTGGGACCTGGCCGAGCGCTTCCGTGAGGACGTGATCGACGACTTCGTCGCCGAGTACGCGGCGGGGCGGACGCCCAACCCCTGCCTGCGCTGCAACGAGAAGATCAAGTTCGCCGCGCTGCTCGACAAGGCGATCGCCCTCGGCTTCGACGCCGTCTGTACCGGGCACTACGCCCGGATCGTCGACGACCCGGCGCGCGGACGCGAACTGCACCGCGCCGTCGACCCGGCCAAGGACCAGTCGTACGTGCTCGGTGTGCTGGACGCTCCGCAGCTCGCGCATGCCATGTTCCCGCTGGGGGACACCGCCAAGGACCAGGTGCGGGTCGAGGCCGAGCGCCGCGGCCTCGCCGTGGCGAAGAAGCCGGACAGCCACGACATCTGCTTCATCGCCGACGGCGACACGCAGGGCTTCCTCGCCCAGCGCCTCGGCACCGCACCGGGCGAGATCGTGGACGTCGACGGGACCGTGGTCGGCGAGCACAGCGGCGCCTACGGCTTCACCATCGGGCAGCGCAAGGGCCTGCGGATCGGGCGTCCGGCGGCCGACGGCAAGCCGCGCTACGTGCTGGACATCTCGCCGGTGGACAACCGCGTCACCGTCGGCCCGGCGGAGGCGCTGGAGATCGTCGCGCTGACGGGCGTGAAGCCGCGCTGGTGCGGCGCCGAGGCCCCGGTCGGGACGGCGCGGTACCTCGCGCAGATCCGCGCGCACGGCGAGCAGGTGCCGGTCACCGCCGAGGTGGCCGCCGACGGCGGCCTGCGGGTCGTCCTGGACGCGCCGCTGCGCGGCATCGCGCCCGGCCAGGCGGTGGTCCTCTACGACGGCACCCGCGTCGTCGGCTCCGCGACCATCGCCACCACCGAGCGCGTCGAGACCGAGCCCGCCGTCACCGCCTGACCGCGGACGGCTCAGCCATCGAACCGCCGAACCACCGAACGACCGGGGGGACCCGCATGAACATCACCGTCTTCTGCTCCGCCGCCGCGCTCGACGACCGCTACACCGCGCCCGCCCGGGACTTCGCGCGGGCGCTGGGCGAGCGCGGGCACACGCTGGTCTGGGGCGGCTCCTTCGCGGGCCTGATGGGCGTCGTCGCGGACGAGGCGAAGGCCGCGGGCGCGAAGCTGGTCGGCATCTCGGTGGAGATGCTGGCCCACAAGGCCTACTCCGGCGCGGACGAGCTGGTCACCACGGCGAACCTGGCCGAGCGCAAGGCGCAGCTGCTGGAGCGCGCCGACGCGCTCGTCGTGCTGGTCGGCGGGCTGGGCACCCTCGACGAGGTCACCGAGGTGCTGGAGCTCAAGAAGCACGGGCTGCACGACAAGCCGGTGGTGCTGCTCGACACCGACGGCTTCTACGACGGTATGCGCACCCAGCTGCGGCGGATGGACCAGGAGGGCTTCCTGCCCCGCCCGCTGGACGAGCTGGTGCGTTTCGCTCCCGACGGCGCGACGGCCCTGCGTTACGCCGAGGAAGCCGTGGACGGCTCTGCCGACGACGCGGTCTCCGCCTCGGCCTGAGCCGGCAGTCGCGGCCGCTGCGCGGTGGGCTGCTGCGCGGCGGCGGCCGGCGCGTCCGCGCGGCGCAGCAGGCGGCCGAGGCCGGCCCGGGTGGCCACGACGATGACCCGGTCCTCGACGCCGAGCGGGTGCGTCCCGGCGGGGCTCCAGTCGAAGTGCTGGCCGCGCCCGGGTGGACGGACCGCGACCACACGCCACTCGCCCGGCCGGAAGGCCTCGGTGACGGACCGCCCGGCCAGCTCGTCGCCCTCGGCGACGGTGACCTCCGCCAGCAGCAGGATCTCGCGCCGAGCGGGGATCGCGGCCAGCACCCGGCGGCCCATCATCGCCGCGGCGAAGGCGGGCGCGGCCAGGTAGGAGACACTGCGGCTGCGGGTGCGTGAGTGGGGGTGCGCCTCGCGGAGCGCCTTGTAGACGGTCCGGGCGAAGCCCTCGTCGAAGAGGCGCAGTACCACCGGCACGTCCGGGCGGCGTTCCCGGGCGAAGAGGACCGCCTGCAGGTTGGCGCTGTCGTTGTTGGTCAGCGCCATCACCGCGGAGGCCCGGTCGCCGCGCGCCGCCCGCCAGACCGAGTCGCGGGTGAACTCGCCCAGCACGACCGGCACGCCGCGCGCCCGGACGGCGGCGAGGTTGCGGGCGTTCGGATTGCGCTCGACGACCACCACCGGCCGCCGCATGTCCGCGAGCCGGGAGACTACAGCGGTGCCCGCGCTGCCGATGCCCATCAGCACGATGTGGTTGTTCATCGTGCGCGACACCCGCTGCGGGCCGTCGTTCGGACGGACCGCGCCGACGGTGTCCAGCACGACGGCGGCGACCAGGCCGAGGATCAGCATCCCGGTGAACATGGTGACGATCTGCAGCACCTGACGGGCCAGCGGCTGCCCGAAGGCCGGGTTGCCCGCCGAGGAGAGGTCCAGCAGCACCAGGTAGAGCGACATGCCGAGGTTGGTGCCGGTCAACTGCCAGGTCAGCACCGTCAACAGGGCCACCACCGCGGACAGTCCGGCGGCGGCGACCTGCAGCTTGCGCGAGACGAACGCGCGCAGCACCGACATCACCCGCGTCCAGGCGGCCGGGCCCTGCGGCGCGGGCGGCTCCTGGTGGTGCCGCAGCCCCACCACGGTGACGCGCTCGCCTTGCGGCGGCACCCAGCTCTCCGGGTCGGGCAGCAGCGTTCCCTCGGCCTCCGTCAGCACCGCGATCGGGATGTCCGGGCCGGCGGGCAACGCGGTCGCCTCCGGTGACAGCTCCTTGGAGACGACGGTGCAGGTGCCGCTGTTGACCGCGATCACCTGCGCCTGGTCCGGCAGCGCGGAGGAGACCAGCGCGGGCGCGGCCGTCTGTGAGGCGGAGGCGACGCTCGTCGGCGCGTCCGGCCGGTCCAGCAGCCGTTGCAGCCGCTTGCCGAGCGCGCTGCTGTGCACCCGCAGCGCCAGCCGGACGGTGGGGTTGATGCTGCGCGCGGTCAGCGCGGCGGCGGTGACGGCCTGGTCGTCGTCGAGCACGATCGCGAGCGCGTCCGCGTCGGCGACACCGGCCTGACGCAGTGTCGCCTCGTCGGGCCGGCCTCCGGCGAGGACGCTGATCGGGCCCGACTCCTGGTGCAACGCCAGCAGTTGCGGCCCGTGGTCCTGCTGCGGCTCGGGCACCACGACGACCACGTGCTCCTGGTAGAGCTTGGCCAGGTCGCCGACGAGACGCTGGGTCAGCGCGTCGTTGCCGACCACCACCATGTGCCCGCGCGGCTCCTCGTTCGCCGCGTCGCCCGGCCCCGCGTCCGATCCGGCCTCCGTGTGCGCGCCCTCGTCCCGCACCGTCTCCCCGTCCCTCGTCTCCGCAGCCAGTGTCCGCGTCTGCGCTGATGATCACCATGGTGGCGCACGGAACAGGGTCTCGGGCGTGGTACTCATGAACCCATGGGAACGCATGTGATCACCGGAGCCGGCTCCGGCATCGGCGCGGCCGTCGCCGCGAAGCTCGACGAGCGGGGCGAGGAGCTGTGGCTGCTCGCCCGGGACGCCCGCCGCGCGGCGGAACTGCGCGAGCGCTTCCCCGGCGCACGGACGCTGGTGGGAGACCTCGCCCAGCCGGACCGGCTCAGCTGGGCCTTCAGCCACCAGCCGCAGCCGGACCGGATCGACTCGCTGCTGCACGTCGCGGGCGTCGTCGAGCTCGGCGCGCTCGGCGACATGACGCCCAAGGTCTGGCAGGAGACGTTCGCCGTCAACCTGCTCGCCCCGGCCGAGCTGACCCGCCTTTTCCTGCCGACGCTGCGCGTCTCGCAGGGCCACGTCGTCTTCGTCAACTCCGGTGCGGGCCTGCGCGCCAACGCCGAGTGGGGCGTCTACGCGGCGTCCAAGTTCGGTCTGAAGGCGCTGGCGGACGCGCTCCGGGAGGAGGAGCACGGCCAGGGCGTGCGGGTCACCACCGTCTACCCGGGCCGCACCGCGACGCCGATGCAGGCCAAGGTCCACGCCCAGGAGGGCCGGGAATACGACGCCGAGGCGTGGATCGCCCCGGAGTCGGTCGCCACCGCCGTGCTGACGGCGATCGACCTGCCGCGCGACGCGGAGATCACTGACGTGACGGTGCGGCCCGGTCGATGAGCGCGCTCCCGTTCCCGTCCTTGTCGGCACCCGGCGCGACCGGGGTCGGCTCGATGCCCGGCACGGACGCCCGCGAGGCGGCCAAGACCGTCACCGGCTCGCTGGAGGCGCTCCCGCACCTGGCCGAGCTGCCCGCCCGGGGCCCCGGCGCCGACATGATCGGCCGCAGCCTCGGCCTGCTGGTCGAGCTCTACGCCCGGGTCGAGCCCTCCGGCTGGCGCCTCGGCGACCACCCCGGCCGGGACACCCGCCGCGCCCACTCCTGGCTCGGCGAGGACCTGGACGCGCTGGAGGAGTTCACTCAGGAGTACCGCGGCCCGCTCAAGGTCCAGGCGGTCGGCCCGTGGACGCTGGCCGCCTCGGTGGAACTCCAGCGCGGCGAGAAGGCCCTGGCCGACGCCGGCGCGGTGCGCGACCTCGCCGCCTCGCTGACCGAGGGCCTGCGCCTCCACCTCGCCGAGGTCCGCCGCCGGATCCCGGGCGCGGAGCTGCTGCTGCAGCTCGACGAGCCCTCCCTTCCGGCGGTCCTGGCCGGCCAGGTGAAGACGGCCAGCGGTTGGCAGCGCCTGCGCGCGGTCGACCGCGGCGTGGGGGAGGAGATCCTGCGCGGCGTGATCGACGGCGTCGACGCGCCGGTCGCCGTCCACAGCTGCGCGCCGTCCGTCCCCCTCCCACTGCTGCGCCGCGCGGGCGCCGCGGCGGTCTCGCTGGACGCATCCATGCTGACCGAGCGTGACGACGACGCGATCGGCGAGGCGGTCGAAAGCGGCACCGTCCTCCTGCTCGGTGTCGTGCCCTCCACGGACGTCAAATTGTCAGACCCGGCCGGTAGTGTCAGTGGTGTGAGGACGTTGTGGCGGCGTCTGGGCCTGGCCCCCGCGCTGCTGTCGCGCTCCGTCGTGGTCACCCCCACCTGCGGCCTGGCGGGGGCGTCCCCGTCCTACGCGCGCGCCGCGTTGTCACACAGCGTCATCGCGGCGCAGAGCCTGGCCGACAATCCCGAGTGACCTGAGTGAGGGGTGGAACGCAGTGTCGTTGGAAGAGGACCGCGCTCGGCACGCGCAGCTTGCCCAGGAGATCGAGGAGCACCGGAACCGGTACTACAACCAGGACGCGCCGACGATCAGCGACGGCGAGTTCGACCTCCTCATGCGCGAGTTGGAGGGGATCGAGGAGCGGTTCCCCGAGCTGCGCACCTCGGACTCCCCGACGCAGACCGTCGGCGGTGAGGCGACAGCGGACTTCTCCAAGGTGGAGCACCTGGAGCGGATGCTCAGCCTGGACAACGCCTTCAATGACGAGGAGTTGGATGCCTGGGCCGAGCGGGTCGAGCGCGACCTGGCCGGCCTGGAGTTCCACTACCTGTGCGAGCTGAAGATCGACGGGCTCGCGGTCAACCTCACCTACGAGAACGGCGTGCTGGTCCGCGCGGCGACGCGCGGCACGGGTCGCGTCGGCGACGACATCACTGCCAACGTCCGCACCATCAAGGAGATCCCGAACCGGCTGGCAGGGGAGAACCCGCCGGAGCTCGTGGAGATCCGCGGCGAGGTCTACTTCCCCATCGAGGACTTCGACGCGCTCAACATCGCCCGGGTTGCCGCCGGCGAGGAGCCGTACATGAACCCGCGCAACTCCGCGGCCGGTTCGCTGCGCCAGAAGGATCCGTCGGTCACCGCCCAGCGCCCGCTCCACATGATCGTGCACGGCATTGGCGCCCGTCGTGGCTTCGACATCGACTGCCAGTCGCACGCCTACGACCTGCTGCGGTCGTGGGGGCTGCCCACCGCGCGGCACAACGCCGTCGTGAGCACGCTCGACGAGGTGAAGGAGTTCATCAAGCGCTTCGGGGAGCAGCGCCACAGCGTCGAGCACGAGATCGACGGCGTCGTGATCAAGGTGGACGAGATCGCGCTGCAGGGACGTCTCGGCTCCACCTCTCGTGCGCCGCGCTGGGCCATCGCCTGGAAGTACCCGCCGGAGGAGGTCAACGCCAAGCTCGATCGGATCCTCGTCGGGATCGGCCGCACCGGCCGGGCCACGCCGTACGCGGTGCTGGAGAAGCCGGTCAAGGTCGCGGGCTCGATGGTCCAGTACGCCACGCTCCACAACCAGGACGTGGTGAAGGCCAAGGGCGTGCTGATCGGCGACACCATCGTCATCCGCAAGGCCGGCGACGTCATCCCGGAGATCCTCGGCCCGGTCGTCGCGCTGCGCGACGGCTCGGAGCGCCCCTTTGTCATGCCGACGCACTGTCACGAGTGCGGCACCGAGCTGCGCCCGTTGACCGAGGGCGACAAGGATCTGCGCTGCCCCAACGCTCGCCACTGCCCGGCCCAGCTGCGTGAGCGGGTCGCCTTCCTCGGCAGCCGCGAGGGCCTGGATGTGGAGCACCTGGGCTATGTCGCCGCAGTCGCGCTGACCCAGCCGCTGCAGCCCACGACCCCGCCGATCGAGAACGAGGGCGACCTGTTCGATCTGACCGTCGAGGACCTGCTGCCGATCAAGGCGCTCGTCCGGGACGCGAAGACGGGTCTGCCCAAGATCGACGAGGAGACGGGCGAGCAGAAGGTTGTCTCCTTCTTCGCGACGATTGCCGGACAGCCGAAGAAGACCACCACCCAGCTGCTGGAGAACCTGGAGGCGGCCAAGAGGCAGCCGCTCTGGCGGGTTCTCAACTCCCTCTCCATTCGCCGGGTCGGTCCCGTCGCGGCGCAGGCGCTGGCCCGGGAGTTCCGCGACCTGGACCGCATCGCCAACGCCAGCGAGGAGGAGCTGGCCGGGGTGGAAGGGGTGGGCCCCGGCATCGCCAAGGCCGTCGCCGACTGGTTCGCCGAGGACTGGCACCGGGAGATCATCGAGAAGTGGCGCGCCGCAGGCGTCCGCTTCGTCGACGAGGTCTCCGAGGAGGATTCAGGCCCGCGGCCGCTGGAGGGGCTGACCGTGGTGGTCACCGGCACCCTCGCCGACCACACCCGTGACGGCGCCAAGGACGCGCTCCAGTCGCGCGGTGCCAAGGTCACCGGCTCGGTGTCGAAGAAGACCGACTTCGTCGTGGTCGGCGACAACCCGGGCTCCAAGTACGACAAGGCGGTCCAGCTCAAGCTCGCCATCCTCGACGACGCCGGCTTCGCCGTCCTCCTGGAGCAGGGCCCGGACGCGGCCCGGGAGGCCGCGCTGCCGGTCGAGGAGTAGCGGGGGAGCAGCCCTGACCGTCCCCGGCCTCAGCGCTCGTTGAGGAGCTCGTCCTCGTCGAATCCGAGCTCGTCCTCGACGCCCAGGGCGACCGCGGCGTGCCAGCGGACCGGGCCGGGCCACGCCTCACCGGTCAGTTCGATGAGGCGGGCATCGGCCTCGTCCGTGCCGATCTCGGCGAGAGAGAAGACGGCCTTCTGGCAGAGCCAGAACGCCGGCGCATCGGTGCCGGCCTCGACCACCCGCTGTACGAGGCGGAACAGCGGGCCGACAGCCTGCTCGTCCTGGAGCTCGCCGAGGATGTCCACCGCGTCCTCGAGGTTGGGCCCGCCGGGGCGGACATCCCCGGTCTCGACGAGCCCACACAGCAGTTCGCCGAGACCGGGCACCCTCAGGGCAGCCGCGAGGTTGACGAGCCCACCGGCCCGGGCCCAGTTCCCCGCCGCGAGCGCCTCGCGTGCCCAGCCGAGCACGGAGCCCCGGGTACCGGGCTGCGCCGCGTCGAGCTCCGCGGCCCGCTCCGGCGTGAAGTAGCCGGCGAGCAGCAGGTCGTCGAGCTCAGGAGACGGTCCGTCCTGCATCACCAGTCATCCATTCGTTCGGATTTCAGAATGTTGGAGTTGAACACCCCCACGGAGCCTGGCCGCAGGCCGAACGTGTCCGAGCCGCGCTCGCTCTTCAGGTGGATGGCGTTGATGTCCGAGCCTATGTCCTCGGGCAGCTTGCCCGCCGCGACCATCGCGTCGCGGGTGCCGGGAGCCATTTCGTACCGCATCAGGATGGTGTACTTCTCGGCGTTTCGACCGCCGCGCCTGGTGAAGCGGTCACGCAAGCCCTGGAGGTACTCGCGGGACTGCGTGACGAAGTTCTCCGTCCCCTTCACGGTGATCTCGCCCTTGGGCCCGAGCTGGCGGTACTCCTTCTCGCTCATGGCCCGGTAGAAGACCTCCGGATCCTCGTCGTGGGGGTGTGGCGAGAGCCCCAGCGGGTCCGTCCACGCATGCGGGTTGCCCACGTAGCCGCACGGGTTGGGGCCGGGGAGCAGACCGAGCGGGTCGGGCGAGGTGTAGCGGGCGGTCTCGGGGTCGTAGTAGCGGTTGACGTTGTAGTGGAGGCGGCTCTCCGGGTCGAAGTACTGCCCGGGGAAGCGCAGCGGGGTGTAGGTGGTGCTGTCGGCCGGCCAGGTCGTATTGCCCCACAACATGCTGGTCGCGCGCCAGGCGATGGTCTGCGTCCCGGTGTCGATCAGCTCGGTCGGAGTGCCGACGAGGTCGGTGACGATAGCGAAGAAGCGCCGATCGGAACGCTCCTGCGCCGTGATGGTCTCGGTCTGGGCGAGCGGCGTGAAGCCGTCGTGGTCCCAGGACAGGGTGTGCGAACCCGGTAGGTAGTCGGCCTCGGTGGTCTGTTCGCACAGGACTGCGCCGTCCCAGGTGAACTCGGTGCGCTCGACCACCGTCGCACCGTCCGCGCCGACGCGCAGTTTCGCGCTGCGGCGACCGAGCGGGTCGTAGCGGTAGCGCCAGACTGTCCCGTCCGGGGTCGTGACCTCGGTGAGCTGGTCCTCCGCGTTCCAGCGGTAGCGCCAGTTGTCCGGCGTGCGGGAGAGACGGGTCACCTGGCGCAACGTCACCCGGCCTGCCGCGTCGTGCTCATAACGTACTCGCCCGGCGGACAGCAGGCGGCTGCCGGCGTACTCGCGTGGCCCTTCGGCTGCCCGCGTGGCTGCTGTGGCGGGCCAGGAGGCGTCGGTGACGTCACCCGCGCCGTTGTAGGCGTAGCGCTCGGACCAACCCTCGGCGTGGACCGCGGTGACCCGGCCGACCGCGTCCAGGTCGAACGACCGTGCCGTGCCCGTCTGTTCGTCGACGCCGATCAGGTGCCCGTCCGGGCGCCGGTTCCAGCGTCGCCTCTGGAGCGGACGGTCGGGGCCGCTGCCGGCGGCGGTCAGCGTTTGGCTGATGAGCCGGTCCCGCTCGTCCCAGTCGCTGGTGAGCTTGAGCGTGCCGGCCAGGACGCGCCGCAGCTCGCGTCCCGCCTCGTCGTAGGCGAAGTCGAGGGTGCCGCCCGTGCAGTCGACCCGTACGGGCCGGTCGGCGTCGTCATAGGACCAGGCGGTGCCATGACCTCGCGGCGTCCTACGGTGCGTCGGACGGCCGAGAGCGTCGTATCCGAACCGGAGGGTGCGGCCGTCGACCGTTTCGTTGAGCAGCCTGCCCACCGCGTCGAAGGTCCGGGCGAGCTTTCCCGAGGCCGGTGAGTCAGCCTCGACCAGTCGTCCGTGTGCGTCGTAGGCGTAGCGCGTGGTCGTCAGACGAGAAGTCCCTGGCGAGCCCCTGGCCGGCCTTTCGGGCCGCCTCCGCCAAGGCATGCGCGATCTGACTCACCGAACGACCCCGTGCGCCGACTGTCAGGGGCACGCTATCAGCGGTGCGTTGGCGGCGGGCCACCGCGCGGGGTGACCCTGCGTCAGGTGACGCGGAGTCGCGCCGTGGGTGCGGTCCGTGGTGGTCTGTCATGTTTCTTTACTCACCCTGCTGTCGGGCATAGGGGAGTAATCAGGTCATTATTCCATCGGCTGAGGACACCGCTCGGTCACAGCTCCGCTGATTGCCACTCTCGCGAGGGGCAGTCAGCCTAGGCTGGAGGTAGCCCGATCCTGTCGGTCCGTACGTCCTGTGCGGCCCATCCGGGCGACCGGGGAGCAAGAGGAAAACCGATGGAGCGCACGCCTCGGTCAGTGCTGGGTCCTGACCGTGCCGGGTTCGCCGTCCGGGCGGCGGTGTTCCTCGGCGTTGGCTTCGCCGGGGCGGCGCCCTTGGTGCCGTTGGCCGATGTGGTGGCGCGGCACTCGCCCGCGCTGCTGCCACTCTTCGGCGTGCCCATCGCCGTGCTCTTCGCCGCCTGGTGGTTCGGGCGGCAGCGGGTGCGGGAGGGGGTGACCGACCAGCTGACGGGGCTGCCGAACCGCGCCGCGCTGCACCTCGCGGCGATGCAGGCGGCCACGGTGCGCGCCCGGAGCGCGCTCGTGCTGATCGACCTGGACCGGTTCCGCTCCCTCAACGACACCCTGGGCCACTTCGCCGGCGACCGCCTGCTGGTGCAGGTCGCGCAACGGCTGCAGTCCCTCGCGCTCGACACCGGCGCGCTCGTGGCGCGCCTCGGCGGGGACGAGTTCGCCGTGCTGGTGCCCGAGCCGCCGGAGGAGTCCGGCGCGCTGCTCGGGCTCGCGCGTGCCTTCGCGGCCGAGGTCGCCGCACCGATCCAGTTCGGCGGCCTGCAGCTGATCCTGGAGTCCAGCACCGGCATAGCGGTCCTGCCCGACCACGCCCCGGACGCCGAGTCGCTGCTGCGCCGCGCCGACATCGCCATGGTCCACGCGCAGCGCAGCCGCGCCGGGGTGACGCTCTATCAGCCGGGCCAGGAGGAGGACACCCCGCTCCGCCTCGGCCTGCTGGGCGAGCTACGCCGCGCGCTCGACCAGGGCGAGGTGCAGGTGCACTACCAGCCCAAGGTCGCCTTCGACGGCAGCGTCGTCGGCCTGGAGGCGCTGGTGCGCTGGTCCCGCGCCGACCGCGGGCCGGTCAGCCCCGAGGAGTTCGTCGGGCTCGCCGAATCCAGCGGCCTGATGCCGCAGTTGACGGACTATGTGCTGGAGGCCGCGGTCTCCCAGCTCGCCCGCTGGCGCGCGGACGGCATCGAGGTGCCCGTCGCGGTCAACATCTCCCCGCGGGATGTGCTCCGTCCCGGCTTCGCCGCGGGCGTCGCCGGGCGGCTGGAGCGGTACGGCGTGCCGGCCGGCGCGCTGCAGCTGGAGATCACCGAGCGGCTGCTGCTGGAGGACGGCCAGCGGGCCGCCGAGACGCTGGAGGAGCTGCGCGGCCACGGTGTCGGCATGTCGCTGGACGACTTCGGCACCGGCTACTCCTCGCTGGTCCGGCTGCGCCGCCTGCCGGTCGCGGAGCTGAAGATCGACCGCTCCTTCGTCAGTCGGATGGTCGCCGACGACCACGACGCGGCCGTGGTGCTCTGCAGCGTCCAGCTCGCGCACTCGCTCGGCCTGACGGTCGTCGCGGAGGGCGTCGAGGACGACGAGACGTGGAAGCGCCTGCAGGGCATGGGCTGCGACGCCGTCCAGGGCTGGCTGGTCTCCAAGGCCATGCCGGCCGACCAGGCCACCGCCTGGCTGCGCAGCCGAGTCACCGCGCCGCACCAGCGCTGACCCGGCACGATTCAGCCAATCCGTACCTAAACCTTGTCGTACGAAATCGGCCTGAATTCGTGGCCGAAAATCGCGTGACGTGGATCACTTAACCGCTGAGCGTGTACATGCTAGATTCGGGCCCGCCCTCGGGAATTCCCGGGGTTTGTCAAGGCGGATTCGGATCTGGGAGGCTCCCATGGCTGAGAGCACCGAGCAGTCGAACGAGTACATGGCACCGGCTCTGGTCGAGGTCGGTGAGTTCAATGAGGACACCCTCGGCGGCTGGGGCAATGTCCCGGACTGGTTCTTCAACATGATCTACTGATTCGTCGAGCTGATCCTTGCTGCGGGCCGGGCTTTTTTCGGGCCCGGTCCGCGGTCGATCCGAAAACGGTGGAAGCAGCATGAGATCCGGGTTCGTGGTCCTGCCGGACCGGCCGCAGGCCGAGCACCTCCTCCCGCGCCTTCCGCGTCCCCTGCTGGAGGGCGCCCGCGTCGTCGCCCACGCCTCCGGGCGTCCCTGGCTTCTCGGCCACTGGCCGGTGGAGGCGCTGACGATGGCCGAGGCCGGCCCGGTGCGGCTCGCGGTCGTCGGCGACCTTCCCGTCAGCCGCTCCCGGCTGACCGAGCTCGCCGGCCGGATCAGCGGCCCGGCCGACGCCGCACGTGTCCTCGCCGGCCTGCGCGGCAGCTGTCACCTGGGCGTTTCGCTGCCGGACTGGTCTCGCTTCCAGGGCAGCGCCTCCGGACTGCGCCGCCTCTTCCATGCCCGGCAGGGCGGCGTCGCCGTCGCCACCGACCGCGCCGACCTGCTCGCCACGCTCACCGGAGCAGGCCTGGACGAGGAGGCGCTCGCGCTCCGCGTGGTCTGCGGACTGCAGCTGCCCTACCCCGCGAACGCCCGCAGCCTCTGGTCGGGCGTCTCCGCGCTCGCGCCGGACCACGCGTTGGAGTGGGACGCCGACACCCTCGGCGAGCTCCGCTGGTGGCAGCCGCCCGCACCCGAACTGTCGCTTTCCGCGGGGGCCGAGGCGGTGCGCAGCGCCCTGTCGGCGGCGACTGCGGGAAAGTCACCAGAAAAGGGAAGGCTCAGCGCCGATCTCTCCGGCGGACTGGATTCCAGTTCCATCTGCTTTCTCGCGGCCCGGGCGGACCCCGAAATCCTCACATTCCGCTGGGGTGAGGCGGACAGCGGAAACGACGACACCGTTTTCGCGGAATTCGCGACAAAGGAACTCGACCGGGCCGAGCACCTCGTCGTCGCGCAGGGCGAGCTCCCGGACATGTTCGCCGATTCCGGAATTCCGGTGAGCGCGGAAATGCCGAGCCCGCTCACCCGCGCCACCGCGCGGATCCGGCGTACCGCCGAGCTGCTGGCCGAACACGGCTCCGTCCGGCACCTGTCCGGCCACGGCGGAGACGAGCTGTTCTCGCCCATGCCCGGCTACCTGCATCCGCTGCTGCGCCGCCGCCCGCTCACCGCACTGCGGCACCTGCGCGCCCACGTCGCCCTACGGCGCTGGCCCATGCGAGCCACGCTCGCCGAACTGCTGCGCCCGAGCTCGTTCGCCGACTGGTGGGCCGGTGAGGCCGAGGCGCTGACCGAACCGCGCCCGCCGCTGCGCCGCGCCGCCCTCGGCTGGGGCCTCGGACCGATCCGCGCCCCCGGCTGGGTCACCCCGGCCGGCGCCGACCTCGCCCGGGCGGCGCTGCGCCGCACCGCGGAGACCGCCGAGCCGCTCGCGCGGGACCTCGGCTCACACCAGACGCTGGTCGTGATCCGCTCCAACACCAGCACCTACCGCCTGCTCGGCGACCTCTACGCCGAGCGCGGCATCGCCCTCGACGCGCCCTGTCTCGACGACCGGGTCGTCGAGGCGGTCCTGCGGGTGCGTCCCGAGGAGCACGCCGGCCCGTGGCGCTTCAAGCCGCTGCTGGCGGAGGCGATGCGCGGCATCGTCCCCGAGCGGGTCCGCACCCGCGCCACCAAGGGCGAGTTCGGCGAGGACGTGCGGCGCGGCCTGCGCGCCCACCTGCCCGCGCTGCTCGATCTGCTCGGCCCCGACTCGCAGTTGGCCGCCCGCGGCCTGCTCGACCCGGCGGCCCTGCGCGTCCGGCTCACCGGCCCGCAGGCCGACAACAGCGCCGTCCAGGCGCTGGAGAGCCTCGTCGGCTGCGAGACCTGGCTCCGCGCGCTCCCCCGTTCCGGCCCTGAGGACTGATCATGCGGCTCCATCCCGACGTCACCATGACCGACACCGACGACGGCACCGTCCTGCTGCACGGCCGGACCGGACGCTACTTCCAGCTCAACCTGACGGGTCGGGAGGTCCTCCACGGCCTCCTCGGCGGCCAGGCGCCGTCCGCGGTCGCCACCGCCCTCGCCACTGCCCACGGCGTCGCCGCGGAGCGGGCCAAGGACGACGTCAAGGCGGTTCTGGCGCAGCTGGCCTCGGCGGAGCTGGTGCTGCCATGAGCGTGCAGATGTCCCTGGACGCCCGGGCGGTCCTCCCGCTGTGGCGCCGACCCCTTCCGCTGCTCGCCGTCGGCGCGGCCCGCCTCCTGGCGCGGGTCAAGCCCGCGAAGCTGCGCACGGTCCTGGAGTTCACCCGCCGCGGGGCGAGGCCCGCGAGCGCGGAGCAGGCGCTGCGCGCCCGCGAGGACGTGGTTTCCGTGAGCATGCGCTGCGCGGGCAACAACTGTCTCCAACGCTCGATCGCCGCCGCGCTGCTCTGCCGTGCCCGCGGCAGCTGGCCGACCTGGTGCACGGGGGTGCGCACCCACCCCTTCGCCGCCCACGCCTGGATCCAGGTCGACGACGAGCCCGTGGGCGAACCCCACCCGGCGGGCTTCTTCCGCCCCTTGCTCAGCGTGGCACCACGCGCCGGCCGCTAACGCGGCTGCGGGCGGGCGCCGGACCTCCGTAGGATGGGGACACCTCCGTGTCAATAGACTCGGCCAGGTCCGTTTCCTTCACCCATCAGAGGATCGCTGCATGCCTGGCATTACGCGCGAGGAGGTCGCCCACCTCGCCCGGCTGTCGCGGCTGGAGCTCAAGAGCGAAGAGCTTGACCACTTCGCCGAGCAGCTGAACGACATCGTCGACGCGGTCGCCCGCGTCAGCGAGATCGCCGCCGAAGACGTTCCGCCGACCTCGCACCCGCTGCCGCTGACGAACGTCATGCGCGCCGACGAGGTCCGTCCCTCGCTCCGTCCGGACGAGGTGCTGGCCGCCGCGCCCGCCGCGGAAGAGCAGCGCTTCCGTGTCCCCCAGATCCTCGGGGAGGACTGAGAAACGTGACTGACCTGATCCGCAGCACCGCGGCCCAGACCGCGAACGCGATCGCCTCCGGCGAGGTCTCCGCCGTCGAGGTCGCGCAGGCGCACCTGGACCGCATCGGCGCCGTGGACGAGAAGGTGCACGCCTTCCTCCACGTGGACACCGAGGGCGCGCTCGAGGCCGCCCGCGCCGTGGACGCCAAGCGCGCCGCGGGCGAGGAGCTCGGCCCGCTGGCCGGCGTGCCGCTCGCGCTGAAGGACGTCTTCACCACCAAGGGCATCCCGACGACCGCCGGCTCGAAGATGCTGGAGGGCTGGCGCCCGCCGTACGACGCGACCCTGACCCGCCGCCTCAAGGAGGCGGGCGTGGTGATCCTCGGCAAGACCAACATGGACGAGTTCGCCATGGGGTCCTCCACCGAGAACTCGGCCTACGGCCCGACCGGCAACCCGTGGGACCTCTCCCGGATCCCCGGCGGTTCCGGTGGTGGCTCCGCCGCCGCGCTCGCCGCGTACGAGGCGCCGCTGGCGATCGGTACCGACACCGGCGGCTCGATCCGTCAGCCGGGCGCCGTCACCGGCACGGTCGGCGTGAAGCCGACCTACGGCAGCGTCTCGCGTTACGGCCTGATCGCCTTCTCCTCCTCGCTGGACCAGGGCGGCCCCTGCGCCCGCACCGTCCTCGACGCGGCCCTGCTGCACGAGGCCATCGCCGGCTGGGACCCGATGGACTCGACGTCCATCAACGCCCCCGTCCCGGCGGTCGTCGCCGCGGCGCGGCAGGCGGACGTCAAGGGCATGCGTGTCGGCGTCGTCACGGAGTTCGGCGGCGAGGGCTACCAGGCCGGCGTGATGCAGCGCTTCCACGAGTCGGTGGAGCTGCTCCGCAGCCTCGGTGCGGAGATCGTCGAGATCTCCTGCCCGTCCTTCACCTACGCGCTCCCGGCGTACTACCTGATCGCGCCGTCCGAGTGCTCCTCCAACCTGGCCCGCTTCGACGCCATGCGCTACGGCCTGCGCGTCGGAGACAACGGCGAGCGCTCGGCCGAGGAGGTCACCGCGCTGACCCGCGAGGCCGGCTTCGGTCCCGAGGTCAAGCGCCGCATCATGCTCGGCACCTACGCGCTGAGCTCGGGCTACTACGACGCCTACTACGGCTCGGCGCAGAAGGTCCGGACGCTGATCACCCGCGACTTCGACCGCGCGTTCGCGGACGTGGACGTGCTGATCTCCCCGACCACGCCGACCACCGCCTTCCCGATCGGCGAGCGCGCCGACGACCCGATGGCGATGTACCTGGCGGACCTGTGCACCATTCCGTCGAACCTGGCCGGCAACGCGGCCATGTCGGTGCCCTGCGGCCTGGCCCCGGAGGACAATCTCCCGGTCGGCCTGCAGATCATCGCGCCCGCGCTGGCCGACGACCGGTTGTACCGCGTGGGTGCGGCGGTCGAGGCGGCTCTCAACGACAAGTGGGGACACCCCCTGCTGGAGGAGGCACCGGCACTATGAGCAAGCTCGAGACGGCAAAGGGCTTCAAGCACTCCAAGCCGGGCCTGATGCTGGGCATCGGCGGCAGCGCCTTCGGTGCCTTCGGCATCGTCAAGGACCTGAAGAAGGCCCGCTCCGAGGCGGACACCCTCAAGCTCATCAACGCCGCGGTCGGTGCGCTCGCCCTGGTCACGAGCACGTTGCTGCTCGTCCGCGAGCTGCGCCAGCTGGCCAAGAACGACGTCCTCGCCGACTGACCAAGACCGCAAGCCTTACCCCGAAAGGACGCCTTAGTGAGCGTCATTGACCTGGTCCCGTACGAGGAGGCTCTCGCCTCGTACGACCCGGTGATGGGCCTTGAGGTCCACGTCGAGCTGGGAACCAAGACCAAGATGTTCTGCGGTTGTTCGACCGCGCTGGGCGCGGAGCCGAACACCCAGGTCTGCCCGACCTGCCTGGGTCTGCCGGGCTCGCTGCCGGTCGTCAACGCGACCGGCGTGGAGTCCGCGATCCGCATCGGTCTCGCGCTCAACTGCGAGATCGCCGAGTGGTGCCGCTTCGCCCGGAAGAACTACTTCTATCCGGACATGCCGAAGAACTTCCAGACCTCGCAGTACGACGAGCCGATCGCCTTCAACGGCTACCTGGACGTCGAGCTGGAGGACGGCGAGGTCTTCCGCGTGGAGATCGAGCGCGCCCACATGGAGGAGGACACCGGCAAGTCCACCCACGTCGGCGGTGCCACCGGCCGCATCCACGGCGCGGAGTACTCGCTGCTGGACTACAACCGGGCCGGCATCCCGCTGATCGAGATCGTCACCAAGCCGATCGTGGGCGCCGGTGACCGCGCGCCCGAGGTCGCCCGCGCGTACGTCGCGGAGCTGCGTGAGCTCATCCGTGCCCTCGGCGTGTCCGAGGCCCGCATGGAGATGGGCCAGATGCGCTGCGACGTCAACCTGTCGCTGATGCCCAAGGGCGCGACCAAGTTCGGCACCCGCAGCGAGACGAAGAACGTCAACTCGCTGCGCAGCGTCGAGCGCGCCGCCCGCTTCGAGATCCAGCGCCACGCCGCGGTGCTCGACGACGGCGGCACGATCGTCCAGGAGACGCGTCACTTCCACGAGGACAACGGCAGCACCACCTCGGGCCGGATCAAGGAGGAGGCGGAGGACTACCGCTACTTCCCCGAGCCCGACCTGGTGCCGGTCGCGCCCTCGCGCGAGTGGGTCGAGCAGCTCCGCGGGGAGCTGCCGGAGCTGCCGCGGGTGCGGCGTCAGCGTCTGCAGGAGGAGTGGGGCATCTCGGCCACCGAGATGCAGTCCGCGCTCAACGCCGGTGCCATCGACCTGATCCTGGCCACGATCGACGCCGGTGCCCCGGCCGACCAGGCCCGTAAGTGGTGGCTGGGCGAGCTGGCCCGCCGCTCCAACGAGGACGGCGTCGAGCTGGCCGCGTTGCCGATCAGCCCGGCCCAGGTGGCCAAGGTCTCGGCGCTGGTGGCCGAGGGCAAGCTGAACGACAAGCTGGCCCGTCAGGTCATCGAGGGCGTGCTGGCCGGCGAGGGCGAGCCGGACGAGGTCGTCGCCAAGCGCGGCCTGGCCGTCGTCTCCGACGACTCCGCGCTCGGCGACGCGATCGACGCGGCGCTGGCGGCCCAGCCGGACGTGGCCGACAAGATCCGCTCGGGCAAGTTCGCCGCGGCGGGCGCGCTGGTCGGCGCGGTCATGAAGGCGACGCGCGGTCAGGCCGACGCCGCCCGCGTCAAGGAGCTGATCTTCGAGAAGCTCGGCGTCACTCCGGAGTAGGCAGTAAGACGTCTTAGCCCGAACGGACCGCCGCCCTGAGTACTTAGGTGTACTCAGGGCGGCGGTCCTTCGTTTCTAAGACCTCCTGAGCGCCCAAGATCAGGCATGCGCCCGATGCCGGGCACCCCCCTGGGAGAGGAAATTAGAGGTTGTCAGGGAGACAGCCCACCCACAGGGGAGAGCCAAGATGTTCGAGTACCAGTTCATCGTCAGCCGCACCAACGAGCTCATCGCCCAGGCCGAGCACGAGCGTCTCGTCCGCGAGGTACGACGCGCGAACAAGGCCCGGAGGGAGAGTGACCGCCGTCGGCCCCGAGGGCGGGCGAGCTCCTCGGCCGGCGCGCTAAATGCGTGCTGATCAGCGGGGTCGTGTGCGATGCTGCCGAACGTGGAGCGGATATCAGTCAGTCCCGTGTTCATCGGACGCGGATCGCAGATGGCCGCCCTCACCGACGCGCTGGAGCGCGCCGACGGGGGGCAACCGCAGGTCCTGCTGATCGGGGGAGAAGCAGGGGTCGGCAAGTCCAGGCTGCTTGAGGAGTTCGAGGCCACGGCCGTGGCACGGGGGTCCACGGCCGTGGTCGGCAACTGCCTGGAGGTGGGCGCGGAGGGCTTGCCCTACGCGCCCTTCGCCACGATCCTGCGCCGACTGCACCGGGCCATCGGCCCCGAGCTGGACGCCGCCGCCGTCGGACGCGAGAGCAGCCTCGCCCGGCTGCTGCCGGACATGGGCGAGGCCCCGCCCGAGGCCCACGACGAGTACGCCCGCGCCCGCCTCTTCGAGCACACCACGCAGCTCTTCGAGCAGCTGGCGGCGGACCGGACCTTCGTCCTGGCCGTCGAGGACCTGCACTGGTCCGACCGGTCCACCCGCGAGCTGTTCGCCTACCTGATCCGCACCCTGCACCGGGCGCGGTTGGTCCTGCTCGCCACCTACCGCAGCGACGACCTGCACCGGCGCCACCCGGTCCGCCCCTACCTCGCCGAGCTGGAGCGGCTGCGCACCGTCCAGCGGCTGGAACTGCCGCGCCTCGCGCGCCGCGAGGTGGCCCGTCAGCTGGCCGGCATCCTCAGCCCGGACCGGCCCAAGGCCGAGCTGGTCGACCAGATCTTCAAGCGCTCCGAGGGCAACCCGTTCTTCGTCGAGGAGCTCGCGGTCGCCTCCCAGCAGGGGTGTCGCACCGGCCTCACCGAGACGCTGCGCGACCTGCTGCTGGTCCGCATCGAGACGCTGCCCGAGACCACCCAGACGATGCTGCGCCTCCTCGCCCAGGGCGGCTCCCGCGTCGAGCACGGCCTGCTCGCCGCGGTCGTCGAGGCGACCGGCACCCTCGACGAGGACGAGCTGATCGACGCGCTGCGCACCGCCGTCGGCGCCAACATCATCCAGCAGACCTCGGACGGGGACGGTTACCGCTTCCGCCACGCCCTGGTCCGTGAGGCCGTCTCCGACGACCTGATGCCCGGTGAGGTCACCCGCGCCAACCGCCGCTACGCGCTGGCGCTCGAGGCCGACCCCACGCTCGTCTCCACCGACCAGCGCGCCTCCCGCCTGGCCGGCTACTGGTACTGCTCCCACGACGCGGCCCGCGCCGTCCCCGCCGTGCTCGACGCCGGCCGCGAGGCCCGCCGTCGCAACGCCTTCGCCGAGCAGCTGCGGATGCTCGACCGGGCCCTGGAGCTGTGGGAGGACGTCCCGGCGGAGGTCCGCGACACGCTGCGCGACTACGACCACGCCGACGAGAGCTATCCGGCCTGCTCCTGTGAGGGCGGCTGTGACTGCGCGGGCGACTGCAGCGCGATCCAGCTGGTCGACCTGCTCGCCGAGGCCACCGTCGCCGCCCGCTTCAGCGGCGAGACCGACCGCAGCCTGCGTTACACCAAGCGCGCGCTGCGCCTGATCGACGAGAAGAAGTCCCCTGAGCGCGCCGTCTGGTTCATGCTGGCCCGCGCCCACGCGCTCAGCTACGACGTCGGCGCCCGGCCGGACAAGGAGATGCTGGAAGCCCTCGGCCTTCTGGAGGGCCGCAAGCCGTCGGCGGTCCTCGCCGAGCTGCTGCACCGTCAGGCCCTGGACGGCATGCTGGGCATCCCCGGCCGGGAGCACCTGGACTGCGCCCGGCGCGCCGTCGAGATCGCCGAGCAGGTCGGCGCCGCGTCGCTGAAGCTGCACGCGCAGCTGACGCTGGGCATGCTGCACTGCTCCTTCGGCGAGTTGGAGGAGGGCGCGGCGCTGCTCGCGCAGATCCGCGAGCGTGCGGAGGCCGCCGGCGACGTGAACCTGCTGAGCCGCGTCTACACCAACCTCTCCAGCCACCACGAGACCCAGGGCCGCTCCCGCGAGGCCGCCGAGGTGGCCCGCACCGGCCTGGCGATGATCCGCGCCAACGGCATGACCGGCTACTCCGGCACGATCATCCTCGGCAACCTCGCCGAGCCGCTGATCTCACTCGGCGAGCTCGACGAGGCGGAGCGGCTGCTCGCCGAGGAGCCCGACTGGTCCGGCCAGCGCGCCCACCGCGACTTCATGCACCGGCTGCGCGGCGAGATCGCGCTGCTGCGCGGCGACGTCGCGGGCGCGGCCGAGCATCTCGCCGAGGTCCGGCGGGTGGGCGTGCTGTGGCAGCCGCAGAAGTACGTCCCGACGTCGCTGCTGGCCATGCGGATCGCCGCGGCGCAGGGCCGGTACGCGGAGGCCCGCGCGGAGCTCGTCTCGGTCCTGGACCGCGGCCGCCCCGAGGGCCACGACCGCAGCTGGTGGGCCCTGCTGGCCGCCGGCGCGGCGGTGGAGGCGGACGCCCGCCGACTGCCCACGATGGCCCCCGGCCAGGCCGAGATCCTCGACCGGATCCGGTGCACTGCCACGGGCCTCACCGTCGAGCTCCCGCTGTACGCCGGCTGGCAGGCCGTCCTCGACGCGGAACTCGCCCGCGCGGAGGGGACGGTGACGACCGCGCACTGGCGTCGTGCGACCGACGCCCTCGCCGTGCTGGAGTGCCCCTTCCCCCGCGGCCTGGCCCTCTTCCGCCTCGCCGAGTCCCTGGCCGCCGAGGGCGACCGCGCGGAGGCGGCCCAGGCCGCCCTGCTTGCCGGCGAACTCGCCCGCAAGCAGGGCAACCAGCTCCTCCTCGACGACCTCCAGGCCCTCACCGGCCGCGCCCGGCTCGCGCCGCCGACGACGGCGACGCAGCAGGAGGACGACGAGACCTTCCACCTCACCCCGCGCGAACAGGACGTCCTCAAGCTCCTCGCCCTGGGCCGCACCAACCGCCAGATCGCGGAGGAGCTCTTCATCTCCCCGAAGACGGCGAGTGTCCACGTCTCCAACATCCTCGCCAAGCTCGACGTCACCGGCCGCGGCGAAGCCGCCGCGGTCGCCCACCGCCTACGGCTCGTTGCCACCCGCTAAGGGGTGCGAGCGTGGCTAAGGTCGAGGCATGAGTGCTCGCTATCTGCTCCCGTACGCTCCTGACGCCATCGGCGGGTTGCCCGCCGGACTCGACGCCCTGGTGTGGGACGGGGACGGGCCGCTGCCCGGGGACGAGAAGCTGGCGGGGGTGGAGTTCTTCTGCCTGCCGTACATGCGGCACGCCGCCGCGCTGTCGGTGATCCCGCGCCTGCCGGCGCTCAAGGTGGTGCAGACGCTGACCGCCGGGATGGACGACGTGCTGCCGCACGTGCCCGCCGGGGTCGCCGCGTGCAACGCGCGCGGGCTGCACGACGCCAGCACCGCCGAGCTGGCGGTGACGCTGATCCTGGCCTCGCTGCGCGGGATCCCACACTTCACCCGGCTGCAGGACCAGGGCCGCTGGAGCCAGGAGTTCCATCAGTCCCTCGCGGACAAGCGCGTGCTGATCCTCGGGTACGGCTCGATCGGCCGCGCGCTCGACGCACGTCTGCGGCCTTTCGAGTGCGACGTGGTCCGCGTCGCACGTCGCGCGCGCCCCGAGGAGGAGGTGCACGGCGCACACGAGTTGGCGGCTCTGCTTCCGTCCGCCGACGTCGTCGTCCTGTTGACGCCGCTCACCCCTGAGAGCCGTCACCTCGTCGACGCGGGGTTCCTCTCCCGGATGAAGGACGGGGCGCTGCTGGTCAACGTGGCGCGCGGGCCCGTCGTGGACACCGAGGCCCTGCTCAAGGAGCTGACCATGCAGCGACTGCGGGCCGCGCTGGACGTCACGGAGCCGGAGCCGCTGCCGGCGGACCACCCGCTCTGGCTCGCCCCCGGCGTGCTGATCACGCCTCATGTCGGCGGGCCCAGCAGTGCGTTCCTGCCTCGGGCCAAGCGCATCCTGCGCGAGCAGATCCTCCGCTACGAGCGCGGTGAGCCTTTCGGCGACCTGAGCTGACGCGCACCGCGCGTCCGTGCGCCCCCGGCGTGCGCCCAGGGCACCCCCTTCCTGCGCAGCAGCACCGGACGCTTTCGTCCGAATCGGGTACAGCTACCTCGACGGTCGCCATTACTCTGAGTTGAGTGTGCATGTCTCTGAGTGACGACTGTGGTGTAGGTTCCCGACCGGGAGAACCGGTACGGAGTTGTCCGCCCCGCTGGTCCGATCACGCCCGGGGCCGGAGGGGGATTGCCCATGCTGAGCACTGAGCTGAGCACGACCGAACTGACCACCGAGGGGTTGCTGCCCGGCCAGCCTGGCCGGTCCGCGCGGTCCGGCCAGGCCTGGCCGGACGAGGAGCACGGCAGATCCGCCGCCTCGCCGTTCGCCTACGGCGAGAGCGACCTGATGGAGCAGGAGCACCCCGACGACCTCGTCGCGGGGCCGCCGTCGCCGGACGCGGCGGGCCACGACGTGACCGCACACGAGCCACTCCGGCTCTCCCAGGCCGCGGCCCGGCTGCCGCGGATACTCGCGATGCTCGTGTGCCTGCTCTACCTCGCGGGGGCGGCCTACGGCTGGGGGTCGCCGGGGCTGGCCGACTTCATGGGCGACTTCGGCCTGGCCGGTGCCGCGCTGACCGCCTCGTTCTCCTGCTTCGGCTACGGCCTGCTCTCCGGCGGGCGGCACCGCGGCGCCTGGTTCTGCTTCGGGCTGAGCTCGCTGATGGTCGCGCTCGGCAACGGCATCTGGGGCTGGTACGAGTGCGTGCTCGGCCAGTCGCTGCCGTCGCCCTCGATCGCCGACTTCGTCTTCCTCTTCTTCGCCCCGCCCGCCATCCTCGGGCTGCTGATGCTGTCCAAGCGGCCGCGCAACGCCGCCGGCTGGCTCTGCCTGGCGCTGGACGGCTGGCTGATCGCCGGCTCGCTGCTGACTCTCAGCTGGTCGCTCGCGCTGGCCAGGACCGCCTCCGGCGACCAGCACAGCCCGCTGCGGCTGGCGGTCGGGCTCGCCTACCCGCTGCTGGACATCCTGCTCATCAGCATGGTCCTCGGCCTGCGCTTCCGCCGCCAGGACGGCAACCGCGCGGCGGCGCACACGGCCACCGTGGGTCTCGCCCTGACGGTGGTCTGCGACGCGGTCTTCACCAGCCAGTCGTTCAAGGACGCCTACCACTCCGGCGAACTGCTGGACGCCGGCTGGTTCTGCGGCTCGATGCTGCTGGCCTGGGCGCCCTGGGCGGGCGGGGGCCGCGCGCTCACCCGCGAGTCCGTGCGGCGGCCGCGGGTGGCGTCCACCTTCAGCGCGCTGACGCCCTACGCCGCCACCGGCGTCTGCACCGTCGGCCTGCTCTACAACGCGCTCGGCCAGCACCACCTGGACCGCTTCGTCCTCATCGTCAGCTGCACCGTCGTCATCGCGCTGATCCTGCGTCAGGGCGTGATGCTGCTGGACAACCTGGCGCTGGCGCAGCGGCTGAGCCACCAGGAGCGGCACTTCCGCTCGCTGGTGCAGGGCTCCAGCGACGTCATCATGATCGCCGATCCGGACGGCGTGCTGCGCTACGTCAGCCCGGCCGCCGCGGGCGTCTACGGGCGCCCGGCCGAGGAGCTGGTCGGCACCCGGCTGCCGGAGATGGTCCACCCGGACGACCTCGGCCACGTGCTGTGGGAGGTGCAGCGCTACCTCGCCAAGGCCCCGGCCCACGGCACGACGACGGAGCCGACCGCGCGGATCGAGTGCCGGGTCCGCTCGGGCGCGGGGGAGTGGCTGGACGTGGAGTCCACCGTCAACCGCTACCGGGACGGGCTGATCTTCAACTGTCGTGACGTCTCCGAACGCGTGCGGCTGCAGGCGCAGTTGGAGCACAACGCGTTCCACGACACGCTGACCGGGCTGCCCAACCGGGCGCTGTTCCTCAAGCGCGGCCGGGAGGCGCTCACCACCAGGGCCGAGCGCCGCCCCGACGTGGCCGTGCTCTTCGTCGACCTCGACGGCTTCAAGGCCGTCAACGACACCGCCGGCCACCAGGTCGGCGACGAGCTGCTGGTGGTGGCCGCGCAGCGGCTGCGCGAGTCGGTGCGCGAGGGCGACACCGTCGCCCGGCTCGGCGGCGACGAGTTCGCGGTGCTGCTGGTCGGCGAGGTCGACCGGGAGCGGGCCTTCGGCATCGCCGAGCGGCTGCGCGTCGCGGTCTCGGCGCCCTACGCGGTCGCCAGCGAGGAGCACACGGTCGCCGCGAGCATCGGCATCGCGTTCGCCGAGGCGGGCGCCGGGCCCGAGGGCGCGGCCGAGCTGCTGCGCAGCGCCGACCTGGCGATGTACCAGGCGAAGAAGCGCGGCAAGGACCGGGTGCACGAGTACTCGCCGGAGCTGCGCAGTGAGCTGCGCCGTCGCACCGAGCTGGACCAGCGGCTGCGCGTCGCGGTGCGCGAGGGCGAGTTCACCCTGGTCCACCAGCCGATCGTCGAGCTGCGCGGCGGCACGGTGAGCGGCCTGGCCGCGCAGGCCCGCTGGCGCTCCGCGCAGGGCCTGCTGTTGACCCCGGCGGAGTTCCTGCACGCCGCCGGCGGCGGGGAGCGCGCGCTGCGGCTGGCCCGCTGGATGGTCGAGCATGCCGTCCAGCAGGCCGCCCGGCGCGGCGGCGCGCTGCCCGTCACGGTCCGGCTCTCACCGCGCGCGCTCACCGCGCCGGGGCTGGTCGAGGCCGCGGAGGCGGCGCTGCGGCGCTGCGGCCTGCCCGCCACCCGGCTGGTGGTGGAGCTCGGCGAGAGCGGTCCGGGCGGCCTCCCCGACGGGCGGGCCCACGGCGTCGACGAGCTGGTGCAGCGGCTCGGGCGGCTCAAGCAGCTCGGCGTCGGCCTGGTCCTGGACGGGCTGGGCGGCGGCGCGACGCCGCTCAGCGAGCTGCGCCGGCTGCCCGTGGACGCGCTCAAGCTGGAGCGCGGCGTCGTCGACGGGCTGCTCGACTCGGCGTTCCTGCGCACCCTGGCCTCGACCGTGCTGCGGATCGGCCGGGAGCTCGGGCTGGAGACCGTCGCCGACGGCGTGGACCGCGCCGAGCAGGCCCGGATCCTGCGGGATCTCGGCTGTTCACGTGGCCAGGGGCTGCACTTCGCGCCGCCGATGAGGGAGGATGAACTGCAGGAACTGCTCCTGGCGAATGCCAGGACGTCCGAGGATGATTCCGCATGATGAGACACGAAACGAGTGAGCTTGACACTCCCCTGGGCGTCGGAGGATGGTCGTCAGCATGCGCACCCGAATTCTCGTACTTGGCGGGCGCGTCGGCTGAGCCGGGAGTCAACTCCCGAGCTGACCAGGCCGACGCGCTACCCCTCGCATGCCCGCACGGGCACGAGGGGTTTTTTGTTGCCGTGAGGCAGCCGGCGCAGCGCGAACCGCCCTAGAGATCCCCCTCCGAGAAGTCCGAGCAGCCACGAAGGAACAGCAGATGACCGAGCAGGCAGCAGCGCCCGTCCCGCAGCACGCGGGCCCCGAACCGATGACCGGTGCCCAGTCGCTCATCCGCTCTCTCGAGGCGGTCGGCGCGGACACCGTCTTCGGCATCCCGGGCGGCGCGATCCTCCCGGCCTACGACCCGCTGATGGACTCGACCCGGGTGCGCCACATCCTGGTCCGTCACGAGCAGGGCGCGGGCCACGCCGCGACCGGCTACGCGCAGGCGACCGGCAAGGTCGGCGTCTGCATGGCGACCTCCGGCCCGGGGGCCACCAACCTGGTGACGCCGATCGCGGACGCGTACATGGACTCCGTCCCGATGGTCGCGATCACCGGCCAGGTCTCCTCCAAGGCGATCGGCACGGACGCCTTCCAGGAGGCGGACATCTGCGGCATCACGATGCCGATCACCAAGCACAACTTCCTGGTCACCGACCCGGACGAGATCCCGCGCGTGATCGCCGAGGCGTTCCACATCGCGGGCACCGGTCGCCCCGGCCCGGTCCTGGTCGACATCGCCAAGGACGCGCTGCAGTCGCAGACGGTGTTCCGCTGGCCGGTCGAGACGCAGCTGCCCGGCTACCGCCCGGTGACCAAGCCGCACGCCAAGCAGATCCGCGAGGCCGCACGCCTGCTGGCCGCGTCCAGGCGCCCGGTCCTCTACGTGGGCGGCGGCGTGCTGAAGGCCGGCGCCACCGCCGAGCTGCGCATCCTGGCCGAGCTGACCGGCGCGCCCGTCGTCACCACGCTGATGGCCCTGGGCGCCTTCCCGGACAGCCACGACCAGCACCTGGGCATGCCGGGCATGCACGGCTCGGTCGCCGCGGTCACCGCGCTGCAGAAGGCCGACCTGCTGTTCGCGCTGGGCACCCGCTTCGACGACCGGGTCACCGGCAAGCTGGACACCTTCGCCCCGCACGCCAAGGTCGTCCACGCCGACATCGACCCGGCCGAGATCGGCAAGAACCGCGCGGCGGACGTCCCGATCGTCGGCGACGCCCGCGAGATCATCGCGGACCTGATCGTCGCGGTCCAGCAGGAGCAGGCCGCCGGCCAGGCGGCGGGCGAGCAGCGCTTCGACTACGGCCAGTGGTGGGAGCAGCTGAACACCTGGCGCAAGACCTACCCCGTCGGCTACGAGCCCGCCCCCGAGGGCATGCTCAGCCCACAGCAGGTCATCGAGCGAATCGGGCAGCTGGTCGGCTCGGACGCGATCTACGCGGCGGGCGTCGGCCAGCACCAGATGTGGGCCTCGCAGTTCATCAACTTCGACAAGCCCGCCACCTGGCTGAACTCCGGCGGCGCCGGAACGATGGGCTACGCGGTCCCGGCCGCGATGGGCGCGAAGGCCGGCTGCCCCGACGCCGAGGTCTGGGCGATCGACGGCGACGGATGCTTCCAGATGACCAACCAGGAGCTGGTCACCTGCGCGCTGAACAACATCCCGATCAAGGTCGCGATCATCAACAACGGCTCGCTGGGCATGGTCCGCCAGTGGCAGACGCTCTTCTACAACAAGCGCTACTCCAACACCGTCCTGCACGACGGCCCGGCCGGGAACAACGGCGGCTCCGCCGAGGGCGAGGACAGTGGCCCGTGGCAGGGAACCCGCATCCCGGACTTCGTCAAGCTGTCCGAGGCGATGGGCTGCCACGCGTTGCGCTGTGAGCGCCCCGAGGACCTGGACGCGGTGATCGAGAAGGCGATGTCGCTCAACGACGCGCCGGTCGTCATCGACTTCATCGTCCACCAGGACGCCATGGTCTGGCCGATGGTCCCGGCTGGCGTCAGCAACGACGAGATCCTGGCCGCGCGCGACGTCCGTCCGGACTTCGGCGACGAGAACGACTGAGACGAAGGGGCCTTTCGAAAGCCATGTCCAAGCACACCCTCTCCGTCCTGGTCGAGAACAAGCCGGGCGTCCTGGCCCGGATCGCGGCGCTGTTCTCGCGGCGCGGCTTCAACATCGACTCGCTGGCCGTCGGGCCGACCGAGCACCCGGACATCTCCCGCATGACGATCGTCGTCAACGTGGAGGACCTGCCGCTGGAGCAGGTCACCAAGCAGCTGAACAAGCTGATCAACGTGATAAAGATCGTCGAGCTGGACCCGGACGCGGCGGTCCGCCGCGAGCTGGTCCTGGTCAAGGTCCGGGCCGACGCGGAGACGCGCGGCCAGGTCACCGAGATCGTCCAGCTGTTCCGGGCCAAGACGGTCGACGTCTCCCCGGACGCGGTCACCGTCGAGGCCACCGGCAGCAGCGACAAGCTGGAGGCCATGCTCAAGATGCTGGAGCCCTACGGCATCAAGGAGCTGGTCCAGTCCGGCATGGTCGCGATCGGTCGCGGCGCCCGCAGCATTACCGACCGCTCCCTGCGAGCGGTCGAACGCAGCGCCTGAGCTGCCCGAATACCGGTGAGACGCTCATCTCACCTGTTGAGACCCGACCGTCCGCGCAAGTGATCGCGCGTACGGTGTCCCCAAGGAATCCATCCCGCAAGGAGAAGCCAGCGATGGCCGAGCTGTTCTACGACGACGACGCCGATCTGTCCATCATCCAGGGCCGCAAGGTCGCCATCCTCGGCTACGGCAGCCAGGGCCACGCGCACGCGCTCTCCCTGCGCGACTCCGGTGTCGACGTCCGCGTCGGCCTGCTGCCCGAGTCCAAGTCCCGCGCCAAGGCCGAGGAGCAGGGCCTGCGCGTCGTCACGCCGGCCGAGGCCGCCGCCGAGGCCGACGTCATCATGATCCTGGTGCCGGACCCGATCCAGGCCGACGTCTACAAGGAGGTCGTGGAGCCGAACCTGAAGGCGGGCGACGCCCTCTTCTTCGGTCACGGCCTGAACATCCGCTTCGGCTTCATCAAGCCCCCGGCCGAGGTCGACGTCTGCATGGTCGCCCCGAAGGGCCCGGGCCACCTGGTCCGCCGCCAGTACGAGGAGGGCCGCGGCGTTCCGTGCATCGTGGCCGTCGAGCAGGACGCCACCGGCAAGGCCCTGGAGCTGGCGCTGTCCTACGCCAAGGGCATCGGCGGCACCCGCGCCGGCGTCATCAAGACCACCTTCACCGAGGAGACCGAGACCGACCTCTTCGGCGAGCAGGCCGTCCTCTGCGGTGGCACCGCCGCCCTGGTCAAGGCCGGCTTCGAGACCCTGGTCGAGGCGGGCTACCAGCCCGAGATCGCCTACTTCGAGTGCCTCCACGAGCTGAAGCTCATCGTCGACCTCATGTACGAGGGCGGCCTGGAGAAGATGCGCTGGTCCGTCTCCGAGACGGCCGAGTGGGGCGACTACGTCACCGGCCCGCGCATCATCACCGACCAGACCAAGGCCGAGATGAGGAAGGTCCTCGGCGAGATCCAGGACGGCACCTTCGCCAACACCTGGATCGCCGAGTACAAGGCGGGTCTGCCGAAGTACAACGAGTACAAGAACGCCGACAGCGAGCACCTGCTCGAGACCACCGGCAAGAAGCTCCGCAAGCTGATGAGCTGGGTGGACGAGGAGGCGTAAGCCGCCTTGTCCGCGGGGGCGGTCTGCGGACCGCCCCCGCCCGCCCGTCGCCCACCACCACCCTTGTTCGGGCGGCTGCGCCGCGCACCTCTTGTTGTACGGATCGTACGGTCCCCGGCGGGTGATTCTTCCGCTGGGGCGCCTGGCGGATGCGCCTCCGCCGATAGACTCAATCTGCGCGTCAGGCTCACAGCGTCGTGCGTCTCCAACGCGGCATGCCACCCTCCCCCTCCATGCCGTCACCGCCGCAACGCGGGTGCCACCCCCATCGCACGGCTTCGGGGACACCGGACAGTAAGGACAACTGTCGTGAGCAGCAAGCCTGTAGTTCTCATCGCTGAAGAGCTCTCTCCTGCCACCGTCGACGCGCTCGGCCCGGACTTCGAGATCCGCCACTGCGACGGCGCCAACCGCGCCGAGCTGCTGCCCGCGATCGCGGACGTGGACGCGATCCTGATCCGCTCCGCCACCAAGGTGGACGCGGAGGCGATCGCCGCGGCGAAGAAGCTCAAGGTCGTCGCCCGCGCCGGCGTCGGTCTCGACAACGTGGACGTCCCGTCCGCCACCAAGGCGGGCGTCATGGTGGTCAACGCGCCGACCTCCAACATCGTCACCGCCGCCGAGCTCGCCTGCGGCCTGCTGCTGTCGACGGCCCGTCACATCCCCGCCGCCAACCACGCCCTCAAGGGCGGCGAGTGGAAGCGCAGCAAGTACACCGGCGTCGAGCTGGCGGAGAAGACCCTCGGCGTCGTCGGCCTCGGCCGGATCGGCGTGCTGGTCGCGCAGCGCATGTCCGCCTTCGGGATGAAGATCGTCGCCTACGACCCCTACATCCAGGCCGCGCGCGCGGCGCAGATGGGCGTCAAGCTGCTCACCCTGGACGAGCTGCTGGAGGTCTCCGACTTCATCACCGTCCACCTGCCGAAGACCCCGGAGACCGTGGGCCTGATCGGCGACGAGGCGCTGCACAAGGTCAAGCCGACCGTCCGCATCGTCAACGCCGCCCGTGGCGGGATCGTCGACGAGGAGGCGCTGGCCGCCGCCCTCAAGGAGGGCCGGGTCGCCGGCGCGGGCCTGGACGTCTTCGTCAAGGAGCCCTGCACCGACTCGCCGCTCTTCGGCTTCGACAACGTCGTGGCCACCCCGCACCTGGGCGCCTCCACCGACGAGGCGCAGGAGAAGGCCGGCATCTCCGTCGCCCGCTCGGTGCGTCTCGCCCTCGCGGGCGAGCTGGTGCCGGACGCGGTCAACGTCCAGGGCGGCGTCATCGCCGAGGACGTCCGTCCGGGCCTGCCGCTGGCCGAGAAGCTGGGCCGCATCTTCACCGGGCTGGCCGGCGAGGTCGCCGTCCGCCTGGACGTCGAGGTGCGCGGCGAGATCACCCAGCACGACGTGAAGGTGCTGGAGCTGTCCGCGCTCAAGGGTGTCTTCGAGGACGTCGTCGCGGAGACGGTCTCCTACGTCAACGCCCCGCTCTTCGCCCAGGAGCGCGGCCTCGAGGTGCGCCTCACCACGCTGAGCGAGAGCCCGGAGTACCGCAACGTCATCACCGTCCGCGGCACCCTGAACGACGGCCGCGAGATCTCGGTGGCGGGCACGCTCACCGGCCCGAAGCGCCAGCAGAAGATCGTCGGCGTCAACGAGTTCGACGTGGACGTCGCGCTCACCGACCACATGGGCTTCTTCCGCTACGAGGACCGCCCGGGCGTCGTCGGCACCCTCGGCAAGCTGCTGGGTGACGCCGGCATCAACATCGCCGGGATGCAGGTCTCCCGTGACGAGGAGGGCGGCGACGCGCTCGTCTCGCTCACCGTCGACAGCGAGATCCCGCAGGACCTGCTGGCCGAGATCACCGCCGAGATCGGCGCCAAGTTCGCTCGTAGCGTGAACCTTTCGGCCTGATCGCAGCGAAGTCGAGCCCCGCCGGGACCTTGTCCCGGCGGGGCTCTCTGTTGGATGCTGTGCACTTGCTCGGTCCGTACTGTTCAGCTGTTGTGAATTGGGGCGCCATGCACAGGTCTGCTTACGAACACATGGAACTGTGCGTGAAGGAGTACATGCCGCCGCAGGGCCGCCACCGCGTGGTCGACCTGGGCTCCCGGATCTCCCCGAAGCAGACGCTGACGCACCGCGCCCTGCTCGCCGAGCACGAGATCGACTACATCGGCGTCGACGTGCTCGACGGGCCGAACGTCGACCGGGTGATGAAGAAGCCGTACCGGATCCCGGTGCGGTCCGCGAGTGCCGACTACGTCTTCTCCGGCCAGGCCTTCGAGCACATCCCGTTCTTCTGGGCCTCGATGCTGGAGATCGCCCGCATCCTGAAGCCCGGCGGCCACGCCTTCATCACCGCGCCCTCGCGCGGCCACGTCCACGACGCGCAGGACTGCTGGCGGTACTACCCGGACGGCTACCGGGCCATGGCCGCCTTCTCCGGGCTCGAACTGCGTGAGGCGTTCACGGATTTCCCGCCGAAGAACGGAATCTGGCACCAGTACGGCGAGATCGACGCCAAGAACGCCTACTGGGGCGACACGGTCGGCGTCTTCCGCAAGACCAATAAATACCCGAGGATTCCGCTTTTCGCGGTCCGCGAGCTGACCGTCTGGTGGGCCAACCGGATCGGTGGTGTCGAGAGGACCCCGCTGCCCGAGCCGCTCCCCGGGCGTCCCGACTGCGGCCGCCCCAAGCAGCCCGTCGAGACCCCGGCCGGCTGAGGGCCGCGCGGTCTACGGCCTGGCTCAGGGCCGGTCGTCCGCCGGGCCCACGTGCTCCGCGAGCCAGTCGCCCAGGGGCCGGGTCGCCTTCAGGAAGCCGGCCACGTGGGTCTTGGCCTCCGGTGTGCCGAGCCACGGCTCGACCGGCCACTGCTGCCAGGCCACCAGGCTCTTGTTGCGCAGCAGTTCGATGCGCGGGTGGTCCTTCGGGTAGCCACGCGGCGCGGACTTGAGGCGGTCGTGGGACATGAGCTCGATGTCGGCCCGGGTCAGCTTGGCGATGACGGAGAGCAGGGCCTTGCCTGACTTCTCGTCAGCCGCGGCCTCCCGGTACCGGGCGAGCTGGCCCGGCCCCATCTGGTAGCAACCGCTGCCGGCGCCGAGGCCGTCGGCGGAGAGCTGGACGTAGCCGCCGTGCTCCAGGACCGCCCCGATGTGGGTCTTGTACGGGGACTTGTCCGCCGAGAAGCGGATGTCCCGGTTGGGGCGGAAGATCTTGGCCTCCCCGTACCGGGGCGCCAGCTCCTCCAGCAGGGCCTCCATCGGCTCCCGCACGCAGCGCTCGTAGACGTCCTTGTGGGACGTCCAGTACTCCTTGCTGTTCTCCGCCTCGAGGCCCTCGTAGAACTCGAGGGCCTCGGCCGGCCAACCCTGGAAGCTCATAGTCCGAGGCTAGACCCCGGTTGCGCACGGCGCCGACCGATCGCCCGTCTCGGATAGTAGGAAATCCAAGTATCTGTGGAGACAGTTGGAGAACCTTGTCGTAACGTGAAATGGCAAGCAGTCGGATGGTCTGCCGTATCCACGGCCATGTCCGGCTCGGCCTTCGCGCAGGAGACCCCTGTCCGGCCCGCATCCCCACCAGAAACCGGACCGTACTCTCTCCCCAGGAGTCTCCCCATGCACGCTGTCAAGACGCGTACCCGTCGTACCTCCGCCACCGCCAAGGACCGCGCCCAGGCCGCCGCCGCGCTGCAGCGCGCGCTGGACCGCCGCGACAACGGCGGCGCCACCGGGCACGAGCTGCACACGCAGACCCCGGCCGCCGTCTAGGACCTCACGTCCAGGACCTCAGGAGCTGACGCGGTCCCGCGTGTACGGCCGCTCGACGGCGACGGCGGGGCCGCTCGGCTCCGGCCTGCGCCAGTTCTCCACCGCGCGGGGCACCCGCGCGGACCACCACTTGCGGGCCGGCTCCTCGACGAAGGTGTAGAGCGCCCAGGCGAAGAAGGTGCCGATCGCCGAGGTCACCAGCAGGATCCAGATGTTGCGGTTGCCCGCGGGCTGCCACAGGCCCATGTCGTACATGGCCTGGATGACCAGCTGGTGCACCAGGTAGAAGCAGTACGACCAGGCGCCGAGCAGTACCAGCGGCCGCCAGTGCAGCAGCCCGCGGCGGCCCTCCAGCTCGCGCTGGACGAAGGCGGCGATCAGCAGCACCGACAGCACCGCGACGGTCGGTCGCACGCTCGCCTCGATCTGGATGCCGTAGAAGCCGTAGGGGCCGACCGCGTGCAGCGCGTACACCGGCACGTAGGCGGCGAGTGCCACCAGGACCACCCACGGGCGCAGCCGCATCCGCCAGCCGCGACGGATCGCGAAGGCGAACGCCATGCCGAGGGCGAACTCCGGCAGATAGACCACCGGCGTGCGCAGGATCCAGGACTCCATGGTGGGCGCCTGGTAGTAGGCCCACACGTCCACCGCCCACATGGCCGTCAGCCCCGCCCCGCTGACCAGCATCAGCGTGCGCGTGCGCAGCCGGCCGAACCAGCGGACGAAGAACGGGAAGAGCGCGTAGAACAGCAGCTCGACGCTGAGCGTCCAGGTGACCGGGTTGCCGGGCAGGGTGGGCTGCACCCCGGGGAACCAGGTCTGGAGCAGGAACAGCGAGGAGACGGTGGAGAGCAGGTTGGTGTGGTCCGAGCCCCAGCCGATGTCGTAGAAGAGCAGCATCGCCGGGATCGTGGCGACCAGATGGGCCGGCCAGATCCGCCCGAAGCGACGCCAGTAGTAGCCGCCGAGGCTCTGCCGCCCGGGACGCCAGCTCCAGGTGAGCAGGAAGCCGGAGAGCACGAAGAAGAAGGTGACCCCGTGCGCGCCGATCGTGGACCACGGGTACAGCAGCGGCACCCGGGCGACTCCGCCGTTCTTCGCGAAGCCGTTGAAGTGGTGCACGAACACGGCGAACGCGGCGAAGAACCGCAGGCTGGTCAGCGCGTCGAGGCGCGTCGCCGATCGGCCGGTGTCCCCGCTGTGGTGTATCAGGCGGCGGGGCGCTGCTGAGGTCTGCACCCGGAGACGATATACCGGATCGGGATGTTCACCTTACGGCCGCTTCCCATTCGTACGTTTTGCGCCCCAAATCAGCGCTGCAGCAGCGTGACGTCCACCCGGGACAGGCGGTAGGTGTGCACCACCCGGTACTGCTGCTTCAGCACCGCCAGCTGCGCGTCGAACGGAACGCCGGGGTGGGTGAAGCCGGACGTCTGGCGGACCAGCCAGACGCGGTCGGGGGCGCCCGTGACGCAGGTGGCCGGGTTCTTGCAGTAGGTCGGCCGGTAGGTGCCGTTCGCCTGCGGGGTGCGGGCCATGAAGAACTGGTCGAGCGAGCTCTCGTGGGAGCCGAGGTAGTAGTCCACGCCCAGGTCGATCATGTCGCCCCAGTAGGCCACGTACACCAGGCCGTCCCCCGGGCGCGCGTGGGCGAGGATCGTGTTCGCGGCGCCCTGGTAGGAGAAGTAGGTGTCCAGCGGCCGCAGCGGGTAGCTGATCCACTCGTGGGCCCGGAAGCCGCGCAGCTCGTGCTGGTCGTGCAGGGTGACCGCACCGGTCAGTGCCAGGCCGCAGGCGGCGACCAGGGCCACCCCGCGCCGGCCTGCCAGGGCGGGCAGCGGGCGGGCCGCCCGGCGGCCGATCTCGGCGAGGCCGGCCCCGGCCAGAACCGCCCAGCAGGGCAGCGTGAAGAGCAGGTACCGGGCCAGGAAGTAGGAGGTGCCGAACTCCGACACCACCACCACGGCCAGGATCGGCAGCACCGCACCGGCGGCGGCGACGGCCGGTGCCGGGCCCCGCCCGCGGACCACGCAGAGCCCGGCCAGGACGAACAGTGCGAGCACCACGGCCCCGGCGGTCGAGCCGACCAGGGCCTGGGCCAGGCCGCCGAAGGTGGACCACGGGCGGGTGAGGTCGGGGTGGTGCACCCAGTAGAGCTGCCGGCCGACCTGCGCGTGGCTGAGCAGCAGCAGCGGGGAGAGCGCGGCGGCCACGCAGGCCACGGTGACGCCGAAGCCCACGGCGGGCTTCCACGAGCGGGTGCGGCGCACGTGCAGCAGCACCGCGGCGGCGTGGCCGAGCAGCGCCGTGAGCGCCACCAGGTGCGCGGCGCCCGTGAGTGCCGCCGCCACCCCGTACAGGGCCCAGCGGGTGACGCCGGGGCGCTCCAGGGCGCGCAGCAGGAGCAGCGTCGCCAGAGCCGCGGCCATGACGACGAGCGCGTAGGCGCGTGCCTCCTGGCCGTAGCGCGAGACGGTGGGCAGCAGGGCGAAGAGCACACCGGCGGACAGGCCGGCCGCGCCGCCGAAGAGGCGGCGGCCGACGCAGGCGACGGCCCCGGCGGCCACGGTCATGAACAGCGCGGACGGGACCCGCATGGCGACGGCGGAGAGCCCGAAGGCCTGCGTCCAGGTGTGCAGCACCAGATAGTAGGCGCCGGTGGACGCGTCCACGTTGCCGAGCAGGTGCAGCAGCTCGCCGAAGCTGCGGCTCACCCCGCTCCAGGTGGCGTTCTCGTCCCGCCACAGCTGCGGCCGGCCGATCTGCCAGAGCGTCAGCACCAGGGTCAGCGCGGCGGGCCAGACCCAGACCGGTACGGTCGCCAGGCGCCTCGCCCCGGCCGTGGCCGCACTCCCGGGCCGGGTCCCGCCGGTGGCTATGGACCCGGCTTCGACCTGCTGTGTCATGCCGTCCTCGTGAGGATCTTCCGGGACAGCACGAAGGTGAACGGGATCGCCACGACGGCCGCGACCAGCGGCGCGATCTTGTTGTTCATGCCGACGCCGCTGACCAGCGCGACCGTCCCGACGCTGGTGATCACGTAGTTGGTGATGTTGGTCAGCGGGAAGCGGATGAACTTCGCCCAGGTCGGCTTGGTCCGGTAGGTGAAGTAGGTGTTCATGAAGAACGAGCCGACCATGCTGATCACGAACGCCAGCGTGTAGGCCAGGAAGTACGGCATGTGCGGGTGCAGCAGCAGGTAGCAGCCGTAGAAGGTGGCCGTGTTGACGCCGCCGACCATGCCGAACTTGATGATCTGCCAGAGGTCCTTGCGGTCCACGCGCGCCGTGGTCAAGGTCGTCACCGCCGGTCCAGCCGATCCCCCGCGCGCTCCTTGACCAGGTAGTGCGGGCGTCGCTTCGTCTCGTAGTAGATCCGGCCGATGTACTCGCCGACCAGGCCGATCATGGCCATCTGCAGGCCGCCGAGGCCGACGATCGCCACGATCAGGGTGACATACCCCGGCGCGGTGATCCCGTTGACGATGGCCAGGATGGTGATGATCGCCGCGTAGGCCGCCGCGAGCGCGGTCAGCAGCAGGCCTACGTGGATGCCCAGACGCAGCGGGCGGTTGTTGAAGGAGATCAGACCGTCGATGGCGTAGTTCAGCAGCGAGCTGAAGCGCCACTTGGTCTCGCCCGCCTCGCGGCTCGCGTTCTTGTAGTCGAAGGTGACGGTGTCGAAGCCGATCCAGGAGAACAGGCCCTTGGAGAAGCGGTTGTACTCCTGCAGCGACAGCAGCGCGTCCACGGCCTGACGCGACAGCAGACGGAAGTCGCCCACGCCGTCCGTCAGCTCGACGTCGACCACGCGGTTGATCAGGCGGTAGTAGAGCTTGCTGAACACGGTCCGGACGAACTTGTCGCCCTCGCGGGAGCGCCGCGCGATGACCTGGTCGTGGCCGTGCTGGTAGAGCTCCAGCATCCGCGGGATCAGCGCCGGCGGGTGCTGCAGGTCGGCGTCCATCAGCACGACGGCGTCGCCGGTGGACTCCTTCAGGCCGGCCAGCATGCCGGCCTCCTTGCCGAAGTTGCGGCTGAAGGAGACGTACTTGGTGGTTTCCGGGTTGTCCTTGGCCAGCATCCGCAGCTGGTTCAGGGTCCCGTCACGGCTGCCGTCGTCGACGTAGCAGAGCTCGTACTCGAGCGGCAGCTCGTCGAGCGTCTCCCGGATCTTGGCGTCGAACAGCGCGAGGACGGCTTCCTCGTTGTAGCAGGGGACGACGATCGACAGTCTCATGGGCGATTCCGGGTCGGATCAGGCGCGGGCGCGGGGGAGAGTGGAGCGGCGACGGAGCCAGGCGTAGCCGGGCAGGGAGAGCAGCCCGAGCAGACCCACGCCGGTGCCGGCGAGGCCGGACTTGAGCCCGGGGGGAGTGTACGAGCAGGAGAGGTTCTTGGCCCCGTGGGCTCCCAGCGGGATCCCGAAGAGGCCGTCGTAGTCGACCGGCTTGACGCTGCGTCCGTCGACCGTGCAGCTCCAGCCGTCGCGCACGGTGGTGGCCATGACCGCGTAGCCGGTGCTGCCACTGGGGAGCGTGGCGCTGAAGCCGTGCCCGCCGACCTTGAGGTCGGTCGGCGCGGCGGCCTTCTGTGCGGCGACGGCGCCGTCGAGCCTGCCCGTGTCCAGGCAGCCCAGCACGCCCGCGGGGAGCTTCTGCTCCTTGAACGAGCCGAGCGCCAGCGAGATCTTCCCGTCGGCGCCGACGGTGCCGACCTGGCGCAGGCCCGCCTTGGTCATCGGGTAGGTGCCGGCCAGGTCCGCCGTCTGGCCGTTCACCTGGAGGGTGCCGGCGGCGAAGGCGGTGTTGACGTAGACCGGGGCGCCGACGGTGCAGCCGGTGGCGGTGAAGGTCGGGAAGGCGGAGCCCTTGGCGTGCGCGGGCACGGTGATGCTGCCGTCGGCGTGCTGGGTCGCCGCCGGGCCGCGGGTCTGCGTCAGCGTGGGGACGGTCCACACGTCCGCGCCGAGCAGGTCGTTCATCTTGGCGAAGGGGTTGACCGCCGCCTTGCCGGCCGGCGCGGCGCCGTGCACGGTGAGCAGCGGCGAGGCCGCCTGGTGCCGCTGGACGAAGCCGTTCGGGTTCGTCTTGTCGGTCTCCAGGTAGGAGGTGATGCCGAAGATCGCGCGCGAGGCCGGGTCGGACGGGCTGAAGACGTGCCGGCCGGCCATCGTGTACGGGAAGCCCAGCGCGCCGAGGGCCTCGGCGGTCTGCTGCGGGGTGTAGCTGCTGTAGTAGTCGGCGCCCTGGCCGTTCAGCAGCTCGGAGTCGTTGTTGACGAACAGGTGCGGGCCGGGGTCGGTCCGTGAGACCGGGAAGTCGTTGGTGGCCGCGAGTGCCGCCCTGGCCGCCTTGGTCTGGCTGTTCACGGTGGCGTGCGGAGTGAAGAAGGGCCGGTCCCGGTCGCGCAGCGTGTCGATGGCGTAGACGGACAGCGTGCCGCAGGCGAGGACGGAGAACGCCAGCACCGCGCCGACGGCGCGGGTCGGGCCGGTCTTGCCGCGGGTGAAGTTGAGCGCCAGCAGTCCGCCGAGGGTCAGCGCGCCGCACAGGGCCAGCGTGATCCACACGTACTCCTGCGAGCCGTGGTGCTGCGAGACCGGGCCGAAGGCCGCGCAGAGCACCACCACGAGCAGCAGGCCGGTGCCGCCCAGCAGTTCCCTGGGCTGAGGGCGGCGGCTCAGCGCCAGCCAGGCCACCATGATCGTCATCGCGCTGAAGACGAAGACGTCACGGAACGGGCTGCCGTTCGGCTTCGCGCCGCCCTGCCAGAGGATCAGCGTGGCGGGGAGCATCATCGAGGCCCAGGTCACGGCGAGCATGACCAGCCAGGCCACCCGCTCGCGCACCGGCACGCGCCGGACGAACGGGAAGGTCAGCAGCAGGATCAGCCCGAGCATGCCGACCGCGATGTTCGGCACCGAGGTGCTGTAGCGCGAGGCCGGCAGCAGCATGGCGACCTGGTCGACGATCGACGTCATCTTCAGCGTGGTGTCCGGCATCGGTGCCGCGGACTTGCTGGCGTTCAGCGAGACCAGCAGCACCGGCGCGGCCAGCGCCACGCCGACCACGACCATCCCGGCGGCCCGCGCCAGGCCCAGCAGTTTCGCCCGGCGGTCCTCGTCGCGCAGGAAGACGCGGACGAGAGTGACCAGGCCGATCGCCAGGGTGGCCATCGCCGCGGTGTAGAAGTTGCCGAACCAGCACAGCGCGACCGCCAGCGAGCCCAGCACCCAGCGGCGGCCCTGCAGCGCCCAGTCCGCCGCGATGCCGATCAGCGGCACCGAGACCAGGCCCCAGCACCACATCGGGTCGGGGGAGGCGTCGTTGACGGCCCAGGCGCACAGGCCGAAGCCGACGGCCAGCAGCGCCCGCAGCCACGGCGAGCCGGGACGCAGGCGCCCCAGGTAGTGCGTCATCAGCCCGGTGCCGAGCCCGATGCTCAGCAGCGTGGTGAGGAAGACCGGCAGGTCCACCATGTCGCGCGGGAAGACGACGGTCAGCCACGAGAACGGGTTGGCCAGGTAGGTGAAGGCGTCGCCCAGGAACGGCACGCCGAAGGCGCTGTTCCAGTTGTAGAAGAGGTCGCCGGGGGCGGCGCCGTGCGCCAGGTCCCACAGGTGGGCGTGGAACGGCACGAACTGGTTGCCCAGGTCGTTGATCGCGCGGCCGCGCGAGCCGAAGGGGTAGGTGCCGCGGGCGGCCATGGCGACGCAGTAGGCGAGCATGGCGAGAACCGCGGCCAGCAGACCGGCCAGCAGCTCCGTCCGGGGCCGCAGCGTCGGCACGGGGGAGGTCGCCGCGTCGGGCGCTCCCGTTATGCCGCTCGCCTCGGTCGTGGAATCGGCGGTGGCGGACACCTCTTGCCTACCTGCTTCCTGCGCTTGACACGGGTGTGGGCGACACGCCGACGGCGCGCGCTCACGGGCCGAACTCCGAAGCCTACCGGAGTGCTCAATTCGAATGACTGATCGGTGCGGCGGTGGGCCACTGGGTCAGCGGCGAGTCGGCGCTCGCCCTGGTCTTGCGGATCGAGCTCAGCGTCCCGTCGGAGCCCAGGGCGACGACCACCGCGCGCCCCTTCGCGTCCAGGGCGATGCCGGGCACGTGGACGTGGAACCGGTTGCCGTCGGCCCAGCTGGCCGGGACCCCGGAGGCCGCCGCGACGGAGACCCCGCCGAGGTTGTTCCGGGTGGCCAGGACCAGGCCCGGCGTGCTGCTCGGGTTCACCTCGACGCCGACGACGCGCCCGTAGCCGCCGACGGTGTCCAGGGTGTCGGTGACCCGCCAGCTCTGGCTGCCCTGCGGCAGGTCCGCGACGATCACCTGGGCGCTGTTGGGCTCCCGGTACATCAGCCGGATCGTGCCGTCCTGCAGGGCCAGCGCGGAGACCGGGGTGCACGAGGCGGGCAGGCCCGTCGGCTGGCCCGGTCGCAGCGGGGTCCCCGGACCGTTGGTCGACCACTGCACCACGGCGGTGGTCGCCGCGCCGAAGACGTGCAGGTTGCCGTCGGGGGTCGCGGCCAGGCCGAGGCCGTCCTGGACACCGACCCAGGGCTGCCTCGGGGCCGGGCCGGAGCCGGGCGGCGGAGCGACGGAGGTCCAGCCGGACCAGGCGCCGTTCGCGGGCTGCTGGCGGTAGCTGATCGAGCCGGCCCAGTTGCGGACCACCATGGTGATGGTGCCGTTGCCGTCGGCCAGGACCGAGGGGAAGCCCATCTCGATCGACTTGAGCGGGTCGTTCTCCGGCGAGCCGAGGCTCTGCCAGGCGCCGAAGGTCGGCGCCTGCTGCGCGTCGAAGCCGGTCTGCGCGCAGGTGACCACCTCGCGGAACTGCTTGGTGGCGTCCTGCGCCAGCGTCGTGCGCACCGCGAAGAGCGTCAGTTTGCCGTCCGGGCGCCGGACGGCGGATATCTCGCCGAAGAGGCCGTTGCCGGGGATCCGGATCGGCTCGTTCCAGTCGTCCTGGCCTGCCCGGCGCTCCGTCCAGACCACTGCGCCGCCGTTCACCAGGGCGAACGCGGCCAGGCGGCCGTCGCTCAGCTGCGCGACCCAGTCCGTCGAGCCGGGCGCGGTGGTGCGGGTCGAGCGGGACCAGGGGCCGCTGGCGTAGGTGCTGACCTTGAGGTCGCCGCAGCCGGCCGGGTCGCCGCAGTCGCGGTCGTCGCTCCAGGAGTACAGCTGGGTGGCCTCCTGCTTCGGGCCGAGCAGGACCGGGCCGAGGTTGTTGGGCAGGTTCGCGTTGATGTAGCCGCGGTAGTGCTCGACCGAGGTGTGCTGGGTGGTCTTCGCCGCCGCCCAGAACTCGTTGAGCGCCTGCTGGGCGAAGTAGGTGGCGTAGGTGTGGTCCTGGTGGTCCAGGTACTCCGGGAGCCGCAGTGACGGCACCGGGGGCCCGCCCTTGCCGTTGTCGAAGTTCGGGTCCTGGGCCGGCCGGTGGATCGGGCTCGGGTCCAGGGTGCGCACCACGGTGGGGTTGTACTGGCTGAAGATCCTGACCAGGCTGTCGATCAGGTTCTGCCGGCTGTAGGCGTACTGGCCCTCGACCGGGCTCTCGGTGGGGAGCAGGGTGGGCAGGGTCGCCGTGGCACCGACCCAGAGGCCGCGCAGGCTGACCGGTCGCGGGGCGACCAGCGCCCGCGCCTCCTGCAGCTCCATCCAGTAGATCTTGACGTTCGGGAAGTCCCGCAGCGTGTTCTTCTCGACCTGGAAGCCGGGGACCAGCTCCTCGGTGTCGATCGTCCAGGGGGCGTCCCAGCGGCCGGTCGCCATGTAGGCGTGGGCGGCGCGCAGGCCGTTCATCCGGGCCCGGACGAAGTTCGCGCGGTTGGACGGGAACTTCTTCCCCTTGTCCTTGCGGCGCAGGATCAGCGGCTCGTTCACGCCGTCGGACTCGCCGCCGGTGAGGCAGACGGTGACGGCGGGCGCGCCGGAGGCTATCGCGAGCCGCAGATCGGGGTTGTGGAAGAAGAGGCCGTCGTCCGCGTGCGCGATCACGTGCACATAGGACGCGGCGTGCAGATCCCCGGCCTTCTGGGCGGTCCCGGTGCCACCGCCGGAGTTGTCCGTGGGGCTCGAGTCAGAGGGCATCAGCTGCCACACCCCCGCGGCCCCCAGCACCGTGGCGGCGGCGCCGCCGGTCAGCCACAGAGCCTGACGGCGGGTGATGGGTGCCATCTCCTGAATGTTCCTCATCGCGGGGGGAGCCCTACCAACTCCGGCTTGGGTGTCGCTCGTCTTGCCTAAAGGTTGCCGCTGCACGATAGACCAGACGTGCAAGAGCATGCGGTAAGAGCAGGTTTCTTCGCCCCTTACGCGGTGTTCACCGGAAGGACGCCCAGGAACACGTTCTGGTTCCGTGCCTCCGCGCGGTCCGTATCGCGGACAGTCGATGTCAGCTGATGGACGCGCGGAGTATGGTCGACGACATGTCTCGCACTCTCCGCCTCGCAGTGATCCCTGGTGACGGTATCGGCCAGGAGGTCGTGGCCGAAGGGCTGAAGGTCCTTACCTCGGCCCTCCCCGCCGACGTGAAGGTGGAGACCGCCGAGTACGACCTCGGTGCGCGCCGCTACCACGCGACCGGCGAGACCCTGCCGGACAGCGTGCTGGAGGAGCTCAAGGGCGCCGACGCGATCCTGCTGGGTGCCATCGGCGACCCGTCCGTTCCCTCCGGGGTGCTGGAGCGCGGGCTGCTGCTGAAGCTGCGCTTCGCCTTCGACCACCACGTGAACCTGCGCCCGGGCAAGCTCTTCCCCGGCGTCGCCTCCCCGCTGGCGGGGAACCCGGACATCGACTTCGTCGTGGTCCGCGAGGGCACCGAGGGCCCCTACGTCGGCAACGGCGGCTCGCTGCGCACCGGCACCGACCAGGAGATCGCCACCGAGGTCAGCCTCAACACGGCGTTCGGCATCGAGCGCGTCGTCCGCGACGCCTTCGCCCGCGCGCAGGCGCGCCCGCGCAAGAAGCTGACGCTGGTCCACAAGAACAACGTGCTGGTCCACGCCGGTCACCTGTGGAAGCGGATCTTCGACGCGGTCGCCGCCGAGTACCCCGAGGTCGCCACCGACTACCTGCACGTCGACGCGGCGACGATCTTCTTCGTCACCCAGCCCGAGCGCTTCGACGTGATCGTCACCGACAACCTCTTCGGCGACATCCTGACCGACCTCGCCGCGGCCGTCACCGGCGGCATCGGCCTGGCCGCCTCGGGCAACATCAACCCCTCCGGCGCCTTCCCGTCCATGTTCGAGCCGGTCCACGGCTCCGCCCCGGACATCGCCGGCCAGGGCAAGGCCGACCCGACGGCCACGATCCTGTCGGTCGCCATGCTGCTGGGCCACCTCGGCTACGCCGCGGAGGCCGCGAAGATCGAGGTGGCCGTCGCCGCCGACCTGGCCGAGCGCGCCGCCCTCGCGGCGCCGCGCAGCACCTCGGAGATCGGCGACGCGCTCGCCGCCCGAGTAGCCGGCTGACCCGCCGGCTCCCTCTGCCTCAACCACAGCACCGGGCCGGCGACGGCCCGGTGCTGCGCGTTTGCGCTCCTCACCACACCACCTGGCTGTCGCTCGCAACCCGATCGGTGCGACTATCGACCGTGGGGACTCGCCCCCGCCGAGCACCCCGACCAGACGACACGGTGAAGGACAAACGTCGATGACCTCCCTCTCTATCGAGCTCAAGCCCTCGGCTCACCCGCTTCCCGCCGTCGAGCGGGAGGCCCGCCTGGCCTCTCCCGGCTTCGGTCGCTTCTTCACCGACAACATGGTGACCATCCGCTGGACCGAGGGCCGGGGCTGGCACGACGCGCAGCTGGTGCCCTACGGCCCGCTGGAGATCGACCCCGCCAACATGACCATCCACTACGGTCAGTCGATCTTCGAGGGCCTGAAGGCGTACCGCACCGCCGACGGTCGGATCCAGACCTTCCGTCCCGAGGCCAACGCCCGCCGCTTCCAGGCCTCCGCCGCGCGCCTGGCCATGCCGGAGCTGCCCGAGGAGCTGTTCGTCGGCGCCGTCGAGGCCCTGGTCAACCAGGACCAGGCGTGGGTGCCGACCCAGGAGGAGGCCAGCCTCTACCTGCGCCCCTTCATGTTCGCCACCGAGGTGGGCCTGGGCGTGCGTCCGGCCAACGAGTACCTCTTCATGCTGATCGCCTCCCCGGCCGGCGCCTACTTCCCCGGCGGCGTCAAGCCGGTCTCGGTGTGGATCTCCGAGGAGTACGTCCGTGCCGCCCCCGGCGGGACCGGCGCGGCCAAGTGCGCCGGCAACTACGCCGCGTCGCTGGTCGCCCAGGCCCAGGCCGCCGAGCAGGGCTGCGACCAGGTGGTCTGGCTGGACGCCGTGGAGCGCCGCTGGATCGAGGAGATGGGCGGCATGAACCTCTACTTCGTCTTCGGCGAGGGCGAGAACGCGAAGGTCGTCACCCCCGAGCTGTCCGGCTCGCTGCTGCCCGGCATCACCCGCGACTCGCTGCTCTCCATCGCCGGCGACCTCGGCTACGCCACCGAGGAGCGGAAGATCTCCACCGACGAGTGGCGCGAGGGCAACGCCTCCGGCGCGCTCACCGAGGTCTTCGCCTGCGGCACCGCCGCCGTGATCACCCCGGTCGGCTCGGTCAAGTCCGCCCGTGGCGACTGGCAGGTCGGCGACGGCAAGCCCGGCCCGGTCACCATGAAGCTGCGCGAGACCCTGCTGGCGCTGCAGACCGGTCGGCGCGAGGACACCCACGGCTGGATGCACCCGATCGTCTGACCCCGCCGACTACGAGGACGGCCGCGTATCTCGTATCCCAAGATGCGCGGCCCGTCCTGTGGATTGTGTGCCAGACTGCGAACGTGCCCAAGCTCGCACTGATTATTAGCTGCAGCGCGCCGGCCTGAGTTCTCGGAAGCAGAACCAGCCAGCGTGCAGACCTCTCGCATCCCGCGAGGGGTCTTTTTCGTTCAACGAGCAGCCCCCGCCGACAGGAGATCCCCGGCCATGAGTTCCCTCTCCGACGAATTCCACGTCTTCGACACCACGCTGCGCGACGGCGCGCAGCGCGAGGGCATCAACCTCACCGTCGCGGACAAGCTCGCCATCGCCCGCTACCTGGACGAGTTCGGCGTGGGCTTCATCGAGGGCGGCTGGCCGGGCGCCAACCCGCGGGACACCGAGTTCTTCGCCCGGGCCGCGACCGAACTCAAGCTGGAGAACGCCCAGCTGGTCGCCTTCGGCGCGACGCGGCGAGCCGGCGGCACCGCGGAGGACGACGCCCAGCTGCGCGCGCTCGTGGCCTCCGGCGCACCGGTGGTCACCCTGGTCGCCAAGTCCCACGACCGGCACGTGGACCTGGCGCTGCGCACCACGCTGGACGAGAACCTCGCGATGGTCCGCGACAGCGTCGCGTACCTGCGCGCCCAGGGGAAGCGGGTGTTCATCGACTGCGAGCACTTCTTCGACGGCTACAAGGCCAACCGCACCTACGCCCTCTCCGTCGTCCGCGCCGCGCACGAGGCCGGCGCCGACGTCGTGGTGCTCTGCGACACCAACGGCGGCATGCTGCCCGGCGGCGTCCGTGAGATCGTCGCCGACGTCCTCGCCGAGACCGGCGCGCGCCTGGGCATCCACGCCCAGGACGACACCGGCTGCGCCGTCGCCAACACCCTCGCCGCGGTGGACGCGGGCGCGACGCACGTGCAGTGCACCGCCAACGGCTACGGCGAGCGGGTCGGCAACGCCAACCTCTTCCCGGTCGTCGGCGCGCTGGAGCTGAAGCACGACCGGCGTGTGCTGCCGGAGGGCCGCCTGGCGGAGATGACCCGGATCTCGCACGCGATCTCCGAGGTCGTCAACCTCACCCCCTCCACGCACCAGCCCTACGTCGGCGTCTCAGCCTTCGCCCACAAGGCCGGCCTGCACGCCTCGGCGATCAAGGTCGACCCCGACCTCTACCAGCACACCGATCCGGCCCTGGTGGGCAACACCATGCGGATGCTCGTCTCCGACATGGCGGGCCGCGCCTCGGTCGAGCTCAAGGGCCGGGAGCTCGGCTACGACCTGTCCACCGACCGTGAGTTGGCGGGCCGCGTGGTCGACCGGGTCAAGGAGAAGGAGCTCGCCGGCTACACCTTCGAGGCCGCCGACGCCTCCTTCGAACTGCTGCTCCGCGCCGAGGTGCAGGGCGCGCAGGACCGCTTCTTCACCCTCGAGTCCTGGCGCGCGATCGCCGAGCAGCGGGCCGACGGCTCGACGGCCAACGAGGCCACGGTGAAGCTCTGGGCCAAGGGTGAGCGCCTCGTCGCCACGGGGGAGGGCAACGGTCCCGTCGACGCGCTGGACGCCGCGCTGCGGGCCGCCGTGGGCCGCTTCTACCCGCAGCTGGCCAAGCTGGAACTGACGGACTACAAGGTCCGCATCCTGGAGGGCCAGCACGGCACGGGCTCCAAGACCCGCGTCCTCATCGAGACCACCGACGGCGAGTCCACCTGGTCCACGGTCGGCGTCGCCGAGAACGTCATCGGCGCCTCCTGGCAGGCCCTGGACGACGCCTACACCTTCGGTCTCGTGCGCGCCGGCCTGAATCCCTGACGAAACGCCGAAGGGGCGCGAGGAGGGTTCCTCGCGCCCCTTTCGGCTGTTCGGCGACTTACCGCAGGCGGGCGAGCAGGGCGTGCTCGACCAGGGTGATCAGCGCGGACTTGGCGCTGTCACGGCGGCGGGCGTCCGTGGTGATGATCGGGGTGTCCGGGCCCAGCTGGAGGGCCTCGCGGACCTCGTCCGGGGTGTGGGTCTGGCTGCCGTCGAAGGCGTTGATCGCGACGATGAACGGCAGGCCGCTGTTCTCGAAGTAGTCGATCGCGGGGAAGCAGTCCGCCAGGCGGCGGGTGTCCACGAGCACGACGGCGCCGATCGCGCCGCGGACCAGGTCGTCCCACATGAACCAGAAGCGGTCCTGGCCCGGAGTCCCGAACAGGTAGAGGATCAGGTCCTCGTCGAGGGTGATGCGGCCGAAGTCCATGGCGACCGTCGTGGTCGTCTTGCCGCTGACGTGGCTGAGGTCGTCGATCCCGGCCGAGGCCGAGGTCATCACGGCCTCGGTACGCAGCGGGTTGATCTCCGAGACCGCGCCGACGAGGGTCGTCTTGCCCACGCCGAAGCCGCCCGCCACCACGATCTTCGCGGAGGTCGTGCTGCGGCCCCCGGTCGCGGCCGGGGCAGTCGGCCTAGAGCTTGCGAAGTCCACTGAGCACCCTTTCGAGCAGTGTCACATCAGGCGTTCCGCCGGATTCGCCCCCGGCGGCAGGCTGGTGGATCGCGACGAGGCCGGACTCGGCCAGGTCCGCGACGAGGATGCGGGCCACACCGAGCGGCATCGACAGCAGCGCCGAGATCTCGGCGACCGACTTGATGTCGTTGCACAGGCTGCAGATGCGCTGGTGCTCGGGCAGCAGCGAACCGATCCGCTCCGGGGCGGCCGTGGTCGACACCAGCGCCTCGATGGCGAGCTGGTACCGCGGACGCGTCCGGCCGCCGGTCATCGCGTACGGGCGGATGAGCGGCTCCTCGTCCGGCTCCGGCTCGACCGGCGCCTGCGGGCGCCCGTTGTGCGGTGCGGACTGCTGCTGCCACTCCTGCGGCTGCTGGTCCTGCCAGTAGCCGGACTGCCCGGCGTGGGGCGCCTGGTGGTAACCGGGGTACCCAGGAGCCGGGGCGTAGCCGCCGGCGGGACCGCCGAACGCGTCATGGCCTGTTCCCGGATAGGCAGCGCCGTACTGGCCGTTCTGGTCCTCGGGCGGTGTCACGGTTCCTCCTCACAGTCGAAATGGTGCGGACGTGGTTCGCTTCGGCGTCAGCTGACGCCGTTTCAGTGCAGAAGGCTGCCCTGCAGTTCGGCGCGGAGCGCCGGAGTGAGCACCGTACCGGCTCGGTCGACCAGGAGCGCCATCTCGTAGCCGACCAGGCCGATGTCGCTGTCCGGAGAGGCGAGCACAGCGAGGGAGGAGCCGTCGGAGACGGCCATGAGGAAGAGGAAGCCGCGCTCCATCTCCACGACGGTCTGGGTGACCTTGCCGCCCTCGAAGATGCGGGACGCGCCCTGGGTCAGCGAGGTGAGGCCGGAGGCGACGGCGGCGAGCTGGTCGGCCCGGTCGCGGGGGAAGCCGTCCGACATGGCGAGCAGCAGACCGTCAGCCGAGACCACCACGGTGTGCGAGACCCCGGGGGTGTTGTCGACGAAGTTGGTGATCAACCAGTTGAGGTTCTGGGCCGCCTGGCTCATCTGACTCATCTTGGATCAACGCTCCTGGGGGTTGGTGCCGTACGGGCCAGAGCCCTGGTGGGGGGTGTCGCCCGCGTTGTGTCCTTGCTGGATGCCGCGGCGCAGGTTGGTCAGCCTGCCCCGGACCTCCTCGGGGGAGCGGGACAGCTGGGGCTGCGACGACGTCGGATCGGGGTTGCCTGCGGCGTCCGGGTCCTGGATCTGACCGGGCAGCAGGTTCTGGCGGGGCACGCGCCGGGGCAGACCGGCCGTGGTGGTGCCGCCGTCGCTGGTCTCCCGGGCCGCGGATCCGGCCGGGCCGGCCGCCGGCAGCGCGGCCGCGGGGCGGCCGTTCGCGGGCGGCATGACCGGCATGGCGCTGGTGGTCTGGCCGGACTCCTTGGCCCCGGTGAACCAGTTGGGGCGCTCGCCGGTCTCCCGGGCGCCGATGGCGTTGCCGCCGAGCGCGGCGCCGGGGCGCCGGGTCGGCAGGCCGCCGGGGGCCCCGGCGGACGGCTGTGCGCCCTGCGTGGGGGCCGGGCCGGGCTCGTACCCCTGGCTGCCGGTGCCGTAGTGCTGCATGCCCGGGGTGGAGCCGGGGGTCAGGTAGGTGTCCTCGCCGTACTCCGCGCCGTAGCCGCCCTGTTCGGCGACGCCGGACTCGAAGTTCTGGGCGGTGTAGCGACCGGCCTCGTAGCCGCCGTCCTGGGCCGGGTAGCCGGACGACTGCCGGCCGTGACCGCGGTCCTGGCCGAGGTCCTGCGGGTGGCCGGTCGGGGCCTCCGCGCCGTAACCACGGCTGTAGCCGCCGCCGGAGTCGGCGCCGTACTGTGCCCCGAACTCGGCGCGGTACTCGGCGTCGAAGTCCCGGCCACCGGCGCTCTGGCCGAAGTTCTGGCCGCTGAGGTTCTGGCCGCTGAGGTTCTGGCCGCTGAGGTTCTGACCGCCGAGGTTCTGACCGCCGAGGTTCTGGCCGCCGAGGTTCTGGCCACCGAGGTTCTGGCCGCCGCCGTACGGCTGGCCGTCGAACCCGCCGTACTCCGCGGCCGGAGCCTGGGGGGCGCCGGGGGCGTACGGGTCGCCCGACTCCAGCGCGGCCTGCTGGCGGCGCTGGCCGAGGCGCAGCGAGCGCTGCACCGAGTCCAGGGCCGAACCGTCGCCGGGCTCCAGGGACCGGTCGTAGCGGCTGTCGTCGAAGCCCAGCTCGCTCGCGGTGCGCATGCCCTGCGCGTCGCCGCCCTGCCCCGAGTCGGGGTAGATGCGGGAGACGGTGAACTCCTCCTCGGGCTGCGTGACGGCGCCGACCTGGGTGAGCCGCTCGGGCAGCATGACCAGCGAGGTGGTGCCGGCGGACTCGCCGGAGGGGCGCAGCTGGACCCGGACGTCGTGGCGCTCGGCCAGGCGGCCGACCACGAAGAGGCCCATCTGGCGGGAGACGGAGGCGTCCACGGTGGGCGGGTCGGCCAGCTTGGCGTTGATCTCCGCGAAGTCGTCGGCGGTCAGGCCGATGCCCTTGTCGTGGATCTCGACCAGCACGCGCTGGTCGGGCAGGCGGGTCGCGGTGACCCGGACCTTGGTCTGCGGGCTGGAGAAGGTGGTGGCGTTCTCCAGCAGCTCGGCGAGCAGGTGCACGAGGTCGGTGACCGCGGGACCGACCACGTCGGTCTCGGGTATGCCGGCCAGCTCGACGCGCTCGTACTGCTCCACCTCGGAGGCGGCCGCGCGGAGCACGTCCACCAGCGGGATCGGCTCACCCCAGGTACGCCCGGCGTCCTCGCCCGCGAGAACCAGCAGGTTCTCGCCGTTGCGGCGCATGCGGGTGGCCAGGTGGTCGAGCTTGAAGAGGTTCTCCAGCTGGTCCGGGTCGGCCTCGTTGTTCTCCAGGTCCGTGATCAGCGCCAGCTGGCGCTCGATCAGGCCGTGAGACCGGCGGGACAGGTTGGTGAAGATCGCGTTGACGTTGCCACGGAGCATGGCCTGCTCGGCGGCGAGTCGGATGGCTTCGCTGTGGACCTCGTCGAAGGCGCGGGCGACCTCGGCGATCTCGTCCTTGCCGGACACCTGGATCGGGGCGACCGTCAGGTCGACCTTGCCCGGGTCGGTCTTGGAGAGCTGACGCACCAGGTCGGGCAGGCGCTGCTGGGCGATCTGCTGGGCGCCGTCCCGCAGGCGGCGCATGTTGCGGATCATCGAGCGGGCGACCATCGCGCTGATCAGGCCGGCCAGCAGGACGGCGCCGAGCACGATGGCGCCGTTCATGATCGCGTCGTTGCGGGCCTTGTTGGCGTCGGCCGAGGCCTGCTGCACGGAGGTGGAGGTCAGCTGCTTCTCGACGCCGCGGAAGGCGTTGAACGAGAGAGTCATGACGGCCGTCCAGTTCTGGACGGTGACACCCTTCGCGGCCAGCTGCTTGTTGCTCAGCGAGCCGCTGGCGATGTCGTTCACCATGTCCTGGATGTTGGCCGGCGGAGGCACGTAGCTCTTGCCGGCCTGCGCGGCCTGCTGCGCGGCCTGGGTGGCCAGGGTCTTGCCCTGCTGCGCCGCCTGGGCCTCCGCGTTGGCGAGGGCCTGCTTGAACTGCGGGTCGGCCGCGTTGTCGAACTCGTTCTCGGCGACCTGCTCCAGGAAGAGGAAGCTCCACAGGTGGATCATCTGGCTCTGGCGGCCGGTGATCTCGTCCTTGGTGGTGGGCACCTTCTCCAGCAGCATGTGCAGGCCGATGGCGCGGTCCACCGACATCGCGTCCTTGGTGAGCGTGATGGCGTAGATGGAGCGGGCGTCGGAGTTGATGCTGCTGCCGTTGCCGACGACGAGCTCGTTGTCGAGAGCCTGGAGCGCGGACAGAAGGTGGGAGTATCCCTCTTCGGTCTGGGTGTCGTACGTCTGGTAGGTGCCGTTCCGGAGGTCGGTCAGGCCCTTCAGTTCCGCGTTGGCCGTCTTGACACGGTCCTGGAGGTGACCCACGTTCGGTGCGTTCGCAGCCAGCGCCTGGAAGTTCGAGATCGCGGCGTTGCTCTTCGCCTGGGCCTCGGTGACCACCGGATTCTTCGTGTCGCCCTTGATCAGGTACGGCAGTGAGCTGTCGCGTTCCTCGTCCAGGTCCTGTGCGACCTCGGTCGCCGCCTCGACGATCTGCGCGGTCTTCACCGCGTCCTGGGCTGCCTTCCACGTGGTGTAGGAGCTCTGGACGCGTAGGCCGGCGAAGGCCAGTGCCGTGACGACCGGGACCAAGAGGATCGCGATCAGCTTGAAGGGCAGGCGGCGATTGCTCAGGGAGAGCCGACCCGCAGGCCGGACCTTGGGTGCGCTACCGGCACCTGGAGCTGCCTCGTTGTGGCTCACTCGACTCAACCTCTCGGCCGGGGCGGCCTTGTCGTGCATCCGGGGGTCATCCGGCGGTGGCTGGCATTTCAGCACGGGCGAATGGCCTGGGCCAAACACCCTCCGGTTCGTTGGGATCCAGCTGTAAATGGGACATAAACACCCACGGGCGGCGAATGTCCACGCTGCTGTGGGCACAGCGTGTGCGTTCGCCTACCGCTGGTGAGAGCCGGGTGGGAAATGCGTGCCGAACCGTTATAGAAAGTTCAGCGCGCGGTCGTCCCCGGCTCGGGAACGGTGACGGCGTCCGTCGGGGGTCTCAGCGCAGCCTGGCGAGCAGCGCGTGCTCGACGAGCGTGATCAGCGCCGACTTGGCGCTGTCCCGTCGTCGTGCGTCCGTGGCGATGATCGGTGTGTCGGGCCCCAACTGGAGCGCGTCGCGCACCTCTTCGGGGCTGTGGGTGGCGAAGCCGTCGAAGTTGTTCAGCGCGACGATGAACGGCAGGCCGCTGTTCTCGAAGTAGTCGATGGCCGGGAAGCAGTCCGCCAGGCGGCGGGTGTCGACCAGGACGACGGCGCCGATCGCGCCGCGGACCAGGTCGTCCCACATGAACCAGAAGCGGTCCTGGCCCGGCGTGCCGAACAGGTAGAGGATCAGATCCGCATCGAGGGTGATGCGGCCGAAGTCCATGGCGACCGTGGTCGTGGTCTTGCCACCGACGTGGGTCAGGTCGTCGATCCCGGCCGAGGCCGAGGTCATCACGGCCTCGGTGCGCAGCGGGTTGATCTCGGACACCGCGCCGACGAGGGTGGTCTTGCCCACGCCGAAGCCGCCCGCCACCACGATCTTCGCGGAGGTGGTGGCCCTGGCGGCCATGGCCGGACTAGAGCTTGCGAAGTCCACTGAGCACCCTTTCGAGCAGCGTGACGTCGGGGGCGCCGCCGGTCTCGGAGGCGGCCGCGGGCTGGTGGATGGCGACCAGGCCGGCCTCGGCCAGGTCGGCGACGAGGATGCGGGCGACACCCAGCGGCATGGGGACGAGGGCGGAGACCTCCGCCACCGACTTCACCTCGCGGCACAGGTTCACGATCCGCGCGTGCTCCGGCAGCAGGGTGCCGGAACGGTAGGCCTGTGGCGTGCTCGTCACCAGCGCCTCGATGGCGAGCTGGTAGCGCGGACGAGTCCGGCCGCCCGTCATCGCATACGGGCGCACCAGCGGCTGGCGTGCGCCGCCGTGGCCTCCGTGCGGTGTCGTCATCGGTCCTCCTAGTGCGCTGCAGCGGCCGTCGTGCTTTCCGCGGCGAGGCGGGTCCTGCGTGTTGCGGGCCTGGCGTGCTGCGGGGTGCTGCTCGTGGTGCCTGAGGGTCGTCCTCCCCGGGGCCGAAGCCTCGGGCAGGAGTGGCACCGGAGTGTACGGGGCCCACGGCCCGTGAGAACCGACCGGGTCGGGATTCACGGGCCGAGGTGGTCTATCTCTCATCGGTCCTTCACGGAACCGACACCACGTCAGTGCAGCAGGCTGCCTTGGAGTTCGGCGCGGAGCGCCGGGGTCAGCACCGTGCCGGCGCGGTCCACGAGCAGCGCCATCTCGTAGCCCACCAGGCCGATGTCGCTGTCCGGAGAGGCGAGCACGGCGAGGGAGGAGCCGTCGGAGACGGCCATGAGGAAGAGGAAGCCGCGCTCCATCTCCACCACGGTCTGCGAGACCTTGCCGCCCTCGAAGATCCGGGACGCGCCCTGGGTCAGCGAGGTGAGGCCGGAGGCCACCGCCGCGAGCTGGTCCGCCCGGTCCCGGGGGAAGCCCTCGGACATCGCGAGCAGCAGACCGTCAGCGGAGACCACCACGGTGTGCGACACCCCGGGGGTGTTGTCGACGA
>NZ_QKYN01000016.1 GCF_003258295.1 Streptacidiphilus pinicola | reverse complement strand
CAGTCCACCGGCGGCGTCCTCGCCGCCGCTGCCGACGAGGACGCCGCCGGTGGACTGGGTCACGTTCACCACCGCGCCCGGCTGCACGCCGGCCCGCCGCAGGGTGTACATCAGCTGCGCGTCCGTCTGGATCGGCTCGCCGATGCGGCGCACCACGACGCTGCGGCCTTCCTCGCCGGAGGCCAGCTCGTCGAGGGCGACCAGGGACTCCGCCTCGTCGGCCGGGGCCTCGCCCAGCTCCTCCAGGCCCGGGATCGGGTTGCCGTACGGCGACTGCGTGGGGTGGCGCAGCAGCTCCAGGACGCGGCGCTCCACCGCCTCGCTGATCACGTGCTCCCAGCGGCACGCCTCGGCATGGACCTGCTCCCACTCCAGGCCGATCACGTCGACCAGCAGGCACTCGGCGATGCGGTGCTTGCGCATGACGCGAGTTGCGAGCTTGCGGCCCTCGGCGGTCAGCTCCAGGTGGCGGTCGTCGGCGACGGTGAGGAGGCCGTCGCGCTCCATCCGGGCCACGGTCTGGCTGACCGTGGGCCCGCTCTGCTCCAGGCGCTCCGCGATGCGCGCGCGCATGGGGACGATGCCCTCTTCCTCCAGCTCGAAGATCGTCCGGAGGTACATCTCGGTGGTGTCGATCAGGTGGCCTGACATCGGACCGCGGGCTCCGTTCCTCGGGTGTGCTCCGGTCGCGCTCCCGGTTGCCCCTCAATTCTTACGCATCGCGCCGACAACCAGGATGGCCCGGCGAAAGGGGCGGGGTGCCATGTTGACAGCGGCACCGGCGACCCAGCACCGTGCCAGTCACCGATGTGCTAGTCAGCCGCCACTCAGGGGAGCCGAAGACCCGATGAGCGATCTCGCCGGTCAGTACCTGGACGCCGCCGTCACCCACCTCCAGCGGATCAAGGAGGAGGAGTCCGCAGGGATCGAGGCGGCGGCCGAGACGCTCGCCCGGACCGTCCGGGAGGGTGGGCGGATCTTCACCTTCGGCGCGGGGCACTCCTCCCTCCCGGCGCAGGACGTGGTCTACCGGGCCGGCGGCCTGGTGCTGATGAACCTGCTGACCGTCCCGGGCGTGATCGGGGTGGACGTGGTCCCGGCCCACCTGGGCAGCGCGCTGGAGCGGGTGCCGGGGCTGGCGACCGCGACGCTGGACGCGGGCCCGGCCCGCGCGGGCGACCTGCTCTTCGTGATCTCGCTCTCCGGCCGCCAGGTGATGCCGGTCGAGCTGGCCCGCCACGCCCGCGAGCGCGGGCTGACGGTGATCGGCGTGACCTCCCTCGCCTACCCCGCCCAGGTGACCTCGCAGCACCCGGACGGGCTGTACCTCAAGGACGTCTGCGACCTCGTCCTGGACAGCAAGATCGCGGTCGGCGACGGCGAGCTCACCGCCGAGGGCGCGGAGACCACCTTCGGTCCGGTCTCGACGATCACCACCGTGGCGCTGATGCAGGCGGTCGTCGCGGTGGCGGTCGGCAAGCTGGCCGCGGCCGGGGTCACCCCGCCGCTGTTCCGTTCCGGCAACGTCGACGGCGGTCTCGACTGGAACGCGAAGCTGATGGCCGAGCACAAGGACCGCATCTTCTACACCTTCTGACGCCCCGTCATCCCTGCTGTCACCCGCAGAGGCGGACCGCCGCCCTCCGCTCGCCGATTGGGCGAATACGTGTGCTGTGCACGGACGGTGGGCAGGTTGACACTTATTCAGGGCGGCGAGCGCGCGAGGGGGCAGTCGGTCATGGTCTTGAACTCCGCTCGGGACTTCCGCGAGGACGGACTGATCCCGGAGCCGTACCCGACCATCGATCAGGTCGCGGTCAACGAACAGCAACGGGCCACACGTTGGTACGGCGGGCAGATCCTCGCGCTCTTCGCGGCGTCCGCGCTCGGCATCGCCGACTGGCACGCCGGCGGGCTGGACCTGTCCCCCGCCTTATCGCTGCTGGCGTTCCTGGCCGCCTTCTACTACTGGAGCCGGCTGCGGGCCAAACACCCGCAGACGCTCTGGTTCGAGAGCCGCGCGGCCGCCGAGGCGATCAAGGGCCTGGTCTGGCGCTACTCGATCCGGTCCCGCCCCTTCGACGGCGAGGCCTACGCGCCGGAGGCGGACGAGCAGTTCCTGGACGAGATCAGCGAGATCTTCGAGATCTACCGTGGTCTCGGCGTCATCGACGCGGAGGCCCAGCCGGCGATCACCGCCGAGATGACCCACCTGCGCGGCCAGGGCCTCGCCGTCCGCCGCGAGGTCTACCTGCGCGAGCGGGTCCGCGCGCAGCGCGTCTGGTACGTGGGCAAGGCGGACGCCTACGACAACAAGAGCACCGTGTGGTCCCTGGCGACCCTGGCCGCGATCTGCTTCGGCCTGGCCCTCGCCCTGCTGCAGATCTTCGGCGCCCTCCACCTCCACGCGCTCGGCACCTTCGCCACCATCGGCGCCGCGATCACCGCGTGGACCCAGCTCAAGCAGTTCCGCCCGCTCGCCGCGGCCTACCGCGTCGCCGCCAAGGAGCTGGAACAGATCGAGAACCGCCTCTCCCGCCTCGACCCGGCCGAACCGGGCGCGGAGGAACTCTGGTCCCGGCTCGCCCGCGAGGCGGAGTCGACACTCGCCAAGGAACAGGCCGTCTGGCGCGCCCGCAGCGACCGGAGGATCTGAGCCGACACCGGAGCCGGGGGGCCGCGGTCCGCACTCCCGCCCTGCCAGGACGACGAAGGGGAACCGGGTCATGGAGCTACAGGTCAAGGCAGCCGATGGACGCAACCTGGCGGCGGCGACCTGGGGCAGACCCGACGGCAGACCCGTCTTCCTGCTGCACGGCACTCCCGGCAGCCGGCTCGGGCAGACACCGCGCAGCTCGCTCCTGTCGCGGCTGGGCTTACGCGTCATCACCTTCGACCGCCCCGGCTACGGCGACTCCGACCGGCTCCCCGGACGGCGCGTCCGCGACGCCGCGGACGACGTCCGCACCATCGCCGACCACCTCGGCCTCGACCGCTTCTCCGTGGTCGGCCGCAGCGGCGGCTCGCCGCACGCGCTGGCCTGTGCGGCCCTGCTGGCGGACCGGGTGGTGCGGACGGCCGCCCTGGTCTCGCTCGCCCCGTGGGACGCCCAGGGCCTGGACTGGCAGGCGGGCATGTCCGCCAGCAACCGGAACAGCTACCGCCGGGAGTACCAGGACGACCAGAGCCGTCGGCTCTCCACCACCCTGCGCATCCGTTCGCGCGACATCCGCGAGGATCCGCAGCGGCTGCTGGAGCAGCTCCGTGGCGAGCTCCCGGCAGCGGACCGGTGGATCCTCGCCAGCGGCACCATGACCAGCCTGCTGCGCACCAACTACCGCGAGGCGCTGCGCCGTGACAGCGGCGGCTGGATCGACGACGCGCTCGCCTTCCGGCAGGCCTGGGGCTTCGACGTCACCACGATCCCCGGCGAGGTGCTGCTCTGGCACGGCGCCGACGACGTCTTCTCGCCCGTGGAGCACACCGTCTGGCTGGCCGAGCGGATCCCGCACTCGCGCGTCGACATCCGCCGCGCCGAGGGTCACTTCGGCGCGATGCGGGTGATGCCGGAGGTGCTGCAGTGGGCCTCGCAGGACCCGGGTGAGGAACCGGACGCCGCCGGGTGAGGACGGGGGCCGGAACGGGACAGATCCCGTTCCGGCCACCCGCCCGTGAGCGCCGGCGTTCTCAGAGCGGCAGCAGTTCCAGGTCCCGCCCGAGCCGGCGCCAGGCCCGGGCGCTCTGCACCGCCTGGTGGTCGTCCCCCAGCTGCCTGATCAGCTCCTCCAGGGCCTGCGCCCGCAGCTCCTGTGCCTCCGGCCGGCGTCCCTGGTCCCGGATGGTGATCGCCAGGTTGACCTGGGCGACGACCGAGTCCGGGTGCTTGACGCCGTAGCGCTGCGCCAGCCCCTCCTTCGCGGCCCTCCCGAGCGACTCCGACATGGCCAGCTCCCCGCTGTCGCCGAGGGAGTTGGACAGGTTGATCATGGCGGTGAGGGTGTAGGGGTGGTCGTCCCCGAGCGTCTGCTGCAGCAGGTGCAGGGTCCGCTGCCCGAGCGCCAGCGCCTCCTCCACCCGTCCGCTGTCGCGCTGGTAGATGCTCAGGTTGTTCGCGCAGATGAGCGTCGACGGGTGGCTCTCGCCGAGCGTGGACAGGAACCGGTCGTAGATCTCCTTCGCGGTCTCGGTCGCCGCCTCCTTGTCCCCGGACGCCGAGTACTCGGCCGCCAGGTTCAGCGCGCAGGAGAGCGCGTCCGGGTTGTTCTGGTCGTACCGCTCCAGGTACCGGTTGTACGTCTCCGTGGTGAGCCGCTTCGCCTCCGCCTGCTGGCCGACCTTGCGCAGGGCGACCGCGAGCGACTTGGCGTACCGCAGCGAGGGCAGGTCCGGGACGGGGATGGTGTACTCGTCGCGGAACTCGTTGAGCAGGCTCACCGACCCCTTGTAGTCGCCGAGCGCGCGCAGGTCCTCGGCGAGGGCGGCCTTCGAGGTGAGGGTGTGCGGGTGCAGCGGACCGAGCACCTCGACACGGATCGTGTAGACCTCCTCGTCCAGCACCCGGGCGGCCTCGTAGTCGCCGGTGCAGCGGTAGTCGATGGCCAGGTTGTTGGCGATGCGCAGCGTCGACGGGTCGTCCTCGCCGAGCACCTCCTTCATCTGCTGGTAGGTCTCCTGGTCGAGCTGGAGCGCGTCGCGGTAGCGGCCCAGCGCACGCCGGTCGGCGGCCAGCGAGCCTGCCGTCTGCAGGGTCTGCGGGTGGTCGTCGTGCAGCACCCGGCGCTGCCGCGCCAGGGTGTCCTCGTCCAGCTCCAGACACTCGGCGACCAGACCCTTGGAGCGGAACACACTGGCGAGCTGGAACCGCAGCTGCAGGGTCTGCCGGTCGTCCTCGCCCAGCTTCTCGGTCCAGGCGACGTTCAGACGCCGGCCGAGTTCGTCGGCCCGGTCCAGGTCGCCGCGCTTCCACAGGTACCGGACGCGGTCGATCAGCAACTGCCGGGTGTCGGCCTCGTCGCAGGTCTCCGCGGCGGAGGGGCCCAGGTGCGGCCAGATCAGTTCGAAACGGGGCCAGTTCTCCGGGTCGTCGGTGTCGCCGATGTCGGGTCGGGCGCCGACCAGGATCCGGTGGACCTCGTGGACCAGCTCCTCCTGCTCCTCCGCGCTCAGACCGGACCTTATGACGGCCTGCACCATCCGGTGCACCTGGAAGGTGCGGCTGCTGTTGTCGACCTTGGCCAGCGCGTACCGGCCGATGGCCCGGATCACCCGGCCCATCATGTTCTTGTCGCGCAGCTCGACGTCGTACGGGAGCAGCGCGTTCATCATCTGGTCGCTGTAGAAGATGCTGATCGCGATCGAGTCGGGCGAGAAGAACGCCGACAGCTGGAGCAGTCGGACCGCCGCCGGCATCTGTCGGCGCAGGCGCTCGATGGAGACCTGCCAGGCGCGACCGAAGCTGTCGGGATAGTCGTCGGGCGTGGCTCCGCCGAGCGCCTTGTCCGGCTGGCTCTGCAACTCCTCGACATAGTCCGCGACGGGCACGCCGGTGGTCTCCAGCCAGGCGGCGGCGATCTCGACGGCCAGCGGCAGGTCGCCGACCGCCTCGGCGACCAGCGCCGCCTCCTGACGCGTCAGCGCCGGGGCCCGGCGGACCAGGTGGTCGACCGACTCCTCGCGCTGGAAGACGTCGACCTCCAGCGCCTCGGCGTGGCCGGACCACGCCTGGTTGCGCGAGGTCACCAGCACGTCGCCCGGGCCGCCCGGGAAGAAGCGGACGATCGTCGCCGGGTCGTCGGCGTTGTCGAAGATCAGCAGCCAGCGCCTGGCCTTGGGGTGGTTGCCGGAGCGCAGCGTCTCCTTGACGAGCTCCGCGGTCTCGGCCGCGTTCTCGCTGATCCGCAGTTCCAGGCGCCGGCCCAACTCGACGAGCGACGTGGCGACCTGCTCGGGCTGCTCGGCCTCGATCCACCAGATCAGGTCGTAGTCGGCGATGAACCGGTAGGCGTACTCGAGCGCCACCTGCGTCTTGCCGACACCGCCGAGCCCGTACAGGGTCTGCGGGGTGGGCAGCACCACGGTCGAGCGCCGGTCGCGCTGCTTGTCCCGCAGTTGGTCACGGAGCCGGTCCAGCACGCTGCTGCGGCCGGTGAAGGACGGGTTGCGCAGCCGCAGGTTCCAGATGGCCGGGCGCAGCCCCGGATAACGCGGGCCCTCGCCGGGCACCGCCTCCGGCGGCGGCGTGTCACCGCGCCCGACCGCGCGCAGCAGCGCGGTGATGGCGCCGGACTCGTCCAGGCGCTGCAGGTCTATGCCGTTGGCGTTGCTGTAGGCGCCGGTGGGCCGGGTCTCGCCGACGCGCACCGGGATCAGCTCACGGGTGTCCTCCGACGGGTTGCCGACCAGGATGTCGCGCGCGGCCCGGGCCTGCACCGCACGTGCGTACGGCGCGGACCAGACGGCGACGGTCCGGGTGACCGTGTCCCGCAGCCGGTCCCCGTCGCTGCGCGGAGCGGCACCCAACTCCCTTGGGACAACCCGCAGTCCGGCACGGGTGAGGACCCACTCGATCCACTCCGCCCACATCCGGTCCTCGGAGGCGTAGGAGAGCAGCACGTCCTCGCGGGCCGCCGGGTGCGGACGGGTGAAGCGGTCCCGGTAGTGGAGTCGGATGTCCTCCTCCATCGGCGGCAGTCCGCTGACCCGGCCCTCGGTGATCTGCCCGACCAGGCGCTCGCAGGCCGAGAGCAGGCTGCCGGGCTGCCCGGAGCGGTCGCCGAAGGTCGCCAGGATCTCCTCGTAGGCGTAGAACCGCACGTAGGGGATCTCCACCGCGTCCCAGTACCGGTCCCGGGCACCGGGGCTCATGTGCTGCGGCAGCTGTCCGAACCGCTTGCGGGCCAGCGCGCGGCCGGCCTCCGCCTTGCTCTTCTCCCCGTCGTCGACCCGCATCGGCACCGGGAGCACGCGGATGCCGCGGTCCGAGTGGCGCTCGACGATCCGGCGCGCGATCTCGGAGGCGCCCTCGATGCTCTGGCTGCTCAGGGTGAAGCAGACCACCAGGTCGTCGGGCATCTCCACGGTGCAGATCTCGGCGATGTCGGACAGGCCGGTCCGGCTGTCGATCAGCACGTAGTCGTAGTGGCGGCGCATCTCCTCACGCAGCGTCTGGAAGAACCGCGCCCCGTCGACGTGCTCGTAGAACTCGTCCCAGTTGAGGTTGGCGACGGTGGCGCCGTAGTCGCTGTGGGCCTGACCGGCCGGGAGGAAGTCGAGGCAGCCGTCGCCGGGAAAACCCTGCCAGTTGACGGAGAGCGCGTGGGGACGGACCCGGACCATCCGGCCCAGCCACTCGTCGCTGCGGTCCTCGCGTTCGAGCGCCTGCTCGCGGTACTCGTGGATCAGGTCCACGATCCCCGTGCTCGCATCCAACGCGGTCTGGTCGAGGAAGGGGTGGAAGAACCGCGCCAGCCCCGGCGCCTCCAGGTCCCAGTCGACCGTCAGCACCCGCTTGCCGTTGGCGGCGAGGAGCCAGGCGGCGTTCGCCAGGGCCATGGTGCGGCCGGTACCACCCTTGTAGCTGTAGAAGGTGATGATCCGGCCGTTGCGTCCGGCAGACGGAAAACCCCTCGCGGGGGTCGCCATTCCGGCGAACGTCTGCTCCTGCTCACTCACGAGAGTCCTCCCCCGGACCTGACGGCGGTGATGACGGTGGCTCTTGCTGGGGCGGTAACTTCGGCGGCCCGGACGGCTCGCCCGGTCCGCCCGACGGTTCGGGCGGGTCCCCGTGATCCGGCGGGTCCCCGGGGGCCGGCCGGTCCGGTGGATCCGTGCGCAGGCTCGGCTTGCGCGGGCCGCGCGGACGGGTCCTGCCCTCTTCGCGGATCAGGTCGAAGGCGTGCTGGGCGGCCATGGCCGCGCCCGGCAGCGAGTCCTCGAAGTCCTCCACCGTGGCCAGCGCGCCGTTGGCGCGCTCACCGGGCCGGCGGCGGCGTTCCACCCGCATGTGGGTCAAGGTCTCGTCCGCGAGCCGCAGCAGCTCCTCGTTGCGGCGCTCGCACTCCGCGTCGTCCTCGGGCCACGGCTCCAGCACACCGACCCACGTCGGGTTCTGCGCGTCGAAGCGCTTGAGCAGCTCGCGGCGGTCCTTGTCGAGCAGGCTCCAACGGTCGAGCAGCAGCACCCCGGGCGCCGCCGGCGCCTCGCCCCGGAGCAGCAACTGCGCCTCCTCCTCGAACTCGTGGATGCTCGGGTGGAACTCCGACTGCCGGGCGACGTAGGCCGCACGCCGCGCCAGGGTGTCGGCGACCCCGCGGTACGGCTTCCAGTCGACGGCGCTGATCCCGTAGGCGTCCGCCGACCGGCCGACCGGAAGATTGCGCACGTCGCAGGCCATCACCGCGATCCGCAACCGCCGGCGCTGGTCCGGTGGTTGGAACGCGCTGGCGCGCGTCTGGAAGTCGCGGCGCCGGCCGACCGTGATGGTGGTCTGCCGGGCGACCCGGACGATCGTCTGCGCCAGCCGGAGCACGGCCAGCTCGTACTGCTCCCGGAAGTAGCTCAGCCGGGAGAGGCTCAGCAGGCCCTCGGTGACGTAGTCCTCGCCGAAGTCCCGGTGCGCGTACTGCAGCGGACGGGCGACGTCCGGCAGGTCGTCCTGCCCGACGACGACCCACTGCACCGGGACCACCCCGCTGATCTGGGAGGAGCCCGGACGGTTGATCAGCACCTGGCGGGAGCTGAACGCGGCCCACTCCTGGCCGCAGGCCTCGGAGCGGAAGTAGCGCGGCGAGTAGAGCGGCACGAAGACCCGGCAGTGGGCCAGCGCCTCGGTGATCCGCTCCGACCAGCCCTCGCCGAGGTGCATGCCGGTGTCCATGAACCCGGCCGGCTCGTCGTCGTCGAGCCCGGCCATCTCCGCGACGGCCTCGCACAGGTCGTGGAAGAGCTGCTCTTCCCAGTGCGTCTTGGTCTTGGGACCGCCGTTGGTCACACGCGGAACTCGCGGGGAATGGGCGTAGCTGAGAAAGAAAAAAGGACGTGGAACGTCCTCAGGCCAGCTCCCATGGTCGACCACGCGCCACTCCCCCAGCGACCTCACCATCGTGCGTTAGAACGATGGAACCCTGCTAGCCGACGGAGCGTCAACACTGCATCATGCGACCGTTGTTATGCCCACACCAGGGAGGGGAGCGTGGCGGCCGCGTCCACGGCGGCGCGCAGCGGCACCAACGCGGCCGTAGCGGACCCCACCCGGCCGTGGCGGACGGGCACGAGGGGGGCGACCCGGCGGCCGAGCTCGCCGAAGCCGGAGTCGTCGAAGTCCAGCCCGGTGAAGTGGCGCCAGACGGCCTGTCCGCGCTCGTCGAGCACCCTCGCGCTGTAGCGCCTGCGCGGGTGGTCGGCGCGCTGGTAGTCGAGCAGGTGGAAGGGCGTGAAGGTGCGCGGACCGGTGCCGAGCAGCAGCGCCTGCGCCCGCAGACCGTACAGCCGCCCCAACGGCGAGTCCGGGCCCAGGTGCTGTTCGAGCGGGTGCTCCCAGGTGATCTCCCCGGCGGCGGGGCCGAGGGCCGCGAACGAGGTCTGCGGATGCGCGCTGCGCAGGGCCCCCGGGGTGCGCCGCAGCTCCTCGCTGAGCCGCCCCATCGTGGGCGAGCAGGGGGAGTTGCGGCGGTCGAAGGGGGGCATCGCCTCGTGGTACGCGGCGAGCGCGGCGGCACTCAGGCCTGCGGTGGCCGCACGGTAGAGCGGGGAGGTCCGGGAGTTCTCCGGTGTCGCGGTGTAGGCGACGAGCGTGCCGCTGTCGCCCACGGCGAGCCGCAGGGCGCGCAGCACCGCGGCCGCGCCGCCGACCACCGGCCCGACCCGCCGGAGCGAGGCCTGGACGAAGAGGACTCCACCCGGCTCCACGCCCAGCCTTTTGAGCCCGAGCTGAAGGTCGTCCTCCGTCCAGTCAGCCACGGGCACCCCCCACGACGGCCCGCGCGGCCTCGGCGGCCTCGCCCAGCCAGGGCTCCACGGTAGCCCGCATCCCCGCGACGAAGCGCTCGCCGCGAGCCGTCAAGATGCCCGAACCGGCCAGCTCCAGCACGGCGCGATGGGTGTGGTCGAGCCAGCGGACGAACTCGTCCCGCGCCTGCGCGGAGCCGGTCTCGCGCCAGCGGGAGCGCCAGAACTCGACGACCGCGATATGCGCGTACGTGCCCTGGAACAGGCCCTCGAAGGGGCGGGGATCGGGCCGCCAGGGGACCTCGAACCGGCGGGCGTCGCTCCGGTCGAAGAGGTCCTCGACGTCGAACACGGCACCGAGCTTGACGTGCTGGAACTCGTGGATCAGCAGCAGCGCCATCAGCTCCGCCGAACCGGGCCGGGCGATGCCCACCGTGCCGAACACGTCCCGGGCGGCGCCGCTCACATAGGTGCCGTCGTCGGCGGGACGCAGCGGGACGACGGTGCGCAGGCCGGCCCGCAGCCCCGGCGCGTAACCCGGCAGCGTCGCGTCGATCAGCCGCCACGCCTCCGCGAGCTCGGCCTGCCAGGCGTCGGCCTCGCCGTCCGTCATGGAATCGGCCGGATCCCAGTGGTGCGCCCGGCGCTGCGGATCGGTGTCGTCCAGGCGCAGCCGCCAGCTCGCGTCGGCCTCCCCGCCCGACCTCTCGCGCACGGGCCGCCAGCGCGGTTCGGCGGCAGGGCGGCGCAGTTCCACCTCGATGTGCTCGTCCGGCGTCTCCACGGTGAACCGGCCCTGTTCCGTGACCACGAGCACGGAGGCGCCCCCGACCTCCCGCAGGACCCCGTGGCCGGGCAGCCGGACCTCGCCGCCCTCGCGGACGGGGAGCATCAGCTTCTCCCGCCGCCCGGCGAACAGCGCGGCGGACGCGGCGAGTTCGGCGACGCCGCCGAAGCGGACGGCACCGGGGAGGTCCGGCAGGCGCAGGGTGTCCAGGGCCCAGGAACGGGTGAAGGGGTGCGCGAGGGCGGTCTCCAGCGCCTGCGGGGCGTCGGCGTCCAGCCGCGCGATCAGGTCCCAGGCCTCCGCGTAGGGAAGGTCCGGCTCCGGGGCCGCCGCCCAGGCCTCGGCGATCCGGTCGAGCAGCATCCGGGCGAGCTCGACCTGCGCGTCCCACAGGGCACCGACGGCCTTCGCGTCGCCGTAGCCGGCGGCGAGCCGGTCGAAGTGGGTGTCCGTCAGCAGACCGGCAGACATGACGTGGTGCTCCTTGCGGGAAGCCGGGGCCGCTGTCTCGCCTGCGGTCTCCGCGCTGTCGCGGACCGAGGTGATCAGGGCGAGTAGATCAGGGCAGAAGACGCTGGGGTTGTCGAAGCCGCCGCCGGGGGCATGGAAGCCGCCCTCGGCGCTGCGGTAGCGGTGGGCGTAGAGACCTCCGCCGCAGGACTCGACCACGGGGCAGGCGCGGCACTGGGCACTGAGCCCCGCCAGCCCCTGCTGACGGTCGATCATGCCGGGGTGCCGGGCGGCGGTGTCGAAGTCGTGGCGGAACACGTCGAAGCCGGTGGCGGCCGCGCCGTCGAAGGTGGTCTTGAGCGAGTCGGCCTGCTCGAGCGACCCGTCGGTCTCGACCACGACGAGGTCGGCGGGCGCGAGTCCGAGCGACTCGATGAGGCTGCTCTCACCACGCAGCGTGCGGTGGATCGAGTCGAACATGCGGACCGGCACCGGGCGGCCGGCGGAGCTCCAGCGCTCGTGGATCCGCAGCAGCCAGTCGGCGTACGGCGTGTCACCCGACCCGTCGGGCCGCAGCGGGGGTTCGTCCCACGTCGCGTGCGGCAACAGGAAGTCGATGCGGGGTGGTTCGAGGGCGACGAGTGCGTCGTAGACGGCACAGGGGTCGTTGCGTACGTCGATCGTGCACAGCAGGCCGGCGTAGAGATGGCGCCAGCGGGGCTGTCGGAGCAGGTTCACCGCTCGCAGCACCTGGTCGTAACTGCTGCGTCCGTCCGCATAGCGGCGGTGCAGGTCGTTGGCCTCGCGTCCGCCGTCGAGAGAGATCCCGACGCGGATGTCGAACTCGTCGAAGAGGGTCAGGAACCGCTCGTTGAGGGTGACGCCGTTGGTGTGGATCCGCAGGTCGAGCCGGCACACACCGCGCAGGTTCCGATGGAGCTCCTGCGCGGCTCGACGCAGTCTCAGCGGACCGGCCAGCAGAGGCTCCCCGCCGTGCAACACCACGTTGACCTGTCGGAGCCCGTGCCCTCGTGCGTGTTCTGCGATCCTCGCGGCCGTCCGCGCGAGCACCTCGTCGGAGGCGACCTTCGGCAGGCCGCGCCAACTGGAGTCCGCGTGTTCGTACACGTAGCAGTGATCACAGGACAGGTCGCACCGACTGTTCAGTTTCAGAACGAACTGTCGAAAAGGGACCACAGGAGCCAACATCTCGGCCATGATGTGTTACCTACGGAAGGACAGCCTCTGCCCCTCATCAGATCGAGGATTGGAAGCCTGCGACATCGAGCCGGGAAACACCGTTGTCGGGGAGCACGCGGCTCAGCATCATGCTGTGCGCGGCATCACCCCGCTTCGCCAGCCTGACCGGCACCGGACGGACAGTGGCAGCAGCCGCGGCTGCGACGGAACCGGCTACCGTCGCCCGGGACTTGGTGTCACGAGTTGCGGACATGTGGACCCCTTGTGGGTTCGTCGGAACAAGGACCGGGTAGAGGCCTCTTCGGTCCTGTCCCAGTGGTCCGCATGGTCTGCATCGCCAAGGAGCTCAGGTACCAGGAGCAAACCACTCACCCGCGCGGAAATTTACCCGCTTTCAGAGGGGATCATCACAAGGTCTCCAAGATCTAGACACCGCGTCGTTGCAACTGACGGTGATGTGCGCTGGTCAGATGCCGTGACAAATCAACCCCCTGCCCGCCCTGAGCGTAGTGATTCACACGACTGGATGACGGAAATTACGCCATCCGGGGTAGACGCATGTCTACTGACGCCGCCTCAGGGGCAGAGTCGCTCCACCCGCCAGCCGGTCGGGGCAGTGGGGTCGGTGTCGTAGCGGAGGCGGTCGTGGAGCCGGTTCTCGCGGCCCTGCCAGAACTCGACCGAGGTCGGGGAGACCCGGAAACCACCCCAGAAGGGCGGGACGGGGACGCCCTCGCCCTCCGGGTAGCGGGTGGCGAGATCCGAGTAGCGCTGTTCCAGTTCGTCGCGGGAGGCGACCGCTCGGGACTGCTCGCTGGCCCAGGCGCCGAGCTGGGAGCCGTGCGGGCGGGAGCGGAAGTAGCCGGCCGTCTCGTCGCGGCCGACCCGGGTCGCGGTGCCGGTGACGATGACCTGACGGGCGATCGGGTGCCACGGGAAGAGCAGTGCCACATGCGGGTTGCCCGCGATCTCACGGCCCTTGCGGCTCTCGTAGTTGGTGTAGAACACGAAGCCGCGCTCGTCGTAGCCCTTGAGCAGCACGGTGCGCAGGCTGGGCCGGCCGGCCTCGTCCACCGTGGAGACGATCATCGCGTTCGGCTCGTCGATCCCCGCGTGCTGCGCGTCGACGAACCAGCGGGTGAACTGCTGGACCGGGTCCGCGGCGAGTTCCGCCTCCAGCAGGCCCTCGGCCCGGTACTGGCGGCGCATGTCCGCGGGGTCGGTCTGGGCGAGCGGCGCGATTGGCCCGTGGTCCGGCGCGAGGGGAGCATCCGATGCGTGCACGCCGCCATCATCCCAGGCGTGCCCGAAGGGCTGGGCTGAACGGACCGCGAAGATCGTCCGACGACCGACCGACGGTTGGGAGCCAGGCACTGGATGCCATGGCCACCCTCGAGGACGAGTGAGTATCGTTGCCGGGCTCCGTCGACGAAGCCGGACGCAACGGCAGGTGAATACCACGCGTGTGCAGGGCATCACCGACGTGGGATCTGGCGCGGTGCACCCAGTGCCTGAGAAGCTGACACCGCGTGCCACGCGCACCGCACCGCCGTCCGCGCAACCGCGCGACCACAAATCAAGAGACGACTTGGCCACACCACCAAGCCATCCGCCGATCCGACCGGCCAGAACCGACCGGTCCGAGCAGATCAGAGGAGCCGCCTGATGTCCGACTTCGTACCCGGACTCGAAGGAGTCGTTGCGTTCGAGACGGAGATCGCCGAACCCGACAAGGAGGGCGGCTCCCTCCGGTACCGCGGAGTCGACATCGAGGAACTGGTCGGCCACGTCTCCTTCGGCAACACCTGGGGCCTGCTCGTCGACGGCAAGTTCAACCCGGGCCTGCCCCCGGCCGAGCCGTTCCCGATCCCGGTCCACTCCGGCGACATCCGCGTCGACGTCCAGTCCGCGCTGGCGATGCTCGCCCCGGTGTGGGGTCTGCGTCCGCTGCTCGACATCAGCGCCGAGCAGGCCCGTGACGACCTCGCCCGCGCCGCGGTGATGGCCCTCTCCTACGTGGCCCAGTCGGCCCGCGGCCAGGGCCTGCCGATGGTCCCGCAGAGCGAGATCGACAAGGCCGAGACCATCGTCGAGCGCTTCATGATCCGCTGGCGCGGCGAGCCGGACCCGAAGCACGTCAAGGCCGTCGACGCGTACTGGACCTCCGCGGCCGAGCACGGCATGAACGCCTCCACGTTCACCGCCCGCGTCATCGCCTCCACCGGCGCGGACGTGGCCGCGGCCCTGTCGGGCGCCGTCGGCGCGATGTCCGGCCCGCTGCACGGCGGTGCGCCGTCCCGCGTGCTGGGCATGATCGAGGAGATCGAGCGCACGGGCGACGCGGTCGCCTACGTCAAGAACGCCCTCGACAAGGGCGAGCGCCTGATGGGCTTCGGCCACCGCGTCTACCGAGCGGAGGACCCGCGGGCGCGGGTCCTGCGGCGGACGGCGCAGGAGCTGGACGCTCCTCGCTTCGAGGTCGCCGCGGCACTGGAGAAGGCCGCGCTGGAGGAGCTGCACGCACGCCGCCCCGACCGCGTGCTGGCCACCAACGTCGAGTTCTGGGCAGCCATCGTCCTGGACTTCGCCGAGGTCCCGGCGCACATGTTCACCTCGATGTTCACCTGCGCCCGCACGGCGGGCTGGTCGGCGCACATCCTGGAGCAGAAGCGCACCGGGCGCCTCGTGCGCCCGTCCGCCCGCTACATCGGCCCGGGCACCCGCAGCGTCACCACGATCGAGGGCTACCAGTCCATCTCGCACTGACCCCGTCAGGGGCGCGGGGAACTGTCCGAGCAACCAGTCACCTCTTCGGGTGGCTTGTCGCGCAGTTCCTCGCGCCCCTGAAGTGCGCCCGGCCGGAGGCCGGGGGAGTCTCAGCCAACGGACCTGTCGCTTCGACGCATGTCAGAGCCGATACGCTTCGGTCGTGGCTGATATCCAGATCCCCGCTGACATCAGGCCCGCTGACGGCCGTTTCGGCGCAGGTCCGTCCAAGGTGCGGCCGGAGGCGCTCGGCGCGCTTGCCGCGGCCGGGAACTCTCTGCTCGGTACCTCCCACCGCCAGGCCCCGGTGAAGAACCTGGTCAAGCGGGTGCGGGAGGGCATCAGCAGCCTCTTCTCGCTGCCGGAGGGCTACCAGGTCGTCCTCGGCAACGGCGGCTCCACCGCCTTCTGGGACATCGCCGCCTTCGGGCTGGTCGAGAACAAGTCCCAGCACCTCAACTTCGGCGAGTTCTCCTCCAAGTTCGCGGGAAGCGTCAAGGCCGCCCCGTGGCTGGCCGAGCCGACCGTGATCAAGTCCGAGCCCGGCACGCACCCGCTGCCGCAGGCCGAGGCCGGCGTGGACGTGTACGCGCTCACGCACAACGAGACCTCGACCGGTGTGGCCATGCCGATCCGCCGCGTCGCGGGCGCCGACGAGGGCGCCCTCGTGCTGGTGGACGCGACCTCCGGGGCCGGCGGTCTGCCGGTGGACATCACCGAGTCGGACGTCTACTACTTCGCGCCGCAGAAGTCCTTCGCCTCCGAGGGCGGCCTGTGGATCGCGGTGTTCTCCCCCGCCGCGCTGGAGCGCGCCGCGCGCGTCGCCGCGTCCGGCCGCTACATCCCGCCGTTCTTCGACCTGCCGACGGCCATCGACAACTCGTCGAAGGACCAGACGTACAACACCCCGTCGATCTCCACGCTGTTTTTGCTCGCGGACCAGCTGGACTGGATGAACGACAACGGCGGCCTGGCGTTCACCACCGGCCGCACCGCGGACGCCTCCTCGCGCCTGTACAACTGGGCCGAGAAGTCGTCCTACGCGACCCCGTTCGTCACCAACCCGGCCGAGCGCTCGCAGGTCATCGGCACGATCGACTTCGACGACGCGATCGACGCCGCCGCGGTCGCCAAGGCACTGCGTGCCAACGGCATCGTGGACACCGAGCCCTACCGCAAGCTGGGCCGCAACCAGCTGCGCATCGCGATGTTCCCGGCCATCGACCCGGCCGACGTCGAGGCGCTGACGGCCTGCGTCGACTACGTGATCGACAAGCTGTAGGACCCGCGGGCTGCAGCGCCCCGCAGGACGGACATGCCGAAGGGGCGGGCCGCGAGGCCCGCCCCTTCGGCATGTCTGCGCTCAGCGCGTCAGTGGTGCGCGACGGGGATCGGCACCGGCAGGCTGAGGCCCAGGCTCGCGACGGTCTGGGTGACCACGGCCAGCAGGTCGGTGACGATGGCCGTCAGGGCCGCCGTCACCTTGGAGAGATCGGGCGGCACCGTGGTCAGCGCCGACACCAGTGCCGTGACGTCGCCCTGGAGCTTGGTCAGCGCGTCGCCCAGCGGGTTCGGCACAAGGCCGCGGGCGTGCTTGCCGTCGACCGGCAGCGGCGACGTCGGGGCCGCGTTCTTGAGGTCGGTGATGGCCGAGGTGACCTTGGCGGCGGCCGCCTGGATGTCGGCGGCGCTGGGCGCCGGCTTGGCACTGGCCATCGCGGTGAGCGAGGCGATGGTGTCCTGCACGGCGCCGAGCTTGCCGAGCAGGCCGAGCGCGGTGGACGGGTCGGCCGCGGGGAGACGATGGTGCTGGACCACGTACTGGGTCGTGGTGCCGACGGACTGGGGTGCGGCCTCCGCGGTCGCCCAGAGGGAGCTGCCCGCCAGGACTGCGGCGAGCGTGGTTCCGGCGATCACGGAGTGGACGCGACTGAAACGCATGAGCGTGACTTCCCTAACTCAGAAAGGGTTGGTCGGACTCGCTCAACCTCGCCCCGCTCGTCACTCTCGGCAACAGGAGAGATCCAAACGGTTATCACCCACACGCGTAACAGGACGCGGCTAGTGCAGGGCGGCACCGATCACGACGACGATCAGGAGCAGCACCAATGCACCGGTGACGATGCGCATTCTGGTCTTGGGATCCACACGTTCAGCCTATCCCCCGTCCGACGGAGGTCAGCGCCCGGTGGATCCGCGCACCACGAGGTAGGTCGGCAGCGGCTCGGGTTCGGGAACCGCCTCGTCCGCGCCCGCGCCGAGACCGGCCAGCAGCCGGACGCCGGCCGCGCCCAGGCGCTCGCCGGGCAGGTCGACCGTGGTGAGAGCGGGCGCGAAGAGCGGCGCGGCCACGATGTTGTCGATGCCGACGACCGAGAGGTCCTCCGGGATCCGCAGGCCCAGCTCGGCCGCGACGTGGTAGACGCCGGCGGCCACCACGTCGTCGTCGCAGACGACGGCCCGGGGACGGCCCGTGGCGGGGCCGAGGAGAGTCCGTGCGGCCTCACGGGCGGCGTCCAGGCCGCCGTTGACGGAGACGCCGACCTCGACCACCTCCGCGCCCGCAGCGGCGGCCTCGAAGCCCGCCTGGCGGGCCCGGAAGGTGTGCGCGGACTCGACGGACCGCAGATGCCCCAGCCGCTGATGACCGAGCTCACGCAGGTGCCCGACGGCCGCGGCCATGCCGGCGCCCACGTCGAGCTGCTGGGTGCGGCGGCGCGGATGCCCGGCACTCAGCGAGGGGTCGGCGTCGAGGTAGACCACGGGGACGTCGTCGGGCAGGTCGCCGCCGAGCTGGCGGTCGTCCGGGGAGCAGACCAGCAGGCCGTCGTACTGGCCGCCGCGCGCGGCGCGGGCCAGGGCGGCGTGGTCCCAGGCGGAGGAGACGACCACGGACAGGCCACCGTCCCCGGCGGGCCCGGCGGCCTCGGTCTGCGCACCCGCCAGCACGCGGGCGAAGAAGGGGCCGAGGATGTTCGGGACGGCGAGCAGCAGCATCCCGGTGCGACCGAGCCGCAGTTGGCGTCCGGCGGCCTGCGGCGCGTAGCCGAGCTCGGCGGCGGCGGCCAGCACCCGCTCCCGGGTGGCCCCGGAGACGCGGTGCGACGCGGCGGCCGAGCCGGAGAAGACCAGCGAGACGGTGGCCTGGGAGACCCCGGCGCGCTCGGCGACGTCGCGCCCGGTCGGACGGCGGTTCACCCGCGGCGCCTCGGCGGGTCCTACTGCTGCTGGGCGCGCACGGCGTCGTCGAGGGCGTCCTCGGCGGCGTTCTGCGCGGCGATGCGGGAGCCCATGGTCTGCTTGCCCGCCTTGCGGCGCGCCAGCCCGCCGGTGATCTGCTCCGACATGGCGTCCCGCTGGCGGCTCAGCACGACGAAGCTGATCGGCGCGGAGACGACACCGGCGATGATCAGCAGCAGGAAGACCCCGGACGCGCCGGCCGTGACCGGCAGCACGCCGACCCGGGCGAGCACCAGGGCGATCAGGAAGCAGGCGAGGAAGATGCTGGCCCGCATCGCGCTGTAGCGGAGGGTGGCGTGCGACTTGGTGCTCACGACGCGGATTCTCTTTCCCTACGGGGATGGCAATACCCAACAAGTGAAGCACGCCGCCGGAGGCGATCTTCACAGGGCTGTGGAAAACCTGACGGCACCGGCGTCAGCGCAGGTCGCGCCCCATGCCGACGCCGTCGCGGTCGTCCCCCCGAGACCCCGTCAGAACCGCATCGGCTGCGGGGTCTCCCGGCGGTCGGCGTCCGGGCCGGGGTACTCGTTGATGATCTCGTAGCGGGTGTTCCGCTCGACCGGGCGGAAGCCCGCGTCACGGATCAGGTCGAGCAGGTCGTCGCGGGTCAGCTTGTTGGGCGTGCCGAAGCCGTCGGCGTCATGGGTGATCTTGTACTCGACGACCGAGCCGTCCATGTCGTCCGCGCCGTGGTTGAGCATCAGCTGGGCGCCGGCCAGGCCGTGCATCACCCAGAAGACCTTGACGTGCGGGACGTTGTCGAAGAGCAGCCGGGAGACGGCGAAGGTGCGGATCATGTCCGCGCCGGTCGCCATCGTGGTGCGCGCCTGCAGCGTGTTGCGGATCTTGCCGTCGCGCGAGTCGTGGAAGTCGTGCTGGTAGCGCAGCGGGATGAAGACCTGGAAGCCGCCGGTCTCGTCCTGCAGCTCACGCAGCCGCAGCACGTGGTCCACGCGGTGCCGCGGCTCCTCGATGTGTCCGTAGAGCATCGTGGCGGGCGTCTTGAGGCCCTTGGAGTGCGCCAGGCGGTGGATCCGCGACCAGTCCTCCCAGTGGGTGTCGTGGTCGACGATGTGCTGGCGGACCTCCCAGTCGAAGATCTCGGCGCCGCCGCCGGTCAGTGACTCCAGACCGGCATCGATCAGCTCGTCGAGGATCTCGTCGGCGGACAGGCCGGAGATCTTCTCGAAGTGGTGGATCTCGGTGGCGGTGAAGGCCTTGAGCCCGACGGTGGGCAGCGCCTCCTTCAGGGCCCGCAGCGAGCGCGGGTAGTACCGCCAGGGCAGCGTCGGGTGCAGGCCGTTGACGATGTGCAGCTCGGTGAGCTGGTCGGTCTCCATCGCCTTGGCGAGCTTGACCGCCTCCTCGATGCGCATCGTGTACGCGTCCTTCTCGCCCGGCTTGCGCTGGAACGAGCAGTACGCGCAGGAGGCGGTGCAGACGTTGGTCATGTTCAGGTGACGGTTGACGTTGAAGTGGACGACGTCGCCGTTCTTCTGCGTCCGCACGTGGTGGGCGAGCCCGCCGAGCCACGCCAGGTCGTCGGTCTCGTAGAGGGCGATCCCGTCCTCACGGGTGAGCCGCTCCCCGGCGTAGACCTTCGCCTCCAGCTCGCGCTTCAGCCCTGCGTCCATCCGAGTCCCGCCTCCATCAGCGACCTGAACAATCCGCACGAGCCTACGCCCCCGCCCGGTGCTCACCGTGCACCGCCCCTACTGGGCGAGCAGCCTCGCCAGCAGGCTCGGCTCCAGATTGCCGCCGCTGACGATCGCGGCGAATCGGCTGCCGGGGAGTTCCTCGGCGTGGAAGAGGTAGGCCGCGGTGGCGACCGCGCCCGAGGGCTCGGCGACGAGGCGGCCGCGGCGGGCCAGCACGGCCACCGACTCGGCGATCTCCTCCTCCGAGACCGTGATGATGTCGTCCACGTAGGCTTGCACGTGCTCCCAGGGCAGCTCCCCCAGCGAGGTGGTGCGCAGGCCGTCCGCAATGGTCCGGTAGGTGTCGGCGTGGGCCCAGGCGCGCCGCTCGCCGGCCCGGAAGCTCTCGGCGGCGTCGCCGGCCAGTGCGGGCTCCACTCCGATGACCCGCACGCCCGGCATGGTGAGCTTGAGCGCCGTCGCGACGCCGCTGATCAGACCGCCGCCGCTGACCGGGACCAGGACGGTCTGCAGGTCGAGGTCGAGGGCGGCCGCGTCGTCGGAGATCTCCAGGCCGGTCGTGCCCTGGCCCGCGATGATGTACGGGTCGTCGTAGGGCGGCACCCAGACGTAGCCGTGCCGCTCCACCAGCTCTGCGGGCAGGTCGTCCCGTTGGGTCATGTCGACGAGGATCACCTCGGCCCCGTAGGAGCGGGTGTTCTCCACCTTCACGGCGGGTGAGGTGTCCGGCATGACGATGACGGCCTTGATGCCGAGCTCACGGGCGGCGTAGGCGACCGCCTGGGCGTGGTTGCCGCTGGACTGGGCGACGACGCCGCGCGCCCGCTCCTCCGGCGTCAGCGCGGCCAGGCGGTTGTACGCGCCGCGGAGCTTGAACGCGCCGGTCGGCTGCAGGTTCTCCGGCTTCAGGTGCAGTGACCGGCCGGCCCCTCGCCCACCACCCCCCTTGTTCGAGCTGCTTCGCAGCACACCTTCTGGGCGGTCGGCCCAGGGGCAGGGCAGCAGGGGTGTGCGCACCGCGACCCCGGCGATCCGTCGTTGTGCCTCGCGCAGTTCGTCCAGCGTCACCAGGGCCATGCGGGCGTCACGCCTTTCGCGTCGGGTCCGTGAACTCGGTCTCGGGAAGCTCGACCGCCCGGTTCTCCCACTTGGTGGAGAGGACGACCGTCGTACGGGTGCGGGCGACGCCCTTGGTGCCGGAGAGGCGCTTGACGATCGACTCCAGCCCGTCCACGTCGGGGACGCGGGCCTTGAGCATGTAGGAGTCGTCGCCCGCGATGAACCAGCAGTCCTCGATGTCGGGCAGGTCGCGCAGCCGGTGCGCGACGTCCTCGTGGTCCGCCGCGTCGGTCAGCTGGAGACCGATCAGGGCGGTGACGCCGAGCCCGAGCGAGGCCGGGTTCACCGTCGCGCGGTAACCGGTGATCACGCCCGCCTGTTCGAGGCGGTTGATCCGGTCGGTGACGCTGGGGCCCGACAGGCCGACCAGCCGGCCCAGCTCGGCGTAGGAGGCGCGCCCGTTCTCGCGCAGCGCCTGGATGAGCTGCCTGTCCACCGCGTCCATGGTCGAAAACCTGGCCTTCCAATCGTTGGGGAACCTGCCGACAGTATCCGGATTCCAAATCTCCGAGCCGACACAGCCCCCGGTTCGCAAAGAAGATACTCCGACGAGGTGACCTCCATCACGTCGAGGTGGCGCCGCCGCCCAGTTCACCCGCCCAGCGCAGGTAGAGACCGTGGTCGACCCCCACCGCGTCGAGCACACGTCCGGCCACGAAATCCACGAGCTGCTGCACGCTGGCCGAGCCCGCGTAGAAGCCCGGGGAGGCGGGGATGACCACCGCGCCCTGCTGGTCCAGGTCGGCCAGTTGACGCAGCGTCACCCCGCTGAGCGGGGTCTCCCGCACACAGAGCACCAGCGGGCGGCGCTCCTTGAGAGTGACGCTCGCCGCCCGCTGCAGCAGGTCCTTGCTCAGGCCGATCGCGATCCCGGCGACGGCGGCCGCGCTGCACGGGACCACGATCATCCCCTTGGCGGGGTACGAGCCGCTGGACGGCCCGGCGGCGAAGTCGCCTGCCGTCCAGTAGCGTACGGCGTCCAGCTCGAACCGCTGGGGCTTGCCGCGGTCCAGCGGCCGCTCCAGCCACTCCCGCAGGTCCTCGCGCCAGTGCGCGTCGCGGAAGGAGATCCCGGTCTCGTCGATCAGGGTCAGCCGGGCCGCGCGGCTGACCACCACGTCCACGGCCTCGCCCGCCCCGAGCAGTCCCCGGATCACCGCCGCCGCATACGGCGTCCCGGACGCCCCCGTCACACCGACGACCCACGGTTCACGCTTCACGCATCGACCCTAACGGGTCAGTCGTGCACGAGCCGGAGGCCGGTGCGGCGGCCGTGGGTCTCGTAGGCCGGGACCATCAGGAAGAGCGCCGCGTCCAGCAGATCCGGACGGCCCAGGCCGGCGAAGGCGGGGACCAGACCGACAGCGCTGATCAGGGCCTCGACGGTGGGGGCGTCGGCGGCGTCGAAGACGGTGTAGAAGAGGTGGCCCGGCTCGCCGTCCCAGCGCGGGTCGGCGAAGGTCTCCCAGGCCTGGCTGTTGAAGGCGCGGGCGTATCGGGCGGTCGGCACCATGGCGCGCACCAGGTCGGCGCTGTGCAGGACCGGCAGCGGAAAGCGGTTGGTGGCGTCGAGGACGAGCTTGCCCGCGAGCGCGTCGGCGTGCGTACGCAGGAAGGCCTGGACGTCGTCGGCCGGAATGGCCAGCAGGACCGTGTCGGCGGCGGCGACGGCCTCCTCCGGGGTCGCGACCTTCGCCCCGGTGTCGCCCGCCGCCTCGGAGGCGGCCGGGTTGCGGGAGCCGAAGACGACGGCGTGCCCGGCTCTGGCGAAGGCACGGCCGAGGGTGCCGCCGATGTTGCCGGTGCCGATGACCGCTGTGGTGCCGATCTCGCTCATACGAAGAGGCCCTCCCCTTGCTCGTCCCTGTGGGGATGGTGAGCAACGAGAGGGCCTCTGATATTCCGTCAGGGGGTGAGTCCGCGCAGCACCAGGTCCAGCAGGGCGAAGCAGAACAGCGAGATGCCGACGAATCCGTTCACCTGGAAGAAGGCGCGGTTGAGCCGGCTCAGATCACCCGGACGGACGATGGAGTGCTCGTAGACGAAGGCCACGGTCACCACCGCGAGACCCATCCAGAACGCCCAGCCGGCCACCGTCAGATACGCGTACCAGCCGAGCAGCAGCAGGGTGACCACGTGCGCGGCCCGGGCGCCGTACAGGGCGTTGGCGACGCCGAAGCGGGCCGGGACGGAGCGGACGCCGTCGGCGCGGTCGGCCATCACGTCCTGGCAGCCGAAGATCAGGTCGAAGCCGCCGATCCAGACGCCGACGGCCAGACCCAGCACGCAGGCCTCCCAGGACCAGGTGCCGGTGACGGCGAGCCACGCCCCGACCGGGCCCATGGCCTGCGCGAGGCCCAGGATCGCGTGCGGGAAGTCGGTGAACCGCTTGCCGTAGGGATAGACGACCATCGGGATGACCGCGATCGGCGCCAGCGCCAGGCAGAGCGGGTTGAGCAGCGCGGCCGCGGTGAGGAAGACGACCAGCGCGACCGCCGAGCCGGTGTACGCGGTGCGCAGCGACACCGCGCCGGTGACCAGCTCGCGTCCGGCGGTGCGCGGGTTCCGCGCGTCGATCTCGCGGTCGATGATCCGGTTCGCGGCCATGGCGAACGTCCGCAGGCCGACCATGCACAGGGTGACCAGCAGCAACTGGACCCAGTGCACGTGCCCGTCCTGCAGGAACATCGCCGTCAGTGCGGCGATGTAGGCGAAGGGCAGCGCGAAGACCGAGTGCTCGATCATCACCAGCCGCAGAAACGCCTTCGTCCTGCCGATCTCCGGGGTGGCGACAGCCGTCGTCATGAGAGCCCGTACTCCTTCCAACGCTGGTCGACGAGCGAGGCGGTGGCCGGGTCCGACAGGACCATCTCGGGCCAGCCGCCGTCGCGGGTGTACCCCTCCTCGGGGAGCTTGCGGGTCGCGTCGATACCCGCCTTGCCGCCCCAGAACTGCTGGTAGGACGCGTGGTCGAGATGGTCGACCGGCCCCTCCACCACCGACAGGTCGCGGCTGTAGTCCACGTTGCCGAGCGCCCGCCAGGCCACCTCGTGGTAGTCGTGGACGTCGCAGTCCGAGTCCACCACGACGATCAGCTTGGTCAGCGACATCATGTGCGCGCCCCAGATCGCGTGCATGACCTTCTGCGCGTGCTTGGGGTACTTCTTGTCGATCGAGACGATCACGCAGTTGTGGAAGCCGCCGGCCTCGGGCAGGTCGTAGTCGACGATGTCCGGGACGATCACCTTCAGCAGCGGCAGGAAGAACCGCTCGGTGAACTTGCCCAGCGGACCGTCCTCCGTCGGCGGGCGGCCGACCACGATGGACTGCAGGATCGGGCGGCGGCGCATCGTCACGCAGTCGATGGTCAGCGCCGGGAACGGCTCCTGCGGCGTGTAGAAGCCGGTGTGGTCGCCGAACGGGCCCTCGGGCAGCATCACGCCCGGGTCCAGCCAGCCCTCCAGCACCACCTCGGCGTCGGCCGGGACCTGGAGCGGGACGGTCTTGCAGTCGACCATCCTCACCCGCTCGCCGCCGACGAAGCCCGCGAACAGGTACTCGTCGATGTCGCCCGGCAGCGGCGCGGTGGCGGCGTAGGTGACGGCCGGCGGGCAGCCGAAGGCGATGGCGACGGGCAGCTTCTCGCCGCGCTTGGCGGCGACCGCGGCGTGGTTGCGGCTGTCCTTGTGGATCTGCCAGTGCATGCCGATGGTGCGCTTGTCGTGCCGCTGCAGCCGGTACAGCCCGAGGTTGCGGATGCCGGTGTCCGGGTCCTTGGTGTGGGTCAGGCCCAGGTTGAAGAACGACCCGCCGTCCTGCGGCCAGGTGAACAGCGCCGGCAGCCGCATCAGGTCGACGTCGTCGCCGGTGAGCACGACCTCCTGGACCTTGGCCTCCCCCGGCTTCACCTTCTTGGGCGGCACGTGCGTCATCCCGGCCAGCTTGCCGAAGGCCTCGCGCACACCGGTGAACCCGTGCGGCAGCTCGGGCTTCAGCAGCCCGGCGATCTTCTCGCCGATCTCGTCGGCGGACTTCAGGCCCAGCGACTTGGCGAGCCGGCGCTCGGTCCCGAAGACGTTCATGGCCAGCGGCATCGCCGAGCCCTTGACGTTCTCGAACAGCAGGGCCGGCCCCTTGGCCTTCTGGACCCGGTCGACGATCTCCCCGACCTCCAGGTACGGGTCCACCTCCACCGTGATCCGCTTGAGGTCGCCCTCGCGCTCCAGCGCTCGGAGGAAGGACCGTAGATCGTCGTAAGCCATAGCGCTCAGTATCCGTCACGGGTCCGCGATCACTGATTGCGGGGGCGGGCGTAAATGCTTTGTTTCGTGCATTTACAGGCGTTCGCGGCGCCCCGACACTGCCGGGCATGACCACCGACCGGATCACCGCCTACGGCGACCACGTCCTCGCCGTCGAACCCACCGGCGCCGAGCCCGTTCCCGCCTCCGCACGCCACGGCCGCCCACTGGGCCTGCTGTGGACCTGGACCTCCCCCAACATGGAGTTCGCCACCGTCTTCGTCGGCGTGCTCGGCGTCGGCGTCTTCGGCCTGGACTTCTGGTCGGCCGCCCTGGCCATCGTCCTCGGCACCGCGCTGGGCTCCGTCGCACACGGCTTCCTCGGCCTGGCCGGCCCCCGCTTCGGCGTGCCGCAGATGGTCGCCGGCCGCACCGCCTTCGGGTTCCGCGGCAACGCCCTGCCCGCCGGGCTGAACGCCCTGACCGCCGGGATCGGCTGGTTCGCCGTCAACAGCGTCAGCGCCGCGTACGCGCTCAGCACGCTGACGGGCTGGCCGGTGCTGCTCTGCCTGTTCCTGGTCGCCGTGCTGCAGATCGCCATCGCCTTCCTCGGCCACAACTTCATCCACACGGCGGAGAGATACACCTTCCCCGCGTTGACGGTGGTCTTCCTGGTCGCCTCGGCCGTCATCCTCTCCAAGGCACACCTGGCCACGGCGAACGGCGCGCACGCCTTCCCCGGCGCCTTCCTGCTCACGGCCGGCGCCGCCTTCGGCTACGCCGCCGGCTGGACGCCCTACGGCTCCGACTACACCCGCTACCTGCCCGCGTCGACGCCGCGATGGCAGGTCGGCCTGTGGCCCGCCGTCGGCGTGTTCTGGTCCTGCGTGCTGCTGGAGGTCGTCGGCGCGGCCTCGGTGACCATCACCGTGCCGTCCGGACTGACCCCGACCGCCGCCTTCGTCCACCCGCTGCCCGGCTGGCTCGGGGACCTCACGCTGCTGGCGATCGCGGTGGGCGGCGTCGCCGCGAACGCGCTGAACATCTACTCCGGCGCGCTGTCCTTCGTCGCGATGGGCATCCGGCTTCCGGCGGCGGTACGGCGGGCCACCGTCGCCCTGGTCTTCGGCGTCGCCGGCACCGCGGTGGCCTGGTCGGGCCTGCACGACTCGGGCGCGAAGTACACCGACTTCCTGCTCGTCATCACCTACTGGATCGGCCCGTGGCTGGCGGTCGTCTTCCTGGACCGGTGGTACCGGCGCGGGCAGGACGACGCGGCGGTCGGGGCGGATCTGGCGGACCCCCGGTTCAGCAACTGGGCCGGACCGGTCGCCATGGCCGTCGGCACGGGGCTGGGCGTGTGGCTCTTCTCGAACCAGACGGAGTACACCGGACTGGTCGCCCGTCACCTCCCGCAGATCGGCGACATCGCCTTCCTGGCCGGGTTCCTGATCGCGGGTCTGGTCTACGCGGCGCTCCGGGCGGTTCCCGCATTGGGGCCGGTTCGGACCGGGCTCGCCGAGGCATCGTAAGCACATGCCCTCCCTCGACTACCCCTCGATGCTCTCCGTCGCCGTCGGCGAGGCCCAGCGCGGCCTCGCCGAGGGCGGCATCCCCATCGGCGCCGCGCTCTTCGGTCCCGACGGCGAACTGCTGGGCTCCGGCCACAACCGGCGCGTCCAGGACGGCGACCCCTCCATGCACGCCGAGACCGCCGCGTTCCGCGCGGCGGGCCGCCTGCGTGGCTACGGCCGCACCACGATGGTGACGACGCTCTCCCCCTGCTGGTACTGCTCGGGCCTGGTGCGGCAGTTCGGCATCGGCCGGGTCGTCGTCGGCGAGGCCGCCACCTTCCACGGCGGCCACGACTGGCTCGCCGAGCACGGCGTGCGGATCGTGCTGCTGGACGACCCCGCGTGCGTACGGATGATGTCGGAGTTCATCCGCGAGCACCCCGACCTGTGGAACGAGGACATCGGCGCATGATCCCCACCATCGACCTCGGCCCCTGGCTCACGGGCACGGCTGCCGAGCGGGCCGCGACGGCGGCGGCGGTCGACGCCGCGCTGCAGGAGGCGGGCTTCCTGCTGGTCACCGGTCACGGCGTCACCTCGGCGGAGCGCGCCGCGGTCCGCGCGGCGGCGCGGGAGTTCTTCGCCCTGCCTCTCGCCGCGAAGCGGCGTTACTCCGTCCGCGTCGGAGGTCGCGGCTGGCTGGCCAAGGGCGCGGAGGCCAACGCCTACGCGGAGGGCACGGTCACGCCGCCGGACCTGAAGGAGTCCTGGACGGTCGGCGCGGAGACCCCGAGCGGCGACTCCGAGATCGACGCCTTCTGGTTCCGCCCCAACCGCTGGCCCTCGGCGGAGGCCCCCACGCTGCAGCCGGCCGTCGAGTCCTACCTGGCCCGGATGCGGACCCTGTCGGACGAGATCCTGCGGCTGCTGGGCGCGGCGCTCGGCCAGGGCGTGTCGTTCTTCACGGCCCACACCGGGCACCCCACCTACACGCTGAACATCAACTGGTACCCCGGCGTCTCCGTGGTCGGCGCCCCGGAACCCGGCCAGTTCCGTATCGGCCCCCACACGGATTTCGGCACCGTCACCCTGCTGGACCGCGAGCCCGGCCTCGGCGGCCTCCAGGTCGACATCCCCGGCGAGGGCTGGGTCGACGCGCCTTTCGTCCCGGACGCCCTCACCGTCAACATCGGCGACCTGATGGCCCGCTGGACCGGCGACCGCTGGCGGTCCGGCCGCCACCGCGTCCTCCCGCCGTCCCCCGACGCCCCGGAGGAGGACCTGATGTCGCTGGTCTTCTTCTACGAGTGCGACCCCCACACCACCGTCTCCCCGGTGGCCGGCCCGATCGCCTACCCGGCGGTGGACTCCTCGGACTACCTACGGTCCAAGCTGGAGGCGATCACCGTTTAGTTGCACCATCCAGGGGCGCGAGGAACTGCGCGACAAGCCACCCACGGCCTCGAGTTCCCGAGCGGACAGGGCCATCCGCCTCGGGGGGTTGCTCGCGCAGTTCGCCGCGCCCCTGAGGTCAGCTGTGACCCAGCTCCTCGGCAGGCGTGCTCTCCTCGACGGAGCCGCCGGTGCGGTCCGGGTGGAGCGGGAGCGGTTCGAGGCTGAACTCGTCGAGGACCGGCGCGGCCGGGACCGTCGGGGCGGGCATGACCGCCGCCTCGGAGTGCGCGCCGCAGCCGTAGGCCAGCGAGACGAGCCGGCCGTCCGCGGGGCTGAACTCGTTCGAGCAGACGCCGAAGGCCTGGCTCAGCGAGCCGCCCAGCGGAACCATGAAGCCGCAGGAGACGCACGGCGCCGGAGCCGCCTGTGCCATCGGCGAGTGCGCGCCGAACTCCTTCTCCCAGCGGTCCGCGGCCAGGTTGAGGCCGAGTCTGCTCAGGACCCGGGCACGGCCCATGCCGAGCTCGTCCGCGACGGACGCGATCTGCGCCCGCTCGTTCTCCGGCGCGACGGCGACAGCCTCGCCGCTCGGCTCGATCGCGACGTCCTCGCCGGCGATGCCGGAGAGACGGTCCTCCGCCAGCGCGGAGTTCGGCGCGGGCTCGTCGTCGCCGGAGTAGCCCGGCTCCAGGCGCAGGTCGTCGGCCTCGGTGGGCAGCAGGTCGCCGGGGCCGAGGTCGCCGGGGCGCAGCCGCTCGCTCCACGGCACCCACTCCGGCGCGATCAGCGCCTCCTGACCGGGCAGCAGCACCGTCTCGTCGAGGGTGACCTGCTTGGCGCGCGCGGCGCGGGTCACCGTGACGGCCCAGCGCCAGCCCCGGTAGGCCTTCTCGGTCGTGGCGAAGTAGTGGGTGACGACCCGGTCGCCCTCCACGTCGATGCCGAGGTGCTCGCCGACCGCGGACTCGCCGACGGCCTCGACTGCCGCGTGCAGGGCGAACTCCACGGCCTCGGCGCACAGGCGGTCAGGGGTACGGCTTCGCGTCGTCGTCGCAGCACTCATCACGGACTGATTCTCTCCCAACCATCCTCGCGGCCATAACCACATCATCCGCGCCACCGCCGACGCGGCGAACTGCGCGCGGTAACGGTCGGACTCCCATTCTTGCCGACCGGCCTCCCGCCTGTCCCGCGCGGACGCGGAACCCGCCGAAACTACCGTGCCAAGTACCCAACGATCTCTTTCCCGTCGTGCACCATGGGAGATATGGCCGAGGCTGGTGTGGGCAGGACCCGGCGCGCGGCGTCCGCCGTGCACCGGTTCACCTCCGCTGCCGCGGTGCGCACCGGCAAGGTCGCGAACGCGACCGGGCGCCGGATCCGGCGGGCCACCTCCGCCGAGGGGGCGGGCGAGTCGGGCCTGGCCAAGCTGATCGAGCTGCACGCGGTGAACTCGGCCGGCGACATGATGATCACGGTGGCCCTGGCGTCCACGATCTTCTTCTCGGTGCCGACGCACGAGGCGCGCGGGCGCGTCGCGCTCTACCTGCTGATCACCATGGCGCCCTTCATCCTGCTGGCGCCGATCATCGGGCCGATGCTGGACAAGATCCCCAGCGGACGCCGGGCCGCGATGGCCGGCAGCCTGCTGGCCCGGGCCGCGCTGGCCTGGATGATGGCGGGCTCGATCGCCGGCGCCGGGCTGCAGATCTACCCGCTGGCGCTGGGTGTGCTGGTCTCGTCGAAGGCGTACGGGGTCGTCCGCAGCGTCGTCGTGCCCCGGCTGAAACCCCCGCAACTGCCGCTGGTGAAGGCGAACTCCCGCGTCTCGCTCGCGGGCCTGCTGTCGACCGGCGTGGCGGCCGGGATCGGCGGGCTGCTGCACCTGATCGGACCGGACTGGCCACTGCGCGGCGCGTTCCTGATCTACATCGTGGGCGCGGGGCTCGCCTTCGCGCTGCCGCACACGGTGGACGTGGCCAAGGGCGAGGAACGCGCGGTCCTGCACGCGGAGGCCACCCCCGCGGACGGCACCAAGGTCGGCCTGCGCTCGGTCGGGCCGGGCGTCGTGCTGGCGCTGGGAGCCGAGAGCGCGCTGCGCGTGCTGTTCGGCTTCCTGACCTTCTTCCTGGCCTTCCTGGTGCGCGAGCATCCGCTCGCCGGACTGCCGGCGACGGCCTCGTTGGGCCTGGTCGCCGCCGCGCTCGGCATCGGCAACACCCTGGGCACGGTGGTCGGGGCCTGGCTGCGCACCAAGGGCCCTGAGACGCTCGTCACGTTGATGGTCGTACTGGCGTTCGCCGCCTCGCTCGCGGCCGCGCTCTTCTACGGCGCGTTCACGGTGGTGCTGCTCGCCTTCGTCGCGGGCTTCGCCCAGTGCATGGGCAAGGTCGGCCTGGACGCGCTGATCCAGCGCGACGTGCCGGAAGCCGTCCGGACCTCGGCATTCGCCCGTTCGGAGACGGTGGTGCAGCTCACCTGGGTGATCGGCGGCGGTCTCGGCATCGTGCTGCCGCTGGTCGGCGAGGTCGGCATGGCCACGGCCACGGGGATGATGCTGGTGGCCCTGGTGTGGACCGTCCGGACCAGGATCACCCTGCGACCCCGGCACGCAACGGCAGCCCCCGACGTGGCGTGATCGACGCGGGACGGTAGCCTCAGCACCATGAGTCTCAACCGCGGAGTCGCCGCCCTTGGAGCCGTCGCCGTCGTGGGCGCCGCGACGCTCGGTATCACGCTGCCGATCGCAGCCCACTACGCGCCCTCGGTCGCCCGGGTGTCCGTGGTCGCCGGCTCCCACTGGACGCAGATCGCCCCGCTCGACAACTGCTACAAGGGCGGCAACGCCCTGAGCGTGGCCGACCAGACCAAGTGCGGCGCCGCCATCAAGGCGGCCCTGAGCGACCCGAAGAAGATCCCGACCGCGATCGTGCCCGGCCTGAACGGCAACTTCGGCATCAACGTCGACCAGCCCGTCACTAAGAACGGCTGGGTGGCCCGCACCGCCGGCGGCGTCCTGGTCCAGCACCAGACCAACGCCTACGCCGGTCAGCTGCCGATCGCTCAGGTGCTGACGACTCAGGACCCGCAGACCGGCCAGACCACCACCTCCGACTCCGGTCCGATGCTGATCCAGGAGACGGACAAGGACGGCAAGACCATCTACGGCGAGTGGCTGCTGCAGCTCAAGGTCGCCAGCTGACCTCGTCCCGCGTTCTCGTCGTCACCGCCGTCGCTGCCGAAGCGGCGGCGGTGCTGCGTGGTGTGTCCGCGGCCCTGCCGCACGCTTGTGAGGTCGCCCGCACGCTGCCCGGCGGCTACGCCCTGACCGCCGTCGGTCCGGTGGACGTGCTGGTCGGTGGCGTCGGCCCGGCCGCGGCCGCGGCCGCCACCGCGACGGCGCTCGCGCTGGCACCGTACGGGCTCGTGGTCTCCTCCGGCATCGCGGGCGGCTTCGCGCCCGTCGCGCCGATCGGCTCCGCCGTCGTCGCCGAGACGATCGTCGCCGCCGACCTCGGCGCGGAGACGCCGGACGGCTTCGCCGACGTCACCGAACTGGGCTTCGGCCGGATCCGACACGCCTGCGCCCACGTCGACCCGGCCGCCCGCCGGCTGCGCGCCGCCGGCGTCCCGACCGCCGTCGGCCCGGTGCTCACGGTCTCCACCGTCACCGGCAGCGCGGAGCGCGCCGCGGAGCTGCTGCGGCGTCACCCCGGCGCGGTGGCCGAGGCCATGGAAGGCTTCGGCGTCGCCGAGGCGGCCGCCGCGCACGGCCTCCCCGTGCTGGAGCTGCGCACCGTCTCCAACGCGGTCGGCCCACGCGACCGCGCCGCCTGGCGCATCGGTGACGCGCTCGCCGCCCTGGCCCGCGCCCACGAGCACATCGGGTACGCGACACTGGTCGGGTGACTTCTTCCTCCCGCGCACTCAGCATCGCCTTCTCCCCCTGCCCGAACGACACCTTCGTCTTCCACGCCTGGGCCAGCGGCCTGGTCGCGGGGGCGGTGCCGCCCGAGGTCACCTTCGCCGACATCGACGTCACCAACGGCCAGGCCGAGCGCGGCGAGCTCGACATCCTCAAGATCTCCTACGCGCAGCTGCCGTGGGTCCTCGACGAGTACGCCCTGCTCCCCACCGGCGGCGCGCTGGGCCGCGGCTGCGGCCCGCTGGTCCTCGTCGGCCCCGACGCCTCCCCCGAGCCCGCCGCGCTGCGCGGCCGCACGGTCGCCGTCCCCAGCGAGCGCTCCACCGCCTACCTGCTGTTCCGCCTCTGGGCGGCGGAGGCCGTCCCCGGCGGCCTCGGCGACATCGTGGTGATGCCGTTCCACGAGATCATGCCGGCGGTCCGCGACGGCAAGGTCGACGCGGGCCTGGTCATCCACGAGGCGCGGTTCACCTACCAGAACTACGGCCTGCGCTGCCTCGCCGACATGGGCGAGGCCTGGGAGTCCGCCACCGGCCTGCCGATCCCGCTCGGCGCGATCATCGCGCGCCGCGCGCTCGGCGCGGAGCGACTCGCAGCCCTGACGGACACCATCCGTGCCAGCGTCCGCGCGGCGTGGGCGGAGCCCGCGCTCTCGCGCGACTACGTGATGTCCCACGCCCAGGAGATGGACCCCTCGGTGGCGGACCGGCACATCGCCCTCTACGTCAACGAGTTCACCGAAGACCTGGGCGAAGCCGGCTACGCCGCGATCCGCGCCCTCCTCACCCGCGCGGCGGCAGCGGGTCTGACCCCACCGGTCTCGGACGACCTGCTGGCGTTCCCTGCGTGAGCCGGTAGGGGCGCGAGGCTCTGTGCTCCCGCAACCAGTTCCCCGCGCCCCTGAGGTCACACGTCGAGTTGGTCCGCGACGTGGTGCAACAGAGTGGCGATGCGCTTGCCGACCGGCTTGTCCGGGTAGCGGCCCTTCTGGAGGCCGGGGATGATCTGCTCCAGGACCGTGGTGAGGTCCTGGACCATCGCGGCGAGCTCATCCGGCTTCTTGCGGGAGGCCGCCGCGAGGGACGGGGCCTCGTCCAGAAGGGTCACGGTCAGTGCCTGGTCTCCCCGATGGCCGGCGACCACGCCGAACTCCACCCGCTGGCCGGGCTTGAGCGACTCCACTCCGACCGGCAGCGCCTTGGAGTGCACGAACACGTCGCCGCCGTCGTCGCGCGAGAGGAAGCCGAAGCCCTTCTCAGAGTTGAACCACTTCACTTTGCCCGTAGGCATGGGGAGACCTCGTCGGTAGTTGAGTCGGAGTGTGTCGTACGGGGGTGCGGCACCCCACCGGCTACCGGTGGTGACCGCTGCGCGCCGCAGGCGAGCTAGCGCCGGGCCATTGTTCCAGGTCGGCGCCGAAATGATCGACCCGATTGCTCCGCCGGAGGCACCAGCGCCACGGCCGACCGACGTGTCGTCCTGATCGGGGACATGGCGCACCTCCTCAGAACAGCCTGGTCACGCCGCAGCGGTCCCGCTGCGCGCACGCACGGTCCCCGTGCGTGACGTGCATACCCGTCCGCGGTGGTCGGCTAACCCCGCGCGCACCGCGCACCTGCGCGGACCGGCTAGCGTGGAGGGGTGAACGCTGACTCCACCTCTCGGGCAGACGACCCGGCCGCGCCGGGCGACGGGCTGGTCCGCATCGGGGCGATCCTCTTCGCCGTCGGCGCGGTGGCCACGATCGCGACGGTGCTGCCGCTCTTCCTCGGCCTGCACCGGCTGCCCACGCCCGCGTACTTCGTCTGCATGGTGATGCCGCTCGGCTTCGCCGTCGCGCTCGTGGGCCTGTTCCGCTCCGCGCGCGGGCAGCGACGCGCCGCGTCGGCTCAGCAGGGCGCCGCCAAGTAGCCCGTCAGCCAGGCCGGGAACGCGGTGAGGTCCGTCAGGACCACCCCGGCGCCGGCCGCGCGCAGGCTCTCCGCGTCGTAGGGGCCGGTCGTGACGGCCACCGGGAAGGCGTCCGCCTCCCGCGCGCCCTCGACGTCGCCCAGGTGGTCGCCGACGTAGACGCGCACGCCCTCGGCCCGCAGCGCCTCCGCCTTGCCCGCGGCGAAGACGTCGCCGTGCAGGGCGTCGACACGCATGTCCAGCGCTTCCAGGTTGAGCCGGGCGTTGGGCGTAAACTTGCCGGTCACCACGACCGTCCGCCCGCCGGCGGCGTGGACCGCCGCGAGCGCCTCGCGCGCGCCGGGCAGTGGGGTGACCCCGGCGACGCCGTACTCGGCGTAGAGCTTGCGGTACCGGTCCGACATGAGCTGGACGTCCTCGGGCGGGAACCAGTTGGCCATCTCGATCTCCACCGGCGGCCCGAGCCGGGAGACGACGAGGTCCGTGTCGATCTCCGTGCCGGTCTCCTCGGCCAGGATCCCGTAGGCGCGGGCGATTCCGGGGCGGGAGTCGATCAACGTCATGTCGAGGTCGAATCCGACGGCCAGCGGAGGGACCAGCGGGGGGAGCGGCGTCAACGGCGTCATGGCCTTCACCCTAATCGGGCCGCTCGTGGGTGATACTGCGAGCTGAAGCAGATCGGGATCTATCCGGACAAAGAGCCGAAAACCCACGGAGACAGCCACGGGAGGCCGGATGCCGGGCGCCTACTCGCGCAGGGCCCTGCTCGGCGCGCTCGGCGCGCTGGGGGCCTCCGTCGCCCTGAACGCCTGCAAGGGCGTCGACCACCTGCCGCCCGACTCCGGCGCGGCCACCGGCCCAGGGGCCGGCACCGGAGGGGCGCTCGCCGGCCCCGGAGTGGTGGCCGCGGGCGCCTCGTCCTCGGGGTCGGGCGCGGCTTCCGCCTCGGCCTCGCCGACACCCTTGCGGACCGTCCAGGCCGCGACCGGGTCGGTGCAGGTGCCGCCGTCGCCCAGCCGGGTCGTCGTGCTGGGCACAGCGGAGCTGGACTCCGCGCTCACTCTCGGCGCCACCCCCGTCGGCGCCGCCCGCGCGGCGCTCGACGGCGGCCTGCCGGACTACTTCCCGAGCGGCTGGCTCTCCCCCGTCGCCGAGGTCGGCGCCGTCGGCGGGCCGGACCTCGGCGAGATCCTGCAACTGCAGCCCGACCTGATCCTCTCCAGCCGTGCCGTCGACGGCTCGCGCTACCACCAGCTCGCGGCGATCGCCCCGACCGTCCTCACCGAGTCCACGGGCGCGTCCTGGAAGCAGGACTTCCAGCTGCACACGCAGGCCCTGAACGCGCAGACCTTCGCGGACGCGATCACCTCCGCCTACCAGGACCACGTCCGCGAGGTCACCGCCGCGCTGGGCGGGACCGGGGCGACGCGCAAGCAGCAGATCAGCCTGGTGCGCTTCGTCCAGGACCAGGAGCCGCGCCTCGTCGCGACCCGCAGCTTCCTCGGGGTGCTCCTCGCCGACGTGCAGTTGGGGCGGCCGTCCGCGCAGAACGCCCAGACGGCCGAGGTCGTCATCTCCTCCACGGACAAGCTCGGTGAGGCCGACGGCACCACGATCTTCTACGCCACCTACGGCGACCCGGCCAGGGCCCACACCGACGAGGTGCTGAACAGCCAGGCGTGGAAGGACCTGTCGGCGGTCAAGGCCGGGCGCGCCTACGCCGTGGACGACCAGCTCTGGTACCAGGGCATCGGCTACTTCGGAGCCGACCTGATCCTGGCTCAACTTCGGCGCTACTTGGGTGGGTAGCGGCCGATACGTGCCAAGAGTCTTGTGATGCTCGTCACTCGGGAACACCATGGCACCATGCCGACGACAACAACGCAGGAGCAGCGGGACCACCGGTCTGGGCGCGAGCGTGAGCGCGCGGCGGCTGCACGCAAGGCCTTCATCGCCGAGGGCTTCGACCTGGTCGCGGACACCTACGGCACGGTGGACGGCGCGTTCTTCCGGGCGAGCGCCGCGCGCCTGGTCGAACTCGCCGGTCTGCGCACCGGCGACCGCGTCCTCGACCTCGGCTGCGGCCGCGGCGCCGTGCTGTTCGCCGCGGCCAACGCCGTCGGCCCCGACGGCTACGTCGCGGGCCTCGACCTCTCCCCCGGCATGGCCCACGCGACAGCCGCCGACATCGCGGCGCACGGCCTGCGCAACGTCACAGCCCGGGTCGGCGACGCGGAGGACCCCGGCTTCCCCGTCGGCTCCTTCGAGGCGGTGCTGGCTGGACTGATGATGTTCATCACCCCCGACCCGGCGGCCGTCCTGCGGGCCGCCCACCACATCCTCGTCCCCGGCGGCCGCTTCGCGATGTCCAGCTGGGGCCGGCTCTCCGACCCCCGCTGGACGCGTCCCCTCGACGCCGCGCTCGCCTTCCTCGACGACCCGCTGCCCGCGTCCTCGCCCCGACAGGGTGCGCGCGGCGGACACGCGGCGTTCGACACCGTCGAGTCGATCGCGGACCTCTTCCACACCTGCGGCTACACCGAGGTGCGGACGGTGGAGGAGGCCACCGTCCACGTGGTCGAGAGCGGCGAGGACTGGTGGCGCGCCCAATGGTCCACCGGCCGCCGCGCGTGGCTGGAGAAGATCCCCGCCGACCGCCGCGACGCCGCGAAGACCGCGGCCCTGACCGCCCTGAACGAGCTCCGCGACCCGGACGGCATCCTCCGCAGCGAGACCAACCTGCGGTTCACCACGGCGGTACGCGACGGCGCCTAGGACACGGCGCCGAACGCCCGAGGCCGGGGCCCGTGCCGTCAGGCACGGGGGCCGGGCGAGGCGCCGACTCAGCGACGGGTTATCCGGAAGGCGAGGAACGCGGCCGAGAGGCCGGCCGAGGCGCGGAGCCAGAAGGAGAAGGCGTTGTGGGTCGCCGCCGACAGCTGGCTGCCCGTCAAGCCCGGGTGGCCCGGCGTGTGGCCGGTGCGGCTGTAGAGCCAGAAGCCGCAGGCCGCGGCCATCAGGCCGGGGATCCACAGCGCGGCGAAGCGCCCCGCGCGGTGCCCGAACCTGCGGCCGGCGTAAGCGAAGAGCCAGCCGAGGACGGCCACGTACCAGAAGCCCGTCACCGCGGCGGCGGCCAGCACGAGCGTGGCCAGCGCCTCGACGAACGGGATCGACGGGCGGGAGACGGAGACACCCCCGCCCGCACCGCCGCCGAGCAGGCGGCGCAGCAGGCCGGCCGTCCCCGCCGGCTCCGCCTCACCCAGCGCATCGGCGTCCACCGCGCCCGCCGCGCCCGGCGCCTGCGCCGCACCCGGCTGCGCGGTCGGCAGGCCGGTGATCGGATCGACGGTCGCCGTGGCCTCGGGGTGCATGAAGTCGCCCTCGAAGGAGCCGGACCAGCCGGGCGGCTGCACCATCCGGACGCCCGCGCCGGGGAAGCCGGCGCCGCCGGACTCGAAGGTCCACCACTGCGCGCCCGTCGCCGGGACACTGCCCGCGTCCGCGCGGACGAACTCCGCCCGGCCCTCGAGCGTCGGCGCGCCCGCCTGCGACGGGATGGACGGCCGCATGCTCGCCCCGGCGGGGGCGGAACCGTACGACGGGGACGGGCTCGCAGTCGCCGGGACCGCCGGGCCGGAGGCGACCGACGACCCGCCCCCGGCGGCGCGGCGGACCACCTGCTCCGGGGTGCCGAGCCCGGCGAGGATCTTGCGGACGGAGCCCACCTCGGCGCGGACCGAGGAGGACGAGGACGAGGCCCGCTGGGAGTCGATGGACTGCCTCAGCTCGTTCACCAGGCGGGCACGATCCGCCGCGGTGAGGCCCGGCGCCTGGCCGGCGAGGTCGCCGACCCGGCTCAGGTAGTCGTAGACCAGCTGTTCGCTCTCGATGCCCATCGCGCTTTCCGCCCTCCCCACAACCACCGCCGGCGTCAGCTTAGGGTGCGTCGTGCGGACGTCACGGCCTTACCCGGAGAAGCCGACCGGTACTCCCCGCCGCCTTTCCGCCTCCCTACCGCGTCTGCGCCGACGCCCGCGCCACCGCTGGGCCGTCCGCCCGCGACGGGAGCCGCGCCGGAGCGCAGCAAGTAACCTGAGTCGGATGAGCACCGGGAGAACCGAGGAGTCGTACGACGGCGTCCGGACGCTGCCCCGCACCCTCGCCGAGGACCTGCGCGGGCGGGACGACGCCGCGCTCGCCGCGCTGCTGCGCGCGCGGCCCGATCTGGTGCACCCGGTGCCGGCCGACCTGACCCAGCTGGCGACCCGCAGCGCCACGCGGGCCAGCGTCATCCGTGCGCTGGAGCGGCTGGACAAGTTCACCCTGCAGGTCGCGGAAGCCCTGGCCGTGGCCGCGGACCCGTGCACCCCGCAGGAGCTGCGCGCACTGCTGGGCGCGGACCAGGACCCGGACGTCGAGGCCGCGTTCGGACCCGCCGTGGCGGCGCTGCGCGACGCCGCGCTGGCCTGGGGCGAACCGGAACGGCTACGGCTGGTCCGCACCGTGCGCGACGTGATCGCGCCGAGCGGCGGGCAGACCGGGCCGACCGGACTCGGCCCCGGCTACGCGGAGGCCGGCGCCGGGCTCTCCCCCGCCCGGCTGCAGGAGATCCTGGCGGACGTGGGCCTGCCCAGCACCCACGATCAGGTGAGCGCGCTGGCCGCGCTCAGCGCCCTGTTCGCGGACCGCAAGCGCGCGGACGCGCTGCTCGCACAGGCTCCGGAGGGCGCGCGCGGCGTGCTGTCCAAGCTGACCTGGGGACCGCCGTTCGGCGCGTCCCCGCCGCGCGCGGTCCGGGCGGCGGACGCCCACACGCCCGTCGAGTGGCTGCAGGCCTGCGGGCTGCTGCTGCCCGCGGGCCGGGACGCGGTCGTACTGCCGCGCGAGGTCGCGCTGCACCTGCGCGGCGGCCTGGCCCACCGTCAGATCGAGCCGGTGGCACCGCAGGTGACGGCGGCCCGGAGTGTGCCACCGGACCAGGCCGACCACGCGGCCGCCGCGCAGGCCTTCACGGCGGTCCGGACCGTCGAGGAGGCGGTGGACCTGTGGAGCACCGAGTCACCTGCCGTCCTGCGAGCCGGAGGCCTCGGCGTCCGCGAGCTGCGCCGCACGGCGCAGGCCCTGGACCTGCCGGAGCCGGCCACCGCCTTCTGGGTCGAACTCGCCTACGGCGCCGGCCTGGTGGCCCCGGACGGCGAGGTGGAGGAGCGCTGGGCGCCCACCCCCGCCTACGACGAGTGGCTGAGGCGGCCCGTCGCGGAGCGCTGGGTGCTGCTGGCCCGCACCTGGCTCGCCGCCACCCGGGTCGCGGCCCTGGTCGGCAGCCGGGACACCAAGGACAAGGTGCTGGCCCCGCTCGGCAGCGGCCTGGACCGGGCCCTCGCCCCGGAGCTGCGCCGGGACGTGCTCGGCCTGCTCGCGGCGCTGCCGCCCGGCACTGCCGGTGACCCCTCCGCGGTGACCGCCCGGATCGCCTGGCAGCTCCCGCTGCGCGGCGGCGAGCTGCGCGACCAACTGGTCGCCTGGACCGTGGCGGAGGCCGAGGACCTCGGCCTGACCGGCCGGGGCGCACCGGCCCGCTTCGCCGTGCCGCTGCTTGACGATGACGAGGAGTCAGCGCTGGCGCGGCTCACGCCGCTGCTGCCGGAGCCGCTGGACCAGGTCATCCTGCAGCCCGACCTCACCGCGATCGCCCCCGGACCGCTGCGCACCCCGCTGGCGCAGACCCTCGCGGTCGCCGCGGACGTGGAGTCCAAGGGCGGCGCGACCGTCTACCGGTTCACCCCCGACTCCGTACGCCGCGCGCTCGACGCGGGCCGCAGCGCGTCCGAGCTGCACGCCTTCCTCGCCGAGCACTCGAGCACGCCGGTGCCGCAGCCGCTCACCTACCTCGTCGACGACGTGGCCCGCCGCCACGGGCGGCTGCGCGTCGGCGCGGCCTCGGCCTACCTGCGCTGCGACGACGACGCCCTGCTGGACGAGTTGCTCGCCGACCGCCGCGCCGCGCAGCTGCGGCTGCGCCGCCTCGCCCCCACCGTGCTGGCGGCGCAGGCCGATCCGGCGACGGTGCTGGGCCAGCTGCGCACCATGGGGTACGCCCCGGCCGCGGAGACCGCCGACGGCGACGTCCTGATCACCCGCCCGGACGCCCGTCGCACGCCCCCGCGCACGCCCCCGGCC
>NZ_QKYN01000126.1 GCF_003258295.1 Streptacidiphilus pinicola | reverse complement strand
TGGATTAGCCACCAAGATCGTGGGTGTGCCGAAATCCCTGTCCGTGCAGGTCAAGCGGCGTGCCGGTACTCGTGGAGGACTCCGCCGAGTCGATCGAGCCGGCGTATGTCCAGGCGTTCGATCTGATGCGGTTCGAGCCGTGCTGGGAGGGCCCTCAAGGGTGCGGCGCCAACCAAGGACCGGTGGGAGCGATGCTCGTTGTAGTGCCGCTCGTAGACCCGTACAACTCGACGCAGGTGAGCCTCGTTCCAAATGAGAGTGCGGTCCAAGAGTTCAGTCCTGAGCGTCCTGACCCAGCGTTCCATGACCGCGTTCATGCGCGGAACCTGCACGCCCGTCAGTACAGACGCGATGCCCGAACTCTGCAGGATCTGGTCCATCAAGGTGGGGTACTTGGCGTCGCGGTCTCGGATCAGGAACCGCACTGTGGCGACCTGGCCGGCGTCCTCCAGGTCCATGAGCAGGTTCCGCACCACCTGCGTGACCCAAGTATGGGTCGGGTGGGCGGTGGTGCCGAGGATCCGGATCCTGCGGCTGCCGTGGTGGATGGCGGCGAGGACGTACTGGCGCTGCCCGGTGAGGGTGACGGTCTCGATGAAGTCCATCGCCAAGATCGCCTCGGCCGGCGAGCGCAGGAAGTCCGGCCAGGTGACGCTTGAGCGGTTCGGCGCGGGGTCGATGCCTTCGGCCTTGAGGAGTTCCCAGACGGTGGACGGTGCCACCCGGATGCCGAGGACGGCGAGTTCGCCGTGGATGCGGCGGTAGCCCCAGTATGGGTTCTCCCGAGCAAGCCGCAGGACCAGGCGGCGGATCGAGACGATCGTGCGCGGACGCCCCGGCCTGTGTCTGGCGCTCGCTCGAGCGTGTCGGTGCCTGATCAGGTCACGGTGCCAGCGCAGGCCCGTGTCCGGGCTGACCGGCAGCCGGATCCGGCGCAGAGTCTGCCGCGGCAGCCCCGACAGCAGCGCCGCCAGGAACGTCCGATCCTCCGACCGGAACCTCGGACGCTCATCACCGAGCTGCCGCTGCAGGACCGTGAGCTGGTGACGCAGGGCCAGAATCTCGACGTCCTTCTCGCGGTCGCCCATCGGGAGCAGGCGCAGGGCAGCGAAGGCCTGGGAGACAGCGAGATACGCGAATCGCACGAGCACAAAACGTCATCATGCCCGATAGCGGACGCCCGAGGCTAAAACGACCCTGGCCTGCATGGACGCAATAATCGGCACGGACACCGACGACGGCGACGACCCACCGGTTTGCGCAGCGCCCGTCCACTGACGTGCCGTCAACTACTGCCGTCAGACACCTCAGAGGCCCCACCGAAATGGTTTCCGGTGGGGCCTCTGAAGCGACACTGCTCAGGTATTCAGGGAATCCTCACTCAACCTGTCCCCAGGTAATTTCCGGGCCCGGTGGCCACTCCTGCCCAAAGTCGAACAAGGTCTCATCATCGAAGTCCCGCACGGCTTCCCTCCAAGAAGGTCGGCCACCCACGATGAAGCCGCGGAAATCCTCACTCGAAACTAGATAGAGCGACTGCAGCTTATCGCCAATGCTGAACTTCGCAGCTGCCTCGGACGCCTCCTGGGGAGAAGGCCGCCAAATCTTCAGCCTCTTCATCCTCGGCCTTAGGAACATTACTTCCACATTGCCGACGTAGATCTCGATCCTGGTGCCACCCTCATCACCCGGACTCGGGTTGCTACGCAGCAACATCGTGCGATGTGAGGGGCTGAAGCTCCAGATCTCAAACAGCCTGTCCGACTCATACGCTGACACTACTGACCTGCCAAACCTCTCAGGGCAGCCCAGTCGGGCTCTTGAACATCGACTGGCGCACCTCTCCAATAGAACTGAATAGACGACCACGACCTACCGAATTCACTATCCACACTATTCAGGTAGGCGTTTCGGCCAACGACACTCATCTCCCAAGCCGTGCCATATCCGCCCTGCACGGCACCCTTCAAGCCAGCTCCAACCCCTCGGATATAGGCATTCTGAAATGCCTCCTCTGGGGTTGCGCCGGGGAGCCCATCAAGCGTGATGCTCAGCCTGGTGTCCGGACTTCCGGCAGCACGCATCACGCCATGCATCCACTCCGGAATCCCGCCTTCTCCGATATCTCCAAAGTTACTGTCGTTGAACGTATGCGCTCCTGCGTCGCCCCCATTTCGCAGGGCTCCGGCCAATGCATCCGAATGCTCTCCGACGCCAAGGACAACGTGTTCCCCTTCGGGCCCACAAGCATTGTGGACCAAGATCGGGACGCCGCCCGCCACAACATAGTACGTGTGGAGTTGCTGGATGGTCAGGTTCCAACGGTTTGCCGCGCCCAGGGTGGTCTTTGTGTTGAGGACGGTGGGGTGATGGCCTGGGGTGCTGGCGAGCTTGTGGCCGGCCTTCAGGTGGTCAGCTCGGACCCAAGTGTGCGTGGTGTCATCCCAGAAGGGGTGGTTCGCGGTGGTGTGTATGACAGAGGGTTGATCAGTTCCGTCGTCGATCGTGACGTCGAGAAGGTCAGTGTCATGGTTGATCCAGATGTGCTGGATCGTGCGTGCTCCCGCCTCTTTGCCATTCTTCGCGTCAGCGGACTCGACGTGATCACCGACCTTCAGTGTTCCGATGGCTTTGGTTGCGCCGTCTGCCATGAGCACTGGTGTGTCCGGGGAGAAGCTGCATTTGCAACCGACGCAGTCGGTGCTGTCCCGGCCAGCACTGCTGCTCCCCTTCGCAGGGGTGCTTGGTGCTGCATCTGTGGGTGTCGTACTGGCTGGCGTGTCGGATGTCGCAGCCGTACCACCACCCGCGGCGTCCGTGGCTGCTTTCCCTGCAGCCGAGGTGGCTTCCGGGACCGCATCGTCACTGCGACTGAGGGCCTTGGCGAGCTTGCTGGCGAGGCTTCGCCCCATCGTCATGACGTCGTCAGCGGCTACTGCGCCTCCTTCACCGTCGGTGATCATGGCCATGCCGACCGCCGCCTGGACGTCGTAGACGTCTTGAATAGCGTCGTGATGCACGTCGAGGTATTTGGCTTCGAAGCCGCCCCACCAGTTGCTGACTGCGTCGGCAGCCACGTTGGCGTTTTCCTGACGCATCGTGTCGCTGAGTGTGCCGAAGATGGTGTCGCCGATTGCAGCCACCTGGCGCTGGTCGCTGGTTGGGCCTTGATCGCCGCTGGAGTTGTTCGTATTGCCGCTGGAGTTGTTGGTCTTGCCGGTGTCGGGGGCAAGCGGGTCGACGACACCTGGGCCGTCCGGGTCGAAGAGACCTGTGGGGTCTGATCCGGTGGCGGGGTTGTCTGCGGCGTATGTGTAGCCGCCCATCTGGTTGGGGTCGCCGGCTTCGAAGACTGGGTCGGGGCTGGTGAAGCGGCCGATCGAGGGGTCGTAATTGCGGGCGCCGAGGAGGTCGAGGCCGGTGTTGGTGTCGGTGGGTTTGCCGAGGAAGCCGTGGTTGTCGGGCCAGTTGGTGGGTTGGGTGCCGCGGGGGTTGCCGTAGGGGTCGTAGTAGCGGCGTGTGATGGTGGGGGTGCTGGTGGTGGAGGAGATGGTGGTGGTGGCGGTGCCCTGCTTGTTGCCGGTCTGGTAGATGACCGTGCCGCCGGGGGTGGGGCCGCCGGTGGTGCGGGTGACGACGGTGCCGTCGGGTCCGGGGTAGAAGCGTTGGCCGGTGACGCCGGTCCCGATCTTGGTGAGCTGCTCGGTCCCGCCGAAGAGGTAGAGGATGGTGGTGCCGTTGCTGGTCTGTTCGAGCAGGTTGCCGGAGGCGTCGTAGATGTAGCTGCTGGTCTGGGCGCCGGTGCTGCCTGCGTCGGTGACGGTGGCGGTGCGGCCTTCGGCGTCGTAGGTGAAGGTCTGGGGTGAGGCTAGGGTCTGGCTTGCGCCGGGGGTGGTCCAGGTTTGGCCGCCGGAGCCGCAGGCCCAGAGGATCTGTTGGGTTCCGATGGTGGCGGTGGCGGCTGGGTCTGCCAGGCACATGTTGCTGGTGCCGAGGTTGGCGAGGTTGCCGTTGGGCGTGGGCTTCCAGAGTTGTGTGGACTTGGTCTTGTCGCAGGTGTCGATGACGACCTTGGTGCTCTGGGTCGTGGCGTCACCGGCGGTGTCGAGGCAGACGCCCTTCCCGGTGAGCTGGACGGTGCCGTCCGGGGCGAAGGTCCACTGCTGGGAAGCGCTGGAGTTGCAGGTGTAGACCTGGACCTTGTTCTCCGGGGTGGTGGAGCCGGAGGAGTCGTCAAGGCAGAGTTTTCCGCCGGTCGACAGGGTGAAGCCGGTGGTCAGGGGGCCGCTGATGGTGCGGCTCATGGTGTTGCCTGCGTTGACGCCTGCGCTGTTGACGCTGGTGTCGGTGTAGCTGGGGGTGGTTGTGGTGGTGCCCAGGCTTGGGTTGGTGCTGGTGATGCTGGTGGCTTGGTTCGGCTGCGCGGCGCTGGTGGTGGCGTTGGTGCCGGGGTAGGCGATGGTCTGGGTGGTGTTGTTGAGGGCGTTGCCGGTGGGGTCGTGGTTAACCATGCCGGTGCGGTCGCCGAGCAGGTCGTAGTTGTAGTCCTGCCAGTAGGGGGCTGGGCCGCCTACGGTGTTGGTCTGGGGCGCGGTAAGTGTGGCGGCGGCTGTCGGGTTGGTGCTGGGGCAGGATCCCGTGCCGCCGGCACCGGCGCTGCTGATGCCTTGGGAGTCGGTCCAGGCGGTGGTGAGGCGCTGGAAGCTGTCGTAGGTGTAGCACTGTGTGTCGGTGCCGGTGACGGCTCCACCGTTGGACTGGGCGTCGGAGACTGCGGTGATTTCTCCGGCTTGGTTGTAGCGGTAGTCGGTGCTGTCGATGGCGCTGGTGGAAGCGGCCTGCCAGCCGACGGTGCTGTGGGTCAGTCGACCGGTGGCCGCGTCGTATGCGCTCGTGGTGGCCAATTGGAGGCCGTACACGCCGTAGTTGGTCTGCTGGAGTTGGCCGAGCGGGGTGTAGATAGTGTTGTCGACGTAGGGGGCATTGATGGTGCCGCCGCCGGACTGGGTGAGCGTTCCTCCGTCGGACATCAGCAGGCCCTGCAGGTCGTACTGATAGCCGACCGTCTCCGGAAGCAGGCCCCCGTCAGCTCCGTAGTTGGTGGAGTTGAGCAGGCCGACGTCGGGGGTGTAGGTGGCGTCGCTTTCGAAGCTGACGGTGCCAGAGGTCCCCTGGGTGGTGCCGGGGGGTGCGGGGAAGCCGTCGGTCGCGGGGATGGTGGTGCGGGTCCCCGTGGCCTGGTAGGCGCTGTTGTAGGCGGTGACCTGCTCGGTGTAGCTGGTGGTGGTCGACCCGTTGTGAACGTAGCGGGTCGAGGAGGTCGGGTAGCCCAGGGTCGCCGCATTCGGGTTGGGAGAGTCGGCGGTGCTGGGCGTGATGTCGTAGGCCCAGGACGCAAGCATGCTGCTGGTCGACTCGGGTGCCGCGTTGGTGGTGTCGTACTCGGCGGTCCTGCGGTTGTCCCAGTCGTAGATGTAGGAGAGCTGCTTGCCCCGCGGGTCGGTGGTGGCGAGCAGGTTCCCGAGCGGGTCGTAACTGTCGAAGGTGGTGGTGCCAGTGTTGGGGTCGCTCTGGGAGATCTTCTGACCGAGGAGGTTGTACTGGTACTTCCAGGTGTTTCCTGCCGAGTCCTGGATAGTGGAGACCTCGCCGACGGGGGTGTAGGTGTAACTGGTGGTGTTACTGCCGCCGGGGTTCGCGTGCCAGCTGTTACTGGACCAGGTCGCCGCGCCACTGCTGTTGTAGAGGACGAGGTTGTCGTCGTTCTGCAGCTGCAGGGTGGTGCCCGCCCCTGCGGTCAGGCTTGCGGACCACAGGCTGGTGCCTGAGGTGTTGTAGACGTGGAGGTTCCCATCGGTGGCGAAGGCGGCGTAGGCGCCGCTGTTGCCGCTGGTGCTGCTCGCCCACATGGACTTGCCGGTGGCGAGGGAGTACAGGACGAGATTGCCGTCGTTCTGCATGACCAGGCGGGAGCTGGCGGACAGGAGCTGGGTGCCGGACGGGATCACCATGCCGGGCGTGAGTTTGACGACCTGGTTGGTGTTCTGGACCGTCGTGGAGGTCGTCTGGCCGAGCGCGTTTGTGATGGTCTGCGTGGTGGGACCACCGACGGGCGGGGTGGTGTCCGTCTCGTCGGCGCCGGGGTAGGAGGCGCCGCTGCTCCATTGGGCGGCGCCCATGGTGTAGAGGGTGCTCTTGAGGGTGCGGCCCTGGCCGTCGTAGGTGTTGAGGGTCTCCGAGGGGATCTGGCTCTCGGGCAGGACCTGGGCGACGGTGGTCGACGGGGCGGTGGTGGTGTCGATGTAGGGGGCGTAGGTGCGCAGTGGCCAGCCGTGGGAGTCGTAGAAGGTGTCGCTGATCAGGCGTCCGGCGGAGTTGTCCGCTGTGGTGGTCTGGGTCTGGCGGGGTTGCAGCATCCCGTCGTACAGGGTGATGCTCTGCCCGTAAGAGCCGCCCTCGCGCAGGGTGTTGGTGGTGACGGCGCTGGGGGCACCGGTGATGGTGGTGGCGACGTTGGGGCCCACGGTGACGGTGGCGCCGGGGTCGATGGAGTAGGCGAACGTCTTGTCTGCGCTCTGGCTCGCCTGTGAGCGGCCTGGCAGCCAAACCGCCGTCCGGCGGCCGAGGGCGTCGTAGGTGATGTCCGTCTTGCGCTTGTTGGCGTCCACGTTTTCGGTCGCGACGCCGCGCAGCGGGTCCAGGGTTGAGGTGGTGGTCCAGCCTTGCGGGTTGGTGGAGACGACCGTGGTCGGGTTCGTGCTGCCGTCCGCGGGGGTGTAGGTGGTGTGGGTCGCGCTGCCGTTGGTGTCTAGCGCCTGGGTGACGCGGCCGACGCCGTCGTAGGTGATCGCGGTGGTGGTGCGCCAGGCAGTGGGGGTGCCGCCACTGGCGGCCGTGGCGACCTGGTTGCCGGTCGCACGGCCAGTGGAGTCGAGTTGCCCGAAGGTGCCCAGGTTCGTCAGGGTGCTGTCGCCGCCGTAGTACACCTTCTTGGCGGACAGGAGGGTGGGGCTGGTGCCTCCGCATGCTCCGGTGACCGTGGTGGTCTGGTCCGGGTAGATGAGCATCTGCGGGTTGCCGGAGGGGGCGGTGGCGTAGCTGGTGGTGGTGCACTGTTCCTGCGCGTCTCCGGCGCCCACGTCCGCTGTGGCGTCGACCGTGCTGGGGCGCCCTTGAGAGTCGTAGGTGGTGTGCTGCAGGTTCTCGCGCCAGGTCCCGTTCTTGAGTAGGGAGTAGCTGCGGGAAGTGCTGTCAGTGATGCGATGGGCCGTGAGTGCTGGGAGGGTGGACAGGGTGGGTGGTGTGCCGGTGTAGTCGGTGGAGTTCCAGTCCGTCCACGCGGTCTGCGCCGCCGAGTCGGTCTGTGTGAGGCTCGGGGCCGGGGTGACGGTCTTCGCGTCGACGCTCCCGCCGGCGGCCGTGTAAGTGTCGGTCTCGAGCGGGGTCCCGGCCAGCCAGTTGCTGTCGGTGACGTTGTCGCCGACCGTGTCGGGGACCTGGATGGAGCGCTGGGTTCCGCTGGCGAGGTAGTCCCCGTCCATGCCTTGAAGGTAGGTCGTGGTGGTCTGTGTGATGGGGTCAGGTGCGGTGCCGGAGGTTGCGGTGACGGTGTGGTAACCGCGGAACTGGTCCCAGGTGCGGTACAGGTCGTCGGTCAGCGGCGAGTCGTCGCGGTGCCAGGCGGGCTTGCTGTAGCTGTAGTTGGTGACCTGGTCCGGCGAGCCGGAAAAGCCGAGGTTCCCGGACGTCCCGGCTGTGTCGTTCTTGGCACCGGTCACGTCGGAGACGACGACACTCTGCACACGGGTCTTGTTGAACCAGTCAGCGCTGGGGTAAGAGGCGCCTGGCTGGCTCCAATAGGACTGGTAGCAGGACATGGCGTCGTTGTCCGGCGACGCGGGCATCGTGTTGTTCACCCGCGAGCAGTCCGGCGGGTAGTAGTCGACCGAAATGACCTCGCCGGTCTCGGTGACGATGGCGGCCATACGAGGCCGGAAGAGTTCCGGCGCGCTGCCGCCGTCGACCCGATTGTCGATCTCGGTGCCAACGAACGTTACCGGGTTCATGGTGACGGCAGTGCCGCCGCCGTCATAGGAGTCCGCCTCGCCCGTGTGCTGGATGGACTGCAGCCACAGCACGCCCTGAAGGGATCCAGCGTCGCTGGGGTCGACCGTGGTGCCGGTGACCGGGTCGATCGTTCCGCCGAACGTCGAGTACACCTGGCCGAGTTGGTATCCGTCGACAGCGACCAAACCCTTGTCGGTTTTTGTTGTGGAGTCGACGACGTGGACCTTTGTGGTGACCGAGTCGAGGCGGGTGGCAGTCCAGAACGTCGGGGAGTTGGTAATGCAGACTCCGCTCGGAACGCTCGTCGAGCCGGGGGGAAGTGTCGTCGAGTCGCCAGACTCGCAGGCGAGGTCGAAGGGGACGTCGGGCCAGTTGCTGGCATTGGAGTCCGAGATCGTCTGACTGCAGTTGAAGCTCGGACTGGTCTGGCAGCGCTGCTTTGAGGTGAACACCACCGCCGCTGCCGGGGTGTGGCCGGCGAGCTCGTCGGCGAGCTGGTACCCGTAGGAGATCTGGGTAAGCGTGCCGCCGCGGGTGTAGGGGGTGAGAGTACCTGACCCATTGGACGCCGCGACCTGGCCACCGCCGAGGTCGTAGTAGTTGGACTCTGTGCTGTAGTCATAGCGCTGCACGAAGCCCGTCGGCGAGACCACGAAGTCCAGGTTCCAGCGCCATCCCTCGTTCGCCGAGCACTTGGACGCGGTCCCGTCGCTCGAGTTGTAGCACGGGTCGCCGGAGACGGGGTGAAGCACTGGGACGCCCCACGCGGAATCCGTGGACGCGTCTGCAGGCTTCCCGGACTGGGCTGCAGAGTTGATCGCAGTCGTGGCCGGGGCGTGGTCGGATCCGAAGTAGGCAGCCGATCCGTCAGTGGTCACGACTCGGTAGTAGATGCCCTGGTACAGGTTGTTCTGCGCGCCGGAGAGCTCCTGCACGATGGTGCCATCGTCGTTCTGCAGCTTCCACTGGGCCACGATGCCAGGCACCGAGGTGTCCTTGGTGGTGGGCACCAGCACACCGGAGTGGGAGCCGAAGGAGATGACCGCATTGTCCCCGCCCCAGCACTCGTCGCCTGAGCCCTTGAGGAGGCGTTGTCCGCTGGAGTTGAGCAAGCTGCTGCACGAGCGGTAGGAGCGTTCGACGAAACCGGGCTGATAGTCCCACCCATCACCGATCCACGACGCCTGTGAGTTGCGGGCGGAGGTCTCTCCGTCCACCGACTGCGAGTCGTAGGAGAACGCCACGCTGGGAGCATTGCCGCCAACGGCGGAGGGGACAGTCAGAGGGTAGGAGTAGGTGAATGCTCCTGTCCCTGATGCCTGCCAGGTGCCCGACGGGTTGAGCGAGGTCGCCGCGTAGTTGCCTTGTGAGCCGAGTGTGCCGGAACTTATGCCGACGACGGTCATGCCGCCGCTGGTGTCCATCGCAGTCAGCCCAGGGCGCGTCGTCCTGTGCGAGGCCCCACCGCTGCTCGCACCGACGGTGAGTGTGGCGACCAGTTGGTCGGCGCCCGCCCGGTTAGAAAAGTTCAGGGGAGTATGGGTCCGGCAGGCTTCTATCTGAGGCGAGGTCAACGCACAGGCGGGCATGGTAAACATCACCAACCGCGAGCCGTAACCGCCACCGTAGGCACGCGCGAGGCTCGCGTAGTCGACGACAGCCTGCACTCGGCCGGACACGGCGGTGCCGTCGGAACGGGCGAACCCGAGCAACATCGCGTTCACGCCGGCCGCCACCGCCTGGGCGTGCGAGGCCACTTGCACCGTCACTCGGCCGGGCTCCTGAACCGCTGGCTGTGCCCGGGTCCCGCGCCCGGAAGAAGCAGGGACGGGACCGACCCACACCGGCAGGGATCCCGCCCTGACCGGCCCGGCGACCGGCACCGAGGCCGACGCCGTGGGGGCGGGCGCCGACGTGCCACGCACGCCCGCACCCGATGCTCCAGGGCTTGGATGCCCCGACGGGGAGGATGGAGAGGCTGAAGGTGACGCTCCGGACGCGGCGGGGACAACTCGAGTCAACGCCACGGTGCTTGTGCCGCTTGCGGGCCATACAGGGGCCTGCGTCGCGTAGCCCTTGAGGGGTTTCGCTCGCTTACTCAGAAGACCACTGGTCTGACCATGCGGAAGATCTCGGACCGGCACGCTCTTGGTCGCAGGCAGGGCATAGGGGGACCAGATCTTGCCCGTGTACTGGTAATGCGGCAGCTCCTGCGCGACCGCCATCGGCGCCACCACGGCGCTCGAGGCCAGCACCGCAGTGGCAACGGTCAGACCACGCCCCCACACCCGGTGACGGACACCCGCAAACCAGCGCGCACGGACAGTCATGCGGCAAAACCCCCTGCATTCGGACACCGTGACGATCCATCAGCGCATGGAAACACTGCGGAGAATGATCGAAGGGATCATATGGATCGTGTGAAGACTGAGCTATACCCTGTCCGCGCCCGACCCCAGGGGATGGGCATCCGCACGCGGGGTGGTTTCGTCCGATCCGTGCGGGGCGAAACGGGACATGACAAGACACGCCGCCGCCACGCTGCGACATTCGTGACCCACTAGCCCTTCGCCAATGTGACGCAAATCACGCCTCCGTGATCACTCGACCGCGAAGGCTCTTCATGACCACTCAGTCACACGCCCGCAGGGCGTGGAGGCGGCGCGTCCTCATGGCGCCGCTCCTTACCTGCCTGATATCAGCCGGATCCGTCTGGCCAGCTCTCGCCGACACCGCGCCGGGCGGCCCGGGCTCCATCGCGCCGCCCACCTCGCCCGGCACAGTTCAGGCGGCCCAGTTGCAGGCAGCCTCCACCGGCCAGCCTGTCCCGGTCCCGTCCATGACGACCGACACCACGAATGTTGTCGCCAACCCGGACGGTTCTCTCACCCAGACCACCAACGCCCTGCCCGTTCAGATCCAGCAGAACGGCACCTGGGTTCCGCTCGATGACACGCTCACCCAGAACGCGGACGGAACCATTAGCCCGAAGGCGACTCCAACTAACGTCGTGCTCTCCGGCGGCGGCAGCGGCCCCTTGGTCACCCTGACCGATCCAGCCGGCCACAGCCTGGCCATGTCGATGCCGTTCACCCTGCCCACGCCGACCCTCAGCGGCAACACCGCCGCTTACAGCTCGGTCCTGCCCGGCGTGGACCTGTCCGTATCTGTGGATGAGCAGGGCACTTTCCGGGACGTGCTGATCGTCCATGACGCCGCCGCCGCTGCCAACCCGGCCCTGAAGACCCTTCAGCTGGCGGCCTCCGGGCAGGGCCTGAACCTCGCCTCCGACACCGGGGGCGGGATGGTCGCTGAGGCCGCTGACGGGACAGCTGTCTTCAGCAGTCCCGCTCCGGTCATGTGGGACTCCAGCACCGGCTCATCCGGCACCATCACGGCACACGCCGCAGCGACGCTCGCAGACGCCGGCGGCGCCAGCACCTCGTCCGTGGACGGTCCCGGTAGCGGTGCCCAGGTCGACCCAGTGGCTCTCGCGGCCAGCGGCAACGCGCTGACCCTCACTCCGGATCAGAACCTACTCACCGGGAACGGCGTCAGCTTCCCTGTGTTCATCGACCCCGCAGTCGTCGACGACACGACCAAGTACTACGACCAGGTCTGGGAAGGATGCCCGGACGCCGACACCGGCTGGAACACCGAGGAAGGCAACGGCACCTCCGCAGGAGAGGGCATCGGATACATCCAACCCGCCTGGGGAGGCACCTGCGGCTCCGGCTACGAAGAGTCCTTCTACGTCATGGACCTCAGCAAGATCCCGCACGGAGCCTCAGTTTCCAAGGCGAACGTCAACCTCACCCAGACCTATGGCGCCTACGGGGGCTGCGACAAGAAGTGGCCGGTCACCCTCAGGGTCACCGACGGCATCAACTCGCCCACCAGCAGTAACCCCACCACCTGGAACCACCGCCCATACGCCGCAACCGGCGTGATGGCCTTCAGCCAGACCAACCTGATGTACAGCGTCGACGCCACCACCTCCTGCGGCGGCGGCAACACCACGACGTTCGACCTTGCCAGTCAGGTGAACGCGGCACAGGGCGGGACTATCACCTTCGGCCTCTACGGTGAGGAGAACACCGACGCCACAAACTTCGGGCACATGCGGTTCGCCCGCAATCCGTACATCCAGACCACGTACGACCTCAAGCCCAACATCGATCCCAGCACCGTCGACACCAGCCCCAAGGCCGTCACCGTCGACGCCAGCGGTAACCTGGTTTCCGCATCCCCGGCATGCGGCAGCGGCACGCCCGGATGGATCGGGCTGACCAGCACCAACTACGGCGCCAGCAGCATCGACCTGCAGTCCACCGCCACCTCCCCGATCACCGGCACCGATCTCGCCATCTGGTACACGATGGTTGACAACAAGCTCAACGACGGCACGGGCAACCCCAAACAGGTCACCTCGGGGAACGTCCCCTATGCCGTGTCTCCGAGGGTCGGCAGCTATCCGATTGGTACAACCGTCCAAGACGGCCACCAGTACACGTGGCAAACCCACGCCTCGGATGGAACCTTGCCCTCCAACACCGTCTCAGGCTGCACTTTCGACGTCGACCTCACCCCGCCAGCTCAGGCCACCATCGCCAGCAGCGACTTCCCTGCCTCCGGCAGCGGGACCGCTCCCGCCAAGGACGCCGGCCAGGCCGGATCCTTCACCGTCACCGCAACAGACCCAGCCCCCGACGCCTCCACCTGCACACTCGGCACCTGCCTGCCGGCCAGCGGAATTGCGGGGTTCCGCTACTCACTCGACCAACCCATTCCCACCCTCGGCTTCACCTACCAGGCGGCAAGCAGCGGCCAGGCAACTCTGAACATCACGCCCGGAATGTGGGGAAGCCACATCCTCTACGTCGAAGCCGTCGACAACGCCGGGAACGTCCAGACCGTCCCATCCACGTACAGCTTCTACGCCCCCTGGAACCCCACCACCAAGGTCACCGCAGGCGACCTCACCGGCGACGGCGTCCCCGACATGCTCGCCACCGACAACAACGGCAACCTCATCCTGCTCCCCGGCAACACCGACCCCTCCACGACTGCTGCCACCATCGCCGGCACACCTTCCACCAGCCCCGACGGCACAAGCTGGAAGAACTTCGACATCGCCCACCGAGGCTCCCTGCAAAACGGCGGGGTCGACGACCTGTTCGCCTACAGCACCAAGACCTCCGCCATGTACCGCTACACCAACGACGGCGAGAACGGTGGCACCTACGGCCACTTCTCCAAAACCAGCGGCGTCTCCCCGATCACGCACCCGACCTGCACCGCCACAGGTCGCTGCACCGGCTACAACACCGACTGGTCCGGCATCAGGCAGATGATCGCCCCCGGCGACCTGCAGGGCGACACGAGCTACGCCACGGCGAACCTGATCACCAAGGAGCTTGACGGCAGCGGGCACCAGGAGCTGTGGCTCTACCAGACCACCGCAAGCACGCCCTTGAGCAACCCCGTGCTGTTGGGCACCGGCGACTGGTCGCAATTCGACCTCATCGCCCCCGGCGTCGTCGGCGGCAACCTGGCCACCAAGACACCCGGCACCCCGATGCTCTGGGTCCGCGCCACCAGCACCGGCATGATCTACTCGCTTCCGCTCAAGGACAGCTCGGGCAGCATCACCACCCTCACCCCGCCCGTCACCACCACCCTCCAGACGTCTCTGACCGACAGCAGCGGCCGCAAGCTGTGCATAGACGACAACGCCCTGGGGACGGCTGACGGAAACAGGATCCAGGTCTGGTTCTGCGACAGTACTGTCGCCCAGTACTGGACCTACTCCCCCGACCAGTCCCTGCGCGTCCTCGGCAAGTGTCTCGACGCCACCAGCACCCCCACTTCTGGTACCAAACTCCAGCTTTGGACCTGCAACGGCACCGCTGCCCAGCACTGGCTGTCGGGTGCCAACGGGTCTCTCACGCTCGCCAGCCAGCCCGGCCTGTGCGTCGACGACCCTGGATCCAGCACCACGGACGGCACACAACTCCAGCTCTACGGTTGTGACAACACCAGCGCTCAGAATTGGACCAGCGCCGCCGTCAGCGGCTGGACCACCAACCCTTCCACCGACCTGTCCCCGATCCTGCCCGCTGCCGCCTATCCCGCTGTCGCCTCCCCCGGCGACATGACCGGGCTTGGCCAACCCGACCTCTACGCGGCCAGCGCCGGCGGCGACATCATCGACTACCAAGGCCTGGCCCCGACCGGGACCAATGCCAACTTCGCCGCCCCTTTCGTCCAGGGCAGTTACAGCACAGCCACCCACTGGTGGATCCTCAGCGACGGCGGAAGCAACACGACTGCCGCCGACAACGCCCCCGGCGGCACCCCGGCCACACTCAACGGCGGAACCACCTGGACCACCGACAGCAAGCGCGGCACCGTCCTCACCTTCGACGGCAAGACCGGATACACCCAGGTCGGCACCACCCCGGTTATCGACACCACCCAGAGTTTCAGCATTTCAGCGTGGATCGACCTCACTGACACCAGCCTCGCCCAGCAGTTCCTCGGCGAAGGCACCAACTACCACCAAGCCTTTACCCTCGGCTACAACCCGTCAGGCGGCGGATTCATGTTCCAGGCCACCGGAGCCAACACGGCAACCACCCCCTGGTACACCGCAGCGGCCAACGCCCCCGCCCAGACCGGCTGGCACCACCTCGTCGGCGTTTACGACGCCACCGCACGAACCATGACGCTCTACGTCGACGGCTCACTCGCCGGACAGGCAACCAACGCCGCCATCACCCCGGCCATCGGCCCACTCACCATGGGCGCCGTGACTTTCGCAGGCGGAACAGTGAGCCTGTACAGCCAGAGCAACGGCTCCCTGTCCGACATGCACGTCTACCCCACAGCGCTGAGCCCGTCAGCCGCCACCTCCATCAGCGACAACCCGCCACAGATCAACCAGCTCAACTGAATTGTTGCTCCGCCCGCCCCAGCACACCACGCTGGGGCGGGCACCCCGGCCCCAACCCCGCCGATCAACCCATGGCGGTTCGATACGGCGCCCGCCCGACGCCATCAGACCATCCCCACCCGATTGGGCCAATCCATGGTGCCAAAATGGGACATAATTACGGCATTCTTCACCGGGAGAACAGTGTCGAACGTCGGCCAAGAAGGTGCGAACTGCTCCCTGTTGATTGGGAGCGTCCACCGTAAGGTACCGAACTCCCGGCGAACCAGAGTGGCATGACGCCATTTCTGGGGGTCAAGGGGTCGCAGGTTCAAATCCTGTCGTCCCGACTCGGACGCTAGTCCAGAGTCGCAGGTCAGAGCCGGTGTCTGATTCATCAGACACCGGCTCTCGACGTTTTTCGGCCCACTTCAGTCGGGAGCGGATTGGGAGCGAAGTTGGGAGCACTCGGCTCCCAATCTGCTCCCAGGTCAACCCACGTTGACCGCTATCACCCACAACGGTCGAGATGGCCAGAATTCTTTCGTGCGGGCCCCGATGTGCGGCGAGATCCAGGGCCGTCGCGCCCTTTTGACAGTGCGCCATATGTTGTCGACCACACGGGGGCCGAGTTGCGCTCTTGACGACATGCGCTTGGGTGCATCTTCGCGCTCCCAGCAACTTCGCCGCATTTCACACCTGTAGGTGCCGAAATCCCCGTCCGCGCAGGTCAAGCAGCATGTCGGTACTCGTGGAGGACTCCGCCGAGTCGGTCGCGCCGGCGTATGTCCAGGCGCTCGACCTGGTGCGGCTCGAGCCGTGCGGGGATGGCTCGCAGGGGTGCGGCACCTGCCAGGGACCGATGGGGACGGTGCTGGTTGTAGTCCCGCTCGTAGACCAGCAGTACACGACGCAGGTGGGCCTCGTTCCAGACGAGGGTCCGGTCGAGGAGTTCGGCCCGGAGCGTCCTGGCCCAGCGTTCCATGACCGCGTTCATGCGCGGCACCTGCACGCCCGTCAGAACAGTCGCGATGCCCGAACTCTGCAAAATCTGATCCATCAAGGCTGGGTACTTGGCGTCCCGGTCCCGGATCAGGAACCGCACTGTGGCGAGCTGACCGGCGTCCTCCAGGTCCATCAGGAGGTTCCGCACAGCCTGGGCGACCCAGGCATGCGTCGGGTGGGCGGTGGTACCGACGATCCGGATCCTGCGGCTCGCGTGGTGGATAGCGGCGAGGATGTACTGGCGCTTTCCGGTGAGAGTGACGGTCTCGATGAAGTCCATCGCCATGATCGCTTCGGCCTGCGAGCGCAGGAAGTCCGGCCATGTGACGCTTGAGCGCTCCGGTGCGGGGTCGATGCCCTCGGTTCGGAGTATCTCCCAGACCGTGGACGGTGCTACCCGGAGGCCGAGGAGGGCGAGCTCGCCGTGGATGCGACGGTAGCCCCAGGACGGGTTCTCCCGGGCGAGCCGCAGCACCAGGCGGCGGATCGAGACAACCGTCCGAGGACGCCCGGGCCTGCGGCGAGCACTCGCGCGAGCGTGCCGGCGCTTGATCAGGTCGCGATGCCAGCGCAGGACCGTGTCCGGGCTGACCAGGAGCCGAATCCGACGCAGAGCCTGCCGCGGCAGCCCTGACAGCAACGCTGCCAGGAACACCCGGTCCTCTGGCCGGAACCTCGGACGCTCGCCGCCGAGTTGCCGCCGTAGGACCGTGAGCTGGTGACGCAGGGCCAGGATCTCGACATCCTTCTCGCGGCCTCCCATCGGAAGCAGGCGCATCGCCGCGAAGGCCTGGGAGACCGCGAGATACGCGAAGCGCACGAGCACGAGCACGAAAGGCGATCATGCCGGATAGGGACAGCCCCGAGCGCAGGACGGTCCTGACCTGCCTGGACGCAATTATCGGCACCCACACGATCTTGGTGGCTAATCCAATCCCTATGCAGCCAGGCTGAGTTGGAGTCTGGCGAGGTGGCTGTGGTTGGCGCGGTCGAGGGGGTGGCCGTTCCACCAGGCATGGAGGCGGATGAGGTTGAGAGCGGTGGCGCTGATGCTGTGGTCGAGGTGGGTTTTGGCCAGGCCGCGGTAGCGGGCGCGTCGTAGTCCGGTGGTGTGGGTGGCCTGGCTGACGGAGTCTGCGACCTGGCAGCGGAGGGAGGTGGCGCGTGCGCGGGCCGCGGCAGGCTGGGGGG
>NZ_QKYN01000125.1 GCF_003258295.1 Streptacidiphilus pinicola | reverse complement strand
CCCCAGCACGGCTCGAACCGCATCAGATCGAACGCCTGGACATACGCCGGCTCGATCGACTCGGCGGAGTCCTCCACGAGTACCGGCACGCCGCTTGACCTGCACGGACAGGGATTTCGGCACACCCACGATCTTGGTGGCTAATCCAATCCCTATGCAGCCAGGCTGAGTTGGAGTCTGGCGAGGTGGCTGTGGTTGGCGCGGTCGAGGGGGTGGCCGTTCCACCAGGCATGGAGGCGGATGAGGTTGAGAGCGGTGGCGCTGATGCTGTGGTCGAGGTGGGTTTTGGCCAGGCCGCGGTAGCGGGCGCGTCGTAGTCCGGTGGTGTGGGTGGCCTGGCGGATGGTGCCTTCGACGCCGGAGCGGAGCGCGTAGTCGCGTTGCCAGTCTCCGGTCTGCTGCTGGGCGCGGGCGTCGCGGATGGCTTCGGTGAGTTCTTTGGGGTAGAGGCTCAGCTGGCGGCGGTTGCCGCGCGCGCTGGTGCACTGTCTCTTGTAGGGGCAGGGGATGCAGTCGAGGGCGGCGAAGGAGACGACGGTCTTGGGGACGCCGTCTTGGATGTTGGGGGTCCAGGTGGTGCTGGTCTTCCCGGCCGGGCAGACGGCCTTCGAGTTCTCCCAGTCGATGGTGAAGTCGTGGGCGGCGAAGCCCTCTTGGGTCCTGGCCTGGCTAGAGGTGTCGAGCAGGACCGGGGTGACCAGGGCGATTCCGTAGGTCCGCCGTGAGGAGATGATGAGGTCCGCGCTGGGGTAGCCGGAGTCGAGGTAGTGCCGGGCCGGCAGCAGACTCCGGTGCTGAAGGGCGTGGTGGATCGCGTCGAGGGTCTTGGAGTCCGGCAGGGTCGAGTAGGTGGTCGCCACGTTGGTGATCAGGTTCGGCCGGGCGGGCCGGTCGCCGTCCGCCTGCGGGTGGCAGGTCTCCGAGACATGGAGTTTGTAACCGTTCCAGAAGATGTCGCGCTTGGCGGACCAGCGGGTGTCGGTGTCGTAGGGCGAGGCCAGGCGCATCGGGGCAGGCGGGAGGCCGTCTCCGCCGTCCTCGGTCCGGTCGCGCCGCCGGACACGCACCCGTCCGGCCCGGTCGGGTCGTGCGGGTGTAGTTCTGCACCAGCACCCGTCGCAGGATCTGCACCGCGGGCAGCTCGCGCAGCCACGTCGGCGAGGCGGGCGCGTAGAGGGCCTGCAGCAAGGTGAAGCCGTCGGTGGCGTAGGCGAGCGCGAGTTCGTCCTGGCCGGTCTTGGAGGTTGGCAGCCGCCAGGCGTCCACCCGGTCCGCGTAGCGGTGGCTCCAGTCGTCCACCACCAGCACCTGGTCCACCCAGTCCGGGCAGGCGGCAGCCAGCGCATTGAGCGCCGCCCGGACGCTCTCGCCCGCCAGCTCCAGCCGGTTCAGATCCCGCACCGCCGACACCACGTGTGTGGAGTCGGTGCGCTGGCTCCCGCCCGCACCCAGCAGGTCCATCGCCCGCAGCCGCTCCAGCAGCAGGTCCAGCATCCGCTCGTCCAGGTGATGGGCGACCACCCGCGAGCGGAACTCCGACAAGACGCTGTGGTCGAAGCCCGGGTCGTCCAGGCCCAGGCCGAGCGCGTACTTCCAGGCCAGGTTCTCGCGGACTTCGTCCGCGGCCTGCCGGTCAGTGAGGTTCGCCGCCTTCTGCAGCACGGTGACCAGGGCGAGCCGCCCCGGTGACCAGCCGGGCTTGCCGGCCTTCCCGAACGCTTCCGCGAAGACCGCGTCCGGGAACAGCTCGCCCAGGCGATCGCGGACCTGCACCGGCAACGGAACCTCCCGCCGGCCCCGATAGATCGCCCGGATCGCCGCAGCCACCTGAGGATCCGGCTCCGGCCACGGCCGCGGCTGCACCGACACCACACACTCCGATCCACCCAGAAGCAGGAAGACCGCCATGATCTCACCACGACAGAAGCCAACTCGCTTACCAAGAAGCTAACTTCGA
>NZ_QKYN01000124.1 GCF_003258295.1 Streptacidiphilus pinicola | reverse complement strand
GTGGCGCAGGGCGCGGGGGAGTTGGTGGAGCAGCTCCGGTGGCGGGACCGCCAGGACCCGGCAGGAGGCGTGGGAGACGCAGTAGCGGGCGGTCGTGCCGTGGAAGAGGCGCGCGGGCCAGTCGCGGCGGCCGGAGCCGAGGACCAGCAGGTCGTCCTTCTGGTCCGCGGCGTCCAGCAGCGCGGCCCCGGCCGGGCCGCGGATCAGCAGCAGCTCGGCGGCCAGATCCGACGGCATGCCGCCGAACGCCTCGTCGAACGCGTTGCGCAGGCGCCACGCCGCCTCCTGCTCCCACTGCTTGAGCAGCGGCGGGCACGGCGCGTGCCGGTAGGCCGCCTCCCCGCCGAGCGGGAGCCAGGCCAGCACGGCGAGCAGGGGAACGCCCGCGCGCCGGGCCTCGGCGACTCCGACGCGCAGCGCCTGCAGGCTGCTGGGCGTTCCGCTGACTCCGACGACGACGCGCCTCGCGTCCGGCATGACAGGCACCTGCTCCTCTGATCGGTGGACCGGGTCGTCATTCCACCGCACCGAGCGCGCCCGCGGGATCGGTCTTGACGCACTCCAAACGCTCAGGGCCCGTGATCTGACGCACCTTTGGCGCCTGCCGCGCCGGCCGCGGGTCAGCCGCCGATGCCGTCCCGGCTCAGCAGCGCGCCGATGAGCGCGTAGCCGGGGTAGTCCATCAGCACCACGCCGGTGTGCGACAGCTGGGAGCCGCCGCTGCCGGTGAGGTCGTTCAGCGCCAGCTGGTTGACGCCGGTGGTGAACCAGGTGCCGCCGGCGACGTCCGCCGGCCCGGCGCCGAAGGGCGAGCAGTTGGCGGACAGGTAGGTGGTGAACATCGCCCCGCTGGTGTCCGCCGATGCCGCGGCGATGTTGCCGCGGGCCTCGGACCACTTGGTCGAGGTGGTGCACTGGGTCCAGTCGTTCTCCACGTACGAGCCCCAGTTGCCCTGGGTGAGCTGGGTCAGCCCGTAGCCGGGGTAGATCTCGCCGACCGGGCCGCTGAAGGCGGTCAGCACGATGTGCCCGCGGACCTGCCCGAGGGACGGCATGGCGGCGGTCGAGGTGCCGGTGACGGTCGGGGCGTAGAAGAGGCCCGGATAGCGGGCCAGGTAGCTCTGGAAGACCCGGATCCGGTCCGCGGTGGTGGTGGACGCCGGGTCGTCGGCGCAGTGGCCGATGGAGGCGGTGCCGCTGCCGCCCTCGGCGGTGTCCGCGTCGCACTCGCCGTGCAGGTTCATCAGGATCGTCTCGCCCGGGTGGGCGGCGAGGAAGGCCTGGGCGTGGGTGAGCACGTCGTCGAAGTTGGCGTTCTGGTAGACGTCGGTGTGGTGGATCGCGAAGGCGGTGCCGTTGTTCACCACCCGCACCCGGATGTCGATCGCGCGGATCCCCGCGTTCAGCTGGGCGTCCAGCGTCGCGGCGCCGTCGCCGTGGTCCTCCTGGGCCTCGTAGGCCCAGGGCGCGAGCCCGCCGTGGATGGCCAGGGTGTCGTGGGTGCCGGGGACGGACAGGGCGCCGAGGCCGACGCCGTCCGGCAGGCCGCTCATCCAGTCCGGGTGGGACGCGGAGGTGAGGCTGTCGAAGGCGGGCGAGGAGCTGCTGGGCTGCGCGGACGCCGTCCCCGCCCCGGCGGTGAGCGCCATCCCCGCCATCAGGGCCACCGCGGCCGCCACCGCGAGCCCCCGTCCTGTCGTGCCGATCTGCTGTCGCATCCCGTGCCCTCCCCTTCAGTCGGGTTCGTCGCCCCGGTTACCGGATGGTAGGGACCCCGCGTGAACTTGAGAAGACCACGACAAGAATGCCGCTCTGACGTACCGAACCTCTACCGTTGGGGGCATGGACCTGCTGCGCCGACTCCGGTTGTTCGTGCGCGCGCACCCCTACTGGGCGGACGCGCTGCTCGCAGCTGTGCTGTACCTGGTCACCATCCTGTGGCCCACCGGGGGCCGGCCCAGCACGCAGTGGTCCAACTTCGACCCCGACGAGGTGCTGCTCGTCGCCGGGCTCTGCGTCTACGCCCCGTTGGCGCTGCGCCGGCGCTACCCGGTGCTGGTGCTGGCCTGCACCGTCGCGGCGACGGTCGGCTACATGTTCGTCGGGCCCGTGCGCGGGCCGATCCTGGCCGGGTCCGGGCTCGCGATCTACACCGTCTCCTCCGTGGTCGAGCGGCGGCTCGCGCTCGCCATCGGCGGGGTCGCGGTGCTGTCCGTCGGCATAGCCAGCATGGCGCTGTCGCCCGAGAAGTGGGACGAGGGCGTCAACGGCATCGCGTTCGCCTGGACGGCGATGACGGTGGCCGTCGGCGAGTCCGTGCGCAGCCGCCGCGCCTTCGTGGCCGCGATAGAGGAGCGTGCCTTGCGCGCCGAGCACACCCGCGAGGAGGAGGCGCGTCGTCGCGTCGCCGAGGAGCGGCTGCGGATCGCCCGCGAGCTGCACGACATCGTGGGCCACCACATCGCGCTGATCAACATCCAGGCCGGGGTGGCCTCCACGGTGCTGGACAGCCAGCCGGACACCGCCCGCGCGGCGCTGGCGCAGGTCCGCGAGGCGGGCCGGGCCGCGCTGAGCGAGCTCGGCGCCACCGTCGCCGTGCTGCGGCAGACCGGGGAGGGCGAGGAGGCCGCGAGCCCCCGCGATCCCGCGCCGGGGCTCGCCCAGCTCGCCCAGCTGGTGGACTCCTTCGAGCGCTCCGGGCTGCGGGTGGAGTGCCGCACGGAGGGTGCGCCGGTCCCGATCCCGGCCGCGGTGGACCTGACCGCCTACCGGGTGGTCCAGGAGTCGCTGACCAACGTCCGCAAGCACGCCGGGGCGTCGGCGGCGTCGGTCCGGCTGGAGTACCGGCCGGGCGTGCTGCACATCGAGGTCGACGACGACGGCCCGGGCCCGAAGCCGCCCGCCAAGGGCGGCGCCTCCGCGTCCGGCGGTACGAGCGGCTTCGGCCTGATCGGCATGCGCGAACGCGCCGCGTCCGTCGGCGGCACCTTCGCCGCCGGCCCCCGCCCCGACGGCGGCTTCCGCGTCACCCTCGACCTCCCACTGGGCGGCGCCGGCCGCAGCGCCGCCTCGCCGACGGCCGCCGACGCCTCGCGCGGGCCCGGCCTGCCGCGGATGAACCTCCCGAACCTCCTCGGCCCCTTCCGGCCGGTCCACGACACCGCTGGTGACCCGTCCGCCCCGGACGGGGTTTCCACCGCCGACTCCGCGCAGGTCGCGCGGGCGTCCGCCCGAGGAACAGGAGACGTATGACCATCCGGGTGCTGCTCGCGGACGACCAGGTGCTGGTACGGGCCGGGCTCAAGGTGCTCGTCGACTCCGCTCCCGACCTCGCCGTGGTGGGGGAGGCCGCGACCGGGCTGGAGGCCGTCCGGCTGGCCAAGGAGGCGCGGGCCGACGTCGTGCTGATGGACATCCGGATGCCGGAGCTGGACGGCCTCGAGGCCACCACGCGGATCACCGCCGACGAGGACCTGGCGGGCGTCCGGGTCCTGGTGCTGACCACCTTCGAGACCGACGACTACGTCTTCCAGTCGCTGCGGGCCGGCGCCTCGGGCTTCCTCGGCAAGGGGGCGGAGCCCGACGCGCTGCTCGACGCGATCCGCGTCGTCGCCCGCGGCGAGGCGCTGCTGACGCCCGCCGCCACCAAGGAGCTCATCGCCCGCTACCTCTCGCAGCCCGAGCGCGGCGGCCCGACCGCCGCCCCGCCGAGCCTCGCCGTGCTGACCGACCGGGAGCGCGAGATCGTCGCCATGGTCGCCACCGGCGCGTCCAACGACGAGATCGGCGAGCAGCTCGCCGTCAGCCCGCTGACGGTCAAGACGCACGTCAGCCGAGCCCTCATCAAGCTCGGTGCGCGCGACCGGGCGCAGCTCGTGGTGCTCGCCTACGAGAGCGGTCTGGTGCGCCCCAGCGCGCATTCCGGCTGACCGCTCGCCGGGTGTGGGATCGGTGGACAGCACAGTATTCCGCTCACGGCGGGTGATTCACCCCACACGCCTCGCGGCCCGTCAGCTCTTGCGAACCCTGCCGAGGTCCGTGGCACACTGACAGCAGCAGTACGACGTTTGCGCACTCCGGGGTCGGTGAAAGTCCGAACCGGCGGTTACAGTCCGCGACCCGACCGCTTCCAGCGGCCGGTTGACCAGGTGAAATTCCTGGACCGACGGTTAAAGTCCGGATGGGAGGCAGTGCGCGGCGGACAGGGCTGCGGCGTCGTCGCCTCGTGCGCACCCTCCCCGGGTGAGCTTTCCGGAGCGGCCCCCCGATCGAGTCGGGGGTCCCCGGACCGCGCGCAGCGTCGTCTCCGTATCCCGTGGCAGTCGTCCGTTGTCAGCTCCCGCTACAGCCCCGGAGACCGCGCAGTAGGCGCGAGGTCACGGAGAGCTGAATGTTCACGGGAATCATCGAAGAGCTTGGCGAGGTCCTCTCGATCGAGGACTTGGGCGACTCCGCCCGTGTCCGCCTGCGCGGCCCGCTCACCACCGCCGACGCCCGTGAGGGCCAGTCCATCGCGGTGAACGGCGTCTGTCTCACCGTCCTCGACACCGACGCGGAACTGGCCGCCCACCCGGGCGAGTTCAGTGCGGACGTGATGCGCGAGACGCTGGAGCGGTCCAGCCTCGGCGCCATCGGCGTCGGCTCGAAGGTCAACCTCGAACGTGCCATGGCGCTCGGCGCCCGTCTCGGCGGCCACCTGGTGCAGGGCCACGTCGACGGCACCGGCGCACTGCTCTCCCGCACCCCCGGCGAGGCCGGCGCGGACGGGAATCCGCAGTGGGAGGTCCTGCGTTTCAGTCTGCCGGCGCAGCTGTCGCGGTACCTCGTCGAGAAGGGCTCGATCACCGTCGACGGCGTCAGCCTGACCGTGGTGGAGGCGGCCGTGGACTCGTTCACCGTGAGCCTGATCCCGGCCACCCTCGCGCACACCACCCTCGGCCTGAAGCAGAGCGGGGACCCGGTGAACCTGGAGGTCGACGTGCTGGCGAAGTACGTCGAGCGGCTGCTCGGCGACCGTGCGCTCCCCGCGTTCGACAGCGTGCAGCAGACGGGAGCCTGACGGACCATGAGCAGTCTGGTCAACGACCTCAACAGCACGGCGTTCAGCCTGTTCGGACAGCAGATCAAGTGGTCCGACATGGTGGGCAACCTGCTCGGTCTCGGCGCGCTCGCGCTGGGCTGGCGGCGTTCGATGCTCACCTGGCCGGTGCAGCTGCTGTCCGGGGTCGTGCTCTTCGCGGCGTTCGCCGCCGGTCACCTCAGCGGCAGCGCCGGCAAGCAGCTGATCGTCATAGCCGTCTCGGTCTGGGGCTGGTACCAGTGGCAGCGCGGCCGTGCCAAGGCCGGCGACGTCACGGTGCGCTTCGCCACCTGGACCGAGCGCGGCGTGCTGGTCGCGGCCACGGCCGGGCTCACCGTCGCCCTGGCGGAGCTCTTCCAGGCCTACCCGTGGATGTCCTGGAGCCCGTGGGCCGATGCCTACATCTTCACCGGCACGCTGGCCGCGATGTACGCGCAGGCCCGCGGCTGGGTGGAGTTCTGGTTCGCCTGGCTGGCCGTCGACCTGGTCGGCGTGCCCCTCAACTTCACCAACGGCTACGCCTTCTCCGGCTACGTCTACAGCATCTACTTCGTCCTGGTGATCCTGGGTCTGCGCTCCTGGTGGCTGCGCAGCCGCATGGCCGAGCAGGCCGAGCAGTCCGAGCAGCCCGCGCTCGCGGAAGGAGCCGTCGCATGAACGCCATAGAGGATCTGGCCCTCCAGCACGGTGAGGTCTACGAGGACCTCACCCTGGACAGCATCGAGTTCGCGATCTCCGAGATCGCCGCCGGCCGCCCGATCGTCGTCGTCGACGACGAGAACCGCGAGAACGAGGGCGACCTGGTCTTCGCCGCGGAGCTGGCCACGCCCGAGCTGGTCGCCTTCGCGATGCGCGAGTGCCGCGGCCTGATCTGCGTGCCGATGATCGGCGAGGACCTGGACCGGCTGGAGCTGGGCCAGATGGTCGCGCAGAACACCGAGTCGATGCGCACCGCGTTCACCGTCTCGGTGGATGCCAAGGAGGGCGTCACCACCGGCATCTCCGCCGCCGACCGCGCGCTGACCATCAAGCTGCTGGCCGACCCGGCCAGCGCCGGCGGCGACTTCGTCCGCCCCGGCCACGTCTTCCCGCTGCGCGCCCGGCCGGGCGGCGTGCTGGAGCGCGAGGGCCACACCGAGGCCGGCCCGGACCTGTGCCGGCTGGCGGGGCTGCGGCCCGCCGCGGCGATCTGCGAGATCGCCAACGACGACGGCACCATGGCCCGCCTGCCCGAGCTCGTCGTCTTCGCCCGTCGGCACGGCCTGGCCCTGGTCTCCATCGAGGACCTGATCGCCTACCGCCGCCGTACCGAGGCCACGGTGACCCGCGCCGCGACCACCGCGCTGCCCACCGAGCACGGCTCCTTCACCGCGGTCGGCTACCGGAGCGAGCCCGACGGCATCGAGCACATCGCGCTCGTCGCGGGCGGCCTGAACGCCGACGGCACGCTGCCCGACGGCGAGGAGGTGCTGGTCCGGGTCCACTCCGAGTGCCTGACCGGCGACGTCTTCGGCTCGCTGCGCTGCGACTGCGGCCCGCAGCTGGCCGCCTCGCTCGAGAAGATCGCCGGCGAGGGCCGCGGCATCGTGCTCTACCTGCGCGGCCACGAGGGCCGCGGCATCGGCCTGGTCCGCAAGCTGCGCGCCTACGAGCTGCAGGAGGGCGGCCGGGACACCGTCGACGCCAACCTGGAGCTGGGCCTGCCCGCGGACGCCCGCGACTACCGCGCGGCCGCGCTGATCCTGGAGGACCTGGGCGTCCGCTCGGTGCGGCTGCTCAGCAACAACCCCGACAAGCACGTGGCGCTGACCGACCACGGCCTGCGGGTGCACGGCCGCGAGTCGGTCCGGGTCGGCGTCGGCGAGCACAACCTGCGGTACCTGCTGACCAAGCGCGACCGGATGGGCCACGACCTGCCCTGGCTCGACGAGCTCAGCCCGGCGCACACCGCCTGATCCTGCCAACACCTTTTCTGATCAGACCAGTCCAACGAGAGGACGGAAGCAAGTGAGCGGCGAGGGAGCCCCCAAGCTCGACGTGCGGGGCGCGAAGGACCTGAAGGTCGCGGTCGTCGCGGCGCAGTGGCACACCGTGGTGATGGACGGCCTGATCGCGGGCGCCGAGCGGGCGCTCGACGAGTTCGGCGTGACCGACTACCAGGTGCTGCGCGTCCCCGGCAGTTTCGAGCTGCCGGTCGCCGCGAAGGCGCTCGCGGCGCGCGGCTACGACGCGATCGTCGCGCTCGGCGTCGTCATCCGCGGCGGTACGCCCCACTTCGACTTCGTGTGCGAGGCCGCGACGATGGGACTCACCCAGGTGAGTGTCGACTCCGGCATCCCGGTCGGTTTCGGCCTGCTGACCTGCGACAACGAGCAGCAGGCGCTGGACCGTGCGGGCCTGGCGGACTCCAAGGAGGACAAGGGCCACGAGGCCACCACCGCCGCGCTCAGCACCGCCGTGCTGATCCGCGGCCTGGGAGCCTGAGGGCGGATTCGTGTCCACGCCACCGTCCGTACGGTGGGACGACACGACCTGTTCCCGGGGAACCACGTAGGGTAGGCCCATCATGGCGCTTAAGACATTCGAAGAGCTCTTCAGCGAGCTGCAGCGGAAGGCCGCGGCCGGCGAGCCCGGTTCCCGTACCGCCGAGCTGGTCGGCCTGGGCGTGCACGCCATCGGCAAGAAGGTCGTCGAGGAGGCGGCCGAGGTGTGGATGGCCGCCGAGCACGAGTCCGACGAGCGGACCGCCGAGGAGATCTCCCAGCTGCTGTACCACCTCCAGGTCATGATGGTCGCGCGCGGCCTCAGCCTGGAGGACGTCTACGCCCATCTGTAGACCCCGCACGTTTTCACGCAGCGGGGCACCGAGCCGATTCGGTGCCCCGCTTTCGTATGTCCATACAAGGAAAGGCACCGACCATGCTCCGCATCGCCGTCCCGAACAAGGGCTCACTCGCCGAACCGGCGGCGGGCATGCTCCATGAGGCCGGCTACCGGCAGCGCAAGGACAGCAAGGAGCTGGTCCTGGTCGACCCCGAGAACCGGGTGGAGTTCTTCTACCTGCGCCCGCGCGACATCGCGATCTACGTGGGCTCGGGCCGACTCGACATCGGCTTCACCGGCCGCGACCTGCTGCTGGACTCCGGCGCGGAGGCCGAGGAGGTCCTCTCGCTCGGCTTCGCCGGCTCGACCTTCCGGTTCGCCGGCCCGCCCGGGGTGGCCACCGGCGTCAAGGACCTGGAGGGCCGCCGGATCGCCACCTCCTACACCGGTCTGGTCGAGAAGCACCTGGCCGAGGCGGGCGTGAAGGCCACCGTCACCAAGCTGGACGGTGCGGTCGAGACGGCTGTGCAGCTCGGCGTCGCCGACGTCATCGCCGACGTCGTGGAGACCGGCACCAGCCTGCGCAACGCCGGTATGGAGGTCTTCGGCGAGCCGATCCTGCGCTCCGAGGCCGTCGTCATCCGCCCGCTGGGCGCGGGCGAGGACGCGGGCGTGGACCAGTTCATGCGGCGTCTGCAGGGTGTCCTGGTGGCCCGTCGGTACGTGATGATGGATTACGACATCCGTGCCGAGCGCGTCGCGGAGGCGGTCGCGCTCACCCCCGGTCTGGAGTCGCCCACCGTCTCCCCGCTGCACAGCGAGGGCTGGGTGGCGGTCCGGGCCATGGTGCTGCGCAAGGAGGCCCAGCGGATCATGGACGACCTCTGGAGCATCGGCGCGCGCGCGATCCTGGTCACCGACATCCACGCCTGCCGCCTGTAGGGCGGCCCGGCCGGAGGGCCACCCATGACCGCGAGCCCGAGCCTCACCGCCGCGCCCACCCTGCCGCACACCTGGCAGCCGGTGCTGACGCGCGTGGTGCTGCTCGGGCTCGCGGCTGTCTCGGTGGCGTTCTTCGCCCTGATCGCGGCGATCGGCGCGCCGGACTGGCAGCGGCACGACCGGATCGGCATAGGCAGCAGCGGCATCGTCTTCGCCCTGGTGCTGGTGGTGCTGGCCCGCCCGAAGGCCAAGGCCGACCGCGCCGGGCTGACGGTGGTGAACTTCGTGCGCAAGCGCCGCCTGGAGTGGCCGCAGATCCTGGCGGTCAACCTGCACCTGGGCGACCCGTGGGTGACCCTCGACCTCGCGGACGGCGGCACGCTGGCCGTGGTCGCGATCCAGCCGGGCGCCGGACGCAAGCAGGCCTGGCGCATGGCCGAGGAGCTGCGCGCCTGCGTCGACGCCTACGGTACGGCGCCACCTCGCTGAGGCGGCGACCTCCCTGGGGTACTGTGGGGGCTTTACCAAGCCTTTGGAGAATTCCCACCTTCCATGGACCCTCACAGTATTTCCGTGGCCTGGCTGCTGCTCGGTGTCGCCGTGCTGCTGATCCTGGCCAACGGACTCTTCGTGGCCGCCGAGTTCGCCTTCATCACCGTCGACCGCGGGGAGGTGCAGCGGGCCGCCACGGCGGGGGACCGGCGGGCGTCGCGCGTGGACGGGGCACTGCGGACACTCTCCTTCGAGCTGTCCGGCGCGCAGCTCGGCATCACCGTGACCTCGCTGCTCGTCGGCATGCTGGCCAACCCGGCGCTGGGCCTGCTGCTCACCCCGCCGCTGCGCGGCCTCGGCGTCTCCGGCGGCGCGGTGACCGCGCTCGCCGCTGTCCTGGGCCTGCTGCTGGCGACCGTGCTGCAGATGGTGATCGGCGAGCTCGTCCCCAAGGGCTGGGCCATCTCCCGCCCGCTCCAGGTCGCCCGCGCCGTGGTCGCCCCGCAGGCGCTGTTCTCCCGGATCTGCCGGCCGCTGATCCTGCTGCTCAACGGCGCCGCCAACCGGATCGTGCGCCGCCTCGGCATGGAGCCCGCCGAGGAACTGGCCTCCGCGCGCAGCGCCGAGGAACTCGTGGCGCTGGCCCGGCACTCCGCCCACGAGGGCGCGCTGGAGAGCGACACGGCCGACCTCTTCGTGCGCACGCTCGGCCTCGCGGAGCTCTCCGCCGAGTCCGTGATGACGCCGCGCGTGGACGTGGCCGCGCTGGAGGACCACGCCACCGCCGCCGACGTGCTCAACCTGACCCGGGCGACCGGCCTTTCCCGGTTCCCCGTCTACCGGCAGAGCATCGACGACGTCGTCGGCGTCGTCACGCTCAAGGACGCGCTCGCCGTCAAGGCCGAGCGCCGGGCCACCGTGCGCGTCGGCGCGCTGGCCTCGCCGCCGCTGCTGGTGCCGGAGACGCTGCCCGCCGACCGGCTGCTCGACCTGCTCCGCAGCCGCCAGCAACTCGCCGTCGTCGTCGACGAGTACGGCGGCACGGCCGGGGTGGCCACGCTGGAGGACATCGTCGAGGAGATGGTCGGCGAGGTGCAGGACGAGCACGACCCCGCGGACCTGCCCGAGCTGCGCCCGGCCACGCCGGTGGCGGGCCGTCAGGCCTGGCTCGCCGAGGGCCGCTGCCGCGTCGACGTGCTGGAGGCCGTGGGGCTGCACGCCCCCGAGGGCCCCTACGAGACCGTGGCCGGTCTGCTCACCGATCTGCTCGGCCGGCTGCCCCAGCCCGGCGACGCCGCCGAGCTGCCCGGCTGGCGGCTGGTGGCCGTCCAGGTGCACCGCCACCGCACCGAACTGGTGCGGCTGGAACGGCAGGACGCCACCGGCGCCGAGGAGGGCCGGGACCGATGAGTGCCCTCTTCCTCTTCTTCGCCGTGCTGCTCCTGCTCGGCAACGCCTTCTTCGTCGGCGCCGAGTTCGCACTCGTCTCGGTCCGCCGCAGCCAGGTGCAGCCCCTCGCCGAGGCCGGCGACCGGCGCGCCGCCACGGTCGTCCGCGCGCTCGAGGACGTCTCGGCGATGCTCGCCGCGACCCAGCTCGGCATCACCGTCTGCTCGCTGCTGCTCGGCGCCGTTGCCGAACCCGCGCTCGCCGGGCTGCTGGAAGCGCCGTTCCACGCGCTCGGCCTGCCCTCCTCGCTGGTGCACCCGGCCGGCTTCGTGCTGGCGCTCGCGATCGTGGTCGGACTGCACATGGTGATCGGCGAGATGGTGCCGAAGAACATCGCGCTGGCCACGCCCGAGCGCGCCGCGCTCTGGCTCGGCCCGCCGCTGGTCGGGCTGGCCCGCTGGCTGCGCCCGTTCATCGCCCTCCTCAACGCGCTGGCCAACCTGGTGTTGCGGCTGCTGCGGGTCGAGCCCAAGGACGAGATCGCCGCGGCCTACACCAGCGAGGAGCTGACCCACCTGCTGCACGCCTCCCACGCGGCGGGCCTGCTCGGCCGCCACGCGCAGGAGCGGCTGGAGGACGCCCTGGAGCTCGGCCTGCGCCCGGTGCGCGAGGTCGTGATGCCGAGCGACAAGCTCGTCACCGTCGACAGCTCCGTGACCGCGGGCGGGATCGAGGAGCTGGCGGTGCGCACCGGCTACTCCCGCTTCCCCGTCGTCGGCGACAACGGCGCCTTCCTCGGCTACCTGCACGTCAAGGACGTGCTGGAGCTGGACGACCCCGACGCGCCGGTGCCCGGCCGGCTCTGGCGGCCGATCATCAGCCTCTCCGGCGACCTCCCGCTCGACGACGCGCTCGGCGCGATGCGCCGCTCCGCCGCGCACCTGGCCGGCGTCGTCGACGCGGGCGGGCTGACGCTCGGTCTGGTGGCGCTGGAGGACGTGCTGGAGGAACTGGTCGGCGAGGTGCACGATCCGGACCACCGCGTGCGTCGCTAAGCTGACCATCGATCAAACAGATCAAGCGACAAAACGTACATTCGGGGGAGTGTGAGCAGGTGAGCGATCGACGTCTCGAAGTCGACGCCCTGACCAAGCGCTACGGCGACACCGTGGCGCTGGACGGGATGACGTTCGACGTGCGAGCCGGAGAGATCTTCGGCTTCGTCGGCAGCAACGGCGCCGGCAAGACCACGACGATGCGGATCGTTCTCGGTGTGCTCGCCGCGGACGGGGGAGAGGTCCGCTGGGCCGGGGTCCCGGTGGACCACGAGATCCGCAGCCGGATCGGCTACATGCCCGAGGAGCGCGGCCTCTACCCGCGCATGAAGGTCGGCGAGCAGCTGACCTACCTGGCCCGGCTGCACGGCCTCGGCGCGGCGCAGGCCGCGGCGGCGGTCGCCGAGTGGACCGAACGCCTCGGCGTCCACGCCCGCGTCGGCGACGAGGTGCAGAAGCTCAGCCTCGGCAACCAGCAGCGCGTGCAGCTGGCCGCGGCGCTGGTGCACAACCCCGAGATACTCGTGCTCGACGAGCCGTTCTCCGGGCTGGACCCGGTGGCCGTCGACGTGATGAGCCAGGTGCTGCGCGAGAAGGCCGCCGAGGGCATTCCGGTGATCTTCTCCAGCCACCAGCTGGACCTGGTCGAGCGGCTCTGCGACCGCGTCGGCATCGTCCGCGCGGGCACGATGGTCGCCTGCGACACCGTCGACGAGCTGCGCGCCTCCGGGGGCGAGGAGCTGCTGGTGCACGCGCCCGCCGCGCCCGAGGGCTGGGCCGCGGGCGTTCCCGGCGTCACCGTGCGCCGACAGGAGAACGGTCGCACTGTGCTCGCCCTCGACGAGGGCGCCGACGACCAGACCGTGCTCACGGCCGCGCTGGCCACCGGCCCCGTCCGCGAGTTCGCCCGCCGGCGCTCCACGCTCACGGAGCTGTTCCGGCACGTCGTCAGCACGGACACGCACACGGGGGAGCAGCAGTGACGAACACGGCCGACGCCACGGGCCACCACCAGGGCGCGCAGCTGAGCAACGTCGAGGCGGTCAAGCTGGTCGCCGGGCGTGAGACGTCGGTGCGGCTGCGCTCCAAGGCGTTCAAGATCATGCTCGGCATCACCGCGGTGGCCTTCCTCGCGGTGCCGATCATCACCAAGCTCGCCGCTCCCGGCCCCTCGACGCAGCACGTCGCGGTGGTCCAGGCGGACGCGGGCTACGGCCAGGAGCTCTCCGCCGTGGCGGACAAGCTGCACCAGAAGGTCGACGTCATCGTCGTCGCCGACCCCGCGGCCGGCACGGCCGCGGTCCGCGACGGCAAGGTCGACGCCTTCGTCACCGCGCACGGCGCGGACGGCACCGAGGTGACGGTCGACAAGTCGCTGCCGAACTCGCTGCAGACGCTCTTCGCGGTCGTCGGCCAGGCCCCCGCGGCGGCGTCCCAGCACGTGCAGGTCTCCCCGCTGGAGAAGGCCGACCCGCAGCAGGGCCAGAAGGTCGCCATCGCCATCGTCGCGGGCCTGCTGATGTACCTCATCCTGATGACGGTCGGTCAGATGGTCGCGCAGGGCGTCGTCGAGGAGAAGACCAGCCGCGTGGTCGAGCTCCTGCTCGCCACGATCAAGCCGTGGCAGCTGCTGGCGGGCAAGGTCGTGGGCGTCGCGGTGGTCGGCGTGGTCCAGCTGCTCGTCCCCGGCGTGCTGGGCCTGGCCGTCGGCATGGCCGACGGGCAGCTCAACGTCTCGCTCAGCGCGTCGGTGGGCAGCCTGCTGTGGACGCTGGCCTGGTTCGTGGCCGGATTCTGGCTCTACGCCCTGGTCTTCGCCTCGGCGGGCGCGATGGTCTCCCGCCAGGAGGACCTCGGCGGGGTGATGGCCCCCATCATGATGCCGCTGGTCGCGGGTTGGGTCGTGGCCATCTCCATCCTCCCCGCGAACCCGCAGAGCGGCCTGGCCGAGATCCTCTCCTTCGTCCCGTTCACCGCCCCGGTCCTCATGCCCATGCGCTGGGCCCTCGGCGTCGCCCCCCTCTGGCAGGTCCTCGTGGCCCTCTTCCTCACCCTCGCCACCGGCGTCGTCGTCCTCCGCTTCGCCGGCCGCGTCTACCGCAACTCAGTCCTGCGGAGCGGCGCCCGGGTCCCGCTGCGGGAGGCTTTGAAGGCCGCCTGAGACGTGCCTCCTGGGGCCAGTCGCAGCACGAAGGGGGCGCGCGGAGCCCCGCGCCCCTAACTGGTCGCCAGCAGCGCCAGGAGCTCGCTCGTGGGACGGACGTCCCCGAAGCTGCGGTAGATCGTCGTCAGGGACGCGTTGTGGAGGGTGTCGTCGCGGGTGGCGCAGGCGTCGGCGGCGAGGAGGGTGCGGTAGCCGAGGGTCGCCGCGTCGCGGACGGTGGATTCGACGCAGACGTTGGTGACCAGGCCGCAGACCAGAACGGTGTCGACGGCGCGTCGGTCCAGGTGGTCGCGGAGCGCACAGCGGCCGGGGAAGAAGGCGGAGGCGGCGGTCTTCTCGACGACGGGGTCGTCGGGCGCGGGGGTGAGGTCGGGCCAGAGGCGGGAGCGCAGGGGGCCGGTGCCGCCCGCGCCGCGGTAGAGCTCGGCGATCTCGGGACCGTAGAAGTCGACTGCCCAGCCGGTGGCCTGCTCGGTGACGGCCGGCAGGACCCAGGCGACGGTGCCGCCCGCCGCGCGGACCGCGCGGGCGAGGGTGTGGACGTGCGGGACGATGCCGAGGCCGTAGGGGTTGCCGGCGACGAAGAAGCGGACCATGTCGACCACGACCAGTGCGGTGCTCGGACCGGTGAGGCGCTCGTAGGCGTGGCGGCGGCCGCGGCGCCGTTCCTGGCGGGCGTACTCACGGGCGTCGATCTGCCAGGTGTGGAGCCTCGGTTGTGTCTCGGCCATGCTGCGACCCTAACGGCCGTCGATGAGTTCCCCATAGGCCTGGAGCACGTCGGGGAGTCGCAGCGCGGCCAGGTCCTGTCTCGTCGGCAGTTCGGCGAGGACCGAGAGCCGGAGGTCCCGGTAGGCGCAGGACTTCTCGTAGAGGGTGCGCATGAAGCGCCCGTTGCCGAGGTCGTCGATCCAGCCCTCGCGCACCACGTGGGCGCAGATGCTGCGCAGTTCCTCCAGCGCCTCGTCGTCCCAGAAGTCGCCGTCGTGCGCGGCCAGCGCCTGTCCGATCGCGGCGAGTTCGGCCGGGCGGTAGCTGGGGAAGTCGACGCGGGTGGTGAACCGGGAGGAGAGACCGGGGTTGGCGGCCAGCAGGCGGTTCATGCCCTCGGGGTAGCCGGCGAGGATGACGACCAGGCGGTCGCGGTTGTCCTCGGCGCGCTTGAGCAGCACCTGCAGCGCCTCGTCACCGTAGGCGTCGCCCTTGGAGTAGCCGGAGTTGGCGAGGCTGTAGGCCTCGTCGATGAACAGCACGCCGTCCAGCGCCGAGTCGATCAGCTCGTTGGCCTTCACCGCCGTCTGGCCGAGGAACTCGCCGACCAGGTCGGCCCGTTGGGCCTCGACCAGGTGGTCGCCGCTGAGCAGGCCGAGCGCGTAGAAGACCCGGCCGAGGATCCGCGCCACCGTGGTCTTGCCGGTGCCGGAGGGGCCGGAGAAGACGAAGTGCCGCTTGGGCGGCTGGACGGGCAGGCCCTGGTCGGCGCGGAGCCGGGACATCCGCAGCTGCGCGGAGAGCGCCAGCACCTGCCGCTTGACCGGCTCCAGGCCGACCATCCGGTCCAGCTCCGCCAGTGCCGCGTCCAGCCGCTGCTGGTCCGGGGGCGTGTCCGTGCCGGCCTGCGCGGGGAGCGCGGCGCGGTCCCGCGTGGCGGGCACGGCCGCGCCCCCGGCGCGGCCGTCCACCGTGGTGGCACCGGTGGCGCCGTCGGGCTCGGCATCCTCCTCGTCCTCCGCGAGCGGGAAGCCGGGGAGCGGGTCGTAGAAGGCGGGCTCGAAGCCGACGTCGAGCGGGCCGTCCGCGGCGTCGCCCAGGTCGGTGGTGTCCGGTCCCGGGTCGATGCCCCCGTCCAGGCCGTCGAATCCGGGGCCGTCGAAGCCGCTGCCCTCGAAGGCGGCGATGTCGAAGCCGGGCGGCTCGGCGGCCGGGCTGCCGCCGGCGCGGCCGGGGCGCAGCAGGCCGGGCTCCTGCGGGGACTCGAGCAGCGCGGGGTCGACGCCGTCCTCCGCGGTGATCGCGGCGAGCCGGGCGGCGGTGTCCATGAAGCCGGGGTCCACGCGGTGCACCGCGCGGTAGAGGGAGAGCGCGGCCGCGCTGCGGCCGACGCCCTCGTAGGCGCGGGCGAGCCAGTAGCGCAGCTCCTTGCGCTGCGGCTGCTCGGAGCGGCAGCGGGCCAGTGAGGTGGCCAGCGGCAGTTCGGCCTGGCCGCACATGTCCAGGCGCACCCGGGCCATGCCGCTGAACAGGCCCGCCTCGATGCCCAGCAGCGCGTCGTCCAGCAGGCCGTCGGTGTCGCGGATCAGCTGCTCCCAGTCCTTGGTCAGGTAGGAGCGGCAGGCGTGCAGGAAGCGCACCGCGCTGTCCTCGGTGACCGGCGGGCACTGGGCCAGCGCCCGGTCGAGCTCGGGGAGGTGACGGCCGTCGAGCCAGTGCGAGGCGTGGGCGAGGGTCAGGTCACGCTCGGTCTCCAGCAGCGGCTGGACCCACCAGCCGAGCCAGTACCAGGAGCTGAGCGGACGTCGGTGCCGGCGTCGCTGCTCGCCGAAGCGTTCGCGGTTGCGGTGCATGCTCAGCAGCGCGGCCGAGGTGTCGGAACGCAGCGCGTGCAGGCCGAGCCATGCGTCGGCCATGCCCGGGTCGAGCCGGACGGCGGCGCGGAACTCCTCCTCGGCGCGGGTGTACGCGCCCGCGGTGTACGCGTCCATGGCCCGTAGCCAGGCGCGATCGGCCAGGCTGCGTGAGCGCCTGTCGCCGTTGTCCTCAGTCCCCACCGCTTCGCCCCCTGCTGCTCCGCGTCCCTGTTGCCCGCTGGAGGGCTGACCCGGGAGGCCTGCAGACGCCACACCTTGACGGTCCGTGAGCACGCGGCGACCGAGCCCGCACGCTCAGGGGAATCGTACCGGGGTCTTGCTGATCCGGAAGAGTGCCGCACACCCGTATCGGCTGGTGGGGACATAAACAGATTTTCCACACAAGCGGAAGAAAGCCCTTTCGTTTATCACGCTCGGTCACCGGGTGGTCTGGTGCGGAGCGGACGGAAGGGCCGGAAAAGGACGAGCTGCCGGCCACGGGGGAACGGCCGGCAGCTCGTGTCTGCGGGGCGCGATCACCGTGTGTCGCGCTGATTGAGAACGTAGTTGGTGCCAGGGGTGCAGGTCAAGGGCGTGCCGTCGGATCGGTCGGGTCCGCACTGGTCGCACTCCCCGGCAATTCGCTGGCTCACGGACAGGCTATTGGCCACACGCTGTAGCGATTACGCAGCGTCAGCCAGTGGCCGCCCGGTCGTTCCGGTTACCAGGAAGTCGGCGAAGGGTCGGCTGGGGTCGACCCGGAAGTGCTCGGTCTGCTCCGCGGACCAACGGCTCCAGAACGGCGCGAGTGCGGGTCCGTCGCGCAGCTCACCGCGGGTGCGGGCGGTCTCGGCGTCGAGGTCCATCCAGAGCAGCGCGGCCAGCTGCCGCCGCACGGCGCGCCGTCCCGCGCCCACGCCCTCCAGCAGCAGGAAGGGGGGAGCGGCCGGAAGCTCCCGGCTCGCCCCGAACCGCGCCAGCTCCCAGTCGTAGACCCGGTGGCGGACCGCTCGCCCCTGCGCGAGCGGCGCGAGCACCTCGCTGTGCAGGCGCTCGGTCCAGTCGAAGAACTGCTCGTGCGTCGCCAGGTCGTCCAGGTGCACGACCGGAGCGCGCTCCGGGCCGCCCAGCTCGTCCGCGAGCAGCGCGGAGAAGGTGGTCTTTCCGGAGCCGGCGTAGCCGTCGACGGCCACCAGTCGGGTCGGACCGCAGGAGGGGGAGAGAGCGGAGAGGCGCGAGGCAAGCGAGGGCAGGGTGAGCATGGTGCTCCGAGCTTAGTGGCGAAGCCGCGCGGCGGAGCCGCGGATGCCACAGTCGTGCAGCTCCGGCATGGTGCGGGCCCCATCGGATGAGGCATACTTCCAGCGCTGCATGTTAGCGATCGTTCACCGAGACCCGGTGTCGTCGTACGTGTCGTCGCCCGGCCTCCCCACCTGGGGCGTCGGGCCCCGAGACCAGGAGGCAGAGCCGCCATGACCGCGTCCGCGACCAAGCCCGTCGAGCGCACACTCCCGACCGACGAGGCGCGCGAGCTGCTCGCGCTCACCCGGGACCTCGCCGAGAACGAGGTCCGGCCGGGTGCGGCCGAGGAGGAGGCGGAGGCGGAGTTCCCCCGCGAGGTCTTCCGGACGCTCGGTCGCTCCGGTCTGCTGGGTCTCCCGTACGACGAGCAGTACGGCGGCGGTGGCCAGCCCTACGAGGTCTACCTGCAGGTGATCGAGGAGCTCGCGGCCGCGCGCCTCACCGTCGGCCTCGGCCTCAGCGTGCACACCCTCTCCTGCCACGCCCTGGCCACCTTCGGCTCGGACGCCCAGCGCGAGAAGTGGCTGCCCGAGATGATCGGCGGCGAGCAGCTCGGCGCGTACTGCCTCTCCGAGCCGCAGTCCGGCTCCGACGCGGGCGCGCTGAAGACCCGCGCCGTCCACGTGGAAGGGGGCACCTCCCAGACGAAGTCCGTGGGCGAGTACGTCGTCAACGGCACCAAGGCGTGGATCACCCACGGCGGCGTCGCCGACTTCTACAGCACCATGGTGCGCACCAGCGACGACGGTGCCCGCGGCATCAGCGTCCTGCTCGTGCCCGCCACCACGCCCGGCGTCTCGGGCGCGGCGCCGGAGCGGAAGATGGGCATGAAGGGCTCCCCGACGGCCCAGGTCCACTTCGACGAGGCCCACGTCCCGGCGGAGCGCCTGATCGGGGAGGAGGGCCAGGGCTTCGGGATCGCCATGGCGGCGCTGGACTCCGGCCGCCTCGGCATCGCCGCCTGCGCGGTGGGCGTGGCCCAGGCCGCGCTGGACTACGCGGTCGGCTACGCCAAGGAGCGCGAGCAGTTCGGCCGCGCCATCGCCGACTTCCAGGGCCTGTCCTTCATGCTCGCGGACATGGCCACCGCGGTCGAGGCCGGCCGCGCCCTCTACCTCGCCGCGGCGCGGCGGCGGGACGCCGGGCTCGCCTTCGGCAAGGAGGCCGCCATGGCCAAGCTTTTCTGCACGGACGCGGCGATGCGCGTCACCACGGACGCGGTCCAGGTGCTCGGCGGCTACGGCTACACCCAGGACCACCCGGTCGAGCGCTACATGCGCGAGGCGAAGGTGCTGCAGATCGTCGAGGGCACCAACCAGATCCAGCGCCTGGTGATCGGCCGCACGCTCACCCGCTGACGCGCCCCTGGGGCGCCCCGTGCCGACCCGTCAGGCCGAGGAGGCCAGGCGGGTCAGCGCGTAGGCGAGCGCGAACCAACCGAGGCCACCGCACCACACCAGCACCAGGAACAGCCCCGACGTGCCGTTGAGGTGCGAGGTGTACCAGGCGAGATCCTGCTTGAACCAGTCCAGGAAGTTCACCAGGGTGCCGAGCGTCGCGCCCGCGACGGCCACCGCCCAGGTCGCCGCGGCCTGCCCGGCGGCGGCCGCCGCCGGGTCGGGTCGTCGCGCGAGCAGCGCCCACGCCGTCGGCGTGCCGACGAGGAGGATCACCAGGTTCGCGACGAGGGCGAGCTCCCACAGCGTCCCGGACCCGTCGGCACCGATCCGCAGCTCGAAGACCAGGATCGGGATCAGCATGAACAGGGCCTGCGCGAGCAGGCCGAGCAGCCGCGCCCGGATCCGGACCCGGTCCGCCGCGGCGGCGGCCGAGCCGGATCCGCCACCGACCGGCACGGTCGGCCTGGCGCCGGGATGCGGCAGCGCGCCGTACGCCGGCGCCGCGTGGGGCGGGTACGCCTGCGGCGCGCCCGGCCGGGGAAACGCCTGCGGCGGGTACGCGGGTGTGGGGGCGGGCTGGGGAGCGGCGGCCGACGGCGGGGTGTGCGGAGGCTGCGGTGTGACGGCCGTCGCGCCGGGCAGCGCCGCGATCAGGGCGTCCATCGAGGCGAAGCGGTCGGCCGGGGCCTTGGCCAGCAGGCGCAGCGTCAGCGTGTCCACGGCCGGGGGCACCCGCGGGTTGAGCGCGGAGGGCGGCGCGGGCTCCTTGCTGAGGTGCTGGTTCATCACCGCGAAGGGCGAATCGCCGACGAAGGGCGTCCGGCCGGTCAGGAGTTCGTGGAGCAGGCAGCCGAGCGAGTACTGGTCGCTGCGGACGTCCACCTCCTGCCCGTCGATCTGCTCGGGCGACATGTAGGAGGGCGTGCCCAGGCTCATGCCGGTGCCGGTCAGCTTGGTCGTCCTGCTGGACAGGGCCTTGGAGATGCCGAAGTCGAGGATCTTCACCGCGCCCGCGTCCGTCAGCATCACGTTGGACGACTTGATGTCACGGTGGATCAGGCCCTGCCGGTGGCTGTGGGCCAGCGCGGCGGCCAGCTGCCTGACCACGCCCAGCGCCCAGTCCGTGTCGACCGGGCGGCCGCCGGTCGCCTCGGCGAGGGTCCGGCCCTCCACGAACTCCATGACGAGGAACGGCTCCCCGCCGTCCTCGCCGACGTCGTGGAGCACGGCGATGCCTTCGTGGCGCAGGCCGCCCAGCAGTTTGGCCTCGCGCCGGAAGCGGCCGCGGAACTCCGGGTCGGCGGCGAACTCCGTGGGCAGGACCTTGACCGCGACCGTCCGCTCCAGGTCGGTCGCCCGCCAGACCTGGCCCATGCCCCCGCGCCCGGCCTGTGAGTCCAGCCGGTAGCGTCCCCCGAGTGCGCGCATCGTCGCCGAGTCCCCTTCTCGTCCGATGGTCCAGCATAGATCATAGGGGCACGGGTCTGGCTTCCTCGATCAGAGCTGACGTACCGTCAGGGTCCGCGTTCCGGCGAGGAGGTTCAGTGTGACGTTCCGCCCCGTCCCTCTGGACGAGTACCCCGTGCACCAGGTGCCGCTGTCGATGCGGCACGTGGCCACCGGGGACCGCAACGCCTACGACCGGTGCATCTTCCACGTGTTCGACCACGCGGGACGCGCCCTGCTGATCGCCGGGCTCGGGGTCTACCCGAACACCGGGGTCATCGACGCGTACGTGACGCTGAAGGTCGGCGACACCCTGCACGCCGTGCGCGCCTCCGACGCGCTGGGGGAGGACCGGATGCGGCTCGAGGTCGGGCCGGTCCGGATCGACGTGGTGGAGCCGCTGCGGACGCTGCGGCTGCGGTGCGAGGGGGACGGGGCCGACGGTCTGGCCTGTGACCTCACCTGGCAGGCCGAGTTCCCGGCCGTGTGGGAACCGCACCACCTCGGCCACACCGGGGACCGGCTGACGCTGGAGGGGCGCCGCTTCGTGCAGGCCGGCGGAGCGAGCGGCTGGATCCGGGCCGGGGGAGCGGAGTTCACGCTCACGCCGCAGGAGTGGACGGCGACCCGGGACCGCAGCTGGGGCGTGCGGCCGATCCCGGGAGAGCAGCCCGGTCGCGCGGCCGAGGAGCAGCGGACCGAGGGATTCCACTGGGTCTGGTGCCCGATCCGCTTCCGCGACCGCTTCGTCATGGTGATCCTCCAGGAGGACGCCGACGGCCACCGCTCGCTCAACGAGGCCGTGCTGGTCCGCCCCGGCCAGCGCCGCGACGAGCAACTCGGCTGGCCCTACGTCGACATCGCCTACACGCCCGGCACCCGCGTGCCGACCGGCGCGACGCTGCACCTCACCGACGCCGCCCGCAAGCCTGTGGAGATCCGGGCCGAGCTGCTCGGGGGCACGCCGCTGGCGGTCGGCGCGGGCTACCCGCCCGCGCAGGACTGGCAGCACGGGACGTGGCAGGGCCGCGGCTGGGTGGACCGCCGCCGCTACGACCTCACCGACCCGGGCGACCTCGGCCTCGCCGCGTACGGCGTCACCGACCACGCCGCCCGGTTCACCCTCGACGGCGAGGTCGGCCACGGGATCTTCGAACACGGCAGCTTCGGCCGCCACGACCCCTCCGGCTTCGCCGACTTCTCGGCGGTCGCCCCGTAGTACAGCCCTGCGCAGCCCCGTCGCAGCCCTCAGAAGCGGAGCCCGAGCATGGCCACACCCAGCGTGCCCCAGCCCGTCGCCAAGCCGTCCGCCGACAAGCCGTCCGTCACCAGGCGATCCGTCATCCGCGCGGGCGATCCCGAGCAGCTCCGCGGCCGCCTCGCCGCGTGGATCGACGGCTGGCGGCCCGGTGCCGTCGTCACCGAGCTGACCGTTCCCGAGGCCAACGGCATGTCCAGCGAGACCGTCCTGTTCGACCTGCGGTTGCCCGACGGCGGCGTGCAGCCCTGCGTGCTGCGGCTCGCCCCGGATCCCGACGGCTACACCGTCTTCCCCCGCTACGACATGGAACGCCAGTACCGCTGCATCGAGTTGGTGGCCGCGCACACCAGGGCTCCGGTACCGCGGCTGCTGCGGCTGGAGACCGACCCGGAGCCGCTCGGCGCGCCCGGTTTCGTCATGGCGCGGGTCGACGGTCGTGTCCCGCCGGACCTGATGCCGTACACGTACAGCGGCAACTGGCTGCACGAGGCGAGCGACGCCGAACGTGCGCAGCTGCAGCGTGCGAGCGTCGAGGTGCTCGCCGAACTGCACCGTGTGCCCGTGGCCGAGGCCGGCTTCCTCCGCCCGGCCGAGTCCGGCCAGACGCCGCTGCGGCAGCACGTGAAACAGCAACGTGCCTACTACGACTGGGTGGTGGCCGGCCGGGCCGCCTCACCGCTGATCGAGCGCGCCTTCGCCCGGCTGGAGCGGCTCTGGCCGGTGCACGAGGGCGAGACCGTGCTCAGCTGGGGTGACGCCCGCATCGGCAACATCGTCTACCAGGGCTTCACGCCCGCGGCCGTGCTCGACTGGGAGATGGCCGCGCTCGGCCCGCGCGAGCTGGACCTCGGCTGGTTCGTCTTCCTGCACCGGTTCTTCCAGGACCTGACCGTCGCCTTCGGGCAGGCCGGACTGCCCGACTTCCTGGACCGGGACACGGTCGTGGCCCAGTACACGGAGGCGAGCGGTCACGTCCCGCACGATCTGGAGTTCTTCACTCTCTACGCGGCCCTGCGGCACGCCGTGGTGATGCTCAGGATCGGCTACCGGCAGGTCCACCTCGGCGAGACGGAGGCCCCGGACGACCCCGACCGGCTGATCCTGCACCGGGCCACGCTGGAGGCGATGGTGGAGGGGCGCTACTGGTCGCACTGACGCGGCGCGCCCACGCGGCGCGCCGACTGCCGTGTGTGCCGGGTCAAGGCCGTCCGGGGCTCAGGTCGCCTGGCGCTCAGGCGGCCTGACGCTGCATCGGTATCGGCTTCACGACGTGCGAGAACGGCTGGCGGCGCCAGTCCAGCTCCGGCGGCAGCGTGAGGAACTCGGCGAGCGTGGGCTCCGACGCGAGCTGCGGGTCATCCTCGTCGATCTCGTCCAGCCAGCGGCCCGAGCCCTGGCAGACATCGGCGGAGAAGGGGTGCCACGGCGTGGTCACCACGGCATGCAGCGGCAGGCGCTCCTCGTCGTCCAGAACCGAGATGGGACGCCGGCAGTCGGGGCAGCGGAACCGGGTGATCTCCCAGGTCTCCGCCTGGCCCGGGTCGACACCCCGGGTTCTGGCCTCGTCGTCCCGGACAGCGCTGAGCTGCTCGACAACAGTCATGTGAACTCCCCCTGGAGCAGGCACGCGGAACCTGAAGTGGCCGCGACCATACCGAGCAATGCCCCGTGCGGGCACTCGATAATCCTGACCGTGCCAGTGGCCTGACGCCGGGTCTGTGGCCTTGCTCACATGCGGCGTCGAGTAAGTTGTCCTGGTGGAGGATCTCGATCGACAGATCGTGCAGCTCCTGGTCGCGGACGGCCGGATGAGCTACACGGACCTGGGCAAGGCCACCGGCCTGTCCACTTCGGCGGTGCACCAGCGAGTGCGGCGCCTGGAACAGCGCGGGGTGATCCGCGGCTACGCGGCGATCGTCGACCCCGACGCCGTCGACCTGCCCCTGACGGCGTTCATCTCGGTCAAACCCTTCGACCCGAGCGCCCCCGACGACACCCCGGAGCGGCTCGCCGGGATCGAGGAGATCGAGGCCTGCCACAGCGTGGCGGGCGACGAGAACTACATCCTCAAGATCCGCGTGTCCACGCCGGGAGACCTGGAGGACCTGCTCGCGCGGATCCGCTCCGCGGCCGGCGTCTCGACCCGGACCACGGTCGTGCTCAGCACCCCCTACGAGGCGCGCCCGCCGCGACTGAAGTAGGGGGCTGGGGCAGGGCTGGTCACGGCGTCGTCCGCGGCGTCTCATAAGGTGGACCGCATGACCGCCGCAGCACCGCTCACCGCCCTCGTCGATTCCGCCGCGCGCACGGTCCTGCTGCGCGGCGGCGACGTCTACAGCCCGGCCGACCCGTTCGCGACCGCCCTGCTGATGCAGGACGGCGTCGTCGCCTGGGTCGGCGAGGAGGGCGCGGCCGAGAGCTACGCCCGCGACGCCGACCTGGTCGTGGATCTGGCCGGCGCGCTGGTCACCCCGGCGTTCGTGGACGCCCACGTACACGCCACCTCGACGGGCCTGGCCCTGACCGGCCTGGATCTGACCGGCTGCCCGAGCCTGGGCGAGGCGCTGGCCCGGATCCGCGCGTTCGTGCGCGGCTCCGCCGTCGGGCCGGGCGGCGTGCTGCTCGGCCACGGCTGGGACGAGTCCACGTGGCCCGAGCGGCGGGCGCCCAGCCTCGCCGAGCTCGACGAGGCGGCCGGCGGCACGGCGCTCTACCTCTCCCGCACGGACGTGCACTCCGCGCTGGCGTCCACGGCCCTGCGCGCCCTCGCGGGCCCGGAGCTGCCCGGCCTGCCCGGTCACCTCCCCGACGGCCCGCTCAGCCGCGCCGCGCACCACGCCGTGCGCGGCGCCGCCCTCGGCCATCTGACGCCGCGGCAGCGCGAGGCCGCGCAGCGGGCCACCCTGGCGCACGCGGTCACCCTCGGCATCGGCGCGCTGCACGAGTGCGCCGGCCCGCAGATCTCCTCCGAGGCGGACCTGACCGGCCTGCTGGCCCTCGCCGCCGCGGGCGGCGGCCCGGAGGTGTTCGGCTACTGGGGCGAGCTCGGCGCGGTCGACACCGCGCGCCGCGTCGGCGCCGTCGGCGCGGGCGGCGACCTCTTCGTCGACGGCGCGCTCGGCTCGCACACCGCCTGCCTGCACGACGCGTACACCGACGAGGCCCACACCGGCGCCGCCTACCTCAGCGCCGAGGAGATCGCCGAGCACGTCCGCGCCTGCACCGAGGCGGGCCTCCAGGCGGGCTTCCACGCGATCGGCGACGGCGCGCTGGGCGCGCTCGTGGCGGGCGTCCGTGCGGTCGCGGACAAGCTCGGCCTGGAGCGCGTCCGGGCCCTGCGGCACCGCGTCGAGCACGCGGAGCTGCTGACGCCGGACCAGATCGCCGCCTTCGCGGAGCTGGGTCTGACCGCGTCCGTGCAGCCCGCGTTCGACGCCTGCTGGGGCGGCGAGTCCGGCATGTACGTCGAGCGTCTGGGCGCGGAGCGCGCCCGCACCATGAACCCCTTCGCCGCGCTGCTGCGCGCCGGGGTCCCGCTCGCCTTCGGCTCCGACGCGCCGGTCACCCCGCTCGACCCGTGGGGCACGGTCCGCGCGGCGGCGTTCCACCGCACCCCGGAGCACCGCATCTCCGCGCGCGCGGCCTTCACCGCCCACACTCGCGGCGGCTGGCGCGCGCTGGGCCGCGACGACGCCGGCACGCTCGTCCCCGGCGCCCCCGCGTCACTCGCCGTCTGGGCCCCCACCGACCTGATCGTCCAGGCCCCGGACGAGATCATCCGCAACTGGTCCACCGACCCCCGCAGTGGCGTCCCCGGCCTCCCCGACCTCACCCCGGGCCGCGCCCTCCCGCATTGCCTGGCCACCCTGGTGAACGGACGCTCGGTCTTCCGGACCGCGTCCTAGCAGACGCCCCGCGCCCGTGTCCCGATACCGCCGAACGATGGGTTGGCCCGGACCGGGTCCGGACCCCGGCGTACCGCGCTGACCTGCGGCGTAAGGCCGTCTTCCCAGGTAACACGCAGGTTGACAGAGGCGGCGGGACCGCGAGTAGGTTCTTCGTCGTCCACCGGACAGCAGACCCACGCCAAACCCGGGGCCGCCGCGGGCCTTCGCAGCCAGGAGCCCGCGCCGTCGGACCGGGGAGCGCGGGCCTCGGCGCGGACGCGCGCAAGCGCGCCTCGTGGCGACGGGTGTGGACTCCGGGCTCGGCCCGGACGCTCAGTAGACAACGGCTTCTGGTCGACCCGCAGCCAGCAGGTCCCGAGTCGGACCGAAGGGCGTCCGGGCCGTTCCCGTGTCCACGCTCGCTTCCCACCCGGTCCACTCTCACCTGCGCTTAACCGCAGGATGTACCGTCATCCCACAGCCCATGGACCCTCTGCTGCGGATTGGCGGCGAACGTGCCCTTGACCCTGGAATCGGACGACCGTTCCAAGGACCTCGCGGAGGCCGGTGTGCGTCCGCCACGGCTGGTCCGGATCGGGACCCGGATCCGCCGTGGCCTGCCGCGCACCGCGCTCGCCCTGCTCTGCGGCGTGCTGCTCGCGCTGTCGTTCCCCTCCGTCGGCATCTGGCCGCTCTCGCTGGTCGCGGTGGCGGGCCTGAGCCTGCTCACGCACGGGCGCACCGCCCGTCAGGGCGCGTGGACGGGCCTGGTCCTCGGGCTGGTCTTCATGCTCTGGCTGCTGATCTGGATCGACGTCATCGGCTACGACGCCTGGGCGCTGCTCTCCGTCGCCGAGGCGCTCTTCGTGGCCCTGATGGGCGCGGGGCTCGCGATCGTGTCCCGGCTGCGCTTCTGGCCGCTGTGGACGGCCTGTCTCTGGGTCGCCCAGGAGTGGGCGCGCGACCGGGTGCCGCTGGGCGGCTTCCCGTGGGGCCGGCTGGCCTTCGCCAACACCTCCTCGCCGTTCACGCCGCTGGCGGCGCTCGGCGGGGCGCCGCTGGTCAGCTTCGCCGTCGCCCTCAGCGGCGCGCTGCTCGCCGCCGCGGTGCTCGCGCTGCGCACCCGTGAGGGCCGCGAGCGCAGCGGACGCCTCGGGCTGGCCTGCGCCGCCGGGGCCGTGGTCGCGGGCGTCGTCGGCTACGCGATCCCGCTGCCCACGGCCGGCACCACCGCCGGCGGCCCGGCCTACGCCCAGATCGGCGTGGTGCAGGGCAACGTCCCGCACGCCGGCATGGACTTCCTCGGCCGCCCGATGCAGGTGCTGGACAACCACGTCGCCGCGACCTTCGACCTGATGAACAAGGTCGACGCGGGCAAGCTGCCGCAGCCGCAGCTGGTGATCTGGCCGGAGAACTCCTCCGACGTCAACCCGTACAACACCCCCGAGGCCTACGCCGCGATCATGCAGGCCGCAGGCCGTACCGGCGTGCCGATGCTGGTCGGCGCGCTCGTCGACGGCCCGGACGCCCAGCACGTGATGAACGAGGGCATCGTCTGGGACCCGAAGACGGGCCCCGGCGCGCACTACACCAAGCAGCACCCGGTGCCGTTCGGCGAGTACGTGCCGTTCCGCTCGATCCTGATGAAGTACATCACCCGCCTGCAACGGGTGGCCCGCGACTTCTACCCCGGCGACACGACCGGCATCCTGCAGGTCGGCCCGGCCAGGATCGGCGACGTGATCTGCTTCGAGGTCGCCTACGACGGCATCGTCCACGACGCGGTCGCCAAGGGCGGCCGGGTGCTGGTCGTGCAGACCAACAACGCCACCTACGAGCACACCGACCAGCCGGACCAGCAGTTCGCGATGTCCCGGCTGCGCGCGATCGAGCACGGCCGCGCCGTGGTCATCGCCGCGACCAGCGGCATCAGCGCGGTCATCGCGCCGGACGGCTCCGTGGTCCAGCGCACGCAGCTGGCCACGCAGGACGAGCTGGACGTCAGGGTCCCGCTGCGTGACAGCCTCACCCTGGCCGACCGCGTCGGCGCCGCGCCGGAGTGGGCGCTGTCGCTGATCGGCCTCGGCGCGGTGGGCTTCGCCGTCTGGACGCGCCGCCGCCGTTCGGGCGGCGACGCGGACTCCCCGGCTGAGAGGTCCGAGGCGACGACCGCCTGAGGGCCGCCCGCCGAAGGCCCGCCGGAACACCGGTCTGACCTCGGGCGTTCTACGGTGGAAGCCTGACACGACCAAGGAAGGGTCCAGCCGCCGTGCGCGCGTCCCGACTCAAGCGGTTCCTGCCCCTGCTCGTCGCCGCCTACGCGGTGGCCGAGCTGGTGCTCCTGGTGGCGGTGGCCGAGTGGATCGGCTGGCTGCTCACGCTGTTGCTCCTGCTCGCCGGGGTCGTCGCCGGCGCGTCCGTGATCAAGCGGGCCGGCCTCAAGGCGTTCGCCGCGGCGCGCAAGGGCGACACCCTGCCCGCCGGCGAGGCGCGCACCGCGGTCACGGTCGCGGGCGGCATCCTGCTGATGGTCCCCGGCTTCATCAGCGACCTCCTCGGCCTGCTCTGCCTGGTCCCGCCGGTCGCCAAGCGCCTCCAGCGCGCCCCGATGGCGCTGTTGCGCCGCGGCCCGCTGGGCGACGCGGTCCGGCTCCAGGAGCAGGTGCGGATCCACCGCCCCGACGGCAAGGTCGTCCAGGGCGAGGTCATCCACGAGGACGGTGCCCCGGCCTCCGGCCCGTACGACTACTCCCGCCGCGACGACGACGGCCCCTACGGGGAGCTGCGTCGTTAAGCGCCCGCACCGTGCTGAGTAGGGTGGGCGCGGTAGCACTTCAGCAGTTCGTGAACCGGAAGTAGGAGCACACGTGAGCGAGTCGGCGTCCATCGCCCTGCAGCAGGAGATCGCCCGGGAACTCCAGGTCGCCGAGACCTTCGAGGCCGAGCGGGAGATCGAGCGCCGGGTGGCCTTCCTCGCCGAGCGCTTGACGTCCACGGGCCTGCGCGCGCTGGTGCTGGGCATCAGCGGCGGCGTGGACTCCACCACGACGGGGCGGCTCTGCCAGCTCGCCGTCGAGCGGGCCCGCGCCGCCGGGCACCGGGCGCGGTTCTACGCCATGCGGCTGCCGTACGGCGTCCAGGCCGACGAGCACGACGCGCAGCTCGCGCTGTCGTTCATCAAGGCGGACGAGGTGCTCACCGTCGACATCAAGCCCGCGAGCGACGCGGCGCTCGCGGCGACCCTGGCCGCGGGTGTGACCTTCCGGGACGCCCACCACCAGGACTTCGTCCAGGGGAACATCAAGGCGCGGCAGCGCATGATCGCGCAGTACGCGGTGGCGGGCGCCCACGACGGCCTCGTCGTCGGCACCGACCACGCCGCCGAGGCGGTCTCGGGCTTCTTCACCAAGTTCGGGGACGGCGCCGCCGACCTCGTCCCCCTGACCGGCCTCACCAAGCGCCGCGTCCGCGCCGTCGCTGAGGCCCTGGGCGCCCCCGCCGAGCTGGTCTGGAAGACCCCGACCGCCGACCTGGAGACCCTCACCCCGGGCAAGGCCGACGAGGACGCCCTCGGCGTCACCTACGACGACATCGACGACTTCCTCTCCGGCAAGCCGGTCGACGCGCGCGTCTTCGACACCATCCTCACCCGCTACCGCCTGACCGACCACAAGCGGCAGCTCCCGCTCGCCCCCTGAATCGGCCCCCGCGTCGGCACCCTGACACCTGGCGGATACGCCGAGGCCCGGACTCCCCGAGGGGAGTCCGGGCCTCGTTCGGCGAGGGCGCGGTCAGGCGCTCTTGCGATCGCGGGGGTGAACCGCGATGTTCATGCGACCGGAGCGGAGAACCTCCAGGCGCTCGGCGAGGACCTCTTCCAGCTCCTCCCGCGTGCGCCGCTCCATCAGCATGTCCCAATGCGTACGGACTGGCTTCAACTTCTTCTCTTCGGGCTCGTCGCCGTCGATCAGCAGCGCCTCGCTGCCGCAGAACCGGCACTCCCAGATGTGCGGGATCTCGGCCTCCACCGAGAACGGCACCTCGAACCGATGTCCGTTCTGGCATGCGTACTCGACGGTCTGGCGAGGCGCCAGATCGATACCGCGGTCGGTCTCGTAGCTGGTCGCCCCGAGTCGCGTGCCGCGGAGAGCTCGCTCACTCATGAATCGTGCCTCCCGGGCTCATGGCCCACAGGACTGGATGTCGCTGTCTTCGTCGGTCCGTACAACGCGCGGCAACCGTCGAAGATTCCCGCAGTACGCGCGCGACGTACGTCACGCCGCCCAAGTTTGTACCCACCCGCGTCCGATTTGTCACATCTGGAGGCGGATATCACCCTCGGTCGACCCACCGTGCCTCGCAGTCACGAAATGTCAGGCCCGTGCAGATCCCCCGCAGGGCCTCCCCACCGCCTTCACGAGAGGGTGGGCACCGGGTTGCCCACGGCCTCGATCGCGCGCCGTACCGGCACCCGACTGAGCAGCAGGAAACCGATCGCGAAGAAGACCAGCAGCGAGATGATCGCGATCCGGTAGCTGCCGGTCACCTGGTAGGCGAGACCGAAGACCAGCGGTCCCATCCAGCTGGTGCCGCGGTCGCTGATCTTGTAGAGGGAGAAGTACTCGGCCTCGTGCCCGGCCGGGATCAGATGGGAGAAGAGCGACCGCGACAGCGCCTGGCTGCCGCCCAGGACCAGCCCGATGGCCGCGGCCAGGGTGTAGAACCAGATCGGCTGGTGCGCCGGCATGACGTACCCGAAGGCGAGGGTGACCACCCAGGCCACCAGCGAGCCGAGGATGGTCCGCTTGGCGCCCCAGCGGCCGGCCATCCGGCCGAGCAGCAGCGCGCCACCGATGGCGACGATCTGGACCAGCAGCACGCCCGCGATCAGCGTGGTCTGGCTCATGCCCAGCTCCTCGCTGCCGTAGAGGGAGGCCTGGGAGATCACGGTCTGGATGCCGTCGTTGTAGCAGAGGAACGCGATCAGGAAGAGCAGCGTCAGCGGGTACCGCCGCATCCCGCGCAGCGTGCCGACCAGCTCGCGCAGCGTCCCGCCCGCGTGCTCGTCCACCGGCTTGGCGACCGGAGCCAGGCCGGCCCGCTGGGGGAGCCGCAGCATCGGGAAGACCGTGAAGGTCGCCCACCACAGGCCCGCCGAGGCGAGGCAGAGCCGGACCGCCGTGCCACTGGCGAGGCCCAGCGCGCTGTGGCCGAGGAAGAGGGCCAGGTTCAGTACCAGCAGCAGCCCGCCGCCCGCGTAGCCGAAGGCCCACCCCTTGGAGGAGACCTTGTCGCGCTCGTCCGGGGCGGCCAGGCCGGGCAGGAAGGAGTTGGCGAGGGCCGCGGAGACGGCGTAGCAGACGTTGGCGAGGACCAGCAGCCCGCCGCCGAGCAGGTAGCGGTGGCCGCCGAGGAAGAACATCCCGAGCGTGGCCGCCGCGCCGACGTAGGCGAAGGAGCAGAGCAGCGTCTTGTGCCGCCCGGTCCGGTCGGCCGCGGCCCCGGCCAGCAGCATCACCACGACGGAGATCAGCACGGAGAAGGAGACCGTGTACGGGAAGAACGAGCCGGCCCGCACCGCGAGGCCCAGCGGGTGCACGTCGCCGTGCGCGTCCGCGGACTTCTTGGCGATGTCGGTGAGGTAGGGGCCGAGGAAGACCGTCAGCACGGTCGCCGAGAACGCCGCGTTCGCCCAGTCGTTCAGGTACCAGCCGAGTTGGGCGCGCTTGAGGTCGGTCGTCTCGGTCGACGCCGGTGCAGAAGTGATCAAAACCAGGCTCCGCGCTCGATCAGCACATCGCGCAGGACGTCGATGTGATCCGTCATGATGCCATCAACACCCAGATCCAGCAGTGATCTCATCCGATCGGCCTCGTTCACCGTCCAGACGTGGACCTGCAGGCCCAGGGCGTGGGCGGTCTCCACGAAGGCCGCGTCGACCAGACGCGGGCCGCTGTCGCCGCCGCCGGCGACGAACTCGGGTACCTGGAGGCAGACGGCCCGCCGCCGCGCGCCGCGCGCGAGCGGGAGGCCGCCGCGGGCCAGCGAGCGCAGCTTGAGTGCGACCACGTCGCGGGGGCCGGCGGAGGTGGCGAGGCGCGGCCCGGCCGCCGCGCGGACCCCGGCCAGGCGCCGCTCGGAGAAGGAGCTGACGCAGACCCGGTCCCAGGCGTGGGTGCGCCGCACGGCGTCGACCAGCGGCCGGACCGCTGCCGGGGCCTTGACGTCGATGTTGAACCGGGCCTCGGGGAACGCGTCGAGCAGCTCCTCCAGCGTCGGTACGGGCTCGCGCCCGCCGATCCGGGCGGCGGAGACCACGCGCCAGGGCAGCTGGGCGATCGAGCCGGTGCCGTCGCTGACCCGGTCCAGCCGGTCGTCGTGGAAGGCGACCAGCACGCCGTCGGCGGTGGTGTGCACGTCCGTCTCCAGGTACCGGTACCCGAGCCGGACGGCCTGCTCGAACGCGGCCATGGAGTTCTCCGGGCCGCCGAGCGAGCCGCCGCGGTGGGCGAACGCTAGCGGTCCCGGGTGGTCCAGGTAGGGATGGCGGACGGCGGGGCGGCCTGGCCGCACGGCGGAGTCGCTGGTCACGGGCAGCAGTATGCCCGTTGACGCAGGTGGCGCGGAGTCACGGCAGCACCACCAATTGTCATCAATCGCTTGACTCACTTCGCTGGTACGGATGAAATGAAGGCGCTGCGCGCGGCCGGCATATTCCGCGGTGGTCTCCCGTCCTTTGTTGGGTGTCTTTCCGGCATGCCCTCTTTTGCAATCCTGTCGTGAATGCCTCGGTACGCGCCATGCTGTTCGGCGGAATCTGATCGAAATTGATAGGTCGATGTCTGAGCGAGATCGAATCGCCCGCGCCCTGCCCGAGGGAGCCGAGGGGGTGGTCGCGGCGCTGGCGGCGCGGGGCCGCGCCGGCGCCACCGGGACGCTGCAGGTGACCGGCGACCCGGGCGGGTGGCTGCGCCTGGACGGCGGCCGGGCGACCGGGGCGGAGAGCCCCGGCTCGCCGGGCGCGGAGGCGCTGCTGCTGCGGTCCGGCCGGGTCCTGGAGTCCGCCTGGGTTGCCGCCTACCAGGCGGGCGCGCCGCACGGCCGGCTCGCGGTCGAGCTCGTGCGCCGCGGACTGGTCGGGGCGGCCGAGCTGGAGGCCGTCTGCCTGATGGCCCTGTTCGACGCGGCCTTCGCCATCGCGGCGGGGACGGTCGAGGGGTGCCGCTGGGAGGCCGCCGCGGGGTCGGACGGCGACCTCGCGGCGGCCTCCCAGCGGCAC
>NZ_QKYN01000123.1 GCF_003258295.1 Streptacidiphilus pinicola | reverse complement strand
CGGTTCCCCCCGAGCCCCCGCGGGTCCCCCCGGGGCACAAGACTTTCCGGTGGCCACGGCTGGATCAATGGTTTGCCGCGTGCCGAAAGCTGCATCTGCTACAAGCGGCACACGGAGGAGCCGGCTCACACGGTGGCTATAGTCCTGCCACGCCGCGATCTTCGAGCGCCGGCGGCGAGGAGGAGGGTCGGCCCGTGAGCGGAGGAGAACGCAGGCTGAGCCAGGCGGCCGAGGCGTACTACAAGCGCGTCTGCACCGACGGCGCCCGACTCGCGCCGGCGGACGTCCCCGACCACGAGCGGCCCCTGGTCGACGAGCTCGTCCGGCTCTCGCTGCTGGAACCCGACACCGAGGCCGGCGGACTCGTCGCCGTCGACCCCCGACTCGCGAAGATCGAGCTCGGGGCGCCCTACTACGAGGACGCCCTGCTCAAGCTGAGCGCGGCCCGGCAGCTGCCCGCGGTGGTCGCCCGCCTGTCACGGGAGTTCCACCGCAGCGTCCCCCCGGGCGGGACCACGAGCGGCGTCTCGGAGATCGCCACCGGCAGGGCAGAGGTCGCCCGCCGCCTCGCCGCGCTGACGGACGGCTGCGCCGAGGAACTGCTGGACCTGCGGCAGCGGATGCCGGATGACGGCGGCCAGGACGTGTTCCGCCGGACCCTGGCGAACAGGGGTCCCGGGTTCCGGTGGCGGACCGTCCTGCGGACGGCCGCCCGCTTCCTGCCCGCGCACCGCGCCCACGCCGCGGCCGTCGTCGAGGCCGGCGGCGAGGTGCGGACCGAGGACCACCTGATCGAGCCCCTGCTCGTCTTCGACCGCACCACCGCCGTGATCCCCGCGGACCTGGAGCGCGACCCCACCGGCAGGGAGACCGTCGCCCTCATCACCGACCCGGCCGCGGTCGACTACCTGCGCGGCGTCTTCCTCACCATCTGGGAGGACGCCCACCCGTTCGTTCCCGACGCGGACAGCGCCGACGCCACCGAGCGCCTGAAGCGGTCGATCCTCCATCTCCTGGGCGAGGGCCTGGATCAGGCCGCCATCGGGAGGGAGCTCGGTCTCGCCCCCCGGACCCTGAACAAGTACATCGCCCTGCTCAAGTCGGATTTCGACGTCGCCTCGCTGTTCCAGCTCGGCGCAGCGGTCACCCGGGGGCATTGGTGAGTTCCGGCGCCGGAGGCGGAGCGCCGCTCAGCCGGGCGGCGGAGCTGCTCTTCCAGGAGATCCTCGACCACGGCGGCGTCTACCGCCTCACCGTGCCCACGATCGACGACGACCCGCCGTGCAAGGAGCTCTTCGACTGCGGGCTGATCGGCCTCACCGACCCCAACGCGGCGGTGTCCGCCGCCCGCCACTTCACCGCCGTCGACCCGGTGCTGGCGCGGGCCCGGTGGCTGGCGCACCTGCGCCACCAGGCGATCGAGCGGTTCGACGCGCTGGAACGGCTCTCGGCCGACCTGGACACCCTCGTGGCCGCCTACGACGCCGGCCCCGTGGACGCGGCCGGCCGCAACGGCGGCTTCGAGGCCGTCGGGGGCCGTCGCGAGATCAACGCGCGCATCGGGCAGCTGATGGCGGCCGCCACGCGCGAGGTCTTCAGCCTGCAGCCGGGCGAGCGGCCGTCGCACCTCCTCGACAACGTCACGCCACGGGACCGGGACGCGGCACACCGGCTGACCTGGCGCACCCTGTACTCCGAATCGGTCCGCCAGGACCCGAACGTCCTGCGGTACGTCCGCGTCCTCACCGGCGAGGGGGCCCGGTTCCGCACCAGCACACGGCTCATCGGGCGCCTCATCCTCATCGACCGCACCACCGCGGTCATCCCCATGACGGCTCCGCCCGCCGGCATGGCCGCCTGCTTCGTGTCCGAGCCCACCGTCGTCGCCTTTCTGCGCCAGGTCTTCCTGGCGCTCTGGCGACAAGGCCATCCGTTGGAGGCCGACCAGCCCTCCCTCGCCGACCTGCCTCCCCTCCAGCAGGAGATCGCAGCGCTCCTTCGCGAAGGGCTGGATCAGGCCCAGATCATGCGCCGGACCGGACTGAAGACCCGTACCTGCTCCGCGCAGATCGCCGACCTGAAGAAGGCCTTCGGGGCCGGCACCCTCTTCCAACTCGGCGCGGCCCTCGCGGCGGCGGAGGCGCGGCAGGCCCGGTCCCGCCCCGATCCAGAACGCGAGTGAAACTCATATGAGTGACTCGCCAAGGCCGCACCCGATCAGGCAGAGTGAGGCCATGCACGTTCCCGCGTCATCCGAAGGAACCGTCCGCCGCCGGCCCGTGCAGCGACGCAGTCAGGAGCGCTTCGACCGCATCCTGGACGCCACCGCGCGCCTGCTCGACGAGGTCGGATACACCGGGCTGACCACCAAGGAGGTCGCCCGCCGCGCGGAGGTCCCGATCGGGACGCTGTACCAGTTCTTCCCCGGCATCGACGGCCTGTTGGGCGCACTCGCGGAGCGCAACCTCGAACACTTCATCGACCGGCTCACCCGCCGCATGGAGGCCGAGCGGCCCTCCGACGTCGCCACCCTGGTCGACCTCGCGGTCGAGGAGTACGTCGCCATGCACCGCGCCGTCCCCGGCTTCGGCGTCGTCGACTTCGGCGCGGTCGGCCGCGAGGACGCGCAGAGCGTGCACCTGCTGGACTCGGTCCTGGAGAACAACGCCGCCGTCGCGGACCGTCTCTGGGCCCTGCTCGGTGACCTCATCGGCGGCGAGGACCGCGCCACCGCGCGCGTCTCCCTCCACGTGGCCCTCGAGTGCGCCGACGCGGTCCTCCGACTGGCCTTCCGCCAGGACGCGGAGGGCGACCCGCTGCTGATCGCGGAGTGCAAGAAGCTGCTCCGGGGCTACCTGTCCGCCGAGTGAGGCAGTCGCGCACCTACTGGCGAATCCTCGGCATCACGCTGTCCGTGAAGAGGTGCAGGCTCTCCCAGCCCGCCTCGACGGGCATGCCGCCGACCATCGGGTGGAGCAGCAGCGTGCCCATCGGGCCCTCCTCCGCCGCGGCGGCCACGCACTGGTCCGGGGTGAGGCAGCAGTAGACGCCCTCCGCGCGGAGCTGGTCGACGGTCAGGGCCTTCGTCGAGACCGCCGAGCGGATGGCCGCCGTCTGCCAGGAGGCGTAGGTGCGGGCCTCGTGCAGGAAGTGCTCGCCGTACCGGGCCCAGGCGCGGTCGGGGTCGTCGGTGCAGTGGACCATCCGGGTGCGCTCAGGCGGCAACAGCACGAAGCCCTCGTGCCAGTCCGCCTCCTCGGCCAACGTCGCGTAGTAGTCGACCAGTTCGGGCAGGTAGGCGGCGGTGAACAGCGGCAGCCGGAACCGGACGGCGCGGCGGACCGCCGCCTTGGACGAGCCGCCCACGATCAGCGGCGGGTGCGGCGCGCTCAGCGGCGGCGGGGTGAGCCGCACCGTGCGACCGCGGTACTCGAACTCCTCCCCCGTCCACGCGGCGAGCAGCGCGCCCAGCACCTCGTCCTGGATCCGGCCGCGCCGCTTCCAGTCGACACCCATCAGCTCGTACTCGGCGGGCCGGTAGCCGATCCCGGCGACGGTGGTGACCCGCCCGTCGCCGAGGTGGTCCAGCACGGTGAGCTCCTCGGCCAGCCGCAGCGGGTCGTAGAGCGGCGTGATCAACGCGCAGAGCATCAGCGGGATCCGGCTGGTCGCCCCCACGATCGCCGCGGCGGTGGTGATCGGCGCCGGGCTCCAGCCGTCCACGACGCCGTGGTGCTCCTCCAGCGTGATCAGGTCGAAGCCGTGCGCCTCGCCGTGGGCGGCCATCTCGACGGTGGCACGGTACCGGGCGGCGACGTCCTTGCGGTCGAGGCCGGGTGCGACCTGGTTGAAGCGCAGCGTGGTGAGCGTCACGGGCTCGTCCCTTCCAGGCGCGGACAGCTGACGCTTCGTCAGCTATCGGCCATGGGTACCACCCCCGCCCGCACAAGAGAACAGGCAGGCGATGCCCGGGATGTGAAATACCTTCGGACGTCCGAGTATTTCTTCCTACGCTGCATCGGTATGACCGAGACCACGACGCCCACCACCGCCCGCGCCACCGTTCCCGCCACCGTTCCCGCTCTCGCCGCCCGCGCCACCGGGGTCGGCGCCTCCCCCGTCCGGGAGATCCTCGCGCTGACCGCACGCCCCGAGGTCATCTCCTTCGCCGGCGGCCTGCCGGCCCCCGAGCTCTTCGACGCCGCGGGGCTGCGTGCCGCGTACGACGCGGTGCTGCGGGAGGCACCGCGGCAGGCGCTGCAGTACTCGACCACCGAGGGTGACCCGTCCCTGCGCGCGGCCGTCGCCGCCCGACTCGCCGCGCGCGGCCTGCCGACGGACGCGGACGACCTGCTCGTCACCGGCGGCTCGCAGCAGGGCCTGTCGCTGCTGGCCACCGCGCTGCTGGAGCCCGGTGACACCGTGCTGGTGGAGGACCCCACCTACCTGGCCGCGCTCCAGGTCTTCGGCTTCACGGGGGCGCGTGTGGTCGCCGTCCCCACCGACGACGACGGCGTGCTGCCCGAGGCGCTCGACGCCCTGGTCGCCGCGGAGCGGCCGAAGCTGCTCTACCTGATCCCCACCTTCCAGAACCCCACCGGCCGCACGCTCCCCGCGGAGCGCCGGGCCGCGGTCGCGGAGATCGCGGCCCGGCGCGGGCTGTGGGTCGTCGAGGACGACCCGTACGGCGAGCTCCGCTACAGCGGCGAGCCGGTGCCGTGGATCTCCAGCTACCCGGGGGCGGAGGACCGCACGGTGCTGCTGGGCAGCTTCTCCAAGATCATGGCGCCCGGCCTCCGCCTCGGCTGGCTGCGCGCGCCGGGCGCGCTGCGCCGGGCCTGCGTCATCGCCAAGCAGGCCGCGGACCTGCACACCTCGACCGTCGACCAGGCCGCCGCCGCGCGCTACTTCGCCGACGCGGACCTCGACGCCCACCTCGCCACCGTCCGCGCCGCGTACCGCGACCGGCGCGACGCGCTGCTCGCCGGCTTCCCGGCCGCACTGCCCGCGGGCAGCGACTGGAACCGGCCCGACGGCGGCATGTTCCTCTGGGTCCGCCTCCCCGCCGGCCACGACGCGACCGCGCTGCTGCGCACCGCCGTCACCCACGACGTCGCCTTCGTCCCCGGCGCGCCGTTCTTCGCCGGCGACCCGGACCCGGCGACGCTGCGGATGTCCTTCGTGACCCACACCCCGGACGAGATCGCCGAGGGCCTGCGCCGTCTGACGCGCTCCTTCGGGTGACCTGACGGCCGCCCGAGGCCGCCCGACGATCGCCTACCGGGCCTCGACCGACTACACACCACGCGTATACATCATGTGTATAGTCGGGCCATGAGCATCGGACACACCCTGCTGGGCCTGCTCGAGGCCGGGCCCAGCCACGGATACGACCTGAAGCGGGAGTTCGACGCGCGCTTCGGTCAGGACCGCCCGCTCCACTACGGGCAGGTGTACTCGACCATGGCCAGGCTGCTGAAGCACGGCCTGGTCGAGGTCGAAGGCGTGGAGCCGGGCGAGGGGCCGGAACGCAAGCGCTACGCCATCACCGACGCCGGACTCACGGACGTCGCCCAGTGGCTCAGGACGCCCGAGAAGCCCGAGCCGTACCTGCAGAACACGCTGTACACCAAGGTCGTCATCGCGCTGCTCACCCACCGCAGCGCCGAGGCCATCCTGGACGCCCAGCGCTCCGAGCACCTGCGCCTGATGCGCGAGCTCACCCGCCGCAAGACCGAGGGCGACCTGGTGGACCAGCTGATCTGCGACCACGCGCTGTTCCACCTGGAGGCGGACCTGCGCTGGCTCGAGCTGACGGCCGCCCGGCTCGACCAGCTCCGTACCGCGGTGGTCGTGGCATGACGGACACGACGAGCGGCCTGCCCGGCCCCGAGCCCCTGCTCAGTGCCCGGGGGCTGCGCAAGGCCTACGGAAGCACCCCCGCCCTGGACGGCGCCGGATTCACCGTCGACGCGGGCGAGATCGTCGCCGTGATGGGCCCCTCCGGCTCGGGCAAGTCCACGCTGCTGCACTGCCTCGCCGGCATCGTGAAGCCGGACGAGGGCACGGTGCGCTACGCGGGCCGGGAGCTGTCGGCCCTCGGAGACGCCGAGCGCAGCGCGCTGCGGCGGGAGGAGTTCGGCTTCGTCTTCCAGTTCGGGCAGCTGGTGCCCGAACTCACCTGCCTGGAGAACGTCGCGCTGCCGCTGCGTCTCGCCGGCGCCCGGCGGCGGGACGCCGAGCGGCGCGCCGCGGCCTGGCTGGAACGCCTGGAGGTCACCGACTCAGGGCCCAAGCGGCCCGGGGAGATCTCCGGCGGTCAGGGCCAACGCGTGGCGGTGGCACGGGCCTTGGTGGGCGAGCCGCGGGTCGTCTTCGCCGACGAGCCGACGGGCGCGCTGGACTCGCTCAACGGCGAGCGGGTGATGCGGCTGCTCTCCGCCGCCGCCCGCGAGACCCGGGCGGCCGTCGTGCTGGTCACCCACGAGGCCCGGGTCGCCGCGTACTCGGACCGGGAGATCGTCGTCCGCGACGGGCGGACCACGGCCGATCTGACCGCGGGAGCGCTGTGAACACCCGGCTGAACACCTGGTCCCGCGAACTCGGCCTCGGCGCGCGGTTCGCGTTCAGCGGGCGCGAGGGCTGGTTCCGCACCCTGCTGACCGCTTTCGGCGTCGGCTGCGCCGTCGCCCTGCTCATGCTCGCCACCGCCCTGCCCGGGATGATGAACGCCCGGAACACGCGTGGCGCGGAGCGCGATCTCATGTACTACGGCCCGCCGCTCGCCGCCGGCGCCGACACCCTGCTGGTCCGGGACGCGGACACGGAGTTCCACGGCGCGGCCGTCCACGGCGAGCTGGTCAGGCCGGAGGGCCCGCACGTGGCGACCCCGCCCGGCCTGTCCGCCTGGCCCGGCCCCGGCACCATGTACGTCTCCCCCGCCCTGCGCGAGCTGCTGGCCGCGCCCGGGGGCGCGCTGCTCAAGCAGCGGCTTCCCTACCGGGAGGTGGGCACGGTCGGTGACGCGGGTCTGGTGGAGCCGGGCGAGCTGGCCTACTACGCCGGCGACGCCACGCTCTCGCCGACCTCGGACAACTCCGGTGCGGGTGCGGTGTACCGCACGAACAGCATCGGCGGTCACGCGATCACCGACGGCCTGTCGCCGATGCTGACGCTGCTGACCGTCGTCACTTTCCTGGTACTGCTGATCCCGGTCGGCGTCTTCGTCGCCACCGCCGTCCGCATCGGCGGCGAACGAAGGGATCGACGGCTGGCGGCACTCCGCCTGGTCGGTGTGGACATCCGCGGCACGCACCGGGTCGCCGCCGGAGAGGCCCTGGTCGGCGCGGTGCTCGGGCTGCCCGCCGGATTGCTGGTGTTCGCGGTGGCGCGCGAACTGGTGGCCCGGGTGCAGCTGCTGGGGCTGAGCGTCTTCCCCTCCGACCTCACCCCGCGCGGCTGGCTGGTCGGCCTGATCGCCCTCGCCGTCCCGCTCTGCGCCCTGGTGGTGACCACGGTCTCGCTGCGCGGCGTCGTCATCGAGCCGCTGGGCGTCGTCCGGGCGGCCCGCCCGCCGAGGCGGCGGCTCTGGTGGCGGCTGCTCCTGCCCGCGCTCGGCGTCCTGCTGCTGCTCACGACCACGCTGGGCGACACCTTCAGCGACTCGGCCCAGCGCCGGCTGATCGCCGGGGTCGCCTCCCTGCTCGTCGGTGTGACCTTGCTGCTGCCCTGGCTGATGGAGCGGGTGGTCGGTCGCCTCGGCCGCGGGCCGGTACCGCTGCAGCTCGGCAGCCGGCGGCTGCAGCTCTCCGGCGGCGCGGCGGCGCGCACCGTCAGCGGTGTCGTCGTGGCGGTGGCCGGGGCGATCGCCGTGCAGAGCCTGTTCGGGGGCGTGAGCAGCCAGTACACGACGTCCACCGGGCGTGACCTGACGCGTGCTCAGGCCGGGATCGAGGCCACGCTGACCGGCCCCGACGTGGCGGAGCGGGTGATCACCGGGCTGCGCTCCACTCCCGGCGTGCTCGGTGCGACGGGCCTGCTCAGCATGTACGTGACGGTCCCGGGCTCGCCGGAGCCGCTGACGGTCGCGGTGGGCGACTGCGCGACGCTCGTCGAGTACGCGGCGATCGGCGGCTGCCGACCGGGCGGCGTCTACGACGTCCCGCCCGGGGCGAGCGGCGTGAGCGACGGGCAGGGCCCCCTGCCCGGGGCGTCGGTCCACCCCGGGCAGCGGCTCGACCTGAACGCCGACGACACGAGCACCGACGGTCGGTCCGCGCGACCGTCCCCCTGGACGATCCCGACCACGCTGCGCACCGTCGCGGCGCGTCGCGCACCCGACGGCTCCACGCACACGGGCGTCTTCGCCACACCGCAGGCACTCGCCCCGGGGCGGCTCGCCCACCCGCAGCTGAGCAGCGTGGTGCGGCTCGCGCCCGGTGACGGGGACGCGATCGAACGCGCCCGCACCGCGGTCTCCGCCGTGGTCCCCGGGCTGCAGCTCGAGGCCTACTCCACGACGACCACGGACCGGAAGTTCGCCAACATCCGGCGCGGCCTGCTCGTCGGCGCGGTGGTGACGCTCCTGCTCATCGCCCTGGGCATGGCCGTCTCCACGACGGAGCAGCTGCGGGAGCGCAAGCGCCTGCTCGCGGTGCTGGTCGCCTTCGGCACGAAGCGGTCCACGCTGGCCCTGTCGGTGCTGTGGCAGAGCGCGGTGCCGATCCTGCTCGGTCTGCCGTTGGCCCTGGCGGGCGGCATCGGGCTGGGCGCGCTGCTGCTGCGGGTGACCGGGCAGCCGGTCGGCGTCGACTGGGGCGCCGCCGGCGTCCTGCTCGCCGCCGGCGCGGGCGCCGTGGCGGCGGCCACCCTGCTCAGCCTGCCCGCGCTGTGGCGCATGATGCGCGCGGACGGGCTGCGCACGGAGTAGCCGCCCTGCTCGCCCGGCCGGTCAGAGCTTCGGCACCCAGCGCACGCCCGAGAGCGCGTCCTCGACGAGCTGCACCTGTCGCGACAGCACGTTGAGGCGCGCGCCCTCCTCCGCGTAGGCGCGCAGGCGCTCCTCGATGGCATGCGGCTCGAAGTGGTCGGCGAGCTCCACGCGCGCCCGCGAGTACGCGCTGCGGGCGACCTGCAGCGCGCCGTCGGTGAGGTACCGGACGTCGCGGGCGAGCATCAGCGGGTGCTTGTAGAGCACGTGATACCGCCGCCACTCGCCCGGCACCTGGTCATAGAGCCACCTACGGGCGGACTCCTCCCAGCCGGGACTGCCTGGCGGCTGCACGCGCTCCGGCCAGCCGGGTGGGACGGGCGAGCTGTTCACCCCTCCAGTATAGGAACAGATTTTCGATTTTCGAGCGACTTGATCGAGCGCCCCGGTGAGCGGAGGCGACCTCACGTACTGTGCTCCGCATGATCGGTTCCGAGATCGAGATCAGCGCGGACCTGGTCCGCGAGCTGCTGCGGGAACAGCATCCCGACCTGGCCGGGCGCGGGGGCTCGCGGCGATGAAGTGCCTGTTCCTGATGGCGATGGGCCGCGCGGGCGACCGTGGCCTGCCCGGCGGCAAGCCGCACTGGGGACCCGCGGGCCGGTCCGCGCTGGAACGTGACCTGAAGGGCCTCTGACGCCGGGGTGGTGCCTGCACCACCCCGGAAGAGGGTCCGGGGGACAGAGACGTGGGGGCGGTGGTCCGGGAGGCTGAGGGTGTCCGGAGGGGATGGGACACAGGCATCGGGAGGGGTTGTGTTCAAGCGCAGGGGAACGTCGCGGGTGGGCCCGGTCGGGCCGGGTTGGTCGCCGTGGCGGCCGCCGTGGTCGTGGGGGCCGCGGTGGTGCCCGCCGCCCCGGCGGGC
>NZ_QKYN01000122.1:564-36411 GCF_003258295.1 Streptacidiphilus pinicola | reverse complement strand
CAGCCGCTTGCGCCGGGCGCGGGCCCGGGCCGCGGCGCGCGCCTGGGAGCGGGTGGGCCGCGCCGAGCGGGACGCGTCCTGGGGCGCGCCGTCGCGCGGGTCCGCACCGTCGGCCGCGTATGCGGCCGCGCCGCCACCGGAGGCGCCGCGACCGGAGGCTCCGTGGCCGGAGGCAGTCGAGCCGTAGCGGGAGGCGCCAGCGCCGGAGTCGAGGTGGTCGGAGGCCGCGTGGCCGGTGCCGCCGTAGGTCGGGGCGCCGTAGCCGGAGTCACCGTAGCCGTCCGCGGCGTATCCGGTGCCCGCGTACGGGCCGCCGGAGGCGGCGGGGTCCTCTGCAAAGGAGTCGTACGAGCCGTAGGTGTCCGAGCCGTACACGTCGTCGGACCCGTAGGCGCTGGGCGCGTGCGCGGCGCGGCCGTAGCCGTCGTACCCGGCGTCCTGGTAGGGCGCAGCGGGGTGCGGCGGTCCGGCGGGTCGGGGCGCTGAGCCGGGGCGGGCGTGGCTGGACATAGCTGGATCCTCGCAGGTGGTCGTCGTGACGCGGCCGGGTGAGCCTGCCGGCCACCACCTCTCAGTCCGTCCGCCCACACCCTGCTGTGCAGGCGTCACCCGCGTCACGGTACCCCCAACGAGTGATCCGGGACCGCAACGGCGTGTCCGGGGGCGACCGTTTCTGAGTACCGGTCAGCGCTCGACACGCCGCTTCTGCCAGGGCCGGACCGGCGCGACCCTGGCTGGGGGACCGTCAGCACACACATCACCCGATGTGTCTAAGGTCACAGACACCACACAGCGTCAGGCTCCCGGGTGGGTGCGCGAGCTGACCGACCAGGGCGTCTGGCGCGGACCCCTCAGCCTGCGGGGCGGAAGACGGGCACGCGCGGACCGGGTTCACCCTCGGCGTCAAAAGCGACAAAGTCGGCTACAAGCTCCATATCCACCTGAAGCACCGTCGGATCGCAGTCGACCACCGTCGTCATCAGCCGCGGACCCTCCGCCAGCTCGACGACCGCGGCCACGTAGGGCAGCCGGTCGCGGAACGGCGGGAGGTCGTTCGCATGGACGACGGACCAGGTGTAGAGGGTGGCCCGGCCGCTCGCCTGCTCCCAGGCGACGTCCTCACTCCAGCAGTGCGGGCAGAACTCGCGCGGGTAGTGGTGTGCGCGCCCGCAGCCCTGGCAGCGGCGCAGCAGCAGCCGGCCCTCGGCGGCGGCGTCCCAGTAGGGCTGGGTGAACGCGTCGGGCTCGGGGAGGTCGGTGCGCGGGGAGGGCATCAGGATCTCCGTCCGGATCGTGTGGAGCGATGGAGCGGGAGCGGGCGAGCGATGGAGCCGGGGGCAACGGAGCCGGGAGCGATCTGTCAGGCGCCGAAGAGGTGGAGGACACGGTCGAGGGACCAGCACTGCCAGCTCATCGCGAGCAGGCAGACCAGCGAAGCCAGCGCCATCATCAGGTTCTGCCCCTGCTCCGCCCAGTCGTGGATCATCAGGACGAAGTAGAGGAGGTTGAGCAGCAGGCCGGCCGCGAGCGCGATCGGACTGAGCAGCCCGAAGGTGAGGCCGAGGCCGAGAGCGAGCTCGGCGAAGACGACGACGTAGGCCATCAGCCGCGGGCGCGGGGCCACCACGCGGTCGAAGGAGTCGCGCACGAAACCCCAGCGGTGCCGGGAGGCGACGCCCTTGGCCCACTCGATGCCGGTGGAGCGCTGCAGCCAGCCCTTCTTGTCCTTGTGGCGCCAGCTCTCCAGCCACCACAGGCCGAGACCGATCCGTAGGACCGCGAACCACTGGGCCGCCGAGAGCCCATAGGTGTGCACCGACTGCACGGGCGACCTCCCCATCCCATTACTGACGCAGCGTCAGTTCGACGTCTTCCTGAGAAGCGCCCCCGACAGTAATCTGATGGTACGTCAGATTACAGACGGCGGGACAGTCGGCAGTACAGACCGGATCGGAGGCGCGCCATGCGGGAGACGGACACCGAGAGCGACGCGAGCGGACGGGCACTACGCCCGCGCGCGGTGGACCTGGACCGCTTCTTCCGGCCCGCGTCCGTCGCCGTCATCGGGGCGTCCGACACGCCGGACCGGCCCAACACCGGGATCACCAAGCAGCTGCGCGCCTGGTCGGAGCGGGTCGGGGCGCGGATGTACCCGGTCAATCCCGGACGGGACGAGGTCGACGGGCTGCCCTGCTACCCCTACCTCGCCTCGATCCCGGCCGACCCGGACGCGGACCCGATCGACCTGGCGGTCGTCCTGCTCGCCGATCCGGCGGCCGTGCTGCCGCAGTTGATCGAGGCGAAGGTGAAGTTCGCGGTGGCCTTCGCCTCCGGCTTCGCCGAGACCGGCGAGCGCGGGCGCGAGGCGCAGCGGCGGCTGGAGAGCCTGGTCGCGGAGGCCCCGACGGGCCTGCGGCTGCTCGGCCCGAACACCAACCTCAACGCCTTCGAGCGGTTCCGCGAGGACCTCTCCGGCCCGGCGATCGCGCTGATCACCCAGTCCGGGCACCAGGGCCGGCCGCTGTTCGCGCTGCAGGAGCTGGGCATCCGGCTCAGCCACTGGGCACCGACGGGCAACGAGGCCGACCTCGAGGTCGCCGACTTCGTGCAGTGGTTCGCCGACCAGCCCGAGATCGGCGCCATGGCCGCCTACATCGAGGGCATCAAGGACGGCCGGGCCTTCCTGCTGGCCGCGGACCACGCCGCCCGGCGCGGCGTGCCGGTCGTCGCCGTCAAGGTCGGCCGCACCGACGAGGGCGCGCGGATGGCGCAGTCCCACACCGGCAAGCTGACCGGCGCGGACGACGTCGTGGACGCGGCCTTCCGCCAGTTCGGCGTGATCCGCGTGGAGGGCCTGGACGAGCTCCAGGACACCGCGGCCCTGCTGGCGCGGGCCAAGCCGCCGCGGGCGCCCGGTGTCGTCGTCTACTCCATCTCCGGTGGCACCGGCGCGCACCTGGCCGACATGGCCTCGGCGGCCGGGCTCACGCTGCCGCGCCTGTCGCAGGCCAAGCAGGACGAGCTGCACCAGTGGATTCCCGAGTACCTGAGTGTGGCCAACCCCGTCGACAACGGCGGCCACCCGGTCGGCGACTGGCGCGGGCGCAGAATCCTGGACGCGATCCTGGACGACCCGGACGTGGGCGTGCTGATCTGCCCGATCACCGGCCCGTTCCCGCCGATGAGCGACAAGCTGGCGCAGGACCTGGTCGAGGTCGCGGAGACCACGGACAAGCTGGTCTGCGTCATCTGGGGCTCCCCGGTCGGCACCGAGGCGGCCTACCGGGAGACGCTGCTCGGCTCCTCGCGGGTCGCGGTCTTCCGCACCTTCGGCAACTGCGTGAAGGCGGTCTCCGCCTACCTGCGGCACCACGAGTTCGTCCGCTCCTACCGCTCCCCCTTCGACGAGGCCCCGCGCGAGGCCTGCGCCGGCAAGGCGAAGGCGGAGCGGCTGCTGCGCGGCGGCGAGAAGCTCAGCGAGTTCGCGGCCAAGCAGCTGCTGCGCTCCTACGGCATCCGGGTCCCGCGCGAGCAGCTGGTCACCAGCGCCGCGGGCGCGGTCCGCGCGGCCGGGGTGGTCGGCTACCCGGTGGTCCTCAAGGGCTCCGCCCCGGACGTGGCGCACAAGACCGAACTGGGACTGGTGAAGGTCGGCCTGACCAGTGCCAGCCAAGTACGGGAGGCCTTCCGTGAGTTGACGGAGAACGCGCGGGCGGGCGGGATCGCCCGGCTGGACGGCGTGCTGGTCTGCCAGATGGTCGAGGCGGGTGTCGAGATGGTCGTCGGCGTCACCGACGACGCGGTGTTCGGGCCGACCGTCACGGTCGGCATGGGCGGAGTCTTCGTCGAGGTCATGCGCGACACCACGGTGCTGGTCCCGCCGTTCGGCCCCGGGGACGTGCGCGACGCGCTGGCCCGGCTGCGCTGCCGCCCGCTGCTGGACGGCGTGCGCGGCCTGCCGCCGATGGACGTGGACGCGCTCGTCGACGTGGTGCTGCGAGTTCAGCGAATGGCGCTCGAACTCGGGGATCGGCTGGCGGAGTTGGACATCAACCCGCTGGTGGTGCTGGAACGGGGAAAGGGAGTCGTGGCCTTGGACGCGCTGGCGGTGTGCAGGTGAGCGACGCGGTGCTGCTGGTCGAGGACGACGCGGGGAACGGGGTGCGGCGGCTGACGCTGAACCGCCCCGAGGCGCTGAACGCCGTCACGGCGGAGCTGCGGGAGCGGCTGATCGCCGCGCTGGAGCAGGCGTCGGCGGACCGGAACGTGCGGGTCGTGGTGCTGACCGGCGCCGGGCGCGCCTTCTGCTCCGGGGCGGACCTGAGCGGCGGCGCAGAGGGAGAGCGAATTCCGGGGGACGTCGCACGGATGCTGCGGCAGGGCGTGCAGCGGATGGTCTCCGCCGTGCTGGACTGCGAGAAGCCGGTGCTCTGCGCGCTCAACGGCGTGGCCGCCGGGATCGGCGTCCAGCTGGCGCTGGCCTGCGACCTGGTGGTCGCGGCGGAGGAGGCCTCGCTGGTCCAGGTCTTCGCCAAGCGCGGGCTCGTCCCGGACGGCGGCGCGGCCTGGCTGCTGCCACGGCTGGTGGGCGTGCAGCGGGCCAAGGAGCTGCTCTTCCTGGGCGAGAAGGTGCGCGCGGCGGACGCGGAACGGATCGGCCTGGTCAACCGGGTCGTGCCGGGCCCGGAGCTGGAGAAGGTGGTGGCCGAGTGGGCCGACCGCCTCGCCACCGGGCCGACGCGGGCCTACGCACTGACGAAGGCTCTGGTCAACGCGTCCCTCGACGGGGACCGGGCCGCCTCGTTCGCGGCGGAGGCGACCGCGCAGGAGATCAACATGACGACGCACGATGCGCAGGAAGGCGTCCGCGCGTTCGTGGAACGGCGTGCAGCGAAATTCGAGGGGCGTTAGCTGCACTGGCTTCACTGGCCATGGAACCAGGGCATCAGATTCAATCGGTGGCAGCGGGACGAAGCGGAGGAGCGAAGCATGGGGCACGAAGGAATGGCGGTGGCCGCCGTCCGCTATCTGCGGGCGGTCGGGGCGCCGCTGAGTGTCGCGCCCACTGTGGAGGAGGCCGTGCTGGCGGAGGAGGCGGCCGAGCCCGCGCTCCAGGAGGCCGCGGAAAACCGGCAGTTGCGGGACGCGCTGGGCCACTTCGCCACCGGGATCACCGTGATCACCGCTGCCGGTGAGGACGGACAGCCGGTGGGGTTCGCCTGCCAGTCCTTCTCGTCCCTCTCCCTGGACCCCCCGTTGATCTGCTTCAACGTGGCGCGGACCTCGACCAGTTGGCCGCGGATCGCGCGCGCGGGCGCGTTCTGCGTCAACGTGCTGGCCGACGACCAGGGCGAGTTGTGCCGGTCCTTCGCCGTCAGCGCGTCCACCGGGGCGGACAAGTTCGCGGGCGTCGCCTGGCAGGCGGCGCCGGCCACGGGTTCGCCGCGGCTGGAGGGCGCGCTGGCGTGGGTGGACTGCACCATCCACGCCGTGCACACCGGCGGGGACCACCTGATCGTGCTGGGCCGGATCCGGGAGCTCGCCGCGCCGCGCGGCGAGCAGGCCGGTCCGCTGGTCTTCTACCGCAGCAACTTCAGGCAGCTGCGGGAACAGTAGGGCGCAGCGGCGTCCCTTCCTCCGCGCCGGGCCGGCGCAGCATCAGCGAGCAGGCGGCCGCGACCGCGCAGAGCGCGCCCGCCCCGTACCAGGCGAGGTCGTAGCTGCCGAGCTGGTCGCGGATCACCCCGGCCAGGGCAGCGACGATCGCCGCGCCGACCTGGTGGCCGCAGAGCACCCAGCCGAACACCACCGGCGCGTCGTCGCCGAACCACTCCCGGCACAGCGCCACCGTCGGCGGCACCGTGGCGACCCAGTCCAGGCCGTAGAACATGATGAAGACGACCATGCTCGGGTGCACGGTCCTGGCGAACAGCACCGGCAGCACCAGCAGCGAGGCGCCGCGCAGCACGTAGTAGACGCCGAGCAGCTTGCGCGAGTCCAGACGGTCGGTCAGCCAGCCGGAGAAGACGGTGCCGACCACGTCGAAGATGCCCACCAGCGCGAGCAGCGAGGCCGCGGCGGTCTCGGCCATCCCGTGGTCGCCGGCGGCCGGGATGAAGTGCGTACCGACCAGGCCGTTGGTGGTGGCGCCGCAGATCGCGAACGAGCCGGTCAGCAGCCAGAACGCGCGGGTGCGCGCCGCCTCGCGGAGCACCCGCACCGCACGCAGGCCGCGTCCGGCGGGCACCTCCGGCTCGACGTGGTCCTCGGGCGCGCCGTAGGGCAGCAGGCCGAGGTCCGAGGGGCGCTCGCGCATCAGCAGCGCCACGACCGGCACCACCGCGAGCGCGCAGACCGCCACCGTGATCGAGGCGCTGCGCCAGCCGTACTGCTGCACCAGCCAGGCCAGCACCGGCAGGAACACCAGGTTGCCCGCGGCGCTCGCGGCCGTCAGCACCCCCGTGACCAGGCCGCGCTGGGCCACGAACCAGCGCGCGGTGACGGTCGCGCTGAACGCGAGCGCCATCGAGCCGGAGCCGAGGCCGACGAGGAAGCCCCAGCCGAGCAGCAGTTCCCACGGCTGGTCCATGACGATGGTCACGCCCGCCCCGAGCGCCATCACGGCGAGCGCGGCGGAGACCACGGGACGGATGCCGAAGCGGTCCATCAGCGCGGCGGCGAACGGCGCCGCCAGTCCGTTGAGCAGCACGTTGATCGAGACGGCGGTGCCGACCAGGCCGTGCGACCAGCCGAACTCGTGGTGCAGCGGTTCCATCAGCAGGGACGGCGTGGAGCGGAAGCCCGCCGCGCCGACCAGGACGACGAGTGCGACGGCGGCGACGATCCACGCGTAGTGCAGGCGCGGCCCGTTCGGTCGAGTGTGGCCGGGACTCTCGACGGCGGGGGTGGATTCAAGCTGATCGGTCACCCGAGGAGCTTGCCGTGCCGGGCGGCGCGGCAGCGAGTGGCCCGAAGGCCACCTTGCGCAAGGATCAGGCCAGGAGCAGAGTGGCGTCATGGCCACGCGTACTGCTTCCCGCCCACACGAGGTCGCCGTCCTGGCGATGGAGGGCGTGGTCGCCTTCGAGCTCTCCACGCCCTCGCGCGTCTTCGAGTCCGCGCACGAGAAGGACGAGGCTCCCCACTACCGCGTCCGCACCTGCTCCTTGGACGGCGAGCCGGTGCGCACCAGCAGCGACTTCCGCGTCGTCGTCGAGCACGGCCCGGAGCTGCTGGCCGAGGCCGACACCGTGATCGTCCCGGCCTCCTTCGAGCTCGGCCCCGTCTTCACGGACGGCCGGCTCACGCCCGAGCTGGAGCGCGCACTCGGCTTCGTCCGGCCCGGCACCCGGGTGGTCTCCATCTGTACCGGCTCCTTCGTCCTCGCCGCGGCCGGCCTGCTGGACGGCCGCCGCGCGACGACGCACTGGCGTTACACCGACCGCTTCCGGCAGCTGTTCCCGCAGGTGCTGCTCGACCCTGACGTGCTGTTCACCGACGACGGCGAGGTGCTGACCTCCGGCGGCGTCGCGGCGGGCATCGACCTGTGCCTGCACATCGTCCGCCGTGATCTCGGCTCCGCCGTGGCCAACCACGTGGCCCGCCGCTGCGTCGTTGCGCCGTGGCGTGAGGGCGGCCAGGCCCAGTACGTCGAGGTGGCCGTCCCGGAACCCGGCGCCTCCGGCACGGCCCCGGCCCGCGCCCACGCGCTGGAACACCTCGCGGACAACCTCACCCTCGGCCTCCTCGCCGAGCGCTGCGGCATGAGCGTCCGCACCTTCACCCGCCGCTTCCGCGAGGAGACCGGGCAGAGCCCCGTCCAATGGCTCCTCGTCCAACGCGTCCACCGCGCGCGTCGCCTGCTGGAGCAGGGCGAACTGACGGTGGACCGCGTCGCCCACGCCGTGGGCTTCGGCAGCGCGGCGAGCCTGCGCCAACACATGCACTCCGTGCTGGGCGTCTCCCCGACCGCGTACCGGAGGACGTTCAAGGCTGTGGACTGAGGGGAGTTGCACGACCCAGGGGCGCGGGGCTGCGCGACAAGCCACCCTGGGCCACGATCCCGAGCGGACAGGGCCGGCCCCCTCGGGTGGGGTTCTCGCGCAGTTCCCCGCGCCCCTGGGTGGTGCCACTACCGCACGATGCCGAAGTTGAAGTCTCCGGTGCCGAGAACGCCGTAGAGGCGGACCCAGAGGCCGGTGAGTTGCTCGGTGGCCCGCGCGCTGGTCACGTCGCCGAGGTCGATGATCTGATCGGCCGCCCAGCCGAAGGACTGCAGCAGCTCGCTGACGGTCGACTTCGCGTCGGCGTCGTCGCCGCTGAGGAAGACGTTGTGGTGGCCCGGGACCCGGCCCGGGGCGACCATGACCGCGTTGTTCATCGTGTTGAGCGTCTTCACCACGCGCGCCTCGGGGAAGGCGCGCTGCAGCTGCTCGGCGACGCTGACGCCGTCCGGCGTGGCGATCTTCGGCGGGAAGCCCTCCGAGAAGTCGAGCGGGTTGGAGACGTCGACGACGACCTTGCCGCGCAGGTTCTCCGCGCCCGCCGCGGTCAGCGCGGCCAGGGAGACGAGTCCGCCGGTCGCGTTGACGACGAGCTCGGCGTCGGCCGCCGCGTCGGCGAAGGTGCCGTGGGCGGCGGCGTTGGCCGCCGCCCACTCCTTCGCGGCGGGGTTGTCCGCGCTGCGCGAGCCCATGGTGACCTGGTGCCCGAGGCCGGCCAGCCGGGTGGCGAGCGTGTGGCCGACCTCGCCGGTGCCGAGAACTGCGATCTTCATGCGCATTCCTGTCTGCAGAGTGCCGGTCACGTGGGACCGTCCGCTGGATCCGGACCGATCATGCACGCACGGGGGGCTCCCCGCAGACATTTACGCACCGTCAGAACGTCAGCACCGCCCGGGCGACACCGCCCGTGTGGGTGGCCTCGGCCGCGGCCTCGAACTCCGTGACGGGGTAGGTGCGGGTGACGAGCTCGTCGAGCAGGAGCCGGCCGGAGGCGTACAGCTGGGCGTAGCGGGCGATGTCGCGCTGGGGGCGCGAGGAGCCGTAGCGGCAGCCCAGGATGGACTTGTCCAGGAACAGCTCCGCCGGGCGGAAGGACGCCTCCGCGTCGGCCGCGGGCATACCCAGCAGGACGGCCTGGCCGTGCCGGTCCAGCATGTCGATGGCCTGGCGGGTCAGTCTGGTCGGGCCGACGCACTCGAAGGCGTGGTCCACGCCGTTCGGGATCAGCTCCTTGACCGCGGCGACCGTGTCGTCGACCGCGCGGGCGTCGACGAAGTCCGTCGCGCCGAAGGTGCGGGCGATGGCCTCCTTGTCGGCGACGGCGTCGATCGCGACGATCCGCGAGGCGCCCGCGATCCGCGCGCCCTGGATGACGTTGAGGCCGATGCCGCCGCAGCCGATGACGGCGACGGTGTCGCCGGTCTCCACCCGCGCGCGGTTGAGGACCGCGCCGACGCCGGTCAGCACACCGCAGCCGATCAGGGCGGCGGAGGTGAACGGGATCGCCGGGTCGATCGGCACGACCTGGACGGCCTTGACCACGGTCCGCTCCGCGAAGACGGAGGTGGAGGCGAAGTTGAAGAGCTCCTGCCCGCTGCCGTCCCGGGTGAACGGCTTGGTCGGCATGCCGATCGCCTTGCGGCACATGGTCGGCCGCCCCAGCGCACACTCGCGGCAGGTGCCGCAGTTGGCCAGCGTCGAGAGCGCGACGTGGTCGCCCGGCTTGACGTGGCCGACGCCGGCGCCGACCGCCTCGACGGTGCCGGCGCCCTCGTGACCGAGCACCACCGGGACGGGGAAGGGGATGGTCCCGTCGATGACGGACAGGTCGCTGTGGCACAGGCCCGCCGCGGCGATCCGCACCAGTACCTCGCCCGGCCCGGCCTCGCGGACCGTCAGGTCGTCGACCACCTGGGGGGACTTGCCGTCGAAGATGACGCCTTTCATTCCCGAACCCTCCTATGACTGCCAGACGATGGCCTGCTGCTCGCTGTAGGCGTGCAGGCCGAAGGAGCCGCCGTCGCGGCCGACGCCGCTCTGCTTGAAGCCGCCGAAGGGCGTCTCCGGGTGGCGTTGCGCGGTGTTGATGCCGACGTTGCCACTGCGCAGGCGGGCGGCGAGCGCGTAGGCGCGGGCGGTGTCGTCGGTGAAGACGTAGTCGTAGAGCCCGTAGTCGGTGGAGTCGGCGATGGCGAGCGCCTCCGCCTCGTCCTCGAAGGGGATCACCACGACGACCGGCCCGAAGACCTCCTCGCGCGCGATCGTCATCCGCGGCGTCACGTCGGCGAGCAGGGTGGGCGCCACGAAGAAGCCGGTGGCGGGGAGTTCGGGGGTGTCCGCGGTGTGCTCCTTGCGGGTGCCGCCGAGGACCAGCCGCGCGCCCTCGGCGAGCGCCCCGGCGATGTAGCCCTCGACGCGATCGCGGTGCGCGGCGGAGATCAGGGGGCCGACGACGGTGGTCAGGAGCAGCGGGTCCCCGACGGGCAGCCGGGCGGCGAACCGGGCCAGGCCGGCGACGACCTCGTCGTAGCGGGAGCGGTGCACCAACGCGCGGGTGGGCGCGGTGCAGATCTGACCGGAGTGGAAGGCCCAGGTGGAGCCGATGGCCATGACGGCCTTGGCGACGTCGGCGTCCTCCAGCACGATCGCCGCGCCCTTGCCGCCGAGCTCCAGCAGCAGCCGCTTCATCGTCGCGCCGCCGCCGGTGGCGATGCGGCGGCCGACGGTCGTCGAGCCGGTGAAGCTGATCATGTCGACGTCCGGCGAGGCGACGAGCGCGGCGCCGGCGGCCGCGCCGGAGTCGGTGATCACGTTGAACAGCCCGGCGGGCGCACCGGCCTCGACGAAGATCTCACCCAGTTTGAGGCAGGCCAGCGGGTCCTGCGGGGCGGGCTTGGCGACGACGGTATTGCCCATCGCGAGCGCCGGGGCGAGCTTTCCGGCCAGGTTGACGATGGGGAAGTTGTACGAGGTGATGCAGCCGACGACGCCCACGGGCCGGCGCGCGGCGGCGGCGTTGGTGAGGCCGCCGGCGGCGAGCGGGGTGGCCGCGACGGGGTGCGCGGGGAACGACTCGACGGTGGGCTCGAGCGCCCCGCGCGCGTATCGGCGGAACCGGTCCGCGACGACGGGCAGCTGCATGGTGGAGGCGACCCGGATGGTGGCGCCGGTCTCGGCCTGGAGCAGCGGGACGAACTCGTCCGCGCGAGCGAGAACGAGATCGGCGATCCGGTCCAGCAGCGCCGCCCGCTTCGTGGGCGGGGTCGCCGCCCACTCCCCCTGCGCGGAGCGCGCGGCGGCGACGGCGTCGGCGACATCGGCGGCCGACGCCTCGGGGGCGTGTCCGACGAGGCCTTCGGTGCCGGGGTTGATGACGGGGTAGGTGCCGGCGCCGCCCTCGCGCCACTGGTTGTCGATGAAGAGGCGGTGCGGTGTTGCGTCAGTCATGACCTGAAGCCCTCACTCGGAGATCGGCTGGCGGGGCAAGCTGAGAACGCGCTCGGCGATGATGTTGCGCTGGATCTGGTCGCTGCCGCCGTAGATGGTGTCCGCGCGGGAGAAGAGCAGCGTGTGCTGGGCGGGGGTCAGCGGGTAGGCGTCCGGCGTGTGCGCCGCGCCGGTCACGAACGCGCCGGGGAGGCCCTGCACGTGGAGCGCCAGCTCCCCCAGCCGCTGGTGCCAGTTGCCCCAGACCAGCTTGGCCACCGCAGCCGTCCCCGGCTCGGCCTGACCCAGGGTCCGCAGCGCGTTCGCGCGCATCACCCAGAGCTCGGCCCACTGGCGCGTGAGCGCCTCCCGCAGCACGGGGTCGCGGTCCGCACCGGAGTTGGCCGCCGCGCGCAGCACGGCGTCGAGTTCGCGCTGGTAGCCGATCTGACGGCCCAGCATGCCTGCGCCGCGTTCGAAGGAGAGCAGGGTCATCGCGACCCGCCAGCCCTCGCCGACCGCGCCGAGGACGTCGACCGCCCGCGCCCGGTCGAAGAAGACCTCGCTGAACTCGCTGACGCCGTCGAGCTGCCGGATCGGGCGCACCTCGATCCGGCCGGGCTCCTGGTCCATCGGCAGCAGCAGCAGGCTGAGCCCGGCGTGGCGCTTCGAGCCGGGCTCGGTGCGGGCCAGCACGAAGCACCAGTCGGCCCACTGGGACAGCGACGTCCAGGTCTTCTGCCCGCTGACCAGCCAACCGGCCCCGTCCGGCGCCCGTTCGGCGGTGGTGCGCACGCTCGCGAGGTCGGAGCCGGCCTCGGGTTCGCTGTAGCCCTGACACCAGATGACGGTGCCGTCGGCGATGCCGGGCAGGTAGCGCTCGCACTGGGCGGGGGTGCCGTGCAGCCGCAGGGTCGGCGCGAGCAGTTGCTCGCCGACGATGCCGAGCGGGTCGGGGGCCCCCGCCCGCGCGTACTCCTCGAACCAGACGACCTGCCGGGTCAGGCTGTCCTCGGGCCATCCGAGGCCGATCCAGCCGCCGGCGCCGAGCTCGCGCTCCCAGGCGCGGCGCCGGTCGGCGTCCTCGGGCGCCTTGACGCCGCGCAGGTCGGCGAAGGCGCCGCCGGGGCCGAGCCGTTCCGCGAGCCACTGCCGTGCGCGGGTGCGGAACTCCTCGTCCGCCGCGTCGAAGGCGAAGTCCATCGCTCTCACCAGCCTCTAGGCATTGGGACGTTCCTTGGCGGCGGCCGCCTTGGCCATGGCCTGCAGCTGCTGCAGCATCGGCATCGGGTCCACCCCGACCGTGCCGGGCAGGAAGTCGGCGATCCGCTCCGGGGTCCAGGAGCCCGACTCGGCGTACATGGCCCGCAGTTCGCGCGGCTGGGCCCAGACGGCGATCTTCGGTCCGGCCACGGTGTAGACCTGCCCGGTGATTTCGCGCGCGGTGTCGGAGAGCAGGTAGACCACGAGCGCGGCCACGTCCTCCGGTTCGCCGATCTCCTTGAGCTCCATCGGGACTCCTGCCGACATGCGGGTACGAGCCACCGGGGCCACGCAGTTGGCGGTGACGCCGTACTTGTGCAGGCCCAGTGCGGCGCTGCGGACCAAGGAGATGACGCCGCCCTTGGCCGCGCTGTAGTTGGCCTGGCTGACCGAGCCCTGGTGGTTGCCGCTGGTGAAGCCGACCAGCGTGCCGCCGCCCTGCTGGCGCATCAGCGCGGAGGCGGCGCGGAAGAGGGTGAAGGTGCCCTTGAGGTGGGTGGCGATGACCGGGTCCCACTCCTCCTCGGACATGTTGAAGAGCATCCGCTCACGCAGGATGCCGGCCACGCAGACCACGCCGTCGAGCCGGCCGAAGGCCTCGACGGCCGTGCGGACGACGCGCTCGCCCCCCGCCATCGTGGCGATGTCGTCGGCGACGGCCGCGGCCTCGCCGCCGGCCGCCTCGATCTCCTTGACGACCTCGTCCGCGACCTCGCTGGTCGGCGCGGAGCCGTCGATGCCGACGCCGTAGTCGTTGACCACGACCTTGGCTCCCTCGGCGGCACAGGCGAGCGCCACCGCACGCCCGATGCCGCGTCCGGCGCCGGTCACCGCGACCACCTTGCCGCGCAGGAACTCAGCCACGCCGTACCCCTCCTCAAGAATCTGACGGACCGTTAGATTCTTGCCGATGGGAAGTCCCAGGGGAAGAGGAGGCGAGGACCGTGCCCGCACCGGCCGAGTTCGACGAGTTCCGTGACATCGCCAAACGCGTCAACAACTGGGGGCGTTGGGGTGCCGAGGACGAGATCGGCACGCTCAACCTGATCACCCCGGACGTGGTCCGCGAGGCGGCCGGCTGCGTGCGCACCGGCAAACGCTTCGACCTCGCGCTCCCGCTGCGGCAGCAGGGCGTGCAGACCGGCATGATCCCGGGCCGGGTCAACCCACTGCACACCATGGTGGCGCTCAACTTCGAGATGTTCGGGCCGGGCGCCATCGCCACCAGCGACGACGTGGCCACGCTCGGCCTGCAGGCGGCCACCCACTGGGACGGCCTCGGGCACGTCAGTCACGGCGGACGGATCTACAACAACCGGCCCGCGGACAGCATCAACGCCCAAGACGGCGCCACGCGTTCGGGCATCGAGAAGGCCGGGGCACTGGTCACCCGCGGCGTACTGCTCGACATCGCGCGCCTGCACGGCGTGAGCCGGCTGCCGGGCGACCACGTCGTCACCCCCGAGGACCTGGACGCGGCCGAGGCGCAGGCCGGCACGACCGTCCGAGGCGGTGACGTGGTGCTGATCCGCACCGGGCAGATGCAGTTCTACCTGGGCGGGGACCGCGACGCCTACGCCTTCCCCTCCCCCGGCCTCGGCCTGCGCTGCCCGGAGTGGTTCCACGCGCGGGACGTGGCGGCGGTCGCCAACGACACGCTGACCTTCGAGATCTTCCCGCCGGAGGTGGACGGCCTCTACCTGCCCGTCCACGCGTTGGACCTGGTGGAGATGGGCATGATGCAGGGCCAGAACTGGAACCTGGAGGCCCTGGCGGCGGACTGCGCCGCCGACGGCGTCCACGCGTTCCTGCTGGCCGCGACGCCCGAGCCGTTCGTCGGCGGCGTGGGCGCGCCGGTGGCGCCGGTCGCGGTCAAGTAGCCGGAAGCGGGGCGCCGAGGGGCGGCCGGAACGTCGGATGGCGGGACGCCGTGCGCGGATGACTCCACGCGTCACGGCGTCCCGCCACCAGCCCCCGACCCCGCGGCCGGAGGTGCCCCCGTCGGCGCTTCTGCCCTGAACACGCGCCGACGCGATTCGCACTCGCCAAGGAAGCAGACAGCGTGAAGGCCGGGCGCGCCTTGGCGTCCCCTCGCAACGAATCGCTGGACCCAAGCGTGATCAGGCGGACACGTCACGTCAATGGCTTGTCCGGAATTCGGATTGGTTGCGTAACGTTTGAGCCTTCATCCGTTCGTGGTCCGAGCGCGCGTCAGACTCCGGCGCGGAGCTCGGCGTAGCGGCGGCCCATCTCCTGCTGGTGCGCCTCGTCGGGGTGCAGGCCGTCCGGCAGCGCACCGTGCGCGGCGTCCGTCGCGGAGCAGAGCTCACGGCCGTCGAACCAGGTCAGCGCAGTGTCACCGCGCCTGCGGAGCAGCTCGACGGCGCCGTGCAGCTGGTCCCGCAGGGCACCGAGCGTCAGATCGCCGAAGGCGGGCGACATTCCGTCCGCCAGTTCGGACTCACGGCTGCCACCGAACACGGGACCGAGTACCGTGATCGGAACCAGGGGCTGCCGGGAGCGAATTTCAGCCAATAGGCCGTGTACGGCGGGCAGGAAAGTGCGTTCCCGTAGCGCGGCCGAGTTGTAGACGTTGATACCGAGTTCGAGCGTTATGAATTCGGCGGGGCGTTTTGCCAGCATTCGCCCGACGAGCGGGTCCAGCAGACAGGCGCCGCCATAGCCCAGGTTGGTGAGGTTGCGCCCCAACAGGCGGGCGGCGGTGGCCGGCCAGGTGCGGCTCGGGGTGGTCCGGTAGCCGTGGCTGATGCTGCTGCCGTAGACGGTCCAGCGGGGGCGCTCATCGGGCAGCGGCCGCAGCGCCGCGCCGTCCAGTGCCCGCACACCGCGCAGCCGGACGGCCGGGCAGATCGGCAGCGCGATCTCGACGTCCTTCTCCCCCGGCGGCAGGCCGCCGAAGACGACGCCCGCGACGCCGAGCGCCGTCGACCGCACCGGCTCGCCGTCCACGGCGAGGTCGCAGCGCGCCTCGAACACCGGCCCGCCCTGCAGTCGCACGGACTCGGCGTCCAGCAGCAGCCGCGTGGACGCGGTGCGCAGCCGCAGGCGCACGCCGCTCGGGCACATGGCGGGCAGCACGAGCTCGCGGTGGTGGAGCTCCAGATCGGCGACCGGCAGTCGCCAGGGCATGAACCAGGACCGGTCCTGGGCCCATTCGAGGTCGATCGCGCCCTCCACTGCACGGGCCGTGGCCGCGGCGTCCCAAGCGGAGAGGGGCGAAACGTTCATGCTGCATCCCTTCCCGGCCGTGAAGACGATCAACCGCAGGGTCGTCGCCCTCGCCTCAGGGGCGCGACGCCGCCACGGCCACCGGCTCCTCGGGGAGGAGTTCGCACCAGACGCGCTTGCCGCTGCCGTCCGGGCACCAGCCCCAGCGGTCCGTCAGGACGCTGACCAGCTCCAGGCCGCGGCCGCCCGTCGCCTCGTCCGGCGCGACGCGCTGCGCGGGCGGCGCCTCGCTGGCGTCGGAGACCTCGACCCGCACCGGACGGCGCTCCGCGTCCTGGCCGACGGGGAAGACCAGCCGCAGCACCGCCGGCGAGCCCGCGTGCACCACCGCGTTGGTGACCAGCTCGGACACGACCAGCACCAACGTGTCCGCGAGGGAGTCGTCGAGGGCGATGCCACAGCCGGTGAGCCGGCTGCGCGCCCAGTGACGGGCCCGACCCACCTCGGCCGGGTCGGCCTGGACCGCCGTCTGGACCTGTAGCTCCTGTGCCTGCACCTGCACCTGTCACACCACCCGTGCTTGCGGGATCAGCCGGGCCGGACCACCGCGCGAGCCGCGTACCGGCGCGTATACGGACCAGGATGATCCGCCGCGACCGCCAGGAGCATGGTCTTCGGGCATATTCCAGCCGAGGGGGCACCCAGGGGTGCATACTGCCCCGGCCGCTCTGTCCCCGGCGACCGAGGGGTCCACGACCTCTCCGATCCCGCGGGCGGACTGCTTGCTGCGCACCCCCGTGAGCGTAACCGAACCGCACCGCGACACCCGGAATCCGCGAGGCGTCGCGACAAAAACACCCTTACGACACCAGTGCTACAGGCGCGTCGCCAGCGACTCCAGGCACCGCTCGCGGTCCGCGCCGGCCTGCTCCCACGCCCAGGCGCGCTTGAGCAGCCGGTGCACCCGCGCCTCCCAGGTGAACCCCATGCCGCCGTGAACCTGCAGGCAGTCGCGGGCACCGTGCACGGCCGCGTCGTCGGCGAGCAGCTTGGCGCCGGCGATCTCCACCTCGTCGCCCGAGACGGCGGCGGCGTAGACGGCGACCCGGGCGAGCTCGGCGCGGGCCAGCATGTCCGCGCAGAGATGCTGCACGGCCTGGAACGCCCCGATCGGTTGTCCGAACTGTTCGCGCGTGCGCGCGTACGCCACCGCCTCGGCCACCGTGCGGGAGGCGAGGCCGACCTGCAGCGCGGCCGTGAGCAGCGTCGCGTCGGCGGCGACGCGCCGCGTCTCGGGTGTGCGCTCGCCGGGCGGCGGCGTGCCGTCGAGTCGCCACAGCGGCCGGTCCGGGTCGACGGCCGCCGCGGGCGCGGCGTCCACCGCGGCCGCGGGGAGCACGGCGAGGGAGTCGTCCGGGTGGAGCAGCAGGACGTGGTCGAGCGTCGGCAGTTCCGGCACCAGGACGGGCCCGCGTGCGGGCACCCGCACCACCTCGGCCCGGCCGTCCAGCCCGAGCACGGCCGCCGCGACCTCCGTCCCGACCAGCGGGCCGGCCAGCACGGCCCGACCCGCCTCCTCGAACGCGAGCACCGCCTCCGGCAGACCGAGCCCCAACCCGCCCTCCGGCTCCGGCACCCGGAGTTGGAAGAGCCCGACCTCGGTCAGCTCCTGCCATGAGGGTTGACGATCCGTCACTACCTGGCGCAGCGCCCGCTGCAGGCTGTGCTGATCCTCTGTCAGTCGGAACTCCATCCGTCAACGCCCCCTCGGCAGACCCAGGATGCGCTGGGCGACGATGTTGCGCTGGATCTGGGAGGTGCCGGCGGCGATGGTGTAGGAGAGTCCCTGCAGTCGCTGCGCGCTCCAGGCTCCTTCGAGCAGCGCCTCGCCGCCGACGACCCGGGCCGCGACGTCGTAGAGCCGCTGCCGCGCCTCACTGAACCGCAGCTTGAAGACACTGCCGCCCGCCCCCGGGACGCCGTTCGCGGCCGCCTCGGAGACGTTCCACTGGACGAGCCGCCAGAGCGCGGCGAACTCCGCGGCGAGCGTCGCGAGTTCGCGACGCAGTTCGAGGTCCTCCCAGGCGCCGTTCGCGCGGGCGACGCGGGCCAGCTCGCGTACCTCGCGTTGGCAGGCGACCGTCTCCGAGGCGAAGGCGGTGCCGCGCTCGAAGGAGAGGGTCACCATGGTGACCCGCCACCCGTCGTTCTCCGCGCCGAGCCGGTTGGCGACGGGGATCCGCACCTCGTCCAGGAACAGCTCGGCGAACTCGGTCGTCCCGGCCAGGGTCTTGAGCGGCCGCACGGTCACGCCGGGCGCGTCCATGGGCATGGCCAGCCAGGTGATCCCACGGTGCTTCGGCGCGTCCGGGTCGGTGCGGACCAACAGCTCGCACCAGTCGGCGACTTCGGCGTGCGAGGTCCAGATCTTGCTACCGGTGACGACGTACGCGTCCCCGTCCCGTACGGCGCGGGTCCGCAGAGCAGCCAGGTCGCTGCCGGCGCCGGGCTCGCTGAAGCCCTGACACCAGATCTCCTCCCCCCGCAGCACGGGCGGCAGGAATCGGGCCCGCTGCTCCGGGGTCCCCTCGGTGGCGATGGTGGGCCCGGCGTGCAGCAGGCCGACGAAGTTGGCGCCCACGTAGGGAGCGCCGGCGAGCTCGGTCTCCTCCAGGAAGATCAGGTGTTCCGAGGGTGTCGCCCCGCGGCCGCCGGCATCGACGGGCCAGTGGATCCCGGCGTACCCGGCGTCGAACAGCCGCCGCTGCCAGGCCGTGTCGAAGGCGCGGCGCCCGGGCCAGTCGGAGGGATCCGGCGCGGCCGGCAGCTCCGGCAGGGTCTTGCCGAGCCACTCGCGCAGCCGCCTCCGGAAGTCGGCTTCCTCGGTTGTGTCGCTGAGCTGCACCGATGGCACTCTCCTTAGCCATTGAGGGGCGCGGGGACCTGCGTTCCCCGCGCCCCTGAGGTCAGTGCGACTTCAGGTGCCGGTCGAGATCCAGCTCCAGCATGCGGATGGCGTTCCCGCGCATGATCTTGTAGACGACGTCCGCAGGCAGCCCTTTCACATGGTCCAACGCCACTGCCTTCGTCTCCGGCCAGGTGGAATCCACGTGCGGGTAGTCCGTCTCGAAGGTCACGTTGTCGACCCCGACCGTGTCCAGCGAGGCGACCCCGTGCTTGTCACGGAAGAAACAGGCGTAGATCTGCCGGTAGTAGTACGTGGAGGGCGGCTCGGGGATCAGGTCCCGCACCCCGCCCCAGGCGCGGTGCTCGCGCCAGACGTCGTCCGCGCGCTCCAGGGCGTACGGGATCCAGCCCATCTGGCCCTCGCTGTACGCGAGCTTCAGCCGCGGGAAGCGCACCAGCACACCGCTGAAGAGGAAGTCGGTCATCGACGCCATCGCGTTGTTGAAGCTCAGCGTCGCCTGTACCGCGGGGGGCGCGTCCGGGGAGGCGGCGGGCATCTGCGAGGAGGAGCCGATGTGCATGCAGACGACCGTTCCGGTCGCCTCGCAGGCGGCGAAGAACGGGTCCCAGTAGCCGGTGTGGATGCTGGGCAGGCCCAGGTACGTCGGGATCTCGCTGAAGCAGACCGCCCGCACGCCACGTGCGGCGTTGCGCTGGATCTCCGCGACCGCCAACTCCACGTCCCACAGCGGGATCAGGCAGAGCGGGATGAGCCGGCCGCCGCTATCGCCGCACCACTCGTCGACCATCCAGTCGTTGTAGGCGCGGACGCAGGCCAGTGCGACCTCCTTGTCGCGCGCCTCGGCGAAGGTCTGGCCGCAGAAGCGGGGGAAGGTCGGGAAGCACAGGGACGCCTCGACGTGGTTGTTCTCCATGTCCTCGAGGCGGGCCTTGGGGTCCCAGCAGCCTCGGCGCATCTCGTCGCGGGTGATGCCCTCCAGCGTCATCTCGTCGCGGTCGAAGCCGACCGCGGCGATGTTGCGCTTGTACGGGAACTGCAGGTCCTCGTAGATCCACCAGTCGGTCGGCGGGCCGTCGGGATCCATGGAGATGCGGTACTTGCCCCCGATGTACTCCAGTTGGCCGATGCCCGCGCGCAGCGCCTTGGGGCCGCGGTCGCGGTACTTGGCCGGGAGCCAGGTCTCGAAGAGGTGCGCCGGCTCGATCACGTGGTCGTCGACGCTCACCACCATGGGCAGTTCGGCAGAGCTTTCCATCCAGGGCTCCCTCTCCACGACCCTTTACCTGACGGTCCGTCAGATTCAGACTAGTGACGGACCCCTGAAGCGGCAAGCGAGCGAGGACCGAATGGCTGTCTCACTCATCGATCTGCTCGACCCGGCCCACACCGCCGTGGTCACCTGCGAGTGCCAGCGGAGCGTGCTCGGCGAGGACGCGGTCTTCCCGGCGCTCGCGGAGGCCGCGGCCAAGGCGGGGCTGGTCGAGAACGTGGCCCGGCTCTGCGACGCGGCACGCGACGTCGGCGTGCCCGTCGTGCACTGCACCGCCGAGCGGCGCGCCGACGGACGCGGTGCGAACCGCAACGCCCGTCTCTTCGCGGCCGCGGCGCGGGCCGCCACCCCGTTCGACCCGGCCCTGCACCCGGGCCTCGGCGCGGATCCGGAGCGCGACTTCGTGCTGCCCCGGCTGCACGGCCTCGGGCCGTTCCAGGACACCGGCCTCGGCTCGCTGCTGCACAACCTGGGCGCGACCACGCTCGTCGTCACCGGGGTCTCGCTCAACGTGGCGCTGCTGGAGCTGACCCTCGGCGCGGTCGACGCGGGCCTGCAGGCGGTGATCCCCGTCGACGCCGTCGCCGGAACCCCGCCCGAGTACGCGGAGGCGGTCCTCACCCACACCCTCGCGCTCGTGGCGACCCTCAGCAGCACACAGGACGTCATCGGCGCACTGAAGACCCCCGGGAGAGAAGCGTGACCATCACCGACGTGGGAAGTCTGTGGGAGTTGCTGGAGCGGCGCGTCGCGGCGACGCCCGACGCGCCCATGCTCGTCCAGGCCGGGGACGGTCCCGGCGAGCCGGACCGCCGGCTCAGCTACCGGGAGGTGCGCGACCGCGCCGAGCGGATCGCGGCCGGGCTGCGCGCCGCGTACGGGATCGAGGCCGGGACACCGGTGGCCTGGCAGCTGCCGACCCGGGTCGAGACGGTACTGGTCTCCCTCGCCCTGTCGCGGCTCGGCGCGGTGCAGACGCCGATCATCGCGATCTACCGGGGCGCCGAGGTCGGGCACATCCTGGACGAGTCCCAGGCCCGGCTCTACCTGGTGCCCGGCGTCTGGCGCGGCTTCGACTACGTGAAGATGGCCGAGGAGCTGACCCGCGGCTGGGCCGAGCCGCCCACCGTCCGGGTGCTGTACACCGACGCCGACCTGCCCGACGGCGAACCGGCCACGCTGCCGCTCCCGCCCCGCGCCGATCTGGACGACGAGCACGTGCCGGTGCGCTGGGTCTACTACACCTCCGGGATCACTTCCGCGCCCAAGGGCGCCCGGCACACCGACCGGACCCTGATCGCGGGCGGCAGCGGCTTCGCGCTCGCGCTGGACATGAGCCCGCGGGACGTCGGATCGATCGCCTTCCCCTACGCCCACATCGGCGGCCCGGACTACCTGGTCGCGATGCTGGTGCACGGCTTCCCGGCGCTGCTGGTGGAGATCTTCGCGCTGCCGGACGTGCTGCCGGACTACCGGCGCAACGGCGTCACCATGGCCGGCGGCAGCACCGCCTTCTACTCCGCCTTCCTCGCCGAGCAGCGCAAGCTGCCGCCCGGCGAGCGGGTCGTCCCCACCCTGCGCATCCTCTCCGGCGGCGGCGCCCCGATGCCGCCGGAGCTGTACCGGGAGGTGACCGAGGAGATGGGCGTCGTGCTGGCCCACGGCTACGGCATGACCGAGGCCCCGGCCATCTGTATGGGCTCACCGCGCGACACCCCCGAGCAGCTCGCCCACACCGAGGGCCACCCCGTGCGCGGCTGCGAGGTGCGGGTGGTCGACGGGGAGGTGTGGCTGCGCGGTCCGATGATCTGTCGCGGGTACACCGACGCCGCGCTCACCGCCGAGGCGTTCACCCCCGACGGCTGGTTCCGTACCGGTGATCTCGGCCACGTCCGCCCCGACGGGCACGTCCGGCTGACCGGGCGGCTCAAGGACATCATCATCCGCAAGGGCGAGAACATCTCCGCCAAGGAGATCGAGGACCTGCTCTACCAGGACCCGCGCGTCGGCGACGTCGCCGTGATCGGCCTGCCCGACCCGGTCCGCGGCGAGCGCGTCTGCGCCGTGGTGGAGCGCAGGCCGGGCGTGGAGCCGCCCACGCTGGCGCAGTTGGCGGAGCGGCTGCGGGCGGCCGGGCTCATGACCCAGAAGATCCCCGAGCAGTTGGAGGTCGTGGACGCGTTGCCACGCAACGAGACCCTGCGCAAGGTGCTGAAGCACCGCCTGCGGGACATGTTCGCGACCCTGCCCTGGCAGGAGCGCGGGTAGCGCCGGGGCAGCCCTTAGGGGGCTCCCCCGCCGTTCGGATGTTCGGACTTCATCCGTTGGTATGAAGAGGTTATTCGGCTGGTCGGTAGGCTCGATGGTGCTGGTCTATTCCACCCGTTAGTCGCACCCGGAGACGGGGGAGTTTCCTGAAGGGGCGGCGATGAGTCTCACCGGTACACCTTTCTTCGTGCTGACCGTCATGGTGATGATCGGTGCGCTGACGGCCTTGTTCGTGTTCTGGAACCGAATACCCGGACCAAGACCGGCCAGAATGGGCGGTCGCCTGGGCCTGGCCGTGTTCAGCCAGCTCACGGCCGTGATCGCGGTGCTGGTCTATGTGAACAACAGCATGGGTCCGTTCTACGAGAGCTGGAGCGACCTCTTCGGCGGCAGCAGCGCCCCGCCCGTCACCACCTCCGTCGCCGGCGGCGGCCACGGCCACGACGCCCCGCCGCGCGACGGGAAGCTGAGCTTCACCGAGTACGGCCCCGGCGTGATGAAGGCGCACACCGTCGGCGCGCGCTCCGGCATCGACGGCAGCCTCTACGTCTGGCTGCCCCCGCAGTACCACGATCCGGCCTACGCCCAGACCGCCTTCCCGGTCGTCGAGCTGCTCCCCGGCACGCCGGGCACGCCGCAGGCGTGGTTCGGCACGATGCGGGTGCAGGAGCAGATGCAGAAGCTGATGGCCGCGGGCAAGGTCAAGCCGATGATCATGGTCTCGGCGAAGCTGAACACCCTGGGCGGCAACACCGACGCCGGCTGCGCCGACATCCCCGGCGCGGCGAAGACGGCGACCTGGCTCGCCAAGGACGTGCCCGATCTGGTCCGCGCGAACTTCCGCGCGGCGAAGGACCCTTCCGGGTGGGGCATCATGGGCTACTCGGCCGGCGCGTACTGCGCGGTCAACCTGACGGTCCAGCACCCCGAGAGCTTCCGCGCGGCGGTCAGCCTCTCCGGCTACAACACCCCTGAGTCCCCGCTGGTGACCCGCGACCCCGCGCTGGCGCGCGCCAACAACCCCTACCTCCAGCTGAAGCTGGCCGGCCAGCAGCCGCCGGTCTCCTTCCTGATGGCCGGCAGCCTCCAGGACCAGGGCACGGTGCCGGCCGCACGCGCCCTGCTGGGGGTGCTGAAGCACCCGGGCGACAGCCGCCTCCTGACCGTCCAGTCGGGCGGCCACACCCCCGACGTCTGGCGCGGCATGCTCCCGGACGCGCTCACCTGGCTCTCGGCCAGGACGGCCAGCCAAGGTGTCAGCAGTTAGTTGAAACGACCTGGGGGCGCGGGGAACTGCGCGGGCTGACGAGTGGCAACTACCTCACGGGAAAGACGCTGCGCACGACCCGTTCCGCGGCGTGGCCGTCGTCCCAGGGGCAGAACTTGGCGCGGAAGTCCGCGCGGAGCTTCGCGGTGGCGTTGGTGTCGGCCGCGCCGCCGGGGGCGAGGAGCGCGGCGAGTTCGTCGTCCGTGCGGGCGACCGCGCCCGGAGGCTCGGCCATGAGGTCGAAGTAGACGCCACGGATGCGCTGGTAGTCGTCCCAGTCGGGGGCGAAGACGACGATGGGGCGGTCCAGGACCGCGTAGTCGAACATCGACGAGGAGTAGTCCGTCACCAGGATGTCCGCCGCGAGGTAGAGGTCCTCGACGACGGGGTGGCCGGAGACGTCGATGACGCCCGCGTCATCCGGCAGGCCGGCGTCGCCGTAGAAGTAGTGGGCGCGCATCAGGACCGTCGTCGTCGGACCGAGGGCGCGGGCCAGGGCCACCACGTCCAGCGCGGGGACGAAGGAGTCGTGCTGCTCGCGGTGGGTGGGGGTGTAGAGGACGACGCGGTTGCCGGCCGGGACGCCGAGGCGGTCCCGGATCGCGGTGACCTCCTTCGGGTCCGGGTCGGCCAGGCGGTCGTTGCGCGGGTAGCCGGCCTCCAGGACCTCGTAGGAGCCGGGGTAGGCGCGCTGGAAGGACTCGGTGGAGTGCGGGTTGGGCGAGACGAGGTAGTCCCAGCGGGCCACGTGCTCCAGCAGGCGGTCGAAGTCCATGCCGTCGGCGGCCAGCGGACGGTCGCGCAGGTCGAGGCCCAAGTACTTGAGCGGGGTGCCGTGCTGGGTCTGCACGTGCACGGAGCCGGCCCGCTTGGTCATCGTGTGCGGGAAGTTGACGTTGTTGACCAGGTACTTGGCGGTCGCCATCAGCTTCAGGTAGCGCGGGGTGTTGGCGAGCACGTACGGCACGCCGTCCGGCAACGCGGCGGCCTGGGCCGGGGTGTTGACCACCCAGACGCCCTTGACCTGGGGGGCGAGTTCGCGCATCCGCTCGTAGATCGCGGCGGGGTTGCAGCTGTAACCCCGGTACCAGTAGGCCGCGTAGACGGCGAGGTTCTCGTCGATCGGCAGGCGCCGGTACGTCTCGTAGAGGCCGCGGCGGCCCGCGCCGCGGACCGCGCGCTTGACCGTGCCGGGGAGCGTGCGCGGCAGCGCGCGCAGCGGGCGCAGGCGCTGGTACGCGCCCCACGCGCCGCGCTCGACGAGGCGGTACTGCACGCCGCGGAGGCCCTTGGGGAAGGTGTGGCCCGCCGGGCGGTGGCGGCGGAAGTGCTCGGTGGTGCGGCGGAAGAAGTCCTCGCGGAGCTCGTCGGGGACCAGACCCGGGGTGTCCAGGATGGTGACCGCCTGCTTGACCGTACGGTCGAAGACGAGCCGGCACAGGCTCGGGCCGATCTCGGGGCGACGGTCCAGGAACGCGAAGATCGCGTCGTACTGCGCGAAGGCGTCCGCATGCTTGGGCGAGGCGGTGTTGGTGATCGCCCCGGCCCGCTGGCGGCGGTAGAAGTAGAGGTCCCGGTCCAGATAGCTGAGCGAACGGGCGGCGAGCAGCAGCGGGTAGGTGACCGAGATGTCCTCGTAGTAGCCGACACCGAAGTGGACGTCGAGCGAGGCGAGGTACTCGCGGCGGATGACCTTGTTCCAGACGGACATGATCATCTGCAGCAGCCCGGGGCGCTCCGCGAGTGTGAAGGTCGGCGGCAGCGGGGGCTCGACCAGCAGTCGGCGCCAGGTGTCCGGCTCGGTCCCGCCGTCCGGGTAGACCCGGGCGAAGCCGGTGATCAGCACGTCCGGCCGGATCTCCGCGAGCCGCGCGGCGACCTCGTCGACCGCGCCGTCGGCCAGCCAGTCGTCGCTGTCGACGAACCAGACGTACTCGCCGGTGGCCTGCTCCAGGCCCGCCTCGCGGGCGCCACCGAGGCCGCGGTTGGCGGCGAGGTGCGTGACCTTCAGCCGCGGGTCGCGGGCGGCGTAGGCGTCGAGGATCTCCCCACTGCGGTCCGGCGAGCAGTCGTCGACCGCGATGACCTGCAGGCCCGGCAGCTCGGCCGCCAGGATCGAGTCGAGGCAGCGCGGCAGGTAGTCGGCGACCCCGTAGACGGGCAGCACGATACTGAGGGAGACGGGCTGGGTCACGGCGGTGCAGCTCCAGGTCGCGCGAGTGGGCTCGGTTCCAGACTCTACTGGGATCCGCCGCCGCGACCTCAGTCCCTACTGGGGGCGGTGCTCGCCCCGGGTCTGCTCCACCACCGTGAACAGGCGGTGCACGCCCAGCGCCGCGAAGACGCGGTGCACCTGGGAGGGGATCTGGCCGGGCTCCGGCTCGGTGCGCGGCAGCACCAGCCGCAGCTCGCCGCCGCAGGACCGCAGCAACCGGCGCGCGCCGATCAGCACGCCGACCCCGGACGAGTCACAGAAGCGCACGTCGGCGAGGTCCACCACGACCCGCCGCGAGCCGGTGGCGACCGCCTCCCGCACGGCCTCGCGGACTCTGCCGCCGGTCCCGAGATCGAGATCACCGTGCACCCGCAGCAGCAACCAGCCGTCGTTCTCCTCGCGCTCCACGCGCAGTGTTGTCGTCACGGTGCCACGATTCTCCAGCATGTTCATGATGTTGTTTCAGGTTAGCGGTGTCGTGTTCGGGTTCTGACACTCCGTGCCATCGTGCCTGGCATTCAGTTTCCTCAAACCTCCGGACGACACGCACGGGTCAGCGCTAGATTTCGTGTGAGGGTTCCTTGAGGATTCCTTGGCTTTGTCTTGTTGGTCGCGATTTGTCGGAACTCGCGAACTCCCTGGGGCGGGACGGTGGTGCCGATGTCGAGTCCCGCGCCGATCCGGTGGGACCGGCAGATCCAGCGACGGCTGGCGCGCGGCGAGGAGTCCGCACTGGGCGAGCTGTACGACCAGTTCGCCCCGCTGGTCCACGGCCTGGCCACCCGCGTCCTGGGCGACCAGGCCGCCGCCGAGGAGATCACCCAGGACGTCTTCGCCCACGTCTGGGAGCACCCCGAGAGTTTCGACCCCGAGCAGGGCTCGATGCGCTCCTGGATCGGCACGTTGACCCACCGCCGCGCCGTCGAGCGCCTGCGGCGCGAGGCCTCGGCCGGCACGGGCGCTGACGCGGCCGGCTACGACGGCGCACCGCTGGAGCCGCCCAGCGTCGAGGAGGAGGTGCTGGCCGCGGCGACCGCCGCGCGCGTGCAGTACGTCGTCTCCTCGCTGCCGCAGGCTCTCCGGGAGACCCTGCTGCTCACCTACTTCGGCGGCCGCACCTACCGGCAGGCGGCCAAGGAGCTGGGGATAGCGCCGGACACGGCCAAGCACCGGATGCGGCTCGGCCTGCAGTTGCTGGCCACCGCGCTGTCCACGGAGCCGGTCCGGTGAGCGCGGGCACCGAGGTGGGACTCGGCCCGGACCTCCACGAGAAGCTGCGCGCGCTGCTGGGCGCGTGGGCGCTGGACGCCTGCACCGCGGACGAGGCCGCGCCCCTGGAGACGCACCTGGCCACGTGTCCCGCCTGCCGCGAGGAGGGCCGGCAACTGCGCGACGCCGCGGGCTGGCTCTCCTCCGACGAGCCGCTCGACCCCGAGCCCAGCTTGCGCCGCCAGGTCCTCGACGGCTGCCTGGACCGGCGCGAGCCGGCGTTCCGCGTCCCCGCGTACGCCGAGCCCTTCGTCGCCGAGACCGCCCGGCTGGACGCGCTGCTGCGGGATCTCGGCGAGCTCGACTGGATGGAGCCGGCCACGCTGCGCTGGCACGCCGGCAGCGAGCAGCGCCGTCCCGCGGACGTGCTGTGCCACCTGGCCGCGGTCGACGGCGTCCTGGCCCGCGCGCTCGGTCTGCCCGACCCCACGGAGGGCACCGACCTCGCCGAACGCGACGCCCGGCTCTGCGCGACGCAGGCGGGCCGCGCGCCCGGCTCGGTGCGTGCCTTCTGGCGCGCGCAGACCCGCACCATGGTCGAGACGGCGGCGCTCGCCGCGCCCGGCCTGGCGGAACGATTCGTCGACTACGGAGCGTTCAGGCTGCCGCTCGCCGACTCCTTCCTGGACCGCGCCTTCGAGTGCTGGATCCACGCCGAGGACATCGCCGAGGCGGTGGGCTACCCCTACAACCCGCCGCGCGGCGCGCACATCCGCTCGCTGATCGGCCTGGCCGTCCGCCTCCTCCCCTACGCCTTCGCGGGCGAGCCGGGGGCGGACCGCGTGATCCAACTCATCGTCGAGGGCCGCGGCGAGGGCACCTGGCTCATCCCCGTGGACTCCCCGGGCACCGTCCCGCCACCGGACACCGAGCCGACGGCCACGGTGGCGATCGACGGCGTCGAGTTCTGCCACCTGTGCGCGGGACGGCGCGATCCCCACCGCATCCCGGCCGGCATCACCGGCGACCGGGAACTGGCCCGAGCCGCCCTCGCCGCGGCGCCCCTGCTCTCCCGGCCCTAGGCCGGCCGCTCACGCCCCCGCAGGGCCGAGCGGCCCGCGTAGCGCGCGGAGTCGCCCAACTCCTCCTCGATCCGGATCAGTTGGTTGTACTTTGCGGTGCGGTCGGAGCGGGAGAGCGAGCCGGTCTTGAGCTGACCGCAGCCGGTCGCCACCGCCAGATCCGCGATGGTCGTGTCCTCTGTCTCGCCCGAGCGGTGCGACATGACGGCGGTCCAGCCCGCCCGGTGGGCCGTGGCCACCGCGGTCAGTGCCTCGGTCAGGGTTCCGATCTGATTGACCTTGACCAGGACCGAGTTGCCGACGCCGGTGCGGATGCCCTCGCGCAGCAGCGTCTCGTTGGTGCAGAACACGTCGTCACCGGTGAGCTGACAGCGGTCTCCGACGCGGGCGGTCAACTCGCGCCAGCCGTCCAGGTCGTTCTCCGCCATCGGATCCTCGATCGAGACGACCGGGTAGGCGTCGATCAGCCTGGCCAGGTAGTCGGCCTGCTCGGACGGGGTGCGACGCACTCCCTCGCCCGCGTAGTCGTACACCCCGTCGCGGAAGAACTCCGACGACGCCGGGTCCATGACCAGGCCGATGTCCGTGCCGGGACGGTAGCCGGTGCGCTCGATGGCGGTCATCACGAAGTCGAGCGCCTCCTCGGCGGTGCGCAGCGCGGGCGCGAAGCCGCCCTCGTCGCCGACGCCCGTGGAGTGTCCGGCGGCCAGCAGGTCGCGGCGCAGCGTGTGGAAGACCTCGCTGCCCATGCGGACGGCTTCGGTGAAGGTGTCCGCGCCGACGGGCGCGATCATGAATTCCTGGAAGTCCAGCGGATTGTCGGCGTGGGCACCGCCGTTGACGATGTTCATCATCGGCAGAGGCAGGAGGCGCGCGTCGGCGCCGCCGAGGTAGCGGTAGAGCGGCTGACGGCAGGCCGCCGCGGCGGCCTTGGCGGCGGCCAGGGAGACGCCGAGAATCGCGTTGGCGCCGAGCCGGGACTTCGTGGCGGTGCCGTCGAGGGCGACCAGCGCGGCGTCGAGACCTGCCTGGTCCGCCGCGTCCCGGCCGCGCACCGCCGCCGCGATCTCCCCGTTGACGTGGGCCACCGCGCGGTCCACACCCCTGCCGTGCCAGCGCGCGGGATCCCCGTCGCGCAGCTCCACGGCTTCCCGGGCGCCGGTCGAGGCGCCGGAGGGGACGGCCGCGCGTCCCGGCGATCCGTCTGCCAGGACGACGTCGACCTCAACGGTGGGATTGCCTCGGCTGTCGATGATCCGGCGGGCGATGACGGTGTCGATCACGTGTGCGGGCATGGCAAAACCATACAGCAATGCTGTCCAGTTTGGCTGTACAGTTTTGCTGTACAGCATTGCTGTGCAGGTCAGGCGCGCAGAGTTGCCCGGCAACTGGGTAAGGTGCCCTATGCCCACCCCTGAAGCCGCCGCTGTCGCCGCCGAACTGCGCACCGCGATGGGCAAGCTCACCCGACGCGTCAAGGACGAGGACCGCATCCCGCTGGGGCAGGCGGCCGTGCTCGGCGCACTGGACCGCAATGGCGCCATGACCACCAGCGACCTTGCCGCCGATCAGCGCGTACGCCCGCAGTCGATGGCCCGGGCGGTGGGGCTGCTCATGGAACAGAACCTGATCACGCGGCGAGCCCACCCCACGGACGGCCGCAAGTCCCTGGTCGAGCTGTCGGACGCGGGCAGGACGGCGCTCGAGGCGGAGCGCGGCCGCAGGGCCGGTTGGCTGGCGCAGGCCATCGAGTCCGAACTCACGGACGAGGAGCGGGCACTGCTGGCACGGAGTACCGCCCTGCTGGAGCGCCTCGCCTCGCGCTAGCGCCGGGGCAGGTCGCGTCAGGCGAAGACGACGGTGCGGGAGCCGTTGAGGAGGACGCGGTGCTCCGCGTGCCACTTCACGGCACGCGCCAGCGCCTGGCACTCGACGTCGCGACCGAGGGCGACCAGCTTCTGGGGGGTGACGTCGTGGCCGACGCGGACGACTTCCTGCTCGATGATCGGGCCCTCGTCCAGCGCCGCGGTCACGTAGTGGGCCGTCGCACCGATCAGCTTGACGCCGCGGGCGTGGGCCTGGTGGTAGGGCTTGGCGCCCTTGAAGCTCGGTAGGAAGCTGTGGTGGATGTTGATCGCCCGCCCGGCCAGGGCCTTGCAGAGGTCGTCCGACAGCACCTGCATGTAGCGGGCGAGGACGACGAGGTCCACCTGCTCCTCGTCGACGATGCGCAGCAGCGTCGCCTCCGCCTCGGGCTTGGTGTCGGCCGTCACCGGGACGTAGTGGAACGGGACACCGTAGGAGCCGACCAGTTCCTCGAAGTCGCGGTGGTTGGAGACGACGCCCGCGATCTCCACCGGCAGCGCGCCGCTGCGCGCGCGGAACAGCAGGTCGTTCAGGCAGTGGCCGAACTTGCTGACCAGCAGCAGCACCCGCATCCGCTCCTCGCCGGAGCTGATCCGCCAGTCCATCTGGAACGCGTCCCCGGTCGCGGAGAAGCTCGCCCGCAGCTTCTCCAGGGTGACCGGCGGCTCGGCCGAGAAGTGGACACGCATGAAGAAGAGGCCGCTGTCCGGGTCTCCGAACTGCTGGCTGTCCACGATGTTGCAACCCGTGATGAACAGGTAGCTGGACACGGCGTGGACGATGCCCTGCTTGTCGGGGCAGGAGAGGGTCAGGATGTACTGCTCGGCCATGCGGAAACTCTGCCACAAACCGCCACCGACCCGGCCCGCCGTCTCACCCTCCGGCGGTGCGCGTGAGAATCGAGAGCATCGCCAGTGAGCGGGGCGCCGTCTCCGGGTCCTCGCCGTCGTTGAGGGCCAGGCGGGTGTGGGCCTCGCGGCAGGCGCGGATCGCCTCCGGCCAGGCGTGATGGTGGAAGTACGCGTCGGCGGGCGCGTCGGGGCCGACCTGGTGCATGATCCGCAGAACCCGCAGCACCGCGGTGTCGACCGCGGTGGCCTCCGCGGAGTCGCGGAAGATCGAGCCGACGTACTTCTCGGCGGACCAGCGGTCCAGCCAGGTGTCCTCGACGAGGCGGTAGACGGCGTCGGTGACGTCGCCGTAGCCCTCGCGGCCGGCCGCCCAGCAGTCCTGCTGGAAGCGCGGGTCGCCGAGCATGTGCAGCGCGGAACGGACCCGGGCCCGCCAGCGCCACCAGGGAAGGTCAGTGAGCGGCATGCCGCCCATCCTCCTGGAGCGGGTGCCGGTTCGAGAAGTCCTTGACGTTTCGTGCTCCGCCTGCATGGGTCACGATCCTACGTTCTACACGCGTCCTCACATCGTGTTCACCTTCATGTGGCCGTCCGTTCGCCCGGTGTCCCCTGGACTGTCCCGAATCGGGGCGAGGGTGAACTTCCGTACGTATTCCAGTGTGCGGGGAGGGCACGGTTCAGATGAGGTCCAAGGGGGCTGATAGCGCCGGACGATTGCGGCGCGCGAGTGCGGCCATGGCCGCGACGGCACTGCTCGGTGGGGGTGTGACCGCGTGCGGGGGCGACGCGAGCGCCGACCCGGCCTCACCGGTGACGGTGATGACCTGGGCGCCGATGAACGGCAAGGCGGGCTCGGAGCCCGGCATGCCCGCGATGGCACAGGCCATCGCGCGCTACTTCAACGACAACGGCGGCATCGCGGGCCACTCCGTGCGGGTGATCACCTGCAACGAGGGCAACAGCTCGGAGGGCGCGATCGCGTGCGCCAACCAGGCGACCGCGGCCAAGGCGGTGGCCGTCGTCGGCTCGTCCAGCCAGTTCGGCGACCAGTTCATGCCGCTGCTGGAGAGCGCCGGAATCTCCTACATCGGCGGATCGGGCGCCTCGGCGGCCGAGTTCAGCTCTCCCTACTCCTACCCCGTCAACGGCGGCTACCAGACTCTGCTGGTCGGCAACGGCGAGCAGCTCGCCGCGGCGGGCTGCCACCGGGTCGCCATCGTGCGGCCGGACACGGCCGTCGGCGACTCGATGTACACCTTCCTCAACAACGGTCTCGCGCTGTACCACATGTCCGCGATCGACGTGAAGGCGACCGAGGGCCGCACCAACTACCAGCAGGAGGTGAAGCTCGCGGTCGGCTCCGACCGTCCCCGCGACTGCGTCACCAGCGCGCTGGACGCGGCCTCGACGGAGACCTTCTTCGACAGCTGGCGCCAGTACGCGCCCACCAACGCGCACCTCTCGGCGCTGATCGGCAGTTTCCAGCAGTCGCTGGTCGACACCACCGGTGGCGCCGACGGCCCGCTGGAGGGCGCGATCGCGACCGGCTGGTACCCGCCGGACGGCAGCCCGGTCTGGAACGAGATGCACGCGGTGATCAAGAAGTACGCGTTCACCAACAACAGCATCAACCCGTCGGACCCCGGGGTGGAGACCACCTGGATCGCCTACGAGGTCTTCAAGAAGGTCACCGAGGTGCTCCGGGGCCACCCCCTCACCGCGCAGAGCGTGCACGCCGCCTTCGACGCCACCGGTCCGGTCAGTACGAGCGGCGCGACGCCGCCGCTGGCCTGGCAGGCCGGCAACCTGATCAGCCTCGCGGCGACCCCGCGGACCGTCAACACGGACGTGTCGTTCCAGCAGGTCGTCAACGGCCAGCTGACCGAGGCGCACAACGGCCTCGTCGACGTGGGCCCCGCGCTGGTCCGCTGACAGCCCGACGGCCCGGGGTGCGGTGTTCCGCGCCCCGGGCCGCGTCGTGTCTCAGAGCCGGTCCGACGTCTTGGTCGGCAGACCGTTGGCGGAGGCGATCGTGTTCCAGAGCGCCGCGGCCTCCCGCTTGGCCTGGGTGGCCGTGCCGCTCACGTTGTCGCCCGCGGCCTTCTCGCCGCCCGCCTTGGGGTGGTGCTTCTTCTGGCACGGGCCCGCCGACTCCGCGGCCCAGGACGCGTAGTGGGAGTCGGCCTGCTGGGACGCCTGCCAGCCGGTGGTGAGATCGGCCACCAGCTGCTTGCCCGAGGGCAGCGCGCTGACCGGGAGCTGCCCGAGCTGCGTGACCAGGTCGCCGCGCGCCTGAGCCGCGTTGGTGAGCGCCTGCTGGGCCGCCGGGAGCGCCTGGCAGGCCGCGATGTCGGCCACCGCGTTGATCACCGCGGAACGGTTGCTGGACGCGGTCTCCAACAGCTGGCTCAGCTTCTGCGCCTGCGCGAGCTGCGCCCCCTTGTCGTTCGGCCCCGGGCCGGCGGAGGCGCCGTGCTTCGTGCCCGCGCTCTTGTCGGCGCTGGCGCTGGCCGACGAGTTGCCGGAGCCCAGCAGCGCGCCCAGACCGATGCCGAGCACCGCGCAGCCGACGACGACCGCGATGGCCAGGGTCCGCATCGAGGGACGGTTGCGGTGCGGGTCCTCGTCGTAGTCGTCGTACTGCTCGTAGCCGCCCTGGTCGTAACCCTGGTCGTAGCCGCCCTGGTCGTACGCGGGGCGGCCGTAGTCGGGCTGGGCCTGCTGCTGCGGGAAGGCCTGGTACGGCTGCGTCGGCGCGGTGTAGCCGGGCTGCCCGCCGTACGGCTGGGCCTGGGGCGCGGCCGGCATCGGCGGCAGGTACTGGGTCGACGCGCCCTGGGCGTCCGGCTCGGCGAGTGGGGCACCGTACGCCGCCGTCGGCCCACCGTCCGCCGGACGGAACAGGTCGTCCGGGGTGAGCTCGTCGGGGTTGGGACGACGATGGTTCACGCGCTCTTCCTTAGCTGTGGACGGCGCTGGCGCCGCGCATGGCCGCGCTCACGACCCGGCACACGCTACCCGTTCACACCGACGGGTGACCATCCTGGGGACCGGGTCGCCGCCGCCCCCAGGGCCTGAACTGCGACGCCTCAGGCGGCCGCCTCGGCCATGGCCCGGGCCTGGAACTCCTGTACCGAGCGCTGGTTGCGATAGGGCTCCAGCATCCGGCGGAAGTCGTCCAGGTACTCGGCACCGCGCGCCGAACGCAGCCCGGCCATCAGCTCCATGGCCCGCGCCCCGGTGTCGCAGGCCTCGTCCACCTCGCGCAACTGCAGCTGGGCGATGGCGAGCAGGACCAGATCGACCGCGCGGCGGCGCACCCGCGACTCCGGGTGGCCGCGCAGCGCCTCCTGCGCCTGCCGGGCGCTCTGCCGCGGCTGCTCCAAGTCGCGGTGGCAGTGCGCGAGTTCGTCGGCGAGGTAGGCGTGGTCGAAGTGGCCGATCCAGTCCGGGTCCTCCTCCGGGCGGCTGTGCTCCAGCTGCTCGAAGGCCAGCCCGGCCACCGCCTCGCAGCTGCGGCTGTCGCCCAGCAGCGCGTGGCCGCGGGCCTCGGCGGCGTAGAACATGGCCATCGCCGTCGGGGTGGCCTGGCCTCGGGCGCCCTCCTGGGCGGCGCGGGCCAGCTGCGCGATCTCGCGCGGGTTGCCCAGCGCGGCGGCGAGGTGGCTCATCGAGGACGCCAGCACGTACCCGCCGTAGGCGCGGTCCCCGGCCGCCTGGGCCAGGCGCAGCGCCTGGATGTAGTAGCGCTGGGCCAGCCCGGGCTGCCCGGTGTCGATCGCCATGTAGCCGGCCAGCTCGGTGAGCCGGGCCACGGCGCCGAAGAGCTTGCGGCCGGTCTCCTCCTTGTACGCGCCCGCGAGCAGACCGGAGACCACGGAGTTCAGGTAGTGCACCACCACGGGGCGGACGTGGCCGCTGCCGAAGCGGTGGTCGAGGTCGACCAGCATCTGCGTGGTGGCCTGCACCGCCTCGACGTCGGCCAGGCCGACGCGCGGCCCGCCGGTCCGGGCGACCGAGAGGTCGGGGCCGGTGATCAGCCAGTCGCGGCTCGGCTCGACCAGCGCAGCCGCGGCGACGGACGCGCCGCTGAGGAAGTCCCGGCGGCCGACGTCGCTGCGCCAGAGCTCGCTCACCTGCTCGACGGCGCCGGAGAGCGTCGCGGCGAACTGGAGGCCCACGCCGGAGGAGTGGCTCTTGCCGTCGGACATGCCGATCTCGTCGACCGAGACGGAGCGGCCCAGCTTCCGTCCGATCGCCTCGGCGATCACGGCCGGGGCCTGCCCGCGCGGCTGCTGGCCGCGCAGCCAGCGGGCGACCGAGGTCTTGTCGTAACGCAGGTCCAGTGCGTGCTCGGCCCCGCAGAGATTGACCCGGCGGGCGAGGCCGGCGTTGGAGCAGCCGGCCTCCTGGATCAGGGCCTGGAGCCGTTCGTTGGGCTGTCGTGCGACGAGCGGTCTGGCGGCCATGGACGTCACTGCCTCCTCTGGAGAGTCGGAGGTCGCAGGACAGGAGCATTCCCCTGATGCGTTCCGGTGATGCGTCACGAGGTGTCAAGAGCGGTCAATGGCTGGGAAATAGCGACATTGGGCCGACTGGTGACAGCGTAGCGGTGCATCAGGGGCACACCTACCCGCTCACCCCGGGTGCACCCCCCGTGCGCCCCCTGGCGTGCAACCGCGCGCCCCACTCAGCGCGTCCTGATGGGCCGACTTTTGCCGATCACCCGTAACCCCTGGTCCACCGCCGAGTTGTGCAGCACGTGGAAGACACCCTGGGAGCCACCGAGCAGGACGGCCGCGCGGACGCCACGCCGGGCGCACGCGATCTCCTGCTGCAGGCGGCGGTGACGTACGCGGAGGACCGGCACTGGGAGGTCTCCCCCGGTGCCTGGCTGCTGGAGGACGACGGCCCCCCGCGCTGCTCCTGCGGCGACCTCGGCTGCCCCATGCCGGGCGCGCACCCCGCCACCCGCGACTGGCAGCGCCGCGCCTCCTCCGGCCCCGGCC
>NZ_QKYN01000122.1:0-409 GCF_003258295.1 Streptacidiphilus pinicola | reverse complement strand
GCCGACGCGGATCGGCGCGCTCGGCTACGCGCAGTGGGCCCGGGAGCCCACCACGATGAACCGCTGGCTGCCGGAGGCGGCCGAGGTCATCAACCCCATCGCTTACGCCTGCGGCCGAGAGGCGCCGCTGCCCGCTCACGCGGGGCAGTAGCAGAGCCCGGCAATCCCCTGTGCCCCCGATCCCGCGGTGACGCTCCCGCGGTCGACCGGGGGCGCAGTCATGTGTGCGATGAGGTAGATGGCTACCCACCCCCAGGAGTGGAAAAGCCCCACTTTCGAGTGACCGGCCTCAAGGATTGCCGGGATCTGCCGAGGAAATGAATTCCGGTGTAAGCGCCAACGACGGACGAGAGGAAAGCGGCGCACCCAGGGGGCGCCCGGAGGGGAAGCCGGGCACGGGATCGGGGGC
>NZ_QKYN01000121.1 GCF_003258295.1 Streptacidiphilus pinicola | reverse complement strand
CCTCCGTGGTCAGAACAGCTAGTTCCTGACGTACTGTTACCGCCTTGTCTCCGATCGGTCCGAATGGGCGCCGGATTTGGTCGATGGGCGGTCGAGCAATCCGTCACGCGGCGGTCGTGTCCGAGCAGTTCGCGGAAACGGACCGCCAGGCCAATTGGGGCCAGGACCGAGCCGGGTCACCGCATCCCACAGCCCGCTTCGCCGCTGGGACCGACGTCAGCCCGGCTTCCAGTTCCTGGCTCGGGTCCCGGTGGGTCGAGCTGCCAGATCACCGGCCGGGTGGGGTCCGGGTCGTAGCGGCAGGACGTGCCAGTGTGGACGGTGTCGCGCAGCAGCCGGGCGAGGGCGTCGTCGTGCTGCTGGATGCGGTCCAGGACGGACGCGATCGCCTTGCGCACGGCGACGCGGGCTTTCTCGTGGGTCGAACCGAAGTGGCGGCGGCGTCCGCCAAGGCCGGTTGCTACCCGAACCTCGGCGAGCAAAGCCTCGCGCTCGTCGCGCAGCCGGTCGAGCTGGGCCTGGCCGGTCCAGGGTTCGGCGTCGTCCAGTTCGGCGTCGATCTCGCGCAGCCGCTCGCGGTAGGCCACCAGGGCCTGATTGTCGATAACCTCTCCGGCCCCCGAATCGTCCACGACGATCGGTGTGTGACCTGGCGCGATGGCGGACAGGTCAAGCGCGCTGATCTCGACACCCGGCCTGCGGAGCAGTTCTCGCAGGTAGTGCAGCCCCTTGAGGTCGGGTAGCACAAAGGTGGAGCCGTTCTTGCCGACTACCCAGCCGAGGTCGCCTTCCTGGCGCAGACGGGCGGTGAGCTCCCGGGCCCGCGGGGGCCGAGCCTCGGGAACGCTCAGCCGTTCGCGCCACCAGTCGGCACCGATCCGCTGATAGCAGGAGGTGGCGGTGTGGCGCCGACGTGTCGCCGCACCCTCGCGACTGAGCGACTGTTCGGCGCGATGAAGGTAGTCGTCGACCACACCATGAAAGATCACCGCGCCCGCGTTGAGCACCGCTCGGCCGGTGAACGGCTCCAGAAGGCGGACTCCGTCCTCGAGGACGGCGTGGACGTGCAGCTCAGCCGCGACCTGGACCAGGGAGGTCACGGTGAGCAGGAAGTCGACGTCGCGCGCCACGGTGTCGAGCCCGCCGCCGGCGAGTTGGTCGAGCAGCGCCAGCGCGCGGTCGGGTTCGTCGGCGGCGAGCCAGAGCGCCGCAGCCTCGGCCGACCCCGAGGGCACTCCTTCGGCGGCGCCGAAGGCGGCGAACGCGGCGGCCTCGCTGCGCAGGGTGACGACGTCCCCGGTCTGCCGGGCGCGGGCCGCGGCCAGGCTGTGGACGACCGCCTCCAGGTCCGGCTCGGCGGCCTGCTCGCCCAGCTCGGCGGTCTGCGCGATGAGTCGATCGGCCGTGTTGAGGTCGTTGACGACCAGGGCGTGCATGGCCCGGCGCGAGGCGGCGAAGAAGGCGTAGCGGGAGAGCATGTCTCCTCGGCGAGCAGGTCCAGCGCGCGCAGCTGGCGCTGCACCGCGACCACGTCGAGGGACTCCCACGCGGTGGTCAACCGCCACAGGGCGGCGGTCAGCCGGCGTGCTGGATCAGTGAGATGGGCCGCCGTATCGGCCAGGCGGGCCGACAGCGCCAGCCGCTGGGTGAAGTCGTCGGGACCCCAGTGGGCCACCAGCGCGGCGTCGAGGGCGTCGGCGGTGACCTCCGGGTTGCCGAGGCCGTCTGCCAGGGCCAGGGCCTCGCGGGCGAAGGCCACCGCTTGCTGGGCGTCACCTCCGTATACCCAGGCGCGTGCGAGTGCGGCGGCGAGGCGGCAGCGGCTCACCGGTGTGGCGGCCGCGGTGTAGGCCTCGTGGATCAGGGCGGGCAGCTGACCGGGGTGGGTGCCGAAGCGTTGGCTGGAGGGCAGGTCGAGTGCTGCCGCAGCCATCAGTTCGGCGTCGCCGCTCTCGCGGGCCTGGACGTAGGCGTCCAGCAGCGCCGCCCGGGTGGCGGCGGCCCGCTCGGCCGCAGGGTCCATGATCAGATCCTACTGCCGTCCGGTGCGTTCTCAGGGCTTGAGCAGGCGCACCGAGCGGTGGTGTTCGGCGACGCGAGCCCGGTCCCAGTCGCCGGTGCAGTACACCGACAGCTGGGAGATCGACCCGTCGGACACATCGGCACGGAACAGCTCCCGGCAGTACCACGACTCCTGGTCTTGCTCCCACTGCTCCTCGACCTCCAGGACGAACCCGGTGGCGGTGGCGTCGAGCCGGGACCGGGGGACCCGGCTGGGCCCGGGGTGGCCGGCGGCGCGCAGTGCGATCGCCTCCTGGGCGCCCTGTGCCTGGAGTCGCCACTGCGGCAGGGTGAAGTCGACGAACACGTCCGGCATGAACAGTCCCTGCGGCGCGGTGCCGGTTTCCAGGAACGTGACGAGCTTGTCGGCCAACTCCCGGGCAGTGCTGTCGGCGCTGATTTGCACGGTGCTCACCGGGTGCCTCCGGCGTGGCTCATGTTGGCGGCCACGACGGCCGTCGTCTCCCGCAACTTCTCGGTCGGGCTGAACTCGACTGTCTCGGTCCCGGCTGCTACGACCGGCACGTGTCCGGGCGGCGCGTAGTAGACGTCGCCGGCCATGTAGTCCTCGGTCCGGTCGCGGAAGCGCAGCTGGAGCCGGCCGGAGAGCACCATGCCCCAGTGCGGACACTGGCAGCGGTCATCGGGCAGCCCGATGAAGGCCGGTGTGCCGTCGGCGTCCTGGGGGAAGGTCTCGAAGGAGACCGTGTAGTTGTCGAGCTCGGCGTACCGGCCCTGGATGACCGGTGAGTCGACCAGGAGCGGTGCCTGTTCCTTGCGTGTGCGCGGCATGATGACCTCCGATGCCGATTGATGCCGTCACCCCTATGGCGTGAAGTCGCGGCGTCACACCGTGAGGTCACAGCGACGGCGGCGTCTGGGCACTGGCGCCGCGCCGCTGCCGCAGCGGACCCACGATGACGGGGCGCAGGAGCCACGGGCAGAGGGAGGCCGCATTGCCCGTCCACCTGTGGACCCGCCACCGTGATCGCCCGTCCGAGCGCCGAGGTGGCCGCGCACACCGGCGGTCCGGGCGAGTAGCTCTGGCCTGCCAGCACGTCGGAGCGGCTGGTGCGGCCGATCATCCCGAGATGCCGACCCGCGCCTGCGGTCGCACGCTGAAAGGGCACGACAACTCCGGCGCACGGCGGGAGGCGGCATGTCCGCACACTTCGAGGTCTACCAGGACAAGGCCCATCAGTGGCGGTTCCGGCTCAAGGCCGGCAACGGTGAGGTCGTCGCGTCTGGTGAGGGATACCCGACGAAGGCGAATGCCGAGCGTGGGTGTGAGGCTGTGAAGCGCGCCGCCGCGGAGGCGGACATCGTCGAGGCCAAGGCAGCGTGACCAGCCTTTTGGCTGAGGTCCACGGTTCTGCCCCAGACCGGGAGCGCGACCGATCGTCGACTCGTCGCCGCACCCTCCTCGGACCGGCCTGGTGCGGCTGAACTGTTCCGTGGCACGAGCGACGGAGTCTGGATTCATTTGGGTACCTACCGGCAGCCGTTGTCGGTGGCCGGGACACCTCGGACGCCAGCGCATTGGCACGGTGGGGGTGCCCACCGTAGTTCGGAGGTGGCAGCCAGTGAGCACGACACAGAGCAGTCCGATCTTCGACATCGAAACGCTGCGCCGCGGTATCGAGGGCCGTGACGCCTTGGCCCTGCGCGGCCTGTACGCGGAGGACGCTCGGATGACCGTCGTGGACCACCGCGACCAGCCGAGCCACCCGCACGAGATCGCGGGCACGGCGGCGATCGGCGAGTTCCTCGACGACGTGTGCAGCCGGGACATGGAACACCAGCTGGGGCAGGTCGTCGTCTCCGCCGACGGCAGCCACGCGGCGTATCTGGAGCAGTGCCGTTACCCGGACGGGACGAGAGTTCTGTCCACCTCGATGCTCGATCTGCGGGACGGGCGCATCATCACGCAGACGAGTTTGCAGGCCTGGGACGAGAACAACCAACCCACGGAACCGCAGGCACCGCAGGCAGCGCCGGCGGCCGCCATGGCCGAGCACCTGGACTTCGCGGCCCCGGACGAGATCCGCACCTTCCCCAACGGTCGCGCGGAGATCATCAACGCGGGCGGCGGGGTGGTCGGCCGCCTGGTCCTGGAACCGGGCTGGCGCTGGTCGAAGGACGTCAAGCCGATCGCGGGCACGGAGTGGTGTGAGGCACCGCACTTCCAGTACCACGTGTCCGGGACGATCCGGATCCGCATGGCCGACGGGACCGAATTCGACGCGAAGGCGGGCGACATCACCGTGCTGCCCTCCGGTCACGACGCGTGGGTGGTCGGCGACGAGCCCGTCGTAGCCGTGGACTGGCAGGGCGCGCTCCACTATGGGGAAGGGACCTGAAAGCATGCCACGGGAGGCGCCCCTCGGCCCGAGACACGTTGCCCAGCCGAGACGGGCGGGCGATCCGCCCGCCGGGCGCGATGACCGTACGCTGGGCGTTCCCATGCACATCTGAGGCGTGGACACGTTGGCTCGGGAGGCGCACATGGCACAGGGACGTACGGGCATCCGGGGCGCCCGGATCGGGTCGGGGCCGATGGGGGAGCCCGAGCGCGGTGACCTCGCGGCCCGCGCCGCGGTGTCCTTCTGGTGCGGCAATGGCCATCACATCCAGCCCCACTTCGCGGTGGGGGCCCAAGTGCCGGACGTCTGGGACTGCCCGAAATGCGGGCTGCCCGCCGGACCGGACCCCGACAACGTGCCCTCTCCCAGCGTCAACACCCCTTACATGACGCATCTCGCCTACGTCCGGCAGCGCCGCAGCCAGGAGGAGGGCGAGATCCTGCTCAACGAAGCCCTGGCCAAGCTGCGTGGACCGATCTGAGCGCTCCGCGGCGCAGGACTCCGGCCAGTAAAGGGGTGGCCGCGGATGATGCCCGTCCGTCCAGGGGCCGCGTCCGTTTCACCGCCGTCGGCGGGGGGAGCCCCTGAGCGACCGCCGCCTGCGCTGCATCCTGTGGAGCGGCGGGCCGGCAGAGCGCATGGTGGACGTGTGGGAACGTGGCAGGGTAGCCGTCTGCGTTGGCCGGCATGGCGTGGGCGTCATGCGCTGGTCCTGATCCCGATCGGGTTCATCATCGCAGTGACGGTCTTCGACGTGGTGACGCCCGACGATGTCCACTACGGGGTTCTTCTCATCCTGGCTCCCCTGATCGCAGCGCTCGTCGGCGGCGCGTGGCTCACGGCAGCGGTGGGACTGCTGTCCGTGTGCGCCCAGGCATACATCGCCGCCCACCTGGACGTGCTGGCCGTGCAGCGCGAGGAGGCTGTCCAGATCCTCGCCACCACTGCCTTGTCGACTTTGGTGGTGCTCCTGACTCGGATCCGCGACCGGCGGCAGCAGCAGTTGGAACAGGTACGGGCCGTGTCCGAAGCGGCACAGCGCGCACTCATGCGTCCGCTCCCTGACCGTCTGGGAGACCTTCGGGTCGGCTCGTTCTACCTGGCTGCCGCGGACCAGGCCGAGATCGGCGGGGATCTCTACACGGCGACCCGCACCCAGCAGGGCACCCGCATGATCATCGGAGACGTCCGCGGCAAGGGTCTGACCGCCGTCGGCGAGTCCGCCCTGCTGATCGGTGCCTTCCGCGAAGCCGCCGACAGCAACGCCACCTTGTCCGAGCTCGCCGCTGCCCTCGACCTCAGTGTCAGCCGCTACCTGGCCGATTTCGTGGACGACTACGCCCATGCCGCGGAGCACTTCATCACGGCCCTGCTGCTCCATATCCCGGACCACGGGCCCACCGTGCAGATCACCAGTTGCGGGCACCCCCCGCCGCTGCTGATCCACAACGGCGAGGCCCGGTTCCTGGAAAGCACCCACCCCGTTCCGCCGCTGGGCATGCACATGCTGGCGCTCACCTCCTACACCGAGGACACCGCCCCTTTCGAGGCGGGCGACACCCTGCTCCTCTACACCGACGGCGTGATCGAGGCCCGCAACCCGGACGGCGAGTTCTACCCGCTGGCGGAACGCGTGCCCACGTGGGCGGGCCAGCGGCCGGATGCTCTACTCCGGCACCTTAAGCAGGACCTGCTGGCCCACTGCCGGGGGCGCCTCGGCGACGACGCGGCCGCGATCGCCGTCCAGCAGCCGTCAGATGGGGAGCGGACCGGCCTGCCGACCGCGGGAGTCCGGAAGCTCACGTGAGCGGCAGGCCGCTATTGCCGCTTCAACGACAAGGGCGCAGAGATCACGCGCATCGCTCTGGCCAGGATGCCAGACAGCTCCGGCCCAACGAGGTCGGGGCGTTACCGGGATCGATATCGCCTTGGCCGTCACCTCGACTGCTGCGGCCCTCATAGCCGCGGCCTTAACCCTCTTCATCATGGCCTAGTTCTCGGCCAACTGCTGCTTTGCTCGCCACTCCGCTCCCGCGCGCTGGATGCGGTCCCACAGGGCAGCGCGGTCTGCGTGGTCGATGTTCGACAGGTCCAGGTGGAACACGTCCGTTGCGATCTCGAACAGCTCCTCGGCGGATTCGAGGATGCGCGTCGTGCGCCGTCCGGCCCCCTCGTCGCGTGTGAACTCGTCGTCCAGCACGAACTCGGCGCAGTCCGCGTCGCGGCGGAAGAGCTCGAACCACATGACATAGGGAGACTTCGGCGATGTCGAGAAATCGTCGTGGCAACTGCGGAAGTCCTCCCACGTGGCCGGCGCCAGGGTGAAGTCCATGCTGTGGAAGGTCGTCTGCTCCGGATCGGTGAAGAACCTCCAGGCGTCCGGGCCGATCTCCGGCAGCGGCCGCAGTTCGAAGCGGAAGGGACCCTGGACGTGGACGCCTTCCCGAAGCGGGATGGGCTCGTGGTGGGAGTTGGCCAGGCCGACGTCGACCGACCAGCGTTCGCCGTCGATGACGACGGTGAGGGCCATGTGCGTGACGTATTCGTCGGCGGTCGCCTTGGCGGTCGCGACGGAGCCGTTGATCTGGCCGCGATGCATGGTGACGTCGTACCCGAGGACGGTCAGCAGCTCACTGAAGGCGTTGTTCAGGTTGAAGCAGTAGCCGCCCCGGCCGGCCAGGATACGGGCGATGGACTCAGCCGGTTCGATACCCTGCGGGCGTCCGAGCTGGATGTCGAAGTTCTCGAACGCGATGAGCTCGACGTGCGCGCGGTGAAGCCTGCGCAGGGTGTCGAGCGACGGAGCGCCGAGGGACCCCGGGGCGTCGACACCGAGCCTGGCCAGGTACGGCGCGACCCAGTCGGGATGATCATTCGTCTTCGACGTCATGGACCCGGACACTAGTGCAGCGCACCGCACATCCTCCAAGGATTAACGCGGCGCTGGACTAGTTCGTGCTGGGGAGCGGGTCGAGGGCGGTTATTGAAGTTGGCCCCAGCAGGAGACCATCATCCAGGCGACGTCGGTGAACTCCGGTCGGTCCAAGTGCTCCATGGCCCGGTTGATCTGTTGTTCGGTCATCAGCCCAGAGGCCACAAGGGCCGGGAATGCCTGAGAGAAGCACTGCCTCCAGTACGCGTCCTCCAAGTCGTCCCGGCCGCACACCGACAGGTCGGCAGACATCTTGAGGTTGGTCAGTCCTGCATCAGCCATGACTCTGGGGATGCGCCTGGCCCAGGAGTTGTCGGTGCCGTGGGTCCGCTCCAGCAGTCGCTCGCACGCGACGAGGAGGGCCGCGAAGTCGGGGTAGGGGGATGCTTGGGCCGGGAGGTAGGAGGGGTCCTCGATCACCAGAAACCCGCCCGGCTTCAGCCAACTCGCCATCTGCCTCACCACTCCTTCGGGATGAGGCAGATGGGTCAGCACCGCTCGAGCGTGGACCAGGTCGAGAGAGTTGGCGGGGAAGTCTGTCGTCGTGACGTCCTGCTGCGAGACAGCCAGATTCTCGGGTCGGGGCATGGATTCGAGAAACCGGGTGTCCAGGTCGGTAGCGGTGATCTGCCCCTCGGGGCAGCGTTCCGCAAGCCACCGGGCCAATGAGCCGGTTCCCGCGCCGACGTCAACACAGGCCCACGACGGGGTGATGGGCAGGCGTTCGAGAATGCGGATTGTGCCGGGGTCGCAAAGCCTCTCCAGAAGGAGGAGTCGCTCGTATTCGCCGGCCGTGCTGTGGCCCAGCAGCCCCTTCGCGTAGGAGTCGTTCACTGCCTCACCGCCATGGGCTCGGGCAGGGAGTCGCATAGCCTGTTCGCCGGCACTGCCGCCTCCGTTACTTGGCTCGCCGCCGTTCACGCCCGCGAGCCGATGTCAGTCATAGGGCTGGCCCACTCCTGCATGAGTTCGACCAGGCGGCCGCAGTATGACCGCTCTGCCTTGAGGTACTGCATGCCCTCGGCGCCGAAGGACCAGGCGATGGCGTTCATCTCCTCGTCGTCGCGCGACGGTGCAGCGCGGAAGAACTCCTCCAGCCGGTCTCCGATGGTGGGGAACCGGCCGGCTGGGAGTTTGAGGGCGTAGATGCCGACGCGCTCGATCTTCCCTGTCGCGCCCGTCATGGTGACGGAGAAGGTGTAGCCCGAGGGGGCGGTGAACTCCCGGATGTCCTCCAGCACGGCCGCGGTCGGCAACTCGGCGCCGGTGAGGCTCAGGAACCGCTGCGCCTGCGTCGGGGAGAATCCCTTGGCGGTACGGAAGTAAAGGTTCACTGACTGGTGTTGGTAGTCGACTGCTACGTGCCGCACTGAGGTCAGGCCCAGCTTGTCGAAGGTGCCCTCGTGGCGGCGGATTCCCTCGGGCACCCCGGGGACCACGAGGAGGTCGGTCACAGGTCGCATACCGCCCAGGAACACCCACGTCTTCACGAGCCCGGCCGCAGCGTCGAAGTCGCACAGCTCGGCGGAGTCCGCGTACAGCCCGCTCCACGTCTTGATCAGCCGGGCCACGGGATCGGTCGCGTTCAGGAGTCCCGCTCTTGTCGCGATGGCGACGGTGTCGGTGGACCGGCGCTCGTAGAAGCGGTAGTTGAGGGCGCCCGAGGGTTTGCTGGTGGTACGCCACAGGACCGCTCCGTTGTGGAATCCGTCGGTGAAGGTGTCGAGCATGCGGCGGGTCGTTTCCGGACAGTAGTCGGCCCCGATGGCATGTGCTGTCGCTTGGATGTCGGCGAGGAACTGGGCGGACGAGAATTTGAACGATCCGGGCATGTTTCCTTCACTGCGGTGAGAGTCGAACTTCCGCCAGTACATGGAGTCGTGATTCACAAGAAGAGGTGGCGATCCAGAACGTCGGAGAACTCGCCAGCGCAGGTCACTTCCAGACGACCGCGGAGCGGGTGCCTGAAGTACAGGACGCTACGCCCGCCGGCTGCTCGGTCCTCGTGTGGGTTGTAGCCACCGCCGTCGGGCACCATGCCGAGCCTCCCCACCATCAGGTGGGCCAGGCGGTCCAGGGTCTCTGGGGCGGGGTTGCGGACGAGCAGCGCCAAGTGCCGCTCGTTGCCCTCGCGTCTTTCGCTCGCGGCCACGATGTCGACGACCCGATTTGCGGGTAGACAGAACACTTCCAAGTTGGGGTGCCCCTCCTTCCGCGCGTGGAGGATCCAGACATCCAGGTCCTCCAAACGCAGGGCGTAGCGGGCGGCGAGGCGGCCGCGGACCACAACGCTCGGGACTGCTGGGGCGCAGACCCAGCCCCACGTGGTCAGGCAATCGCGGACCTCGTTGATTGTGCGGGGGAAGACGAGCGTAGCCACGTGGTCGAAGGCACAGTCGGTCGCCAGCTCCGCCACAGCATCCGGATCGGTCCCAGGGCTGCCCATCACTGGGAACAGTCCGTTCCTCCGGCTACGCGCCGCCCGCTGCACGAGCCGTTCCAGTTCTGCGGTGTCCGCCGCGTTCAGCGCGCTGTGCCGGACTGTCGTCACCGTTGCGCTCGCTTTGTCGTGCGACTGCGATAGCCCGCACGTCGCGCAGGCTTGTGCCCCTGATGCGCAGTAACAGGCCGGGGCAGGGGGTGAGCCATGGAAGTCTCCTCCTCATACAGCCTGGCGGAGGAAGTTGACGACGAGGTTGGTCGTCGCCTGCGGCTGCTCTTCGGTGATCCAGTGCCCGCAGTCCGGGATGATCGCGTCTTCGACGTTGTCGGCGACACTGCGCATCACCGTGCCGATCAGCGGGCCGAATGTTGCTTCGCCGCCGAAGGCCAGGACCGGCATCTGGAGCTTGCCTTGCTTGAGGAATGCCTCGTTGTCGGCGGCGTCCTGGCTGAACGCCAGGAACTGGGCGAAGCTCGCTCGCATTGCGCCGGGTTGTGCGTAGAGCGCCGAATAGTGTTGGCGCTTCGCTTCGTCGAACCGCTTCGGGTCCGAGGAGAGTTCGTTCCAGAAGCGGTCGAGATAGATGCGCTCGCGGCCGGCGACCAGGCGTTCCATGTCCAGACCACCGAAGCCGAAGTGCCACATGGCCGGGTCCTGTTTGATCTGATCCCAGGGTCCGATGCCGGGCAGCGGCGCGTCGATCCCCACCCATCGGCTTACGCGCTCGGGGTGGGTGGCGGCAACTGCGTATCCGACCATGATGCCGATGTCGTGTGTCGCCAGTGCGGCGGTGCGTACCCCAAGGGCGTCGAGGACGCCCACGACGTCCGCGGCCTGATTCTTTTTGTCGTAGCCGTCGTCAGGCTTCGATGAGAGACCCAGGCCACGCAGGTCGGGTGCGACAACCATGTGGTCCTTGATGAGGGCGCTCGCCAGATGGCCCCACATGTCGCCCGTTGTGCCGAAGCCGTGCAGCATGACGACGGCTGGACCATGTCCCCCGACGCGTACGTGGATCTTGGCTCCGTTGGTGTCGATCTGATGCGACTGCATCCCGGCCGGGAAGGGGTGGATGCCATCCTGGCGCCAGTCTTCGTTCATCGCTTCACTCCAGGTGTGAAAGGGACCACGGCTCAGGCCGTAGGAACGACGGTTGAACGTCAGGGGAATTCCGGAGGCGGTTCAGCAATGTCCCCTCTGCCGCCTGCGCGGACCCCCACTTATCGTGCCCGTGGATTGCCGAGGCTTACATCAGTTGATTGACTGCGTGATCGATGATTCATGGCGATCCGGACCCGTTCGGGGATCCAGCGGGTCGTCCAATACGCGGTCCTTCATCGGCGCCGAAAGTGCACTGACGGCCTGAGATGGCGAATGCGTCATCGATGCTGCTGTCGTTTCAGTGGCCGGCGTTGTGTCCGCCGTCGACGTGGAGGACCGCGCCGGTGACGAATGGTGCGCTCTCCAGGTACAGCACGGCGTTGACGATGTCCTCGATCTCGCCCAGGCAGCCGAGCGGGTGCATCGCGGCCAGCGTCTCGTTGTAGACCTCGGGGCGCACCGGATTCCTCATGGCGCCGAGTGTGACCGCGTTGCTGCGGATGCCCTTGCTGGCGTACTCGATTGCCAGTGCCTTCGTGGCGGACTGCAGTCCTCCCCTAGTCACCGAGGCTGGCACCGAGGCGGTTCCCCAACTGCCTTGATCCACCATGCCCGAGGTGATCTGGACGACGTGTCCGCTGCCCTGCTTGAGCATCTGCTCGACGGCGAGCTGGGTGATGCGGAAGAAACCCTTTAGGTCAACGTTGGTCACCGCCGCCTGTTCCGCTGGCGTGTACTCGGTGAACGGCTTGGCGGTGGACGTCCCGACGGTATTGACCAGGGCGTCGATGCGGCCGAAGCGGCCGAGGCCCGCCTTGACGACCCGCACTGCGGTGTCCGGGTCGGCGAGGTCTCCCTCGACCGTCACCATGTCGGAGTCCTGGTACGCCTCGATACCGCACGCGGTTGCCACGACGCCGTAGCCGAGCCGGCGGTAGCCAGTCACAAGGCCCGCGCCAATCCCGTGCGCCGCACCGGTGATGACAGCAACCTTCCGGTCTGCTGAATTCATGACGACTCTCCCGAGGGAACGAGCTACGCGCCGATCTGGTAGTCAACCGGTCGCCTATACGACGCTAGGCGGCCGGGCGAATGGCGTCAAAGGTCGGCGTTCCGCGGCTGCGCGGCCTGCACCGGGTGTGACCAGCGATGGAAGTCTGTGCCTAGCAGCAGGGAGAAAGGCTGTCGCAGTGGCGGTTGATTGCTTAGTCCCTGTCCGGTCCGGGGTCGTTCGGGTGCTCGCTCAGCGGCGTCGTCTCCACCTGCAACCACGGTGTCAGGGGAAGCGAGCCCAGGATGGTCCGCATCTCGGCGGCATCCCGGGCGCGCCAGAGACCCAACGCACGCCCCTCTCCGGGGGTCCGCCACAGTCGCACCAGGTGCCCCTGCGCCGCCAATTCTTTGGTGCGGACCGCCTCGGCTGCTGTCGCGTCCTCCAGAGCCCGGGACGGAGTTCCGTCAGTCGCGACCAGGGCGAAGTTCACCAGGAACTCCGGGCCGGTGACCGATCCGCCGACGAAGTCCGGCCCGGGGTCGTTCGGGTGCGGCATCAGCGGTTCGACCTCGTCGTGGCGCCAGACCCGCAGCGGCATGGAGGCGAGGACCTGTTCCAGGCGCTCGGCGTCCGGCGCGGCGAACAGCCCGAGGGTGCGCCATTCGCCCGGCTGCAGAGGCGGGCGCCACAACCGAAGCAGCTGCCCCTTCTCGACGAGCCCGCGGGAGTTCGCGGCTTCGCGGGCGCGGACGTCGTCGACCTCCGCTTCTGAGGTTCCCTCCGGAACGCGGGTAGTCATGGTGACGAGATATTCCACGGCAGCTACTCCTCCGGCTCGGTCTGGACGGCCCTCTCTCCGACACCGTCCGCTCGATTCTTCAGGAACGCCCTGACCTGTTACATCCGTCATTTGACCGCACGGTTCGCCTCCGGAATCTCGGCGAGAGCCGCCGCAAGCGTGACACGGGAGGTGATGCCTAGCTTGGGGTAGAGCCGGTGCAGATGGGCTGCCACGCTTCGGTGGGAGAGGAACAGCCGCGTCCCGATCTGCTTGTTGGTCATCCCCGAGGCCGCGAGGGTGGCGATTCGGTACTCCTGGGCGGTGAGCGGGTTCGCCGGTAGGTTGCCCGGCGCCCTGGAGTTGGCGTAGCCGCTGGCCCGCAGTTCTTCCGCGGCCCGAGCGGCCCAGGGGACGGCTCCGAGATGACGGAAGGAATCGAAGGCCGCGTTCAAGTGCAACCGGGCAGTCTCGGCCGCGCGTAGGTGTCGCAGGTGCTGGCCGTAGGCGAGGCGAACGCGGGCGACCACGAAGGGCCAACGGTCGGTTCCGCGGATGGCGAGGGCTTCCTCGAACAGTACGGCGGCCTGGCTCTTCGGCGCGGCGATGGCAGCCGACGCCGCGGCCAGCAGCGCCAGCCGTGGCGACACCGCGGCGATTCCCGCCTGCTGTATGGCTGCCACATGGGCCTGCGCCTCAGGCCGCCGACCAGAACGCACCGCGGCCTCCACCAGATCCATGGGCGCCCGCAGAGCGGAGGGAAGGTAGGTGGGCAGCACTCCGGGCGGACTGATCACCGACGCTTCGCGGTAGGCGGTCTCATAGTCACCGCGCCCCAGCGCAGCGAGAGCCGAGCCGTGATGGGCCCAGCACTCCACACTGCGGAACCCTCGGGGAGCCGTCCAGGCGGTGATCTGGCGGGTCAGTGCACGCAGCGTGACCTCGTCGCCCCGAACCGCTGCGAGCAGAGCCTGGGCAGCTTGGAACGACAGGGCCATCTGCCGGTAGCCGTGCGCTTCGCTCAGCCTGAGTCCTTCGTCCGTGAGCAAGGCGCACTCGTCCCACTGGCCAGTCTCGAAGTCATCCATGCAGAGCTGAATCAGCGCGTAGATCCCCGACGCGACGGATCCGCCCTTCCGTCCGTCCTCGACGACGCGCCAAAGGGCCGTGCGACACTGTGCCGTTCGGTCCACACCGTGCGCGGCCCTGCCGATCTGAACGATCCGGCTCGGGTCAGATTCCAGATGGAGGTCACGGATCGCCACGTCCAGGCGGGCGAGGGAGTGATCATCGTGGCGGGTTGGGTCGGCGTAGATGCCGACCAGATCCAGGGGACGTGGCACCGGCACGGTTGCCTGCGCCAAGAAGGCGTGGAGCCGATCCCACAGCTCGGCTCTGCCTCCCATCAGACACACCCTGACCACGGCGTGCAGCGCCTCCTCCAGCGCCTTCTGATCACCGTGACCCGTTCGGCCCGCATCGGCGGTGATCGCTCCGAGGAGCAGCTGGAAGGCAGTGGAGATATCCCCGTCACTGTTGAGCAGTACGTTGGACGCGGCGATCGCGGCCTGAAGCGACCCGCGCAGACGGGGGTTGGCGCGCCTGGCTTCGACCAGCAGCCCGGCTGCCGTCGGGAGTTCTCCGGCGACGTCCGATCCCACAGATGCGGCTTCGACCAGGCGTCTGCTCCGATCGGTCTGACCTGGACTGAGGTCGGCGGCGCGGACCAGCGCGTTGAGAGCGCCGACGGCATCCCCGCGCCGACGAGCCCGGTGGGCGGACTTTTCCAGCAGATCGGCGATGCGCTCGTCGGGATCGGCCGTTGCTTCGACGAGGTGCCAGACCTGACGGTCGGGACGATCGGCGAGCGCCTTCGCCAAAGCGGTGTGCGCGGCCACGCGCTCATCGCTGGTGGAACCCCACACGATCGTCGCGCGAACCAGGGGGTGGCGGAACGTCAACCTTCCCAGGCCGCCGTTGTCGACCCGTACCAGTTGGGCCCGCTCCGCATGGGCCAGGTCACCGAGAGCATCCGCGCCGGCGCCGGCTGCTCGCAGGATCCGTAGGTCACCCGTGCCCTCCAGAGCGGCCAGGAGCAGCAACCGGCGCGCGGGCGCCGGCAGCTCCTGGATCCGGAACGCGTACAGACTTTGCAGGCGGCGGCTGACCGGGAACACGGTGGACAGCGTGCTCAACGTGCCAGGTCGCAGCTCGTTGACCGCGGTCGGAAGTTCCAGCAAGGCAAGGGGATTGCCTTTGGCCTGGTCCAGGACGCACTGCATCGTTCGCGGGCTCAGCCCAGGGAACCGGTCGCGCACCAGTCTGGCTGAGGCTGCGCGGTCCAGCGGGCGCAGCTCCAGCTCGGGGAGACCTGTCCGGTTGAAGACTGTGTCGGCGCCGGCTCGCGACGCGGCCAGGAACGCCACTGGACTTCCCGCAAGCCGTCGGGAGATGAAGGCGAACGCCGCCGCGCTGGCGTGGTCAACCCATTGCAGGTCGTCCACCACGATCAGCAGCGGGCGGCTGCCGGCCGCTTTGCGGAGCAGCGCGAGGGCGGCGTTGTAGACGACCACGTGGTCCACCGCGGCCTCACTACGGATGCCCAGCGCCACCATTAACGCGTCGCGGCGCACAGGGTCGAGCGCGTGGATCTCTCCTTGAAGCGGGGCGAGTGCACAGCTCAGGTTCGAAAAGCTCACGCCTGCCTGGAATTCCACGCCATCCGAGCGCAGCACCAGGGCTCCAGCCCTGGTCGCGGCCTTCCCGGCAAGGTCCAGCAGGAGCGACTTGCCGATGCCTGGATCCCCCGACAGCAGCAGGAGCCCGCCGTTTCTGGTCGCCTCGGCGACGAAGGACGTGAGTAGCGCTACTTCCTGCTCACGCCCGACTAGCTCGTCTGCCATGCTCCGCGGCGCCGGGTTGTCACCATCCATGAAGCGCGTCCCTTCCTCAGAACCCGCCTTGCGGCTGTGGTTCCCGGGGCGCACGTCCAGCGCTGCAACCATGCCTCGTGCGGCGAAGGGAGGCGCTCCTGGCGTGATTATGCCTGATGAGCCTGCTTTGTTCAGAGCAGCGTCATCGCGTGCCGATCAGGGCCGGGGCCGCGCTGCTGCCCTCATCGGCGGACAGCCAGAGGAACCGCTGGGGCGGCGCAGTCGCATGCGGGGACCGCACTAGGTCGGTGCCGAGGGGAGGTGGTGCGGGGGCTGCGACCCGCACCCCGAGCTTGAGCTACCGCCGGTAGCCACACCTCGGACCTTGGGGACTACCTCGAAAGTGGCTCCGCATTGCAGTCATTTGACGGGTGACCAGTAACGCGCGTCCGCGCACGATTGAGCTGAGAACGAGTCGGAAGGACCTGATCATGCCGTTCGTTGCGGGACTCGAGCTCACGCGATCACGTGTCGCGATTGTGACGGAGGGAGCGCGCGGCATAGGGCGGTACGCGGCCCTGCGACTGGCGGAGGACGGGTTCGACGTCGTCATCGCCTACTCCCACGATCGGTCAGCCGCCGAGGACATCCGGGCCGCGATTGAGGAAAGGGCAGGCCGCGCTCTGACCGTCGAGACGGACGTGGCCGACGAGACCGCAGTGGTGCTCCTGTTCCAGCAGGCAGAGGAGGCCTTCGGCGCAGTCGACGTAGTCGTCAACTGCGCAGAGATCGTGATGTGCGGATCAGTCTGCGACATGGCGCCAGAGGAGTTCGCACAGATGCACCGGACCAACGTCCTGGGGGCGTTCGTCGTGGGGCGGAATGCCGCTCGCCGGGTGCGTCGCGGTGGCGCCCTGATCAACCTCGCGAGCTATGTCAGTGAGACGTCACGATCGGCATACGGAGCCTATGCCGCAGGGAAGGCGGCGGTGAACGCCCTGACGGTCTTCCTTACCGGCGAGCTTCGCGAGCGGAACGTGACCGTCAACGCAGTCGCGTCGGCCCCAGTCGTCGCCGACCCTGCCTCTCCCGAACAGCCCGGGGACCTGGCAAGGATCGCAGAGGCCATCGCGTTCCTTGCCGGTCCGGGCCACTGGGTGAACGGCCAGGTCCTTCGCGTGGACCACTGACCGGAGTCCCCGACCCGCCGGCCTTGCGACTGCGGCTGAAGCCGTTCATGCAGTCACATGGCCGATGTAGGCGTCCTTGGTCGCGCGCATCGTTTGCTCACGCCCCGCAGACCGTGAGCAGAGGAATGCCTTGGACAGCAACGCGCCCCGTGACCTGGTCGGTCGTGCGGAGCAGATCGAGGAGATCTCGGGATTCTTCGGGGCGGGAACCGTCCAGGGTCGGGCCCTGCTGCTGTCCGGCGATCCGGGCGTGGGGAAGACAGTGCTGCTGCAGGAGATCGCCAAGGCCATGGCCGCAGCTGGCTCTACAGTGCTGTCGGCGACTGGAGTGCAGTTCGAAGCCGAGCTGACCTATGCCGGCCTCCACGAACTGCTCTTCCCGCTGGGCGATCAGTTCCAGAACCTCGGCGACACTCATCGGGAGGCCCTGCGGAGTGCCCTGGGCTTCGGTCACGGGCCCGTGCCCGACAGGCTCCTGGTCGCGAACGCGGTGCACACCCTGCTGCGGCAGGTAGCACTCGAACATCCGGTCTTCGTCGTCGTGGACGACCTTCCCTGGCTCGACCGCGCCAGCGCGGCGGTGCTGGGCTTCGTCGCCCGCCGCCTCGCCGGGAGCCGAATCGGTCTCCTGGCGGCTTCGAGGTCCGGAGCCGACAGCTTCTTCGAGCGGGGACAGGTCACCGAATACGAGTTGCAACCGCTGGACCGCGACGCGGCGCTGGATCTGATCAACGCGCGCTATCCCGGGCTTGCACCGCGGGTACGGGATCGGGTCCTGGTTCAGGCACAGGGCAATCCGCTCGCACTCCTGGAGCTTCCCACCGCGCTGACCCCCGCGCAGCGCACTGCTCTGGCGGACGTTCCCGCCGTACTACCGCTCTCCCAGCGGCTGCAAGCCCTCTACGCCTCCCGCATTTCCGCCCTTCCGACCGCCTCGCAGCACCTTCTGCTGCTCCTCGCCCTCGACGGAAGCGGAGAGCTGGGCGTTCTGCGGATAGCGACGGAGGGTCCGGCCGATCTGAGTGCCCTGGCGGTAGCGGAATCAGACCGTCTGGTCACTGTTGACGACCGGAAGCGGCGCGTCGTCTTCCGTCATCCCTTGATCGCGTCCGCCGTTGTCGCGACCAGCACACTGAACGATCGCTGCCGAACACATCTGGCGCTCGCCGACTTCCGCAAGGAGGAACCCGAACGCAGAGCATGGCATCTGGGGGAGGCCACGCTCACCGCTGACGAGGAGGTCGCGGCGCTCCTGCAGCAAGCAGCTCACCTCATCGCGCGCCGCGGGGACGCGGTCAGCGCGATCGCGACCATGACCAGGGCCGCGGAGCTCAGCCCCCGATCAGCCGACCGGGGCCGCCGACTTGCTGAGGCTGCCTACATCGGTGCCGACGCCACTGGCGAGCTGGACGTGGCTTCAGTGCTCTTGGACAGCGCCCGGCGGGCCGAACCGCGCCTCACCAACTCGCTGCTCGCCGCGGCCACAGCGGCGTTCTTGGTACTCAACAGTGGTGACGGAGATGTCGACACCGCCCACCGTCTGCTGGTCGGCGCCGTCGAGTCGGGCACCCACGCCTATGACGCCCACGACAGCGCACTGATCGAGGCGCTGCACACCCTTCTCCTGGTGTGCTGGTTCGGTGGCCGCAGCGCGCTCTGGGAGCCCTTTTACGCGGCGCTGGATCGTCTGAGGCCCACGCCTCCCACCCTGCTGTCCGCCTGCAGCAAGACCTTTCCCGATCCCGCCCGTACCGGAGCGGCCGGCCTCAAGGAACTCGACCAGGTCCTGGCCGGCGCGAGGGACGAGGAGGACCTGGGGCGGATCATCCGCATGGGGACGGCGTCGGTGTACCCCGACCGGCTCGCGGAAGTACGAGAGGCGTCCTGGCGGGTGGTCCGCCAGGGACGACGAGGCGGTCCCGCACGCCGGCACATCGGTGCCCTGATGCACCTGGGCCTCCAGGACTTCCTGACCGGCGAGTGGGAAGAGGCCGGAAGGCTGGCGGGCGAGGGCCTGCGGGTGTGCGAGGAACACGAGTACCGGTTCTTCACGTGGTACTTCCAGTACATCCAGGCGCTGCTCGCGGCGGTCGGCGGAGACCACCAGGCAAGCCACGCCCTGGCCGACCGCATCACCCAATGGGCGGTTCCTCGGAAAGCCTTCGGGGCAGTCGCCTTCGCCAACCACGCCCGGGTTCTTGCTGATCTGGGCGAAGGCAACTACGAAGGTGCCTACCGGCACGCCGCCGCGATGAGTCCCCCAGGCGTCCTCGCGTCCCACACCCCCCACGCCATGTGGGTGTGCATGGATCTGGTCGAGGCGGCGATCCGCACCCAGCGCTTTGCCGAGGCGCAGGCTCACGTGCGGGCCATGGACGAGGCCGGCATCGCGTCTCTCTCGCCACGGTTGGAGCTTCTGGTGGCGGCATCGACCGCACTCGTTTCCCCTGATGATCAGGTGATTGGACGCTTCGAGTGCGCTCTGGTCGTTTCCGGAGCGGAGCAGTGGCCTTTTGAACTGGCCAGGGCGCGGCTGGTCTACGGCGAGCGTCTCAGGCGCATGCGCTCTCTCACCGACGCCCGAACGCAGTTGACCTCGGCGGCCGAGACCTTCGAACGTCTAGGAGCCCGCCCCTGGGCCACCAGGGCAAACAACGAGCTCCGAGCCACCCGCCGGACCCGGACCTCGGGGACGCGGGACTCGGTGACTCTCACCGCGCAGGAACTCGAAATCGCGCAGCTGGCGGCTTCCGGCCTGACCAACAAGCAGATCGCTGAACGGCTGTACCTGTCTCCCCGAACCGTGGGCTCGCATCTCTACCAGCTGTTCCCCAAGCTCGGCATCACCTCCCGCGCCGCGCTCAGGGACGCCCTCGCCAGTTTCCCTTCTCCGTCGGCACCCTGAGGGTCGCCTTCTCCTGTCCTGTCCGCAGTGGACAGGAGAAGGCTCGATGGCCTCCGGTGAACGGCTAGCTGGTCACGCGGCCGGCGGCTCAGAGAGGTAGGGGAAGTAGTCGAGGAGCGGCCCGGGTTCGAGCCCGGAAGAGAAGTCCTGGTTCACCATCATCTTGATGATGTTGGAGGCGATGTCCTCCCTCACGCCCTTGCCGTTGTGCAGGTCGAACCAGGGGTCCCACAGGGCGACCGTGCCGGGTGTGAACTTGAGGACGTTCGGGAGCAGCCTGTCTGCCGCCCAGGCGCCGTAGGCCAGCGGGGTCGGGAAGTCGTGCGGGCACTTGTTGTACGTCCCACCGGCCTTGACGACCGCGGCGATGTTGTCCCTGACCTGTCCCCAGATTCCCGAGGCGGGGTCGGTGTCGGGGTGCGCGGGCCGGCCCACTAGGTCGATCGTCGGGGCGCTGGCGTTGAAGTTGATGTGCGCCGGGCCGTTGGCGAAGTCGAAGAAGGTGGTCATGTTGGGCTCTGCGGCACGCTGGAGCTGGACCCAGGTCTTGTGGCCGGCGTCGAAGTACGCGGTGGTCGCCCAGAAGTGCAGCCGGCCGGGGCCGGTGACCTCGACCGGGAGCTCCAGGATGAAGGCCCTGACGCTGGTGTTCGCGAAGTCGTCGTGGGCGGGGCGAAGGGCGTCGAAGTCCGGGAAGGTGCCGGTTGCCAGTGCCTTCGTGGTCGCGACCGGGAAGGGGATGAAGTTGTAGAACGGGTCGCGGCGCCGCCCTGCGAAGAGCTTGATGCCGTGGAGGCAGTCGACGACCTCCCCGACCGGCGCGTTGCGCGGCGTGATGATCTTGCCCGATGCGTTGCGGTCGGTGGCCGCCTTGCCGGTGAGCTGCTCCACCTGCACGTGCTGCGTGCCGTCGGAGGCGATCGGGAAGGTGGCACGATAGGTGATGTCCTCGACGAAGTCGCCGTCGGTGTCGATCTTCAGCTCGTAGTACCCGGCGGGATTCCAGGGCTTTCCGTACGTCGGCGAGGTGTTCATCCCGATCACCGTCCGAGGGCCGTGGCGGTCGCCGGCTCCCGCGAAGCAGTAGGCGTCGCTGATGTCCAGCGTCTCGTCTTCGGGGTAGTCGAAGTGGTGGGACATGCCGCTCCTAGCGGATCCGGGTGGTGCGCGAGTAGGGGTTGGCGGACAGCGGTTGCAGCGCGAGCGTGTAGAACCGCTTGTGGTACGGGGCCTCGTTCGTGGCGCCGAACTCGCCGTACATCCACAGGAAGGGCAGTTTGCGGGCATCCCAGGTCACGCGATCAGCCCGTCCGTTCGCATGGGCGAGTTCGTACCAGCCCTCGGCGAACCCGCTCAGGATCGCCACACGGGTGGGTGCGCCCGCTTCGGGCACGACCGACGCGTCGACGCGGGTCCCGTCGGCAGCCGTCAGGTACGGCCATGCCGACGTCGCCGATGCCAGGTGTGGGCCGTGGTAGAAGTCCCGGACGGCCACGGCACTGACACCCGCGGGCAGCGACAGACGGGCTCCTGCAGAGAGCAGCGGTGCGTGATACCGCCGCTCCTGACCGCGCACCAGACCGGCGTCCGCAGCCGGAACACCGTCCGCCTGCGTCGCGCGGGCGACCGCAGCGGGGCCCGACGAAACGGGGGCGGCCGAGGCCGAGGCGACTGCCCCACCGAGGCTGTACAGAACCGGTAGGGCAGCGAGGCCGCCGAGGACCTTGCGCCGCTGCAGTGTCGCACTGCCTTCTTCTTCCGCGTGCTCAGCTTCCGCACGCCGCCGGCTACCTCTGGTGATTTTCACTCACATTCCTCTCCTTCGTGTTCGGAACCTGCTGGCACTGTGGCCCGCATGCTCCGGCCATCGGCGATGGCATTTCGAGAGAATTCCCAACCGCGAACTACGTCACAGCGCCCGACACCCGGCACACAAACGAACGTACGACGGCCACCACCGGCCAGTTCAGTGGCAGAAGCGACGCAGATGATAGGGATTCCGCCAAGCGAGGAGCAGTTTGCGCCCCCAAGCCTGCACGCGCGCGCAGATGCTTGCATCGGTCATTTGACTGCACATCATCCGGACTTCCCGCAGGGCGAGACACGGGCAGTCAAATGACCGATGTTCCCCATGCCTCCGGCCTTGAAAGATACTCGCCAGCCGATCTCCCCGGTCCTGCGCGGAGACCATTCAAGGACAGAGGAACGGCAAGATGATGAGGATCGGAATCGCGGACTACCCGCTCCCGCACCTGGATGAGCCGGTGCCGCCCTTCATGGGCCAGTACCAGAACGGCCACACCAAGGAGTGGGCAGCCAAGATCGGGAGCTTCGACGGATTCATCTTCGTCACGCCCGAGTACAACCACTCCACGTCGGGCGCCCTGAAGAACGCCATCGACTACCTCTTTGCCGAGTGGAACAACAAGGCCGTCGGCATCGTCTCCTACGGCTCCGTCGGGGGTGCGCGCGCAGCCGAGCACCTTCGCCTGATCGCTGGCGAACTGAAGATGGCCGACGTCCGCACGGGGTCGCCCTGTCGCTGTTCGCCGACTTCGTTGACTTCGGCGAACCGGTCCCCGGAGCCCATCAGGACGAGGCGCTGGCCACGCTCGTCGATGAGGTCGTCGCCTGGAGCTCCGCACTCGCTCACCTGCGCGAACAGGACCGCGTTGCAAGCATGAGACGGTCAATCGACCGATGTAAGCCATTGCGGTCCACCGGCAAACTGGGGGCAGATCCCCGTAGCCGGCGGAGCGAAAGCACGAAGGCCGCTCCAGGTATGGCGGAATCTCTATTATCCGTGTCGTTTCTGCCGCTGACGTGAACGCGGATCGTCATCGTACGTTCGTTGTACGCCGGGCGGCCGGCGGCTGGAATTGAGGAGTGATCACATGAAGGTCGGTCTGCTGGTACGTATCGAGGCCAAACCGGAGTACGCCGAGGAGGTTGGGGCGATGCTGCGCGGCGCGCAGGAGCTGGCCGAACGGGAACAGGGCACGGTCACCTGGTTCGCGTTCCGCGAGGACGCGACCACGTTCGGCGTCTTCGACACCTTCGACGACGAGCAAGGACGCCAGGCCCACCTGACGGGCCCGATCGCTGCCGCGCTGGGCGAGGCTGCGAAGACCAAGCTCAGCGCGCCGCCGGTGATCGCCTCGGTGGACCTGCTGGGCTCGAAGGTCTCCTGAGCGGCAAGGAGCTGAGTCGGGCAGGGCCCCGAAACCCCTGCCGCGCCGAGCGCGGCACATGAGAACAACAGGACACAGTCAAGGAAGTGGTTGGAACTATGGACACCCTCTACACCGCCACCGTCACGGCTACCGGCAGGGATGGCCGTGCCGTCAGCTCCGACGGACAGCTCGAAGTGAAGCTGGCGTTCCCGCCGGCGCTCGGCGGTGACGGCAAGGGCACCAACCCCGAGCAGCTCTTGGCCGCCGGCTGGGCGGCCTGCTTCACCAGCACGCTCGGCGTGGTCGGCCGGGAGGCCAAGATCGCCACCGGCAAGATCTCGGTGACTGCGGAGATCGGCATCGGCAAGGACGACACGGACGGCGGTTTCGCGCTCACGGGCGTGCTGCGGGTCAAGCTGCCGGAGGACCTGCAGAACGAGACGGGCCGCAAGCTCGTCGAGCAGGCGCACGCGGGCTGCCCGTACTCCAAGGCCACCCGCGGGAACATCCCCGTCGAACTCATCATCGAGTAGTAGCCCGGCGCATCCGTGCCCCACACAACCGGCTGGTGACCCCGCCCACGGGTCACCGGTTCGGGTTGCCTTCCCGCAAAGGAGATCTGATCGTGACGAGGACACCGCTGCCGGCCGAGGCCCAGGACTATGTGCGCATGATGGGCATGGTCACGGGCTTCTGGGTCACCCAGGTCGTTCGAGCCGCGGCGTTGTACAACCTCGCCGACCACCTGGCGGCGGGAGCAGACACCGCGGACGCGATCGCCGAGAAGGAGTCCACGGACCCCGACGCGACCCGCCGCCTCTTGCGCACCTGCGCGTCCCTGGGCCTGGTGACCTCCGAGGACGGACACCACTTCACCGGCACGTCCCTGCTCAGCACTCTGCGGCAGGACGCCCCGCACTCGCTGCGGTACTTCGCCGTATCCCAGTCGGCGCCGGGGCACTGGCTGCCGTGGGGAGGGTTCCCCGAGGCCGTCCGGACCGGCCGGCACCAGGTCACTGCGGCCCACGGCGAAGCGAACATCTTCGACTACTTCGCCCGGCACGTCGAGGAGGCATACTTCTTCACCGAGTCGATGAGCAATCTGTCCCAGGCGGCTGCCCGCGACATCGCCGCCGTGCTGGACACCAATGGCGTCGGCCTCGCCCTGGACATCGGCGGAGCCGCCGGCGACCTCATCATGGCCATGATGAGGGTCAACCCGGAGCTCAACGGTGGAGTCTTTGACCTGCCTCACATCGTCCCGGCCGCCTCGGAGGCCGCCAAGGCTGACGGGCTGGACGGGCGCTTCACTGTCCTTGCCGGAGACTTCTTCGAGTCGGTTCCGGCGGCGGACCTGTACGTGCTCAAGTACATCCTGCACGACTGGGACGACGCCGCCTGTGTCCGCATCCTCCGGAACTGCCGCACGTCGCTCGCGAAGGGCGGCCGTATCGCCGTCGTCGACCACCTGGTCGGCGAGGCCGCAGAGCCCGGACTCGCTCCACTGATGGACATGAACATGCTCGTCATGACCGGTGGGAGGGAGCGTCAGATCGCTGAGTTCGACGCCTTGTTCAGCGAGGCAGGCCTGAGGCGGGTCAGGGTCGGATCCGCTGGAGCCTTCGCGGTCATCGAAGCCGAGCCTGCAGTCTGATCCGGTCATACGGTGGCAGAATCGATATGAACGGTAGAATTTCCGCCATGCAGGTAGCAGTCGTCGTCTACGACGGGGTCTTCGACTCCGGCCTCGCGGCGATCCTGGATGTCCTGAGCAACGCGAACGCCCTGGGCGGCCAGATTCACCAGGCACCGACCTGGAACGTGACCATGATCGGCCCTAGCCCCTCCGTGCGGACCGGGGCGGACTCCTTGTGGCCCCCCAACCGCTCACGCAGGCCGAGACGGCGGATCTCCTGGTCGTTCCGGCGCTGGCAGAAAGCGATCCATCGGCGCTGCTCGACCATGTCGGCGGCGCGGCGTCGCGCTCCGTCCGCGATCTCATCGCCCGCACCCGTGAGCGCGGAACGACCATCGCCTCGGCGTGCGCGGGCACCTTCCTCCTGGCCGAGGCCGGGATCCTGGACGGGCTGCGCGCCACCACAACCTGGTGGCTCTCGCCGGCCTTCCGCGCCAGGTACCCGAACGTCACGCTCGACCACAGCCAGATGGTCATCACCTGCGACGGCGTCACCACCGCCGGCGCTGCCTTCGGGCACATCGACCTCGCCCTCGCGATCGTCCGGGCGAGCAGCCCCGCGCTCGCCGACCTGGTGGCCCGTTACCTGGTCGTCGACGAACGCCCGTCACAGGCGGCCTACGTCATCCCCAGCGCACTCGCGCAGAGCGACCCCACGGTCGCCGCGTTCGAACGCTGGGCCCGGGAGCATTTGGCCGAACCACTCAGTGTGCCCGACGCGGCCAAGGCCATTGGCGTCAGTGAAAGGACCCTGCAACGCGCCGTCCAGCGCACGGTCGGGAACTCTCCGATTCGATTCGTCCAGGACCTGAGGATCGAACGTGCCTCCCACCTGCTGCGCACGACCGACATGTCGTTGGAGGTCATCGCCCGGAAGGTCGGCTACGAACACCCCAACACCCTGCGGGTGCTCCTGCGCGAGCGCACCGGCAAGACCACAACGGCGCTGCGTGGCAAGTGATTGCCCGACCGGATCAGCTCTCCTTCTTCAGCGGCGGCCTCCCGGTCTCCGCTGGTTCGGGACACACGGGGCCGAGTGCTTCCCCGAGCACGACACGCGAGGCCACTCCCAGCTTCTGGAAGACGTGACGCAGATGCGCTCCGACGGTTCTGGCGGACAGACGTAGCTGCTCACCGATCTGCTTGTTGCTCAGCCCGGAAGCGGCCAGCCGGGCGATCTCGAGCTCCCGTGGGGTGAGCGCGGCCGGGCCAGTGGCCCTTGTCCGCGACCTTCTCTCGGCCGTGGCCCGCAGTTCGTTGCGTGCTCTGGTGGCCCAGGGCCGCGCTCCGATCCGCTCGAAGGCGTCGAGTGCTGCCTCCAACTGCACCCGGGAGGCAGCGACGTGCCGGGAGCGCCGGAGGTGTTGGCCGTAAGCCAATCGCACGCGGGCCAGTTCGAAGCTCCAACGCTCGACTCCTGGAGCGGACAGTGCTTCCTCGAAGAGCGTGGTGGCCACAGTGCCGGAGGCGGCGATAGCCGAAGCACCTGCCGCGAGGAGGGCGAGACGTGGGGACAGGTCGGCAATGCCGGCTTCGCGGATCGCCGTGACGTGGGCGTCGGCCTCGGTCCGGCGGTTGCTCCCGACGGCGGCTTCGACGAGATCCATGAGCATGTGGAGATTAAGGGGCGCGCAGGGGACGAAGACCCCTGCTGGGCCGATGGCGGTCGCGTTCCGGTAGGCGTCCTCGTAGTCGGCCCTTCCCAGAGCGGCCAGCGCCCGGATGCGATGCGTGTACATCTGGGCCACCTGGAACCTGCGGGGTGCTGCCCAGTGGGTGATGTTGTCGACCAGTACGCCGGCCGCCTCGAAATCGCCCCGCCCGGCGGCCAGGAGAGCCCGAATAAAGCGTCCCGACAATGCCAAGAGTCCATACCCGTGGGCTTCGCAGAGTTCCTGCGCCTCGATGAGCAGGTCCTCCGCCTCGTCCCAGGCGCCGGTCACGAAGCTGTCGAACCCCAACAGCAAGAGGGCGTTGATGGCCGAGGCCACGGCGCCGCCCCGCCGACCGTCGTGGACCACACGCAACAGCGCTTGGCGGAGCCCCGAGGCGCGGTCCACGAACAGACCGGCGGTCGCCAGCCGGACAATGCGGCCCGGGTCGGCCTCATGAGCGCTTGCCTCGATCAGACGGTCGAGTTGTTCAAGCACGGCGGACTCGGCCCGGACCGGGTCGCACAAGGTGCTGCCGGACAGGGACACCAGGACGTCGGGAGCAGCGGGCGCGACGGTCTTGTGGAAGAGGTCCCACAGATCGGCTTTCCCACCGTAGAAGCACACCATGATCAAGCTGCCGAGTACCTCGTCCAGCTCCCGTTCGTCGTCGGCGCCCCGGTCTGAGAAGCCGTCCAGGGCCCCGGCCAACAACTGGTGGGCGGTGTCGACATCGCCCGCACCGCTGAGAAGCATGTACGAGGCGGTGGCTGCGGCCTGCAACGCGTGGTGGTGATCGGGATCGGCCTCGCGGGCGGTCGCGAGCAACTGCGGGGTGCGGCACAGCTCGCCGGTGACCTCGGCGCCGAGGAGCGCCGCTTCAGCGAGGCGACGGCTTCGGTCGCTGCCGCTCGGGCTCAGCTCGGCTGACCGCAGCAACGCGGACACGGCTCCGACCGCGTCGCCTCGTTGCATGCTCTGTTGGGCGACATCGGCGAGCAGCGCGGCCACCCATGCATCGGGCCCGATGGTCGCCTCCGCGAGGTGCCACGCCCGGCGCTCGGGCTGATCCGCCAGGAGCTGCGCCAGGGCTCGGTGTGCCGACCGAAGTTCCTCGCTGGTCGACTGTTTCAGCACCACGGAAGGGATCAGCGGATGCGCGAAGGCGATGCGCCCCGCGTCCTCGTCGAAGCAGACAAGCCCGGCCTGTTCGGCCGGGGCGAGATCGCCGTAACGGGGGTGGCCGGCACCGGTGGTCCGCAGAACACGTGGATCGCCGGTACCGTCCAGGGCCGCCCGCACCAGGAGATGCCGGGCCGCAGCCGGCAGTTGGCCCACCCGAGAGGCAAACAGGGTCCGGAGCGATCTCGCGGGCGCCACCACGGCTGGGGCCATTCCGTCGGCTGAGTGGACGCCGCTGGCTTCGCCCGCCAACTCCAGCAGCGCCAGTGGGTTGCCTTGCGCCTCCGCCACCAGCCGCGCGCGGGCCCGGGGCGTCAGCGTCGGGAACCGGTCGCGTAGCAACTCGGCCGCCGCCTCGTCGCCGAGTGGCTGCACCTTGTGCGCAGGAATCTTGGATTGCCGGAAGGAACTGTCCGCCGGGCGTGACGCTGCGATGAGGCCAAGCGGTCCGCCGGTGAACCGATGAGAGACGAGTTCCAGGACCGCGGCGCTTGGCTGGTCGAGCCAGTGCACGTCGTCCACGATCACCAACAGCGGCCTGTGCGCTGCGGCGAGGCGCAGCAGGGCGAGTGTGGCCTCGGAGACGTCGGTCGGATCCGGGGCTGGGCTTGCGCCGAGCCCGAGGGCCGCTGACAGCACGCTGCGGTGTCGGCGGCGAAGGTGCTCGAACTCGACGTCGAGGGGAAGAAGGATCTGATGGAGGCCCGCGTAGGTGACATGGGTTTCGAATTCCACGCCGGCACCGCGCAGAACCTGCGTTCCCGCAGCCCTGGCAGCCTCCGCTGCACAGTCCAGGAGGACGGTTTTGCCCACCCCGGGTTCACCGGTGAGCAGGAGTGCTCCTCCGCTGTTCCCGCTCACGGACTCGACCAGGAAGGCGTTGATGAGAGCGGCCTCGTCGCTCCGCCCGACCAATCCAGCGGCCTCAACTCCGCGGGGATACCCAGGGGTGCCTACCATGCGTCTCCCGGAATCAGATCAGAGTCGGACAAATGCATGTTAGGGGCACCCGACCCCTGGGTGGGACGTGTGCCGCGGGCGCCGGTGCGGTCAGTGCGCGTCCGCGGTTGCCGGCCGGACGCGGGCATCAAGCAGGGCCAGGCAGTTGCTCCACAGCGTCTCCAGGCGCTGAGGGTTGTTGTAGAGCTTGGCGAACAGCACCTGACCCTCCAACTGCGCGACTACTGAGCGGGCCGCCTCGTGGCTGTCAACGACGGCGACGTCACCTTGCTGCTGAGCCTCGGAGATGACCTGGTCGACCATTTCGACCTGCCTGTCGAAGATCTGCTGCAGGCGCTCGCGGATCGGTTCGGTCTGGTTGCTCAGCTCCAGGCTCAGGTTGCCGAACAGGCAGCCAGACACCGTGCCGCAGCTCTTTCGCCCGGCCCGCTGGCCGGCCTCGGTCTCCTCGAACAGTTGCCGCAGGCGCTGCAGGGGTTGCGCGTCACTGCGCATGATGCGTTCCCATGCAACCCGCTGAACGGCCCAGTGTTCGTCTATGACGGCCAGCGCGAGCAACTCCTTCGTCTCGAAGAAGTAGTAGAAGCTGCCCTTCGGCACACCTGCGGCCTTGCAGATCTCGGCCACGCCCAATGCCGAGTAGCCGCGCAGCTCGATGAGTGACTGTGCGGCCTTGAGGATCTTCTCCCGGGCGTCACTGGTTCGTCCCATCTTGCCAGTCTACGACCGGCCGTCTACCTTTTAGTAGACCGGTCGGCTAGTCAATTTGAGGACGGTGCGGACGTCATGCGCGAGAAGGCTCAGCAGGTGGGCTCAGTGCATCAGATGGTGGAGCGCTGGACGGCCGCGTTCAACAGTCACGACCTGGGGGATATGGCTGCCCTGTTCGCGCCGGACGCACTCTTCCAGGGCTTCGGGCCCGAGCCGTTGGTCGGCCGTGAGGCGGTCGCGGATTACTACGAGGCTGTTCCCGACTACCGTCGCGCCGTGGACGTCAACGTGCTCCATGCGTACGCGATCGGCGGCGACGTTGCCGGCGGATTCGTGGATGTCACCTTCCGCGATCCGTCGGACTGGCAGGCCAGGGTCTACCTCTCCCTGGTCCTTGAGCGCGTGAGTGGGGACTGGCAAATCCGGCAGTACCACGTCTCCCGGGTCGGCGACGAGCATTGAGACCGTGGGCAAGAATGTCTGACGCCGCTGAAGAGACGGCTGATCAGCAACCGCCCGATGGAGAGCCGCCGTGACCGAGTCTGCTGTGCGCACATCACTGGGAAACTGGCCGACGCCCCTGGAGGCAGCCCCACGCCTGGCGGTCAGGCTCGGTTTGCGGGAAGGCGACCTGTGGATCAAGCGGGACGACTTGATCGGACTGGGAGCGGGCGGGAACAAGGTACGCAAGCTTGAGTACACGGTCGGCGCGGCGATGGCTGCCGGAGCGGACACCCTGGTCACCGTCGGGGCGCCGCAGTCCAACCATGCCAGGCTGACCGCCGCGGCCGGGGCGAAGCTGGGTCTTGACGTCGTGCTCGTGTTTCCCGGGAAGCCTGGCGCCTCTCGCTCGGGAAATCTGACCCTGGATACTCTCTTCGGTGCCCAGGTCCACTGGGCTGGCGACGTCGACCTGCAGCAGCTCGTGGAGACCGCCCAGGGGCTTGTCGACGTGCTGCGGCGTCGGGGTGGGCGCCCGGCGTTGATCCCGTTCGGGGGCTCCGACGCCACGGGCGCAAGGGGCTACGAGCAGGCAGGCCAGGAGTTGCTGTCCCAGCTTCCTTCGGTCGACACGGCCGTCGTCGCGCTGGGCTCGGGGGGCACCATGGCGGGGCTGGTGGCCGCACTGGGCGCCGAGCGTGTACTGGGCGTCGACACCGGAGCCATGGACCAACCCGCCGCTGCCGTCGCCGCGATGGCCGGTGAGCTGACCACCCCGACAGGACCGGGCCAGCTCCGCATCCGCACCGACCAGGTCGGACCCGGCTATGGCCGACTCACCGATTCCACCGCGGCGGCACTCGAGCTCGCCGCCCGCACTGAGGGCATCGCACTCGACCCCGTCTACACCGGGCGGGCGATGGCTGGACTCGTAGCCGCGGTCGGGGACGGCACCATCGCTCCCGGCCAGACGACCGTGTTCTGGCACACCGGCGGACTGGCTGGACTCTTCGGCCACGCCGAGGCTGTCGACCGCTTCGACAACGCCCTGACCCTGTTCCCCACATAGGCGAGAACCGGGCTCGTGGCACTCTCCTCGCTCGGAACTACCGCCCGGCTAGCCGAAGATCGGGCCGACCGTGCGGGTCCGCTTGATCTCGTAGAAGCCGGGCGTTGAGGCGACGGCGAGGGTCCCGTCCCACAGGCGCGCGGCCTGTTCGCCGGTGGGGGTGGGGGTGACCACGGGGCCGAAGAAGGCGATCTTGTCAGCGTCGGGGTCCGGACCCGGGACGGCGATGATGGGGCTGCCGACCTCCTGGCCGACCATGGTGATGCCCTCCTGGTGGGACCGGCGCAGGGCCGCGTCGTAGGCCTGCGTGTCGCCGGCCTCGGCGAGGCGCTCGGGCAGTCCCGCCTCGCGCAGGGCGGCCTCGATGGTGGCCCGGGTCTTAGGCAGCCCGTGCGGGTGGTAACGGGAGCCGAGTGCGGTGTAGAGCGGCTCCAGGACGCCGGGGCCGAATTCCTCCTGCGCGGCGACCAGGACCCGTACCGGTGCCCATGCCTGGCCCATCAGTTCACGGTTGTGCGGCGGAAGCTGGTCCAGGCGTCCCTCGTTCAGGACGGCCAGACTCATGACGTGCCAGGTGACCTGGACCGGGCGGGTCTTTCGGACCTCCAGCATCCAGCGGGAGGTCAGCCAGGTCCATGGGCAGACGGGGTCGAACCAGAAGTCGACGGCGGTAGTAGTGGGGGAGTTGCTCATCACGGGTCTCCAAAGACTGGCCGCGGCCGGTGCGCGCGGCGGGCGGGTCAGGTGCCCGCGGGGTAGCTGGTCGATGCGGTCAGCTCGGTCCAGGCGGCGATGTCGTCGTTCAGGCGCTGCTGTCCTTGCTCGATCAAGTTCAGGGCGTCGGTGCCGAGTACCAAGTGGACCGGGGGTTTCTCCGCGTCGAGCACGGCGAGCAACGCCCTGGCTGCGCGAGCGGGATCTCCCACCTGGTTACCGTCCTTGGCCTGGCGACCGGCGCGGATCGGGTCGAAGACGCTGTCGTAGTCGGGGATGGTCCGTGGCACCCGGGTCATCGAACGGCCGGCCCAGTCGGTGCGGAAGGCCCCCAGGGCAAGAGAGGTCACGTGGATGCCTAGGTGGGCGACCTCCTGGGCCAGGGATCCGGCGATGGCCTCGACCGCGGACTTGCTGGCGCCGTAGAAGGCGACCCCCGGCAGTGCCGTCAGCCCGGCCATGGAGGACACCGTGACGATGTGTCCGGTGCGACGGCGCCGCATGGACGGCAGGACCGCTTTGACCGCAGCGACGGTCCCGTACACGTTGACGTCGAACTGGCGCCGCAGTTCGTCCATGGACGACTCCTCAACGGTGCCCTCGACGCCGTATCCCGCATTGCTGATGAGCACGTCCACTGCGCCGATGCCCGCCTCGACGTGCTCGACCACCCTGGAGACGGCCGCATCGTCGGTGACCTCCAACAGCAGACCGGTGGCACGGCCCGGCGCGAGCGCCTCGAAATCGGCGATCTGGTCCTGCTTGCGTACCGTGCCGGCGACAAGGTGCCCGGCGGCCAGGGCCTCCTTGGCGAACGCGCGGCCCAGGCCGCTGCTGACACCGGTGATCAGGAATGTCTTGCTCATCGGGGACTCCTTGGTGGTTGCTGCGTCCTGGCCGCCGGTGCGGCGGGCCGCCGCGGACTGATCAGTGACCGGCGCTTTGTCCGCCGTCGACATGGAGGACCTCACCGGTCACGAAGGAAGCACCCTCGAGGTAGAGCACTGCCTCGACCACGTCGTCGACCTCGCCCATCCGTCCCAGCGGGTGCATCGCAGCCAGCGCCGAATAGGAGGACTCCGGGTGCATCGGGGTCTTGACGATCCCGAGGGCGACCGCGTTGCTGCGGATGCCGCGGCCGGCGTACTCGATGGCCAGCGACTTGGTCGCGGACTGCAACCCGCCCTTGGTCAGTGAGGCCAGCACGGAGGGGACATCCGAACTGGCGTGGTCGACCAGGCTGGTGGTGACCTGGACGATGTGACCATCACCCCGGCTGAGCATCTGCTCCAGGGCGAGCTGGGTGATGCGGAAGAAGCCGGTCAGGTTGACGCCCGTCACCGACTCGTAGTCCGCCGGCGTGTACTCGGTGAACGGCTTGGCGATGAACACCCCGGCGTTGTTGATCAGGGTGTCGATCCGGCCGAACCTCTCCAGGCCCGCCGCGATCACACGCTCGGCGGTGGCCGGATCGGCGATGTCTCCCTGAACGGTGAGCACATCCGGGTCGCCCGAGGGGGCGATGGTGCGCGAGGTCGCGACGACGGCGTAGCCCAGCTTGCGGTAGGCCTCGACCAGCCCCGCGCCGATGCCCTGCGATGCGCCGGTGATGACAACGACCTTCTGAACGGCAGCACTCATGATGACCTTCTCGATGGGAGGGATTGGGATCGACCGGATCTAATAGTCGACCGGTCGCCTAATCGACGCTAAAGGGCCCGTCCTCCCACGTCAAAGGGCAGATGCGGCCGAGGCGGAGCGGTTCACCGCCGCTACCTGCGATGGGAGTCTGCGCCTCTCAGATGAGAGAAAGCCGGTCCTGGCGGCAGCACCGCGGCGGGCGCACCGTGAACGCGAAAGCGCCGTGCAGGTGCCTCACCTAGATACGGAGAAGGATCATGAACGAGTTCCTGGTCGAGATCACCACCACCATCCCCGAGGGCACCGAGGAGGCCGAGGTCGACCGCCGCCGCGCCGCGGAGGCCGTCCGGGCCGGAGAGCTGGCTGCCACCGGGCACCTGTTCCGCCTGTGGCGCCCGGTCGGCGAGTTGCGCAGCCTGGGCATCTGGCGCGCCGCAGACGAGGCCGACCTGCACGAGAAGGTCCTGGGCACTCTCCCGCTGCGCCCGTGGATGAGCTTGAAAGTCACCGCCCTGCAGTCGCACCCCAACGACCCGGGCAAGAGCGATCCCACCCTGTGACGGGCCTGGCCGCAGCCTTCCGTGCCGATCTTCCGATGCGGTGGCCGCTGGCAGGGGCCCGCGGCTGGCACTTCAACCTCGACAAGGACCCGTCATGAGCAGCACCAGCCCTCGGTCCGGTCCGACGGTCCCCGCCGGTCGGGGAACGGACTCACCCGGGTTGTACGTCGGCCGGGCCGCCGCGGGGCTGGCGGCCGCCATGGGCGTGGGCCGGTTCGCCTTCACTCCGATCCTGCCCTTGATGCACACTCAGGCGGGCTTGACGGCGTCGGCAGGCGCCAACCTGGCCAGTGCGAACTACATCGGCTACCTCGTCGGCGCGCTCGCGGGCATTCTCGTCCCCGCACTCACACGCTCGCCCTCTGTGATGCGCGGCTCGCTGGTCGTGCTGACGTTCACGCTGGCCGCGATGCCGACCACCCAGGCGGTGCCGGTGTGGGCGGGATTGCGACTGCTTGCCGGCGCTGCCAGCGCACTGGTCTTCGTCATCGCCGTCACCGCCCTGCTGAGCAACCTGCGCGCGCACCCACCGTCCCTGATCGGCTGGGGATTCGGCGGCGTTGGGGCGGGAATCGCCCTGTCCGGACTGCTCGTCCTGACCCTGCGCCACGCCGGCGACTGGCGCACCGCCTGGTGGGGCACGGCCGTCCTAGCCGCTCTGCTCAGCGCCGCCGCGTGGTCACTGAGCCCCAAGATCTCACAGGCACCCACTGCCGCCCCGCCCAAGACGGGCCGAGCAACCACGTCGCCCGAGAACCGTCGCTGGTTCGGCGCACTCTTCGCCAGCTACAGCCTGGAAGGGATCGGCTACATCATCGCAGGGACCTTCCTGGTCGCCGCGATCGAGCAGACCTCGCCGGGCTGGATCGGCAGCGGCGCCTGGGTACTGGTCGGCCTGGCCGCGATCCCGTCCTCGGCACTGTGGGCGCGGTGGAGCCGACGCTGGCCCCGTCCAGACCTGCTGTTCGCCGCGCTCCTGGTCCAGGCCGTCGGTATCTCCTTGCCGGCCCTCCTGGGCGGCGTGGCAGCCGCCCTCGTGTCTGCAGTCCTTTTCGGCGGCACGTTTCTCGGTGTCAGCACAATCGCACTGGCCACCGGAGAGCATCTGCAGTTCCCGCGCTCCATTGCTCTGCTGACTGCCGGTTACTCCGTCGGTCAGATTCTCGGCCCCCTTGTCGCCGCCCCGCTGTTGCGGCACGGCTACCACCAGGCGTTGCTGATGGCTGCGGCTGTGGTCCTGGCCGCCGCGATGGCAGCGGCCGTGCTGCGGATTGGATTCCCGCGCCAGCTCCCGGCATCGACCCGCCTCGCCGGACCAGCTGACCGTCCTCCCGCAGGAGCGCGCACACCGCACAGGTGATGTACCGGTCAGCCGGGGCTGGTCCAGCCGAGCCTCCGCGGCCCAGATTGCGAATGCCGCCGGGACCTCGTCAGGGCAGGCGTCCCCTTCCGCTGGTGGGCGCGGCCTCTCAGCCCGCGTAGGATCATGAACGTGGAATTGCGCCAGTTGCGATACTTCGTCGCGGTCGCCGAGGAGCTCAGCTTCGGGAGGGCGGCTGAACGGCTGCTCATCGCCGGACCATCTCTGTCGCAACAGATCAAGGCTCTCGAACGCGACCTCGGGGTACGACTGTTCGACCGCGACCGCCGTTCAGTTGCCCTCACTCCCGCAGGCGCCGCGCTGCTCCCGCACACGCGGTCCCTTCTGGAGCGTGCTGACGATCTGAAGAACCGGGCCGCCCGGATCTCCGGGTCTGAACCGGTCCGGCTCGGATACGTCAACTGGCTTCCCCCTGACCTGAACGCGCGGGCCTCCGCCGTGGCGCGCCTGAACATCGACGCCTGGGTGGCGCCCTCCCATGCTCAAGCCGCACGGGTCGCCGACGGCAGTTTGGACGTGGCGGTGTGCTGGATCGACACACAAGACCTTGAGCGACTCGGCCTTAACGCCCGTCTGCTGGGCGCAGATCGGCTCTACGCCGTTTCCACCGAACACGATGCAGTACCCGTCCGGGCCCGGGACACCGCCGTCCTCCTCGACGACGACGCCACCTCCTGGCGGTCGTGGAACGTCTACGCCCAACAACTCGCCGACGACACCGGCTCGAAGGTCGTGAATATCACTGACGGCGGCATCACCGGGCCCGCGTTCTTTGACCACGTGCGCCGTTCGCGCCGTCCGATCATCAACTCGCCCAAGGGCCAGTCCGTGCCGTTGCCACCCGACTTGGTCCAGCGCCCGATTGTCGACCCGCAGGTCTACTGGACCTGGTCTGTGGTCTGGCGTCGCAGTGAGGTTCGCCTTGCCGTGCTGAACACCATCGACGCCCTGACCGAGAACATCGCTGCCCCCGACATCCACGCTCTCGACGCCTGGCTGCCCGCTACCGACCCTCACAGGAGGTAGCCGGCCAAGGCCCTCACGGCGAGCCCCAGCGAGAGCTCGCCGGTCCTCGCTTCGGTAGGGTCTTCCAGAATCAGCAGGCGAAGTGCCCGTCTGACGCCGCGTTCGAGTCGGAAGTCCCGACGCCTCACGCCTTTGACTTCCGGGCCGTCCATCCTTGAGGCAGGAGCTTCAGCGATGACTTTTCGAGCCCCACAGGCAGCACCAACGCCGAGATCGCGGCGCAGCTCTTCATCGCGACCGGGACGGTGAAGAACCACCTCGCGAGCGTCCAGGCAAGCTGGGGGTGCGCAACCGGGTCGGCATCGCCGCCTGGGCGTGGGAGCACGGGGTCTGCCGACCCTGACCCTGGGGCGCATGGCGCCGAGCGTGGTCCTACGGGCGGTGCGGGGTGGCACCGGCACGGTGTGCACCGGCGTGCGGCTGGAGGGCTCCGTACTGGCGGCGCAGCGCGGCGGCGACGGGGGAGTCGACGCCGTGGCGGGCCTCGGCGGTGCGCAGCGCACTGCCGAGTAGTCCGAGCGCCTGGCTGATCCGCCCCGCGCCGAGCAGGCGACGTGCCTCGTCGACGGTGGCGGCCAGCAGGTCGCCTTCCGTGTCCGGAGACCGCGTGTCGGGCGCGGGTGCCCGCACGGGCTGGGCAGCGGCAGCTGCGGCGGGCGAGGATGCCCAGGGAGTCTGGGGTGCGTGGTCCGGCCATGGGGCGAAGGGCATCCGGAACGGCCGCGTCGGATCACAAAGCGCCGCACTGACCGGTCCCGTGCCCGTCAGCACTGCCGTTGTTGGCGTGGGCAGCAGCGGGGCGAGGGCGAGGTAGACCGCGTTGGCGTCGGCGGGGCGCTGCGCCGGGTCCTTCGCCAGCAGCCACAGCACCAGTGCCTCCAGAGCGGGCGGCAGGTCCGGGCGGGTCGTCCGAAGCGGCGCTGGTGCCTCGTGCAGATGCCGGTGCAGCGTGCCGAGTGCCGAGGAGCCCTCGAACGGCACGGTCCCGGTGAGGAGTTCGTAGAGCACCACGCCGAGAGAGTAGAGGTCGCCGGCCGGGCCGACCGCGTCGCCCATCGCCTGCTCCGGCGACATGTAGGCCGGGCTGCCCACAGGGGAGCCGGTCATGGTGAGCCGCGTCGTGTCCGCGCCCAGCACGGCCGCGACGCCGAGGTCGAGGGCTACCAGCGTCCCGTCATGACGAAGCATCAGGTTTCGTGGTTTCAGGTCACGGTGGACGATGCCCGCGTCGTGGACGGCCGCCAGGACCGGACACAGCTGCGCCGCCACCGCGACGGCCCACGGCCACGGGTAGGGGGCGTTCTCGGCGAGGTGGTCGGCCAGGTCTGTGCCGCGCACATACTGCATGACCAGGTAGAGCTCGTCCGCGTCGGTGCCGGCGTCGTGCACGGTGACCAGGCCCGGGTGTCCGACGCGGGCGGTTATCCGCGACTCCCGCTCGAACCTGCGCCGAAGTTCGTCCGCGTGTGTGCTTCCGGGCACCGAGGCCCGCAGCAGTTTGACCGCCACCTCCCGCCCCAGCAGCAGATCCTGGGCGGACCACACCTGGCCCATGCCGCCCTGGCCGACGAGCGCGGTCAGCTCGTACCTGCCGCCGACGGTGCGGCGCCCGTCCGCGGTGGCGGTCACGGAGCGGGTCGCTGGTTCTGGTGCAGCAGCGCGCTCAGCTCGTCCAGCTCGGCCTTGACCTGGGCGAGGGGCAACAGCGGGGCCATGGGGGCTGCCTGCCACGGTGGATCGTACGGCTGGACGTAGGTCTGGAGCAGATGGGCGGGCTGTGGTGCCGGTTGTGACGCGGGCGGCGTGCGCAGCTCGGCGACGAGGAAGTGGACGGTCGAGCCCGCAGCGAGCAACAACAGGGTGATCATGCCGACCGTCGTCTGGGCACTGTCCTCATTCGGGGCGCTGCCGACGGCGACGAACGCCGCAAGGGAGAGCAGGGCCGTGCCAATGAGGGCGACCCAGTCCCACGCCCGGCGCCGGACGAACGCGGTGCGTATTAGCGGCACCCAGGACAGGATGCCGATGGTGCCGATGGGCACGAAGGCCAGCATGGCCCGCAACACGAACAGTCCGACGCGCGCCGAGGTCCTCGGCTTCAGCTGCGCGACTGGTGCGGCCGACGGGAACGGTGCGGCGCCGGGCCCTGGGTGCGCCGGGTAGCCGCCAGGGATTGTCGCTTGGCGGGGGAGGGCTGGGTCGGTCGCTTATACACATCTGACGCTGCCGACGAATAGGCGAGTCGAGAACGCGGAGGCTGGCGGCACATGTG
>NZ_QKYN01000015.1 GCF_003258295.1 Streptacidiphilus pinicola | reverse complement strand
CGGTCGCGAACAGCAGCGTCAGCCCGCGGCTCGTGGTGGGTGGGGTCCCCTGGTCGCTGTCGGGCGTGGGTGGCGGGGGGGGGGGGGTGGGGGTGTCGGGGGTCGTCATGGGGTTTCTCCAACCGGGCGCTGCCGCTGGACGCGTTCACCGGGACCGTAGGGGACGGGGTGTCCTGCCGACATGGCGTGAGACACGGCGGGCGTGGGCCTGGCGTGCTCGTCGGACGGGGGTCACTCTTCTTCTCGTCCGGCCAGGCGGACCTCTTCGTAGTCCAGGGCGGTCTGCAGGCGGCGCAGTACGGTGTCGTCGATCTTGCGTTCGTCGCGCAGGCGGACCACGGTGGCGCGTTTGTGGGCGATGAGGGCGAGGCGCAGGTCGGTGTAGTGGCGGTTGTGGACCAGGGCGGGATCGTCGTCCGAGGTGCCGCCGCTGGCCCGGACAGTGGCCAGGTGGGCTTCGTACTCCTGGCGCAGCCACTCGGCGACCTTGGGGGTGGTGCCGCGTTCGGCGGCGAGTTTCGGCAGGGCTTCGATGGCTTCCTCGGTGGCCGCGGTCTCGGCCAGCAGCAGTTCCTCCTCGACGGAGGTGTCGGGCGGCAGCTGGGCCCAGCGGACCACGGCCGGCAGGAGCAGGCCCTGCCCCACCAGGGTCACCACGATCACGCCGGAGGTGACGAAGACGATGAGGTCGCGGTCGGGGAAGGGCTGGCCGGAGTGGAGGGACTGGGGGACGGACAGCGCCACGGCGAGCGAGACCGCGCCCCTGAAACCGGCGAATCCGCTGACAATTCGCGCGGTGGCTGATTCGCAGGAGACGCTGCTGGGGGCGTCGGTCGATCGCGCGGATGAGGTAGGCGGAGGCGAACAGGAACGCGAACCGGACCGCGACGAGCACACCGGTGACCACGGCGATCATGGCCAGGCCCCGGGACAGGTCGGAGTGGCTCAGGTGGCGGACCGCGTATTGGAGTTCGACTCCGACCAGAACGAACAGCACGCCGTTGATGATGAAGGTGGCCAGTGGCCACAGGGCCAGGGCCTGGCGGCGGTGCTCGGCGCGGATGAGCCGGGGTGCGACCTGGGCCATGATCAGGCCGCTGACGACGACGGCGAGGACGCCCGAGGCGTGGATCAGTTCCGCCAGCAGGTAGGCCGTGAACGGCGCCAGGATCATGACGAGGTTGCCGAGCAGTGGGTCGTCCAGGCGGCGGCGCAGGTTCATGTTGACCCAGGCGACCAGGATGCCGACCGCGGCGCCGCCGCCGTAGGCCAGCACGAACAGGGCCCCGACGTGGGGCAGGGTGAGGTGTTCCTCGCCGACGGTGATGCCGACCGCCAGGCCGTAGATGACCAGGGCTGTTCCGTCGTTGACGAGGCTCTCGGCCCGCAGCACGGTGACCTGGCGGCGCGGCAGGGTCCGGGCCAGGACGCCCACGGCGGTGGCGTCGGTGGGGGCCACCGCGGCACCGAGCACCCAGGCGGGTCCCCACGGCAGGCCGAGTGCGTGGCCGACGGCCGCGACGGCCCAGGCGGTGAGGATGACCAGCACGGTGCTGAGCAGGACGATGCCGCGCAGGTTCGTGCGGATCTCACGCAGGGAGGTGGTCAGGCTCTCCCAGTACAGAAGTACGGGCAGGAACAGCAGCAGCACCACTTCCGGCGGGAGTTCCATCCGGCGCACGGCCGGGACGAGCCCCACCAGCACGCCCACGACCAGCAGCACCACGGGGGTGGCGACCTTCAGGCGCTGGGCTGCGACCTGGCCCGCCAGCACGGCCGCGCCGAGGAGCACGACGAGTTCGAGAGCGGACATGGTGAGGTCTCCCCTTGGGGTGGGCGCGAGTGGTCGGTCGGGGGCGGGGCTCTGAGGCGGTGGTGGCCCGGCGGGCGCGGGCGGCTCGGGGGAGGCCGGGCGCGCGCCCGCCGGGAGTCAGCGGGCGATGGTCAGGGCTTGAGCAGTGCCTTGATGGCGCGGCGCTCGTCCATGGCCTTGTAGGCCTCGGCGACCTCGGTCAGCGGCAGGGTGAGGTCGAAGACCTTGCCCGGCTCGATGCGGCCGGAAAGGACCCGCTGGATCAGGTCGGGCAGGTAGTCGCGCACGGGGGCGGGGCCGCCGCGCAGGGCGAAGTGGGAGTAGAACAGCTCCTCGGCCGGGACGTTCACGTCGTGGGGCATGCCGACGAAGCCGACGTTGCCGCCCGGGCGGGTGGAGCGCAGGGCCTGCAGCATCGACTCGTTGGTGCCGACGCACTCCAGGACGGAGTCGGCGCCGATGCCGCCGGTCATCTCCTTGATGCGGGCCACGCCCTCGTCGCCGCGCACGTCGACGATGTCGGTGGCGCCGAACTGAAGGGCGAGCTTCTGCCGGGAGGCGTGGCGGCTCATCGCCACGATGCGCTCGGCGCCCATTTCCTTCGCGGCGATCACACCCGACAGGCCGACCGCGCCGTCGCCGACGACGACCACGGTGGAGCCCGGCTTGACCTCTGCGGCGCGGGCGGCGTACCAGCCGGTGCCCATGACGTCGGACAGGGCCAGCAGGCTCGGGATCAGCTCGGCGGAGGGCTGCTCGGGGGTGGCGACCAGGGTGCCGTCGGCGAGCGGGACCCGGATGTACTGGGACTGGCAGCCGTTGGGGAAGTCCCGGTTCAGGCAGGAGGTCTGGTAGCCGTTGCGGCAGTTGGCGCAGGTGTTGTCGGAGGCGATGAACGATCCGATGACGAACTGGCCGGGCTTGATCGTGGTGACGTCCGTGCCGACCTCCTCGACGACGCCGACGTACTCGTGGCCGATCGGGGTCGGGGAGGTGACCGGGTTGATGCCGCGGTAGGGCCACAGGTCCGAGCCGCACACGCAGGTGGCGACGGTGCGGATCACCGCGTCGGTCGGGCGGGTGATCTGCGGGTCCGGGCGGTCCTCGATCCGGATGTCCCCGGTGGCGTGGAGCATTGTTCCGAGCATGAGGGTTCCTTACGTGTGCGGTGGTGCGGGTGGTCGACAGCCGTCGTCGCAGGCGGTCAGGCGGTCAGGCGGTCAGGGGGTCTGCTGGGCCTGGTCGGCGACGGCCCGCAGTTGGTTGATCGCCGTCATCGCGTTCGGCCAGCCGGCGTAGAAGGCCAGGTGGGTGATGGCCTCGGTGAGCTCCTCGACGCTCAGGCCGTTCTCGATGGCCCGGCCGAGATGGAAGCCGAGCTGCTCGGTGCGGTACAGGGCCGCCAGGACGCTGACGGTGACCAGGCTGCGGTCCCTCGGGGACAGCTGCGGGCGCTCCCACACGTCACCGAACAGGACCTGGTCGGTCAGCTCCGCCAGCTTCGGTGCGAAGTCCTGCAGCGTGGTGGGGGCGACGGACTTGTCTTCGGGCATGCGTTGTCACTCCTTGCGGGGCCGGGACCTGGGTGCATCGTGACGCGCGGCCGGGTGATCCGGCGGGATTGGGATGCGGTTGTGCGCCATTTGGTGGAGAGGCGGCATCCGTGTGACCTCGCAGTCCGGTGTCACACTCATGACCGTGTCACGGACCCATCCAACACAAAAGAGGAGAAACCCATCCAGGGATAAATCACTCCCCCCTTCTCGGATGAGGAGCTCCGGCCGTGCCACCTGCGCCTTTACATGAATGGCGGGGTGTTTCCCACGGAGGAAACTCTCCCCCTCACAAACCGGGCACGCTGTGCCATGGTGGAAAGCATGGCCCGAAACCCGAACCTCAACGAACTGGGAGAATTCCTCAAGGAACGACGCGCCGAAATAAACCCCGGTGACCTGGGACTGCCCGCGAACAAGCAGCCGCGACGAGTGCGCGGCCTGCGCCGTGAGGAGGTAGCGCACCTTGCCGCGGTGAGCACCGACTACTACACGCGCCTCGAACAGGGTCGTGTGCACCCCTCCGGCCGGGTCCTCGGCGCTCTCGCGGGTGTCCTGCGGCTGAGTGAGGACCAACGCGCCCACCTGTTCCGCCTCGCCGGAACCGATGCCCTGCGGCGCCCCCACCGGCGCCCGCGCCAAAAGGCCCGGCCCGAACTGCTGCGTCTGCTGGACGACCTGGGCACCACGCCCGCGCTGGTGCTGGGCCGCCGCACCGACATCCTCGCCTGGAACACCCAGGCCGCGGCCCTGCTCACCGACTTCGGCGAGATCCCTGTCAAGCACCGCAACTACGTCCGGCTGCTGTTCACCGACCCCGCGATGCGCACCCTCTACCAGGACTGGGAGAACATCGCCCGCACGGCCGTGGCACAGCTGCGGACCGAGGCGGCGCGCACCCCGGCCGACCCTCGCCTGAACACCCTGGTCGGCGAACTGTCCACCAGGGACGAGCACTTCAGGATCTGGTGGGCCGGCCACGTCGTGGCGGGCCTGTGCGTGCGGGCCAAGCAGTTGAACCATCCGGTCGTCGGACCGCTCACCCTCGACTGGACCACCCTCATCAGCGCGACCGACCCCGACCAGCACCTGGTCACCTGGAGCGCCGAACCCGGCAGCCCCGCCGACGACGCGCTGCGCCTGCTCGCGTCCTGGTCGGCTACCTCCCCCGGGCCCCCGCCCTCCCAGGCCGACACCGCGGCCTGAGTACCCGCCGGCGCAGAGCCGATGGGGCGTCGACGCGGAGCGCCGCCGTGGGGGTCAGTCCTCGCGGACGGCCTCGCACACCTCGTCGAGCAGCGCGCGCAACTGCTCCGCCGGGGCAGCGCCGAGGGCGTCCTTGATCTGCTGCTCGACCTCTGCGACGACCGCGTCGGCCGCCCGCAGCGCTTCGCGGCCGGCTTCGGTGAGGTGGAGCTCCTGGATGTGCCGGTGGCGGGGATGCTCGCGGCGCTCCACCTGCCCGCGGCCTTCCAGGCGCGCCACCAGCGAGGCGACGGCCTGCGGAGTGACGTTCAGCCGGCGGGCCAACTCAGCTCCGGCCAGGCCGGGCTGACTGTGGACCGTGATCAGCAGCGCGTAGTGCGAGACCGCCATCCCCAGGGCCCGCAGCCGCTGCTCCTTCGCAGCCTGCACAGCCAGCTCCGCGCGCCGAAGTGCCCAGGTCACCCGGTCCAGCGCATCGGGCCCGACGGGCTCCTCCTCGTTGCGTGTCACCGCACAAGCCTATCCCGGCAAACGTCAGTATCAAACGTTTGACATTAGACAAATGCTTGATGCACGGTGGGTGGCATGACTCGAAACCTCGCCCTCGTCACCGGCGCTTCCTCCGGAATCGGCGCCGCATACGCACGCCTCCTCGCGCAGGACAACGACCTGGTCCTGGTCGCCCGGCGCGCCGACCGACTCGACGAGCTGGCGCGAGAGCTGCGCGCCGACGGCGCGGCGGTCGAGGTGCTGCCGGCCGACCTCGCCAGCAGCACCGGCATCGCCGCCGTGACCGACCGCCTTGCCGCCGGCGACATCCACCTGCTGATCAGCAACGCCGGCGCGGGCGGTTACGCGCCGCTGGCCGACGTCGACCCGGCGGACATCGACAAGCTGCTCACCCTCAACGCCGTCGCGCCGATCCAGCTGGTCCGCGCCGCCCTTCCCGGGATGCTCGCCGCCAAGGAGGGCAGCATCGTCACCGTCGCTTCCCTGCTGGCCTTCAGTGCCGGCGCCAACGATCCGCGAGCGCCGCGGCGCACCCTGTACGCCGCGGCGAAAGCCGCCACCTTGGCCTTCACCCGCACCCTCGCGGGTGAGCTCGCCGACACCCCGATCCGCACCCAGGTCGTCTGCCCAGGCGTCGTCGCCACGGAGTGGAACGGCGGCCGCGGCCACGAGATCCCCTGGGCGATGTCGCCCGAGGACGTCGCCGCGGCCAGCCTGTCGGGCCTGCGGCTCGGGGAACGCGTGTGCATCCCCGGACTTGAGGACGCCGCCCAGGCTCTCGACGCGCTCCAGGCCGCCGAGACCGCACTGCTCACCGGGGGCAACAAGCCCTCTCCCGCCAGCCGGTACATCCAGGCCACCCAGCACCAGGACACCTCTGGACCGCAGTAACCGTTTGCGAGCTTCGCGGCGCCCGGCTTGTTTCGTATCCCGCCGGTCTGGTCAAAGGACCTTGAAGAAGTCCACCATCTTGGTCACCGCCTGGTCGACGTACTCGGGCACGTCGTACATCGCGATGTGCGTGGCGCCGTCCACGACGAAGAGTTCCTTCGGGCCGTTGGACAGTTCGTGGGCCTGGTCGCTGAACACCTTGGTGTCCGCCTTGCTGCCGGCGATGAGCAGCATCGGCTGGGTCAGCAGCTGCGGGATCTGGTCGAACGCGGAGAACGCGTACATGCGGTCCATGCTGGTCAGCAGGAAGCGGCCCTTGGAATTGGGGTGCTGGCCCCGGGGCGTGCGGTAGTAGTCGTATCCCTCGCGCAGGAGGTCGGGGGTGTTCTCGTCGATCTCCTCGGCGGTCTCGGGGACGAACGGGGCATAGAGGGGCTCTCCGCCGCGTGCTTCCACGGTGCGCTGCTGGGCGACCATCTCCAGGGTCTTGATGTGCTCGGCCGGCGGGACGCTGTGGCCGAGGAAGGCCCGGGAGCCCTCGCCCATCGGGGCGGCGCTGACGGTGGCCACCGCCTTGAAGCGGCGCTCGGTCTGGGCCACGGCCAGCGCGTAGCCGCCTCCGGCGCAGATGCCGAAGACGCCCATGCGCTCGGTGTCGACGAACGGCAGGGTGGTCAGGAAGTCCGCCGCGCTGCGGGCGTCTTCCACTCGGGCGGTGGGGTCTTCCAGGAGGCGGGGTTCGCCGCCGCTCTCGCCTTGGTAGGAGGCGTCGAAGACCACGGTGACGTAGCCGTGGGCGGCGAGCCGTGCGGCGTAGTGCCCGATGGTCTGTTCCTTCACGCCGCCGGCCGGATGGATGCCGACGAGAGCCGGATACGTCCGGTCCTCGCGGAAGTCGTCGGGCAGGTGGAGGTGCCCGGCGATGTCGATGGACTTGTTCTTGAACGAAACGGGCTTGACCATGATGTCCATCCCATTCTTCTCGGCCTCAGCCTGCCGCCGGGACCCGGTAATGAAAAGGTTTCACGCCCAGCCACGGTCATCCAGGGATAAATCCATCCCCCCATCGCCTGACTGAATTCCCGACGCCCCCGCGCGGCCACGTGCACGTGCGTGCCCGAAAAAGGAGCGCGCGGGAATTCCCGCCGAGAACGTAGGCAGGGTGACAGCCGGTCAGATGTCGGTGCGGGATTCCGGGCGGCCGGATTCGGCCCAGTGGGTGTGGTAGCTGCCGTCGCGGTCGGTGCGGTGGTAGGTGTGGGCGCCGAAGAAGTCCCGCAGGCCCTGGATGAGTGCGGCGGGCAGGTGCTGACTGCGCAGGGTGTCGTAGAAGGCGAGGGAGGCGGAGAAGGCCGGCACCGGGATGCCGCGGTGGGCGGCGATCGCCACGACCTCGCGCCAGGGCACCTGGGCGTCGGCGACCTCGGCCGCGAACCGATCCTCGGCCAGCAGGCTGACCAGGTCTCGGTTGGCGGCGTGCGCGGCGCGGATGCGGTCGAGGAACGCGGCGCGGATGATGCACCCGCCACGCCAGATCTTCGCGACCTCACCGAGGTCGATGTCCCAGCCGTACTCGGCGGCGCCGTCGCGGATCATGGTCCAGCCCTGGTCGTAGGCGATGACCTTGGACGCGTACAGGGCCTGCTCGACCTGCTCGGTGAAGCGCTCGGCCTCGTGCCGGTGGAGCTCTTGAGCTGTGCCACCGGGCAGCGGCCGGTAGGCCGCGCGCAGTTCGGAGCGGGAGGAGGCGACGCGGGCGAAGGTGGCCTGGGCGATGGCGGTGACCGGTGAGCCGAGGTCGAGCGCGGTCTGCACGGTCCAGCGTCCAGTGCCCTTCTGCTCGGCGGCATCGCGCACGATGTCAACGAACGGCGCGTCGGTGGCGGGGTCGGTGTGGGCGAGGACCTCGGCGGTGATCTCGATGAGATAGGAGTTGAGGCGTCCCTTGTTCCAGCGGCGGAAGATCTCGGCGATCTCGGCCGGGGTGTAGTCGGCGACGTCGCGCAGCAGGTGGTAGGCCTCGGCGATGAGCTGCATGTCGGCGTACTCGATGCCATTGTGGACCATCTTGACGAAGTGTCCGGCGCCGTCGGTGCCGATGTGGGTGCAGCAGGGTTCGCCCTCCACGTGGGCGCTGATCTTCTCCAGCATCGGGCCGAGGACGGTGTAGGACTCCGTGGAGCCGCCGGGCATGATTGAGGGGCCGTGCAGGGCGCCTTCCTCGCCGCCGGAGACGCCGGTGCCGACGAAGTGGATGCCGCGTTCGCGCAGGGCTTTCTCGCGGCGGCGGGTGTCGGCGAAGTGGGCGTTGCCGCCGTCGATGATCATGTCGCCCGGCTCCAGGAGCGGGGCGAACTCGTCGATGACGGCGTCGGTGGCGTCCCCGGCCTTCACCATGATCATGAGGCGTCGGGGGCGTTCGAGCGCGGCCACGAACTCCTCGGCCGACTCGCACGGCACGAAGGACCCCTCGCGGCCGAACTCCTCCACCAGAGCCCGGGTCCGGGCCGCGGTGCGGTTGTGCAGAGCCACGGTGTAGCCGTTGCGTGCGAAGTTCCGGGCCAGGTTGCGGCCCATCACCGCCAGCCCTGTCACGCCGATCTGCGCCGAAGCATCCATGATCTTTCATCCCTTCTCGTCTCGGCCCCTGTCCGGCCCCGGACCGGTCGGACCGCGCCGCGGTTGGGTAGTGCCGGGCACACCCGTGCAGACGCCGGCACTCGTGGAGAAGCCGTCCGCGACGGGGGCGCGGGCGCCCGTGGCGCCAGTATGTGCGTCTGTCTAGGAAAGAAGGAGGGAGGAATCTCTCCCCCCTTGAATTATTCGCGGTGGCTCTTGCCGGGCGTCAACATACCTGGACCGGATCTTCCCCGCCCCTCGGCAATCGGGCGAATCTCCAGCCCATGGATCGGATTCACTCGAAAGGCGGGACGAAATCATCCGGGGAGTAATCCGTCCCTGTTTCCCCGAGTCCGGGCGGTGCAGTGTGGTGGACGTACCCCCGATTCCCTCCTTTTCGAGGAGCAGTACCGTCATGACTTCTCCGGTCCGGCCCCGCGTCGCCATAGCGTTCCACTCCGGCTACGGCCACACCGCCGTCCTGGCCGAGGCGGTGGCCCGGGGCGCCGCCTCCGAGGGGGCCGACGTGGTGTCCATCGCGGTCGACGCCATCACCGACGAGCAGTGGGCCGAGCTGGACGCCGCCGACGCGATCGTCTTCGGCTCGCCCACCTACATGGGCACCGCGTCGGCCGCCTTCCACGCCTTCGCCGAGGCGAGCAGCAAGCGCTGGTACACCCAGACCTGGGCGGGCAAGCTCGCCGCCGGCTTCACCAACTCCGGCGCCAAGGCGGGCGACAAGTCCTACACCCTGGACTACTTCGTCACCATGGCCGCCCAGCACGCCATGCACTGGGTCAGCCTCGGGATCCAGCCGGGCTGGGCCGCGACCACCGGCAGCGAGATGGATCTGAACCGGCTCGGATACTTCGCCGGCGCGGCAGCGCAGACCCCCGTCGACGCCGGCCCCGATGCCGTGCACAAGTCCGACATCGCCACCGCCGAGCACCTGGGCGCCCGCGTCGCCCGCGAGACCGCAGTCTTCGCCGCGGGCCGCGCCGCCCTGGCCGCCTGATCTGGCACATCCCACCGCACCGCATTCACCCCCGCACCGTCCAAGGAGCACAACCATGTCCGACAACCCGAACATCGCCCTCGTCCGCCGCCTGTACGACTCCGGCATGGCCCCCGAGGTCACCACCGAGATCATGTCCCCGGACCTGGTCTGGGACATCACCCCCGGCTTCCCCAACAGCGGCGTCTACCACGGCTGGGACAGCGTCGGCCGGGACTTCTTCGGCCCGATCATGCCGAGCTACAAGACCTTCGGCGCCAGGGCGGAGCAGTTCTTCGGCGACGAAGAGGGCCACGTCTTCGTCCTCGGGCACTACCACGCCGAGACGAAGACCGGGAACACCGCGGACGTCCGCTTCATCCACTTCTGGACTGTCGCGGACGGCAAGCTCGCCCACCTGATCCAGGCCGCCGACAGCCACGTGCTGCAGGAAGCCCTCAAGGGCTGACCCACCCCACCACCACCCATCCGATCCTCAGGGAGCATTCCCATGGCAAAGATCCTTTTCCTGGTCACCGCCGCCACCCACTGGACCCTGGCCGACGGCTTCCAGCAGCCGGCCGGGTTCTGGGCCGAGGAGGCGCTCGGCCCCTACGCGGTCTTCAAGGAGGCCGGCTACGACATCGCCTGCGCCACCCCGGGCGGCGTCCCGCCGACCGCCGACGCCCTCAGCCTGACCCCGGACTTCAACGGGGGCGAGGAAGGTGCCGAGGCCATGAAGAAGGCACTGCGCGAGGCCACCGAACTGCAGCACCCGATGCGCATCGAGGACGTCAACATCGACGACTACGACGCCGTCTTCGTCCCCGGCGGCTGGGGTCCCATGGAGGACCTGCCCGACAACGCCGCCTCCGGGAAACTGCTCACCGACTGGCTCGCCTCCGGCAAGCCCATTTCGCTGGTCTGCCACGGCCCGGCCGCGCTGCTGGCCACCCTCGACGCCGACGGCAACTCCCCGTTCCACGGCTACCGGCTGACCGGCCTGTCCAACGCCGAGGAACGGCAGAACGGCCTCGCCGACCGCGCCAAGTGGCTGCTCCAGGACCGCCTGGTCGCCGAGCTGGGCGCCGACTACCGCGAGAGCGAGCCGTTCACGGCGCACGTCGAGGTGGACCGCACCCTGTTCACCGGCCAGAACCCGTACTCGGCCGTCCCACTGGCCCAGGAAGTCGTCAAGGCCCTCAGCTGACACCCAGCACGCCCACGGCGAGGACCGGGTGCCCGGCAGCGTGCGCTGCCGGGCACCCGGTCCGCCCCCTCACCGCCCCGGTCAGTGCGGGCCCGCTGACGCAGACGGGGCCGCGCATCCAATTGACCAGAGCCGCGCCCGGCCTCGGCCACCGCGCAAAGCTACGGAAGTGATCACCGTGAAGGCTGTTGGAGTGACGCAGTTCGGCGGCCCCGAGTCGCTGCACATGCTGGACCTGCCCGTCCCGGAAGCCAGCCCGGGAGAGATCCGCATCAAAGTGTCTGCCGCGGGCGTGAACGCGATCGACTCGCTGATACGCCGAGGGCTGGCGGTCGCGCCGACCGCCGTACCGCCCTTCGTCCCCGGCATGGACGCTGCCGGCGTTGTCGACCAGATCGGCCAGGGTACGGAGACCGATCTGCGGGTCGGCGACCGCGTGATGGCCATCGTCGTCCCCAACCAGAGCCACGGCGCCTACGCCCAGTACGTCACCGTGCCCGCCCGCTCCGTGGTCAAGGCGCCGGTGGGCGCGAGCGATGCGCAGGCCGCCTCGCTGCCAATGAACGGCCTGACCGCGCGCCTCGCCCTGGACACCCTGGGTCTCGCCCCGGGCCAGACCCTGGCCGTGACCGGCGCCGCGGGCGCGGTCGGCGGATACGTCATCCAGCTCGCCAAGGACGACGGCCTGAAGGTCATCGCCGACGCCAGCCCCAAGGATGAGGCACTCGTCAAAGAGCTGGGTGCTGACCTGGTCCTACCTCGTGGCCCCGAGTACGCGCAGCAGGTGCGCGCACACGTCCCGGAGGGCGTCGACGCCCTGGTGGACGCCGCTTCCCTGGGAGAACTGGCCACGCCCGCCGTCCGCGACCAAGGAATGATGGTGAGCGTGCGCGGCGGCGACGGCGTCCGCGAGCGGGGAGTCGTCATCAAGTCGATCGTTGTGTTCAGCTACGCGCAGGAACAGGTCAAGCTGGACCGCCTGCGCCAGCAAGCCAAGGACGGACAGCTGACGCTCCGCGTCGCGCAGGTGCTCCCATTCGACCAGGCCCAGCAGGCCCACCAGCTCCTGGACGCCGGAGGCCTCCGCGGCCGCATCGTCCTGCAACTGTGACCCCGGGCGAGCCGGCCAACCGACCTGGGTGGTGTACGGGGGCGCGGATCGAACGCACATCCAGGGACAAAACCCTCCCCCTGACAACACCGCACACGGGTGCCAGGCTGGTGCCATGAAGCGCGATGACCACCGCAACGACCTGGGGGAATTCCTCAAAGCGCGCCGCGCCGAGCTGACCCCGGCCGCTGTCGGCCTGCCCGACGGCGGCCCGCGCCGCGTCGCGGGCCTGCGCCGGGAGGAAGTCGCCGTGCTGGCCGCGATCAGCACCGACTACTATTCCCGCCTCGAACAAGGCCGCATGCCCGCCTCGCCGGCCGTGCTGGCATCCCTGGCCCAGGTGCTGCGCCTGGACGACGACCAGCGCGACTACCTCTACGAGCTCGGCGCCAAGGACGAGTACCGGCCGCCGCGCCGCGCGCCCCGCCCCCGGGTCCAGGTGCAGCTGCAACGCATGCTCGACGACATGGCGCACACCCCCGCATTCGTGATCGGCCCGCGCACCGAGATCGTCGCCTGGAACACCATGGGCGCCGCCTTGATCACCGACTTCGCGCAGATCCCCGAGAAGCACCGCTACTACATAAGGATGCTGTTCGCCGACCCCGCGATGCGCGAGCTCTACGCGGACTGGGAAGGCGTGACCCGCCTGGCCATCGCCCAGATGCGCCGCCACAACGCGGCCAACCCCGGCGATGCCAAGCTGGCCGAACTCGTCGGCGAACTGTCCGTCCAGGATGCCCAGTTCCGCCAGTGGTGGGCCGACCACCACGTCGCCACCCGCGGCACCGGCACCAAGCACCTGCGCCACCCCGTCGTCGGCGACCTGCACCTGGACTGGAACGCCGTCACCTGGGCCGCCGACCCCGACCTGCAGATCATCGTCTGGACCGCGGAAGCAGGCAGCCCCACCCACGACGCGCTGCGTCTACTGTCATCGTGGGCTGCCGACCCCGCCCACGCGATCAGCGGCAGCCCCAGCTGACCCGGAACGGACCGTGGCTCCGCCGCTCTTGCTGAGCTCCCAGCTGGGTACCGTCGCTGTCGACCTTTGGTCGAGCCGGTTCTCATCTGCAGCTCTAACCGGGCCCAGACCAGCGGGGACAGCGCCCGCCGGTCAGCGTTGGTGAGACTTGTCGGCCCACTCGGCTCGGCCAGCGTGGTCAAGCCCGCTGCCACGCGGGGGCAGCAGGGCGCCGACGGCGTTGTCGGACTGCTGGAGGCGTGTACGCATGGAAGCGTTGGCCTGTTCCAGTTCCGCTACGCGTAGGGCGAGGGCCTGGATCTGGTTGGCGTAGGTCGCGATCGCTGCTCGCAGCTCCCGTCGCTCAGCCGCGTGCCGAGAGCGCAGCTCTCGGTCCTCGCGGTGGAGACGAGTGATCTCGGCAGCGAGGGTGTCGGTTTCAGACCGGGGAGCATCTGGAGCCCCCAGGATGCTCCCCGGATGATCTTGGCTATCGAGGAGCGGTAGGTAGGCCGCGCGGGAGAAACACGCCTCGTTCGCCACGGCGATCGCGGCGAGAAGGCCGGAGGTGCGCTCCGAGCGGCCAGGATCCGTTCGAAGGCGTGCACGATCGCTTGGTCGACGCCGGGCCGGAAAAGTCAGTCCCGACCTGGGTTGCGGTCGGTGATGTTCTCGGCGTCCCGTACCGCTCCGGCGACCGCGTGGGGGGAAGCGGCCGCAACGGGATGAATGGCAGTTCATGCAACAGTTCGTCGCACGCGGCGTCGTTCCTTCCGCTGGTCAACCGCCTAACTCCGCCTTCGGGTCGAGGCCTTGACGGGGGCTGGCCAGGACTGGGGCAGTGGACGCAACAATGATGCACTTGATACAACACTTCTCATGGCTGCTGAGGCACCCGGTTCGGCGCGTGTGGGGCTCGAAAAGTCATCGCCGCAGCTCAAGCCACGTACTGGTACTGGTTGATGGCTCCGCCGAGGACACGGGTGCGTAGGAGCTTGCCCGGTGCACCCGCGGACAGGTCCGGCGGCTGTTGCGGGGCTTCGGGTGGCCGTTGGTCTCGGGAGCGATGCGGTCGGTGGGCGTTGTAGTGCTCCTGGTATTCCGCGAGGACGCGTCGGGCGTGGGCCTCGTTGATGACCAGAACGTGGTCGAGCGCCTCGCGGCGGATCGTGCCGATGACGCGCTCGCAATGGGCGTTCATCCGCGGCACCCGGGGTGAGCTGAGCAGCACATCAATGCCTTCGGCCGCGAAGACGGCGTCGAAGGCGTCGGTGTACTTGCTGTCGCGGTCGCGCAGCACGAATCGGAGCGACTCGACGCGGCTGCCGAGGTTGGCGGTGAAGTCGCGGGCCTGCTGGGTCGCCCACTGCGCGGTGGGATGGGCGGTCACGCCGGTGACGTGGAGCTTGCGGGTGCCGTGTTCCAGGAACGCCAGGGCGTACAGCCGCCTACCGGTGATCGTGTCAACGTGGAAGAAGTCCGCCGCGACGATCCCCTCGGCCTGGGCGGTGAGGAACTCGCGCCAACTCGGGCCGGTACGACGTGGGGCCGGGTCGATGCCGGCCGCGTGCAGGATCTGCCAGACCGTGGAGGGCGCGATCGTATGCCCCAGCCGGACCAGTTCACCCTGGATCCGCCGGTGGCCCCACCGCGGGTTCTCCTGCGCGAGTCGCAGTACCAGCTTCTTGAGCGCCGCGTTCGTCGGTGGGCGACCGGTAGGGCGGCGTCGGTGGGAGTAGTCCCACCGCTTCGCGATCAGCCTGCGATGCCACGCCAGCAACGTCCCCGGGGTGATCGGGAAGACACGGCGCCAGTCGCAGCGCGGTATCAGCGACGACAGCGCAGCCAACCAGAACCGGTCCGCGGGCTCGTAACGGACCGGACCCCCAAGTTGCCGACGCAGCACCGCATTCTCATGCCGCAGCACCAGCAGCTCGGCGTCCTTGGCCGTGTTGCGGCGCAGCAGGACGCCCGGCACGGACAGCAACGCGCGGGTGATCCGGTACACCATCGAGACGATCACTTCTGCAGCATCCCAGCCGCCGACAAACGCCTCTCACGCCATCCCCACCTGCAGCGATGACTTTACGAGCCTCACAGGCGCGAAGGTAGCGGTTCAGGCCGGGCTTGTCGGCGATCCTCCCGCGCAGTTCGCCCCGCTTGAAGTCGCTGAGCTTGTCGGTGTCGGCGATCAAGTCGGCCAGCTGGGTGACGAGTTGTTCGCGCATGTGCCGGTCGCGCTCGGCCGCTTCGGGGTTGTGGCAGATCACGAACCGGTCGGTGTCGGATATCCGCACCTCCTTGACGCGCATGTTCTAGCCGACGTCCTGGTAGCGGCCCTGCCGGGACAGGGCGGCCTGCACCTCGGGACTCCCGGAAGTCCTATCCGGCTCGGAAAGTCAGGGCGGGCGGGATGTCTCTGCTTGGCTGACGCGGTTCCCATCATCGCCGACGGTCTCGGTGATCGAGACGGCCCCTGCCTTTTCGATAGGCCCACATCCCGGTCGTGATGTCCTGGCCCTGACCCACCACCCCGAGAGCCAGCGCGGCGAGATGTGCTCATAGGTGGACAACTCTCATGCGCATCCCTTTGCATCCGGGCAGAATTGTGGGAGCAGCCAGTCGGCGATCACCGTCGGGGGGAGAGAGTCTTGCGGGTAGTGCTGTCCTTCTGGGATGGCGGGGAAGGCCATCTGGCCCGGGTAGCCCATCTGGCCACGCTCCTGCGACAGCGCGGCGACCGTTATCTGATCATCTCTAGCAGGGCGAAGGTTGCCCGGATTCGCGCGCTCGCCCCTGAAGCGGACATCGCCGAGGTGAACAACCGCCCGGAGGGGCGGTGGCCTTCGAAGCCGCTGCCGGTGTATTCGCATGCCTTCCGGCATGCGCAGCGACGCCTCGCTCTGGGTTTCGGCGACCAGGACTTCGTCACAGCCAACACCGGTCGAGTGCTTAAGGTCCTGCGCGCGTTCCAACCCCACTTGGTGATCAACGACTACCACGACACCCTCCAGACCGCGGCCGAGTCGGCTGGCGTACCGGTGGTCTCCCTGGCGATGGCGCACGGACTGCGCTCAGGGCCCTCACTCGGTGCGTGGAAGCTACACGAATTGAATGGCCGTCCGCTTCCCGGGTGCCTGCGGAGCTTCAACCACAGCCGCGCACAGTGGGGCCTGGCTCCTTACGAAGACGAGCGGGAGATTTTCGAGGGAGACCTCAATCTCATACCGAGTTGCCCGGTGCTGGATCCGGTGCAGCAACGCACGAACGACGTATACGTGGGCCCCATCATGACGCCGCCTGCGCCACTGGACCGTCGACCGCGTCGAAGGCCCCTCGTCGTTTCCTACCTGGCGGAGGGGAACAACCGACCGGAGTCGACCTACCCACAGGCACTCGCAGCGGTGGTGAGGGCAGAGCGCAACGTTGAGTTCGCTGTTCTCGGGGGCGCGCGATACTCGCCCTACTTCCGTACCGGTGACACGTTCCTCGGCATGGTTCCGGTGCATCGGTATCTGGCTCTGCTGGACGAGGCGGACTTGGTGATCACCCACGGGGGCACCACGTTGGTGCACGCTTTGGAGCGGTCAGTTCCGGTGCTGTGCTTGCCTTGGACGTCGTCGGAGGCCGCGTGGGCGGTACGGGCTGAGCAGCACGGTGCAGGGATGCTGTACCCCGCATACCGCAGACCACTCGAATGGCGGGTCGATGACGCCGTCCATCCGTCGATACCTCTGGCCGGGCACTGGTCTTTGCCGATCACCGCGAGGGGACTCCTGAACAGCGTGCGGCAGATCTTGGAGGAGCCGAGCTACCGGAGTGCTGCGGCTGGCCTAAGGGAGCGACTTTCGGCGGCCCGGAGCCGCTTCGATCTGGTCGACCTCGTACGAAGCGCCAGCCGTTAGAACAAGTTACCGCGGGCCGCTCAGCCAGCGAGAAAGGGGTTTCCCGCATGCTTCGCTCTCGTCGGGAACTGTCCGCTCTGGCCGGGTGGTTGCGGGACCAGGCGGAACGACCCGCACCCGGAACGGACTCCTCGCTGACCGGGTTGCTGGGTGACCGGCTTCTCTCGCCGCTGCGTTCGCACAACACACCGTCCACCATTTAGACCGTGTCCTATGTGGTGAGTCGGATGAGGCGTTTGTAGCAGCAGACGGCTGCGGCGAGTCCGAGGAAGGCCAGGTAGTTGCGGGGGTCGCGTTCGTAGCGGTGGTTGAGTCGGCGGTAGCCGGTCAGCCAACTCATGGTGCGTTCGATGACCCAGCGGCGGCGGCCGAGACGTTCGCTGGACTCGATGCCCTTGCGGGCGATGCGCACACCGATCCGCTGACCTCGTAACCATTTCCGCAGGTCGGGGATGTCGTAGGCCTTGTCGGCGTGGG